>CANRND010000058.1 GCA_947631905.1 uncultured Clostridia bacterium | reverse complement strand
CCGTGGCCGTGATCCGTTTCTGGTTTTTGCTCATCGCACAGAGCGCGGCGATGAAGTGCGTGTATGCCGGAACCTCATCCGGCTCCGGCAGAGCTGGGAACCAGGGGAATTTTACCGTGTTTTCTCCAATCTCAATGGGCAGGGCATCAATCCCCAGAGCCTTTTTGATGAGGGCTCCTTTTGCATCCAGCAGCTTTGCAAGATTCCCAACGGATACCTTCTCGAGCGGAATCTCCACCGTGAGGCCTGTGTCCGCATCCTGTGTTGTGCTTTTGCTCTCAGCAGCGGTATCCGCAGCAGCATCGTTATCCTCTGCGGTATCTGCCGTGGCAGTTTCCCCTGCGGCAGGCTCAGCATGAAAGCCTTCTTTCCCAAGCTCCTCAAGGAGAGCTTCGATCTCCTTGCTGTCCGCACTGTCGTCAAAGGTGACCATGCCGTCTTTGCTTACCTCGATGCAGCCCGCCCGGTAGGCACAGCTCGGGACACCCAGGTATTTCTTTTCGCAGCCGAGGAATCCGGCGATGCAGTCCGCCAGCCGTTTCCTTTCGCTTCCTGTTACGTTGTAGTTGATCGTCATAGTGAAGTACCTCCTTCGTTTTCGGTACTACATTCATCACTCAAAGGCGCAAAAATAGCAAGCGGATCCGTGTGGAATAGCTGACAAATTACTGTGCGGGATTCTGTGCATCGTACACAACAGGGATCTCTATGCATCCACCTCTTTCACGAGGTCAGAGTATGGGATCTTTTCTCCGTTCCGTATCACATACACGCCATCCGCATCCCCGGTATTGTCTACGTACCTCCGAAGGATGACGGAGGCGTACTTCTCGTCCAGTTCCATTGTGTAACAAACGCGGTTCATCTGTTCACACGCCATCAGCGTGGAGCCGGAGCCTCCGAAGGTGTCAAGGACCACGGCGTTCTCCTGCGTGGAGTTGCCAATGGGGTAACCGAGCAGGTCGAGCGGCTTGGAGGTCGGATGGTTCGCGTTCCGCTTTGGCTTGGCGAAGTTCCAGATGGTGGTCTGCTTGCGGTCGGAATACCATTTGTGCTTCCCGTTCTGCATGAATCCGTAGAGGATGGGTTCATGCTGCCACTGGTAGTCGCTCCTGCCAAGCACCAGGGAATCCTTCACCCAGATACAGCACCCCGCGAGATGGAATCCCGCGTCCACGAACGCCCTGCGGAAGTTCAGCCCTTCCGTGTCCGCATGGAACACATAGGCCGCACCGCCTTTTTCCAGATGGTCGGCCATATTCCTGAAAGCGGAAAGCAGGAAGTTATAAAACTCCTCGCCCTTGATGGAATCATTCTGGATCTTCAATCCGCTCGAAGATGTAAATGATACCCCATAAGGGGGATCCGTCAGGATCAGGTTCGCCTTTGTGTCACCCATCAGAAGGTTGACATCATCTGGATTGGTGGCGTCTCCGCACACCAGTTTGTGCCTGCCCACCGTCCAGACATCCCCGCGCATAACAAAAGCCGCCTTTTCCAAAGCGGCCGTCAAATCGTAATCATCATCTTTTGCATCGCTGTCAGACTCATCAGAGAACAGGTCGGACAGCTCCTTGTCATCAAAACCGGTAAGAGACACGTCAAAATCCATGCCCTTTAAGGATTCGATCTCCACGCGCAGAAGTTCCTCGTCCCAGCCGGCATCCATCGCCATGCGGTTGTCCGCCAGGATATAGGCTTTCTTCTGTGCCTCGGTCAGATGGTCCGCAAATACACAAGGCACTTCGGAGATGCCTTCTTCCTTTGCTGCGGCGATTCTGCCGTGTCCGGCGATGACGTTGTAATCCCTGTCGATGATGACGGGATTTACAAAACCGAGTGTGTCCTCGCGTTATTCACATATGGGATCAGCCTGCCGATGGGGACAAGCTGCATATCTGTCGTCATGTTCATTTTTTAATTTCCTTTCCGGGAGCGGAGCAGACGCTCCATCACGTCATCCTGCGGCGTCGCCCCCATGAATTCCGCCGAGCAGTTTTCCTTCACGATCTGGAAGATCTGGTACCACAGGTTGTTGACCTGCTTCATGTAATTCTGGCTCATCGACACATACGGCGAGGCAATCGCCTGACCCGTGGTCGGATGCTTCGCCAGGAACCCGTATTCGGAGATGGCGCGTTCACACTGTATCCAGCGGGAAACGCTCATGGCATAGTTTCGCACAAGCTGCGTGCTGACCAGCTTCTCACAGCCCCGTTCCTTGAGCCACAGCCACGTCTCCTCAAAAATATCCGCGGCGTCAAAATCCTCACCGTTTTTCTGCCGCTCCCTCATGTAGCTTTTGACCTCCGGCATGTCCTCGCCGGATAGGTCGGCATCGGTCGGCTTCCTGCCGCCCGGATTGCCGTTCCCCAGTTTCTCGGCCAAAGCCTTGGACTTGCGTCCGCTGCCGGCCCTTGCGCCGCCTCTGGCGGTACCGTCCTTCGCCATGAAAACCGCCTCCTTTCCCCGCAGGGGGATATTCCCCGTTTGATTTCGCTTTTTTCGCACGTTTGACCCCGCGCCCGTTCCCTGGGGGACAGGGCGTGGAGATCTTGACCGCCCCTCCCGGTCAGCGGTTGTGCCACC
>CANRND010000057.1 GCA_947631905.1 uncultured Clostridia bacterium | reverse complement strand
GCGGCGGCCGCGGTCCTGGCGCTGTGGCTGGTCCTTGAGCGGGCGGAAGGGCAGCTGGCCCGGAAGCGCGCGGGGGAAAGCCCCCTGGAAAGGGAAGAGGAAGAGACGGAGCTGGTGATCCCGCGGCAGGTGCGCGGGGAGGTGAAGCTTGGAAAGAAGCGCTACACGTACGACCACGCGGTCGAGAACTGGCTCCTGGTCGGGACGGACGGGAGCGGGAGCGCGCCGGGTGAGGAGTACCACGGCCCGATGGCGGACTTCCTTGCGCTGGCGGTGTTCGACCGTACGGAGAAGACGTACGCGCTGCTGCAGCTGGACCGGAACACGGTGGCGGAGGTGTGGATGATGAACGCGGACGGGAGCCGTTACGCGAGCGCGCAGATGCCGCTGTGCACGGCGAGCTGGTACGGGGGCACGCCGGAGCAGGGGTGCGAGAACACGGTATACGCGGTGTCGCGGTTCCTGGGGGGCCTGGAGATCGACGGGTACTACTGCCTGAACATGGAGGACATCGGTATGCTGAACCGCCTGGTGGGCGGCGTGGAAGTGACGGTGGAAGGGGACTTCTCAGAAGCGGACCCGTCCTTAAAGGAAGGGGAGCGGGTGCTCCTCACGGATGAGCAGGCGGTAAGCTACGTGCGCAGCCGGATGAATGTCGGGGACGGGAGCAACGAGGGCCGGATGGGGAGGCAGAGGCAGTACCTGGAAGGGTTCCTTGAGAAGGTGAAGGAGCGGACGCGTGAGAGCGGTTCGTTTGTGAATGACCTGTACCGCCAGCTCGGCGGCGCTGCGGTGACGACGATGACGGACCGGGACCTGTCGCGGCTCGCGAAGCGTGTGGAGCAGGGGAGGAGCCTTGGGATCTTCACGCTGGAAGGGGAGCACACGGAGGAGCGCTCGGAGGCGGACGGGCTGAACCACGCGCGGTTCTACGCGGATGAGGGGTCCGTCCTGCGGGTGATGACGGAGCTGTACCACCTGGAGGAGGAACCCTGAGAACAGAACTGAATCAAAAAAGTTAGACCAGAAGAAACATACCGCCAGTCTCTGAGGATGCGGCGGCCGGCAGGATATGCCGGCGGAAGATCCTGACAGGCAGGGAGAAGCGCTTTTTTAAAAATAAACAGAACGAAGGGAACATGGGAAAGCATGAAGGAGAATACGGAGATCATACGGCAGCAGACGGCGCGGGACGGGGACGAGATGGAGATCGACCTCGTGGAGCTGCTCTATTACTTTTACAGCCGCGCGGGATGGATCCTTGCGGCCTTTATCGCGGGGGGCATCCTGCTGGGGCTTGTGACCTTTTTCTTTATCACGCCGAAGTACACGGCGACGTCGAAGGTCTACATGGTGTCGGCGAACAGCGACTCGATCCTGGACCTGGCGGACCTGAACCTGGGTACGTCGCTGTCGAAGGACTACGCGGAGGTGCTGACGAGCCGGCCGATCCTGGAGGACGTGATCGACACGCTGGGGCTGCCCTATACCTACGAAGGGCTTGAGGGCATGATAGAAGTCAGCTCGACATCGGAGACGCGGATCCTGGTGATCAGCGCGGAGAGTGCGGACCCGCAGGAGGCGAAGGGGATCGCGAACCGCCTGGCGCTGCTGGCGGTGTCGCGGCTGCCGGACCTGATGGGGACGATGGAGCCGAGCCTGATCGAGTCGGCGGTGACGCCAAAGGGCCCGAGCTCGCCGAGCTACACAAAGAACATCATGATCGGCGCACTTTTGTTCGCGCTGCTGGTGATGGCGGTGCTGACGTTCCGGTTTATCTCGGACGACACGCTGAAGACGACGGAGGACGTGGAGGCGGCGTTCGGGGTGCTGCCGCTTGCGGTGATCCCGGAGAGCGACCTTGGGGAGCATGACGGGAAGGAAGAGAAGAAGCACGTGCTGCCGGGAGGCGGCAGGAAGAAGAGGAAAGGGAAAGGAGAGGGGACCGATGGGGAAAGTTAGGATCACGGGCCTCGGGGAGCCGCCGTACGCGGTGGAGGAGGCGGTGAGCCGCCTGCGGATCAACCTGAGCTTTTTGCGGAATGACATAAAGAAGATCATGATGATCAGCACGATGCCGAACGAGGGGAAGAGCTTCGTGTCGATGCAGCTGTGGAGGCAGATGGCGCTGGCGGGTACGAAGACGGTGCTGCTGGACATGGACCTGAGGAAGTCGGTGCTTGCGGGGAGGTACGGGATCACGCCGGAAGGGGGCGGGAAGCTGTACGGGACGTCGCATTACCTGTCAGGGGCGGTGGAGCTGCCGAAGGCGGTATGGAAGACGGAGTACGGGGAGGGGGACCTCATAGTAAACGCGGAGAACGTGGTGAACCCGTCGATCCTGCTGGAGGGGAAGCGGATGGAGGAGCTTTTAGGGCGCCTTGCGGAGGAATACCGTTACGTGCTGCTGGACTGCCCGCCGCTGGAGCTGGTGTCGGACGGGGAGCGGATCGGGAACCTGTGCGACGGTGCGGTACTGGTGGTGCATGGGGGTGTGACGCCGAAGGGGATGGTGAAGCACTCGATGCAGCAGCTGGAGAGGGCGGGATGCCCGCTTTTAGGGATCGTGCTGAACCGTGTGGGTGGAGCCGGGAGCGGCTACTACTACAAGAAATACGGCGGGAAGTACTACTACGGCCGGTATGGGCGCTACGGAGGGAAGTACGGGGAGCAGTACTACTATGGGAAACAGTAG
>CANRND010000056.1 GCA_947631905.1 uncultured Clostridia bacterium | reverse complement strand
ACAGCAAGTTTGTACCTCAAAACGTCCGCGAGTTCATTGAGATTTCCGCAAAGCGGAAAAGCCCGCAAAAGCCGAAACCCCTTGCGGAGAAACCTAATAATCTGCCGTGACCGATTTTAAGGCGGTTGCCGCGCCTTTTCCGAAGTCTTTCAGCAAAGGTCGGATAATTTTACCTCCGAGCCGTTCCCGCGCCGATTTGGGGCGATTTTCGCGGAGTTTGCGTAACGGCTCCGCGATTGGCGCGGGAGCGGTTTGGGGGTATGATTTTAATGCAAGTTAAAGCCGGGTGAACCCGGCAGTCACAGCGTCGGGCAAAGCCCGCCGCATTTGAACGATTTGTTGAAATAAATGCCAAGACAATAAGGTGGCTGTAACTGCCTGTTAAAGTGGTTTTGGGTGAACCCTTAAATCGTTTTGACAAGCGGTCAAGCCATTTTATAGGTGGCCGAAAGGAGTTTTTATGGAGCATGAAACCAAAATCCGCGTTCCGTTGTGGGTATATCCGTCAACATTTGATGAGATAAAAAATCTCTTCGAAACGGACAATTGTAAATCTCCAAGCGAGTTTATTGAAAAGGCGATCAATTTCTATATCGGCTTCCTCAAGCAAGAGAAGAACGTGAATTATCTTTCGCCGCGTATCACTTCTTCGGTGGAAGCTGTGATAAACGGATCGGAACAGCGGATCAACCGAAATCTTTTCAAGATTGCGGTTGAGCTCGGAAAGCTCGCGCATACAATCGCCGCTGCGAATGAGGTTGATGAAGATACGCTCCGCGAGCTGCACTCTATGTGCGTTGACGAAGTGCGGCATATAAACGGTGCGCTTAGTTTCGAGAGCGCGGTTAAATTTCAGAACGAATGATTTATTACTTCCTATCTAAAAAAACGCCCACAGACTCCTTTAATTCATCGCTGAATTCTTTAAGGTCATCAAATGTAATAGCACCATCGTCTATAAGGTGAACGATATTCCGAATGAATTGTGATCGTGTCATTTCCAACATAACGCCCGCACTTTTCTTGTCATTTTTAATCCGCTTTTCCAGTTCCCAGAATTTCTCCGAGGGAAGTTTGTCCCCGTTCAGTAATTCGATATACTCTTTATTCAGCTTGTCCATGTATGCCTCTTGCCATTCGCCTATTTTATTTCTGAAAAGTTTCCAATCAGCCTCTATAAATCCTTGCATAGTGTTCCTCCGAGGTTTTATATTTGATAATATTATATCACGAATAAGAGAAAATGTCAACAAACCGCGAAAAAGTACTTGACAATTATTTTGTGTCGTGATACACTTAAATAAAAATGGAGGAAATTCTTATGCCGAGAGGAAAAAAGAATTCTGCAACAAGCGCGGCTTCAAAAAACCGCAAGCAAGACCGCTGCCGAGCCCATCAAGGAAACGGCTGCCAAACCCGAAAAGAAAAGCGTGAAGTCGACTGCGGAAAATAAAAAGGCGACCGCTTCTAAAAAAGCCGCCGCGACAAAATCTTCCGCAAAAGCTCGTACCGCAAAAAAGGCTTCGACTTCCGTTGATGTTAAAGCGGAGAACGTTCCCGTAACGGAAACCAAGAAGGCTGTGTCTAAGACTGTAGCGAAATCTGCTTCTAAAACAAACGCCAAACCCAAAGCAACGACCAAAAAAACTGTTGCCAAAACGGAAAAGAAAACCGTTGCGACTGCGCCAAAGCGTACCGTCAAGAAATCCGCAAAGGGCAAATCCGACGAGGTCGTAATTCAAAGCGGTGATAAAGACTATACACTGTCCGAAATCACGCAGATGTGCAAAGACACCTATCGCGGCGGAACTCGCAAGCAGATTAAGAGCATCAAGGTTTATGTCAAGGCAGAGGGCAATAAGCTGAAAGCATATTATGTTGTGAACGACAGCATAAATGGATCGGTGGATCTGTAAGCAATTAAATAATATAAAATACGGCGGGACTGTTTTTTAGCAATCTCGCCTTTTTGCTTTGGAGGTGAATATTGCCAAAAAAAATTGTCACCAGCCGCTACATCAAGCCAAACGCTCACAAGAAGTTCGGTAACTATATCAAATATATCGCAACCCGTGAGGGAGTGGAAAAACCAACTCCAAATCAGGAAACAAGCCGTGAGCTTGACCGTGAGATATTTATGAACTATCTGGATTCCCGTCCGAACTCACACGGACTGTTCTCGGAAACAGATAAGCTGATAGTGCTGGACAAGGTCGCAAAAGAGGTAGCGAATCACAAGGGCGCAATCTGGACGCATATTGTTTCGTTGAAGCGCGAGGACGCGGAACGAATGGGGTATACCGACCTCGAACATTGGCGTGATTTAGTGCGGCGGCATATCTCGGATATAGCGGCGGCGCAAAAGATTGCGCCCGAGAATATTCGTTGGTATGCCGCCTTTCATAACAAGGAGTCCAATCCGCACGTCCATATCGTGGTGTACTCCGCTGACGGAAAACAAGGTTATCTTACGGAAAAAGGTATCGAAAAAATCCGCAGCACATTTGCAAATGATATTTACAAAGATGAATTGCAAAATCTGTATCAGCAGCAATCTCGAGTGCGTGACAAACTGCGCTCCGAAGCGGAAGGTGTGATGAAAAATCTGCTGTCGGAGCTGCAAAATAATAATCAATTTGATCCGCAGCTCGAGCAACTTATTTTGAAACTGCAATCGCAGCTCCGCAATTTCAAAGGCAAAAAGGTATACGGATATTTGCAGCCGAATGCCAAGAAAACGGT
>CANRND010000055.1 GCA_947631905.1 uncultured Clostridia bacterium | reverse complement strand
GCCTTCAACGCCGTCTCAATGTCAGGATCAATATGAAAACTGCGAATTCCCATAGTAGGGAGAACTACTTTTCCCGCATCAGTCATAAGACCTAAAGCTTCTAATCTGCGAACTCGCTCCTTGTTTAGTTCTGTCCATTTGCTCCCCTTTTTACGGGGCGTAAAGCGCTGCAACCTCTTTCCGTCAATGATTCGGTGAGTGCTGTCTATCCAACCATAGCAAAGTGCCTCTTCCACAGCATCAATATACCAAAAGTGGGTGTTGTCAACAGGCTTCCCGCGCTTTACATTAACCCAGCATTCTATCTCTTGTTCTGAATAAACGCTGAGCCATTCACGAAATGATTTGCGGCAATCGACTTGTAAAATATTCTTATACTCCATTACTTACTTGTTCTCGCTAAATTCCTGTTTATCAGTATAATGATTATACCATGAACCAACATGAAAATCAAGCGAAAGAGTATCCATTTGGCATTTAGGCGTAAGCGTGTCTTGACTTTGAGAAGCGCGCCGTTTGAAAAAAACGCGCGGCACTCCGCGCGTTTTCGCTATTCCGTAAGTTCGTATCTGCCGCTGATGTAATCGACCAATTCCCCCGTCCCGCTGTCGGGTTCGAGCGTGACGACGTCGGCATGCAGACGGCGTTCTGCGTGCAGATACCAAAGGAAAACGACGTGCTTGCCGCCCTCGGGATCGGTTTCCCAATAGACGTTCTGCAATTCGCATGTGCCTTCGTAATAGCTCTTCGCCGACGCTTCCAACGCCGTGCAGATGTCCGATTTCAGCACGATGTACTCGTTTTTATGCACCTTGTGCAGGATAATGAACAGTTCATAGCTCGCCAGCCGCACGAGAAGATACTCCCGGTCTTCGGAGATGGAAACGACATGCCCGAGCGGGCGAGTGCCGTTCATCGAATCGTGATAAAGGACCCTGTCGCCGACGGAGATCCCCTCTTCCCAAACGCCCGACTCCTTTTTCAGCTCGTGCTTGTCGAAAACAACGGAATTTCCAAATTCATAAAATTTGATGGTCATAGCTCCCCCCTATTGAATTTCTCGGTTAAAGTATATACGGATTTCGGCGGGCTGTCAAGACGGTTTTCCAAAAAAAGTAAAGCCGCATAGCATTTCCCGCCCAACTGTCCCTTTCCGCATGCCCCAAAAGTGTTGACAAGTGCCGTTGGATTTGATAAAATGATAGCAAATTTTTTTGGGAGTGTATTATGAACGAAAATTCGCAAAGCGCGCGCGGGAAGCGCAGAATTGTTTGGATCCTCAACATTGTAATCGCCCTGTGCTGTTTGCTTTCCATTCTTTGCTACTTCTTCGGCCCGGTATGGCAGATCGATCTTACATATACCATCACCGCCGACCAGTTCCAGGAGTTGGTCGGCTCCAACTTGAACCTTGATTTCGACGCTCACGAGGTGATCGGGGAAGAGGGAGAAAAAATAAAAGTTTCGGCTTCTCTTTCGGCGGGCCATGTGCTGGGAGCCTTTACCTCTGCCGACGAAACCATTGATAAGATCCTCGATACCAATATCAACAATATCATCGCCCAGTTGATGCCCGATTTGAACAACATTGCCAAGAAAGTGGTAAAATCGGTCGCCAAAAATACGGTAAAGGGCGAAGTCAAGAACAACATTAAAAAGTTTTTGGCGAAAGACGACGGTCCCGAGATGTCGGAAGAGGAAGTGACGGAAAAACTCGAAGGACTCGGATTTACCGATGATTACATCAGCGAAAAGACCGATCAGCTCATCGAAGATGTGTTTGCGGGCGGCAGCGACATCGATACCGTTACCGAAAATATCATGGATACGGTAGACGAAGTCTATCAAGATTTCCAAAGAAACTCCGCAGGGAAAGAGGGATACGAAGAGTTCCAGGACGTGGAACTTTCCGAAGAGGACAAGGCCGCGATCGAAGACACGATCCGCGACACTTTGGACGTTCTCGCAAATGAGGACGGCACGATCGATCCCGATGAATTGATCGCGGAACTTCTCGCGCAGGCACTCAGCGCCACGGAGAACGGCGGAGGCACGGAGGGCGAAAAGGAAAACGGCGAAGAGAGCGGAGCGGCGGACGACTTCGTATTGCTTGCAGACGGCGATGCGGAGAGCGGTTCAAGCCAAGACAAACTTGCGTCCGCGCTGAAAGACAAACTGGACGAGTTACTTTCCGATTCTGTCCGCGGTTATATGGTCTATGTCTTTTACGGCATGGCAGGGCTTATGATCTTTTCCATGATCCCGTGGGCATATGTTCTTCTGAAACTCATTGTGAAACTCGCAAGGAAAGACAAGAACCCGACCGTGAAACTTGCCATTCCCATTTGGCTCGGCTGGCTCTTCTTCCTCATTTTTGTCGCCATTCCGTCGATCGCACTGGGTGTTCTGAATATGCCCGTCGTATCAGGGCAACTTGCGCAGATCGACGGACTGAAAAACGTGCTCTCGATGATGTCGCAGATCAGTTTCACGATCACGTCGATCTCGTGGATCTCGATGATCTGCACCATTATCGCGTTTGCGATCTCCATTTACTACATAGTAGTTCGCAGACAGTTGAAAAAAGATATGTAACTCGCCCGGGATGACTTACAAAGATACTATCGCGGCGATACGGCCGAAGAAGTGGCGGTTAAGCGAAGAATAAAAGAATTTCCCCGCTTCACGCGGGGATCTTTTTGCCGCTGTGGCGAAACCGGCAGACGCGCGGGACTTAGAAGCATTTGGGAGGAGTGAGCTTCCGCATGTTTTTGCC
>CANRND010000054.1 GCA_947631905.1 uncultured Clostridia bacterium | reverse complement strand
GCGCTCTCCGGCGTCACGGTGTCCGGGCAGCCCGCCGGGGGCATATCGGACACGGTCTGGGTGTTCAGGTCCAGATAGGGTCTGTTCGGAAAGTCCAGAAAGTTAGATAATCGGCCAAGAAAAGGGCCATTTTTCGTCGAATTCGAAAGAAATAGTTGCAAATCCGGAAGAATTCTGATAGACTATTTTGGAAAAAATCATGTGTCCGTTTGAAAAACACGCCATTCTGGGGGAGATTCCATGTACAACGAGAACCCAAATCAACTGGTGATAGCCACAGAGATGAATTTTTGTTTTACCGTAATACTCGATAAAGACAACCGGTGGTGCCGCATGGCCGATATGATAAACTGGGATCTTGTTGACGATGTCTACAGAGAGAATATCTCGGTAGACGTAGGGCGTCATGCTCATTCGTCTCGTTTGGCATTTACATGCGCTTATGTCCGTGCGTATCTGGACCTCACCATGGAAGAGACTCTAGCGCAGCTGCACGAGAACATGTACATCGCACATTTTGCCGGTGCGAATCAGTTCAGCGATATTCCAGATATTAGCAAATCAGAATTTGAAGCATTCTTGCTTCGATTTCCCGTAGAAGGACTATCACTGATCAACGATAACCTCTGTATTCCAGGTATAACGGAGCCTGTTCGAAATGTCGATCGTAATGATCTGAAAGATAGCATTGGAAACATAACACATATCGCTTCATCGCCTTCCAATGTTGATAGCGATTCCATCCCAAACACCAGCACCCCCGGCCAGATCGAGCAGGCAACCAGCCAGCCCCAGGGGGCTGGCTCAGCACATGAAAGCGACCTGGCTGGGAAAGCCCCAGCAGCATGCGGCGAGGACGTCCAAACCGCCTCAGGAGCCCCGGATGGCTCCACATCAGTTCAGCCGAACCGGACTCGCAGAGGTTCCGACCAAAAGGACAAGTCTGGTAAAGTCAACGCAACGGACTGTAAAACTCCTGTTACTTGTAACAACGTTCTTATGATGCCAGAGAAGCCCAACAAAGGAACTCTCATAATGGATGCCACAGCTGTCCCACAGGATATGAAATACCCTGTGGATGTTGATTTACTCAATCAGGCGCGTCAACACTTGGAGAAGGCGATTGGTATTATTTGGCTTTTGGTGCCGCATGACGGCAAGATGCTACCATACTCTTCAAAAGTGGCACGCAAAAAGTTCCTTGAGGTTTCAAAAGCCAGGAGATGCAGTGCGCAAAAGATGAGAACTGCAGTTGGAGAGCAACTAAGATACGTAGACCTCGCATATAGAAGATATCAAGAGCTAAGGGCTCTTGTTGACGACATAAAGTTCCCGAAGTATCTCGAAGATCGTCTTCGCGTGATTCCTACTCTCTATGCTCAGCAGAAGGAGATGTACGATGAGAAAAAGCATACCTGTGAAGACAGAATCGTGAGTCTCAGTCAACCTTTCGTGCGGCCGATTTATCGTGGCAAGAAACCGAATACGTACGAGTTTGGGCAAAAGCTTCATCTGTCCAACGTAGACGGGTATACCTTCTTGGAGCAGACAAGCTGGTCTAACTTCAATGAGTCACTTGACCTGATCGATACCGTGGAGGCATACAAGAAGCGCCATGGTTATTACCCTGAAGCAGTGCTTGCTGATGAGATTTACAGAACAAAGCAGAACAGGGCTTATTGCAAGGAACGTGGAATCCGTCTTACTGGCAAGCCGCTAGGTCGGCCTAAGAAGGACCCTGAGGAGACGAAAAAGGATAAACAGATTGCCTATGAGGATAGCTGCAAGCGTAATGCCATCGAAGGACGCAATGGCAATCTGAAGCGTCGCTACTCGCTGGGTCGTATAATGTGCCGTCTTGATGAAACCGCGAAGAGCGAGGCTTGCCTGGACATCATAGCAATGAACGT
This sequence comes from uncultured Clostridia bacterium, assembly GCA_947631905.1. GTDB lineage: Bacteria > Bacillota > Clostridia > Christensenellales > Borkfalkiaceae > Gallimonas. Next base: position 870 of record CANRND010000054.1, on the reverse strand, counting down.
CCGGCACAAGCTCAAGCTCGAAGATGAGCAGCGCAAAACGCTTGAAGCGCAGAAGTGGGCATGATAATAGAGTTATAGTTAAAATTTTTGGTCAAAAGATTAAGGAGATATTGCGCCATTTTCGGGATTTTACAGCTATATATTATGTTGCAACCACCCTAGAGCACTATTTCCCTGCATTTTGAGACTGGACTTTTTGAACAGACCCTATATACTGATGCTAATGGAGTAGAAAAGCAAGTTCAGTCAGGAGAAACACTGTATTATCTCTACTTGCCTGCAAACACCGATGATGACAAAGGCGCAGACAGCGAATTTGCCCGCAGGATCTATTCCAGCACAGAGACCTTGAGCCGCTCCGGCCGGACAACCTACGTAGACGATCCAACTGGAATGGAACAGGGAACCGTTGGAGTCCGCGATATCTACCGTAAGGCGGACGATACCCACCCGAAAGGTACGCAGACCTTCTGGGTGCTCGATGCCGAATTGATCCCAAAGACAGAGGTAGACGACACTGAATCCACTGCAGGGGCGGCGGTTACTACGACATCGTGGTCCTATGACAGTGCACATGCAGGTAACACTTATCGGTATGTGAGACACTACGACCTGGTTACCAAGAAACCAAACGAGACAAGGCCAATCCAGTCCTACTTCAAGACCCGTACCCAATATGCGACCGAGCCATCTGCGTTTGTGAATGGAGTTGCTCAATTCACACTGAAGACAGGGGAGAGCAGGCTGTTCACCGGACTCCCGTATGGCAGCGTATACACGGTAATGGAGATGCTCAGTGACGATGATATTCGGGATGGCTACATGCTGCAGTCCATCAACGGGAGGACTGTTGCAGCTGGGGAGAAGTCT
>CANRND010000053.1 GCA_947631905.1 uncultured Clostridia bacterium | reverse complement strand
GATTTGGACGGCGTTGTTTCCGGCTTGACGGATGCCGTCAATGAAGCCGTGGACAGTATAACGGAAGGGGTGCATGACTGATAGTTCCCTAAATACCCCCGGAAGAAATTTACTGACATCTTCCGGGGGTATTTTTATGCTTGACTATTCGTTACCAATAGCATATAATATAGTTCAAGGATATTGAAGGGGGCTTTGAACTGTGGAAGAACGGAATGCAAATGTTATTTTTGGGAAAGCTGGCGGCAATGCAAGCAAGAATTCATATACCTGTAAATTGTCTATTCCCAAAACATGGGTTGATCGCATGGGGGTTCGTCCTGATAGCCGGGAAGTAACGCTTTGTTTTGATGGTGATACGTTGACAGTACGCCGCCCGGATATGGCAAATATAAAGCGTGCGCCGCTTGCCAATAAGCAGAAAATCCGGCGTTTCGCTTTGGTGTGGCAACAGATGTATTTGAACCACAAAACAACCCCGTTTTTCTTCTTTGAAGATACTTCATTCGTGGGTGACGGAATGGCAGATTTGGGGTTTGAAATGGATTGCGGAAAATCGTTAGAAGAAGCGTTTCCCGGAACAAGGGCTTTTCAAGATAATGCGGCGTTGGAACGGATCATTAAGCAAATTGATTTGCAGACGTTGGGAAACGCTATCTTTTCACAATGGCGATATTGGAATCATTGGAGTATGTCACCGATGGAAGAAAAAAATTTTCAATGGTTTGTTATAGCATTTTCCCGGCTTGCTGAATTGACAAAATAAAGAAAAGGCACTTTTGAAAAGTAAACTTCAAAGGTGCTTTTTTTATCCCTTGCGCAAGGTGGTGATGAAGTTATCAATCGAACCGAAAAACGCCGTATATAAGCGTTATATAAAGCCCTGTTATAATATCCTTTGCCGCTATGCGGAATAAAATTCATTTTTCAGGAGGTACATTGATTATGAGCAGGAAAAGGAAATTATTTAAGGCGCTTTCGGTGTTTTTGTGCGTGCTTTTATTGTTTGAATTCAGTTCAGGCATACACGCAAATGCAGAAGGAAACATAGAATGCGTTTTTGATGCAAGCAGTTTTACGTTGGCGATGAAGAAAGCAAAGGATGGAGATATTATTATAATTTACGGCGAAATAAAAATTAACGGTTCGTTCGGCAGCGCTGATAAAACAATTACGGTTCGGCGTGAAAATGAAGATTCCCGCCTGATTGCAGGGTATGGGGTGGAAGTTCAAAATATTATATTTGACGGGGGAAATTATATTTCGGGTTTTCCCATGATAACAACGCAAGGCGGGTTTTCAGCAGAAAATTGTATTTTCCAAAATTGCAAAGGCGAAAAAGGATCGGTGATAGGTGGAGCGGTTCAGGTGGAAACGGCAGATGCCACATTTACCGGGTGCAGCTTTTTTGATAATACATCCGTTTCAGGCGGTCATATCGCCGTTAGAAACGATTGCTCGGCGAATATAACGGATTGCACCTTCAAAGGCGGCTATGCGAAAAATTACGGCGGCGCAATTTCTGTGTTTGCCGGGGCGAATTGTTATATTGATTCATGCGTGATAACAGAAAATGAAGCTGTCAATTATGGGGGCGGCATTGGGAATCGTTCTTTCGTTCAGGTGAAAAATACAAAGCTATATAACAACAAAACCCAATATGCGGGCGCTGATATTGGGAACGGGATCGGTGCAACCGCTGATTTACAGGATAGCATTGAACAATTAGTTGAATTGTTCAAGGAAGATAATATTACCCCAAAAGGATGGGTTTGCGATTATGATTTTGAAGAAAACCCGTATATTCCCGACATTGAACCTTCACAGGAAAATGCTTTGTTGAAATTGGATTTTGAAGTTGTGAAACCTGAACCTGAAAATACCCCTGAAACAACCGATCCAGAACAATCAAAAGAGCCTGACAGCCCAAAAGAACCAACCGCCACCGATCCCCCAACAGAAAGCGAATCCACCGAAGAAAGCGAACCCACCGAACCACCGAAAGACGATGAACAGCAACCACAAGAAAACCATGATGGGAATAAAACGCCGGAACAAAACGGATCGGATGAAACAAAGGACGATACGCCGACAGAATCGGACAAGAAATCGCCCGAACCGGGAACAACGGGAGTTCCGCAATCAACCCCTTCCAATTCAGAAAATGGCGGGAGTTCAAATAATTCAAACAATGGTTCAACGGAAATGAACACAACAACCGATAATTCCCGGCGCACGACAACGAATGATTCAAATAATACGTCCACGGTCAATAATTATTATGGGCAATCGGAAAATGAACCTTCAAAGCAGCCTGACGTTCAGACAATCGTTATTCCCGTTGACAGGGTAGAAAACGGAAAGCCGATTGAACAAACGATTAAGATTGAAAGTTCCCCGGAAGAAAGCGTTTCAAGTGATACAGCAGGAACAACCCTGAACATCAATGTGAACATAGGATCGGAAACAGCAGGACAGCAGATCGTCACCCCCGCACAAGCGGGTATTTCATGGTATCAGGTGGTAGTGATTGCTTTGCTGGTTGGAATATTGGTGTGCTTACTGAAACGGCGGGAATAGCGGCTTATATGGGCGTTTCTTTACATTGTGGTATTCTTTATCAGGTGCGCCGAAAAAAGGCTTATATGGGCGTATATGCGTTGTAGGAAGCGGGAAAACGTGATATAATCATACAGATATAAAAAGTTACGGGCGGCAATAGCAAGTGGGTGGAAATGCCACCCGCTTGCCACCGTGACACGCCGAATTTTGAAAGGTTCACAGGGGTTTATATTTTGAACTGTTTGAAAACCGCTATTTTTTAAGGATTTCAACGCCTTATATAGCATTGAGAAATTGAACTTTTCGCTTTTTCGACAATCTTACACAAGGAGATTCTGACATGAACACTTTCGAAAACACTTTTAAGCACACTTTTGAAAAGGCCCGCGGATTTA
>CANRND010000052.1 GCA_947631905.1 uncultured Clostridia bacterium | reverse complement strand
GGCTGAAAGCGCAGGAAACGGGAAAGCCCGTGGAACTGTGCTGCGCCATCGGGGAAGATACGGTGGACGGCATCCCCTATAGAGAAATCGTGGAGACTGCCCGGAGATACATCCGGAGCCTTGGCGGTTTTGAGAAATTTGCGGAATGGGGGCTGGTGCGATGAAAACTACATCTCATTCGGAAGGAGCATTAATTTGGGTTGATGAACAGATGAAGACTCTCGGTGTGGATGATTATCATTTTTGCCCAGAGAACGATTGTTATGTTTGTGATCGCTACGGGAACTTCTATTCAATTTGTCACAGACAGTATTCCAAGGCAGGAAATTTAGTTGAAAAATACAGGATAATGAAACTAAACGGATCAATCGATAAGTATGGCTATGTTACGTATCGCATCACGATAGATGGAATCAAAAAACATCTTAAGGCACATAGAATGATGCTAAATGCGTGGATTGGAGAAAGGCAAAATCTTGTAGTAAACCATAAAGATGGCAACAAACAGAATAATGCCCTCTCAAATCTCGAATGGTGTACAGTTGCTGAAAATAATGCTCATGCGATTAGTACGGGATTGTTTGATCCGCATGCCGCCAAACATGAATTAGCCATACCGTTAGCAGACTGGCTCACATTATATATTCTGTATGAGCATTTCGGAATGTCTATGTGCGAATTAGGGCGGATAAATAATGTTTCACATTCGACTATTTCAAAAATCGTCCAAAGAATCCGTACAATTCTGCCGAAGGAGGTGCAGCATGGAACATAAAACAATTACAGAATTCCAGTTGGTTGATATTAATCGGCTTGTCCCATATATCAATAATGCAAGGACACACAGCCCGGAGCAGATAAACAAGCTTCGGGCTTCTTTACGGGAGTTTGGATTTGTAAATCCGATTATTGTTGATAGAGATTACAACGTTCTGGCAGGACACGGACGTCTTATCGGCGCAAAGGCAGAAGGATACAAAGAAGTTCCGTGCGTTTTTGTGGATGAAATGACGGAAGCGCAGAAGAAAGCCTATATCATTGCGGACAACCGCATGGCGATGGATGCCGGATGGGATGAGGAACTTCTGCGGGTGGAGATTGAGTCCTTGCAGGGTATGGACTTTGATCCCCTGCTGACCGGTTTTGATGAAAAGGAACTGGCAGACCTGTTTGGTACAGATGATGAGGCGAAGGAAGATGACTTCGATGTGGAAGCGGAACTGGAGAAGCCCTGCTTTTCCAAAGCAGGTGACATCTGGCGGCTTGGAAAACATACCGTCATCTGCGGGGATTCCACAGACCCGGAGACGTTCCGTTTGCTTCTTAGAGACACGAAGGTCAACCTGGTCTGCACGGACGCCCCGTATTTTGTTAAACTGGAGAGCCAGTCCGGGCGGATCGCAAACGACGATCTGGAGGATGCCCAGGCCTACGAGTTCCTCATGAAAGCATTTACGAACTTCAAAGATGCCATGGCCATTGACGCTTCTATCTATGAATTTTACGCCACTATGAAAGCGCGTGTGTTTTATGACGCCTTTGAGGATGCCGGGTTCAAGGTCGGCGCCGGACTCATCTGGAAAAAGCCCAGGGCTCCGCTGATGCGGACAGACTGGAAGTTCAACATGGAACCGATCATCTTTGGCTGGAGAAAGGATGGAAAGCACAAGTGGTATGGAGACCAGAAACAGAAAGCCGTCTTTGAATTTGATGGAATCAAGAATTCAAAAGAGGACGGACATGGTCATCCTTCCAGTAAACCTGTTCCTCTCATTGCGTATCTGATACAGCAAAGCACACAGGTAAATGGAATCGTACTGGATGGGTTTCTGGGTTCAGCATCCACGCTGATTGCCTGTGACCAGATCGGGCGGATCTGTTATGGGGTGGAACTGGAACCAAAGTTTGTAGATGTGGCAGTTATGCGTTACATGAACCAGCATGGCAACAGTGCGGATGGTGTGCTGTTGATCCGGGATGGAAAGGAACATACCTACGAACAGGCACTTGATATGGCGGAGGTAATTGCAGATGAGTAATGTAAAATATCGGTTTTCTGAAGACGGCCTTGTAGCCTATGGGGAACTGGCAAGCGGTCAGATTTTTGTGATAGATGCCGATATGGTCGAAAAGATTCGTACAGTTAAATTTTATCTGGGCAGCAAAGGAAATGGCAGCCAATATTATGTGATTGACTGTAAGGGACGAACCCTCCATGATTATCTGTTTGAACACAGGCCGGGCTATGAAATAGACCATATAAATCTGGACACATTTGACAATCGCAGGTGCAATATCCGTTATTGTACACATCAGCAGAACCAGATGAACCAGCCGCTGCAGAAAAATAATACTTCCGGTGTCAGTGGCGTGAGTTATTATCCGCCAAGGCGCAAATTCCGGGCAAGAATAAAAATCTGCCAGCAAGAGATACACCTTGGCTATTTTGATACCTTTGAAGATGCAGTAAAAGCGCGGAATATTGGAATGCTTTGTATGTTTGGACAGTATGGGAGATATAACGATACTGGAAAAGCACCGGATTGGATTGAAAGAAAAGTCGCTGGAAAATGTGCGCGTTATGCGGAACTCTCGCAGAACAGCGCATTTTTTGATTTCTGGGATGGGGGTGTTGTCAATGCTCCATGACAAACTGACCCTCGGCAGCCTGTTTGACGGTTCCGGCGGTTTCCCTCTTGGCGGCTTGCTCTCCGGCATTACCCCCGTTTGGGCATCGGAAATCGAGCCGTTCCCCATCCGGGTGACCACAAAGCGGCTTCCGTTTATGAAGCATTACGGCGATGTCTCCCGGATGGACGGTGGGAAGATTGAGCCGGTGGATGTCATTACCTTCGGCAGCCCTTGCCAGGACATGAGCATCGCGGGCCGGAGGGAAGGTCTGGACGGCTCCCGCTCCAGCCTTTTCTATGAAGCCGTCCGGATCGTAAAGGAAATGAGGTGTGCAACTGATGGCAGATATCCAAGGTATATCGTCTGGGAGAACGTCCCTGGTGCGTTCAGCTCCAACAAGGGCGCGGACTTCCAATCCGTCCTCGAAGAGATCTGCTCGGCCAAAGGATACAAGATTGATCCTGCTCGACCTGC
>CANRND010000051.1 GCA_947631905.1 uncultured Clostridia bacterium | reverse complement strand
GGAGATCAGCATTACCCCGTCCTATTTGAACAGGCTGATCAGAAAGGGTGACAATGTGGTCAACAAAACCTTTATCCGCATGATGGAGTCTCTCGGATATGACGTGGAGCTGACCTATTCCAGGAGGGAAGAAACCGGGTCACAGATCAATGAGAGGACGCTAAAATGAAAAAGGTGTTGTTCCTATGGCTTATCATTACCGTCATCATTATGTGGGGACTCCCATGGTTGGGGGTCACTTTCGCGCCGGCAGATGCCGGGATGGCTGTCTGTTTTCTCCTGTGGTATGCGGTGAATCCTGCATACTCGGTTTTGTCGGGTGTTTACGCAGGCATGGAGATTAAGAAACGCTGGTGGCAGCCAGCTGCGGTGGCGGTTCTGTATGTGGCAGGCACATGGATGTTCTTTGAATTTGGAGAGACTGCATTTCTTGTGTTTGGTGCAGTTTACCTGGCAATATCAGCGATCGCCATGCTGATTTCCGGATTGGTAAGATACAGCCGCAGCGGGAAAGACAGATAATCAGTATTTGGAGGGAATAATCATTAAAATAAGAAAACTGCAGGAAAAGGATGCAAGGGAGGTTTCTGCATTAATCGCGGCAACACTCCGAACTACGAATATTAAGGACTATTCGCCAGAATTCATCGAAAATGAGGTGAAAGTTTTGCAGCCTCAAAGTATTTTATACGATTATAAAAACGGGATCTCCACGCCGGATGCCGAAGGACTGCTGCGGCTGGAGAAATTCAGGTAACTTCCCACAAGCGGGAGGTTAACCGCAGCGAAAAATCGGTAATTGTAAAGGCATAGGAAAATGAAAAAATATATTCTGCCAGCGACCATGCTGGCAATATTTGAAACAGTAGCCGTCTCACTCTGGCTAACGAAAGATAATTTGTTTTACCTGTTCAATTTCAGTTATATTGGTATCTCGATTGCTCTGGGGGTTTTCCTGTATATGTGGGATTATAAGTACGCACGTCGAGTGACGCAACTGCTGGTTGGATGTTATATGCTGGTTTATCTCGGCCTGATTTGTAATGAGAATATGCAGATAGAGGGGTTTTGGTATTACCTTTTCACCGGTGTTTTTGAGGCAGCGACGATACATTACGCTGTGGCAAAAATATTCGGTCCATTGCTTTTCGGTCGCGGTTGGTGCGGTTATGCCTGCTGGACTGCGATGGTATTGGATTTTTTGCCATATAAACATCCAAAACAGCCGCGAAAAAAGCTGGGCTGGATACGGTATATTGCATTTGCGCTGTCACTTACCTTTGTGCTGGCTCTATTTTGGGCACATGTGGGCAATATGGAACGGATCATGTTCTGGTCGTTTATCATCGGAAATCTGCTCTACTACATCGTTGGCATCGCACTCGCATATTATTTTCAGGACAATCGTGCGTTTTGCAAATACATCTGTCCTGTCACGGTGTTCCTAAAACCTATGAGTTATTATTCCTTGCTGCGGATAACGTGCGACAAAAGCAGGTGTATCTCATGTGGAAAGTGTAAGCGTGTATGTCCTATGGACGTAGATATAACAGATAACTCCAGAAAGAGAAAAAACGGAACGGAGTGTATCCTCTGTCTGGAGTGTGTGAAAAGCTGCCCAAAGAAGGCGTTATGAAATTCTCGCCTGGCGAGGAGTGTAGCAGAGCGAAAAATCGGGATTTTGGAAGGAGAAAAGTTCAATGGATTCGGGATTTCAGAAATTTCTTCGCAGCAATATCGACCTTTCCGCTGTGGGGGTTGGTCGCAGAGAAGATAATACACCATACTTTTGCACTCCCAAAGGTGCTTCCATCTTTGGCTGGGCAGGGGTAGATGGCATTCACTTCTGCTGCATCAGGGGCTTTGGAACCATGGTTTTCGCTGTCAGTCCCATGAACATTGCGCCCGATTTCGTGCATCCTCTGGCAAAGGACTTCTCAGACTTTCTGCGCCTGCTCCTCTCTTGCGGTGATGCGGCAGCATTGGAGCAGGCATGGCAATGGGATAAAGCGCGATTCGAATCATTCCTGCAGGACAATCCGCCATCGCAGGAGCGGCAGCAAACCCTGAGTGAACTTGCCGAAAAGATGAAACTTTCTCCCATGGAACAGCCCTGGGAATACATCAAATCCCTGCAAGCGTCTTTCGATTACAGCAGGATAAAATATACAGAAGATTACTATGATGCTGACATGAACCCGACGGTCGAACTTGCTTCGTCGGAATGGAAGGTCTACTTTGGCGGGAATTTCTGGGGACATCATGGAAAAGACCGAGCCGGAACGGAAATCAGGATTGATAAGCAATTTGACTGGGCAGGACATCGTTGGGTAATTCCTGCGGCTTACTCATGCAGCAAGGGGCTGGTTGTAGATTTCTGTATGCAGGTTGAAGCGGACAAAATTCGCGCATTTATGGAAAAATGGCACTTGGATCCTGAGATTGATTCCTGTGAAAACTTCACGAGGGAGCAGCAGGAACAAATAGATCTGGAAAATCCTTTGGTTTTGGATTTTCGTCCAACACTGACAGTAAATGGGAAAACACTGCAGACCAATCACGGCTGCGCTGTCTGCTTCAATCCGTGCCTGCCGGATGGGGAGTTTAATGAGTTGGAGGCTAAATGGGCTGCGGATCACTATGGTTTGGATACGACCTTTGGTTGGACAATCTGCCGATGGGCCTTCCTCTGGAGAACTAAACGCCGCCCACAAATCAAAACGCTTGCCATTACAATGAAGCAACAGCCATACTGGATTCCCGGACCGCATTTCAAAACTCACGCTCCCGGCGATTCTTTCACCTTTTCTCATTCAGTCAGCGGCAAGGAGTACACCCTGACGGTGCAGGAACTGGAGAAGCAGATATTGCCAAAAAACTGTTTTGGTTCTGACCGTTATGTTTATCCGACACATTATGTTGTTATGAGCTATACACTTATGCCGGAGCCGGAGGAGAAGATCATCATTCAGGACTGCGCTGATGGGGACAGGCCTCTTGAAATTGCACCGGCTGATGATTCCTTTTCGCCTGCTGCGAGGAATGACGCCGTCTGTGTCGGCATTATTGGTGGTGCATACGGCCCCACAGCGATGATGGTTGGTGGAGATAAGCGGGAAGGGAAACTCTGCGCAGCCTGTTCTGCTTTGCATTTTGAACCGATACATGAAGATATCGAGTGGCGGCTGATGTTCAGTATCAGCCAATTTGAAGAAGCATCGCT
>CANRND010000050.1 GCA_947631905.1 uncultured Clostridia bacterium | reverse complement strand
ATCGGTAACGGTGGGGGTCCCCAACTCCTGAGTGAAGGTGGTGTAGCTCAGGCCGTAGCCGAAGGGGTACATGACGGTGGCGTCGTAGTCGAAGTGATAGCCGTTCTCCTGGGCCTCAACATAGGCGGTCTCATAATAGCGGTAACCTACATAGATGTTCTCCACATAGTTCACGAAGGAGACCACGCCGTCGGCTTTCTCCCATGCGGCCAGAGCGGCGGAGGTGACGTCCTCCACGTTGTCATAGGCGAAATGGCCGATATTGTTGTACACCGGGGCGGCGGTCACATCCCGCAGCCAAGTATCCACTGTCTTGCCGGAGGGGTTGATCTCGCCCTTCAGAATCTTGCCCAGAGCGTTGAAACCGGTGGCGCCGGGGCTGGCGCACAGCAGCACGCCCTTGATCTGGTCGTAATCTTCGGTCCAGCCCATCTCCAAGGGGTTGGAGCCGTTGTAGACCACTACTACGTTGTCGAAGTTGGAACATACCATTTCTACCAAGTTTTTCTCGGTCTGGCTCAGTTCCAGGTAGGTGGAACCGGGGGCGAAGTCATCATAGCTGCCGTTGTTGGTGTAGGAAGCGCGGGTGTACTTAGTGCCCTTCTGATAGGAGCCGTCCATGACGGCACCCATGTCGTGGGGCAAATCAGCGCCCTCGCCGCCGCACCGGGCGATGACGATCAGCGCGGTGTCGGAGAACGCCTTGGCGTTGGACAAGATGGAGTCGGTATAGGAATCCACAGTGGGCTCAGGCAGGGTCCACTCCTGTCCGTCGTTAATAGTGATGGCGGGACGATCCGCCCGATAGGCGGTGTACATATCGGACAGCTCACTGTTCAGCGAGAAGCCCGCATTCTCCAGGCCACCCAGCAGGGAGACAGCGGTGGAGGCGTCCACGGTGCCGGAGCCGGTGCCGCCGTAAACGGGATTGGTGGAGGCCCAGCCGAACACGTTCAGGTTGGTTACTCCCGTGAGAGGCAGGCCAGTGTTCTTTGCGAGGATAATCCCCTCGCCGGCCACCTCCTCTACCACGTCTTTGGAATTCTGGACGGTGGCATCGGACAGCGTACCGGTTTCAGCCAGAGCGGTGGAAAGCAAACTCTGCATGGGGCCTAAGACGATGCCATTGATCAGCGCGACGATGAGCGCCACGGCGATGATGGCGGACTGGATGCGGACAAAGCCCGCCTTGCCCTTCCCGGCCTTGCCGGCCACAATCAGGGCAACGATCAGGGCCACCAGCACCACGCCGATGCCGATGAGCCAGCCTTGGATCTGAGAGACGACGCTGAATACGTCCTCCCATGCGATGGTTACGCCACTCATTGTTTTTCCTCCTTATGTCACTTTTCCTGGAATATACCGGGTTTTCCCTGCCTCTGTGGTCATTATAGGCACAGAGACGCTATTATGTCCAATACTTAAAGTGGAAAGTTAATTATGCTCAAAAGGCAATGTTCCCTTGACTTTTCCGCCCGCCTGCGGTAAACTGGTTTTGGGGGCGTCATAGAGAAAAGGGGAGGCATTTTATGGAACTGCGGGTACTGCGCTATTTCCTGGCCGTGGCAAGGGAGGAAACCATTACCCGGGCATCGGAGGTGCTGCACATCACCCAGCCCACCCTCAGCCGGCAAATCGCCCAGTTGGAGGAGGAGTTGGGGGTGCGGCTGTTCGACCATCAGGGTCGGAAGATGCTCCTCACCGGAGACGGGCTTCTGCTCCGCCGCCGGGCGGAAGAGTTGATTGCCCTGGCGGACAAAACGGAACAGGAACTGACTCAGCGGGAGGGTGATCTCCATGGCACCATTGTTGTCGGCCATGGGGAGCTGGCTGCAATGGACACGCTGGCAGAGTGCATGGCGCAGTTCAGCCAAGAGCACCCCTTTGTCCACTTCGATTTTTTCTCCGGGACGGCGGATGTGGTAAAGGAATGGCTGGATCATGGCACAGTGGATCTGGGCCTACTGCTGGAGCCAATCGCCATGGATCGGTATGAATATATTCAGATGAACGGTATCGAACACTACGGAGTCTATATGCGCCCGGACGATCCGCTTGCCACCGTGGATTCCATCCGTCCGGAACACTTCGCGGGTCAGGCGCTGATCTATCCCCGACGGCGAAAGGAGTTCATCATCAACTGGCTGGGCAAGTACTATCGAGAAGAAAATCTGCGCTACGGCATCATGCTCCCCAACATGGGCGCGGTGCTGGCTTCAAAAGGGTTGGGCTATCTACTGTGTATCCAAGGCAGCATCCCCTTCTGCGATCCTCAAAAGCTGGTCATGCGACCGCTGTACGGTGCGATAAACTGGCACAGCGTCCTGGCATGGAAGCGGAATCAGCCCACCAGTCTGGCCACGGAGCAGTTTATCCAGCATGCAAAATGCTTTTGGGGCATAGATGAGCAAAGAAGATAGGCATTGGACACAAGCGAAAAGTTTGATTACAATAAAGCATGGGGCGGGAGGAAACACTCCGTATCCCATGCTTTTTTATTTGCAAGGAGGGTTTTCCATGACAACTGAGTTTACCGCTTGCGATTTCTCCGGCCTTGGCTTGACCGACCGGGAGATACAGACCGTGCTGTCCGGCACCGATCCGAGGGAACAGATACGCCTGCTGCGAAATCATCGGGGGCCGCTGCTGGAGGAAGTCCATGCGGCCCAGCAGCGGCTGGACAGACTGGATTTCTTAATTTATCAGCTCAGGCAGACCCAGACGAACCACAGGAGATAACCACCGCATGCAGAACACGAAATTTAGTCGAATATTTAGGAGGAAAAAATAATGGAAAAGATCACACAAACCGCCGGCCGGAATCAGCTGGGCAGCTTCGCCCCGGATTTTGCCCACTTCAATGACGATGTTCTCTTCGGCGAGAATTGGAACAACCCCGACATCGACCTGAAGACCCGGTGCATCCTCACCGTGGTGGCGCTGATGTCCTCCGGGATCACGGATTCGTCCCTGACCTACCACCTGGAAAACGCCAAGGCCCATGGGGTGACCCGGGCGGAGATCGCCGCCATTGTGACTCATGTGGGCTTCTATGTGGGCTGGCCCAAGGCCTGGGCGGTGTTCCGTTTGGCAAAAAACGTTTGGAACGAGGAAGAACCGGCACTGACGGAGAAGGACAAATATCAAAACACGATTTTCTTCCCCATCGGCGCGCCGAACGACGGCTTCGCCCAGTATTTCAGCGGCCAGAGCTACCTGGCCCCGGTGTCCAAGGAACAGGT
>CANRND010000049.1 GCA_947631905.1 uncultured Clostridia bacterium | reverse complement strand
AGATAAAATCCAAAGAATTTTTTTGAAGAGAGGGGTTAAGTATTTCCGGAACGCTCCGATATAGTTTGTGTAACCAGGAAATGTAACATTTTATATGAAATGTTACATTTTTTGTTGCAAAAAATAGCAGCAGTCCAGCCGAAAGCTGAACTGTCACGCTAAAATTCCAGGCTATCCGCATTGAGCAGAAAATATTTCATGCCCATGACCACAAATCCTTCCTCATTTCTCCAAGGCTTTTTCGTTCCATTCACAATGACAATCTTCTTAAATGAATCCGGAATATTTCGGAACGGGTTAAGTTCCTGCGCCTGCTTTTCCTCGGAAGCCATGTCATAAGCCACTTGAATGTAATATCTCTGGCTTCCCTGGTTCACCACAAAATCAACCTCTAACTGCTTATGGTCTCTCTTTCCTTTCCCATTTTTTGCAAATACATCCACAATGCCAACATCCACATTGTATCCGCGCACAAGCAGCTCATTGTAAACAATATTCTCCATGATATGGGTGGGCTCCTGCTGCCTGAAGTTCAGCCTGGCATTTCTAAGCCCTATATCCGAGAAATAATATTTCTGATTTGCCCCCACATACTTTCTGCCTTTAATATCATATCGATCCGCCTTAAAGATCAAAAACGCCTCCGCCAAATGATCGATATGCCTGGATATGGTCTTATTGCTATAATTGACGCCTCGTTCGCTTTTAAAGGTATTCGCTATTTTGGTAGGATTGGTAGGCGACCCTATGGCAGAAGCAAGAATATCCACCAAAGTTCCAAGTTCCTCAACATTTTGAATCTTGTTCCGCTCTACCACATCCTTGATATAAACATTCGCAAACATATTTTTAAGATACTCCGCCTTCTGGCGTTCCACAGAAAATTGCGCTACCTGCGGCAGGCCGCCGTACGCCATATATTCCTCCCAGGCCTCGTCATACTCTCCATCAAAAGCCGCATAAAATTCCGCAAAAGACAACGGATAGATCCGAACCTCATCTCCTCTTCCCCTAAACTCAGTCACAATATCGCTAGACAAAAATTTAGAATTGCTGCCTGTCACATACACATCAATGTTGCGGATCCGAAGCAGGCTATTCAGCACTTCCTCAAACCGCGGCATAAACTGCACTTCATCCAAGATCAGATAGTACTTCCGGTCATCTTTCATCGCATCTTTAATATGCTGATAACACTTCTTCGGATCCCGCAGCTCCTCATTTTCAATGCCATCTAAGGCAATTTCAATGATGTGGTCACGATCCACGCCATTCTCCAATAAATACTTCTTAAACAATACAAATAGAAGGAATGATTTTCCGCATCTCCTTATTCCCGTGATAATTTTGATCATTCCGTTATCTTTTCGTATCTTTAACTGTTCAAGGTAGGAATCCCTTTTAATTTCCATCGAGCCGCTCCTTATTTTTGTGCATTGCACGGATTTTAGTAATGCTATTTTACCGCTAAATTCGCAGCAATTCAATAGCTCTTATTATTTTTTTAAGATAATAGTCCATTACCGGATCCCGCGCGCGAAACCGCCGTTTTTCAGGAGCATTACTTCATCCGCGTATGACGCGGCATTTTGCGAATGGGTGACGACGATCACGCATTTTCCCCTGTCGTGAGCCAGCCGCTTAAAAATGTCCATGACCGCCGTTTCGTTTTCCGCGTCAAGATTCCCGGTCGGCTCATCCGCCGCAAGGACCGGGGCGCCGCCCGCGATTGCCCGCGCGACCGCGACTCTCTGCTGCTCCCCGCCGGAAAGCCTCGACGTTTTCCGCTTTGCCTTTTCCGGCCCGATTCCCACCTGGGACAGCAGGATGCGAACCTCGTCGATCCCGATCCGTTTCCCCGAGATATTCACCGCAAGCATGATATTTTCCGCTACGGTGGCGTTTCGCAGAAGATTGTAGTTCTGGAAGATCACGCCTATTTTCCTGGCCCGGTAATCGTCCCGGTCCATCTTCGCAAGATCCATCCCTTCATAAAAGATCGTGCCGCAGTCGGGGACATCCAGCCCTGCGGGCAGGGAAAGAAGCGAGCTTTTCCCCGCCCCGGACGCTCCCTTTATGCAATACAATCTTCCCGCCTCTTTCAAAAATTCACAGATGACCTGATGCGTATCCCTGTCATCTTCCGCAACTAAGATCTGGTACATAACCCGCCTCCATCGAATGAATGATAAGACATCTTACCACACTTCTGTGAAGTTTGTGTGAAGAGCGTCATGGCCTTTCAGGAAATTTCCATACAGCAAAACCTTTTCCATGATTCCTTTTTCTACATTGATATGCTATAATCGTAGTGCCTGCAAAAACTACTTTGTATAGAAAGCGCTATAAATATAACGCAAATTTATAAAACAAGAAACAGACTGCTAGGAAAACTGTGGCAACAAACAAGATCCGCTACTTATACTGCGCCAAAACAGGCATTGAACTGATCTTCTGCAAGAACTCAACGATATCCTACCCGCTGCATAATCATGTTTCCGTGCTGACGATCGGCATCATACTGGACGGCTCCGTTGCCCTTACTATAGATAAAGAAACAAAGGTTTATAGGGAAAACGAAACATTTGCCATATTCCCATATGTGCCGCATAGCATTTCCGCACGCGACCGTTATACCCTGCTTAGCCTGTGCATTGATAAGAATGTGGTAAATCCCCTAAATGAGTTTCAAATGCAGAACCGCATCCGCAAGGCACAACGCTTAATCCACAAAACCGAAGCCATAACAGAAGCAGCTTTGGCCACAGGTTTCTACGACCAAAGCCACTTCATAAAGCATTTGAGAAATATGTAGAGAAGCCAACCGAAAAAATTCTTGAGTTTGAGAAAAAACATGGCATACAAAGGAAAGGGTAATGGCAAATTTTATATTCACTGAAAAAGCAATGGAGCAATATATCTATTCAAGCAAAAAGAGCAACCTTACGATTGCCCTTGAAAATGTTTTTTCAGTGCAGCTTCTGTTTGGAAAATTGACCCAATGAGCGGAATAAGCTGCACTGCGCAAACGATTCCCCCAACAGTTCCAATCAGATCCGTTCCTTTGTTGAACACAAATATCAGAGAAACGATTGATAATGGCAATAATGCCAATCCACATTTAAGCCATAGTTTTCCACAATACTTATGCGCAAATTCCCATGTATCTTTGTTTTTCATTGACATCGCGGTTCGATACCCAAACACGGCGTTAATATCCTTGGGATATCTTGTCATGAACATTTTGCCAAAAGCAACCATCGTCAGCGGAAGAATTAAGTCCATAAGCAACATGAAGATCCAAAATCCCATTCATTTCCCCCCTTAAACTTCAATTTATACTTTTTTCATTTTACCATAAATTTGAACAATTTCAAACCCCTTGAAACACTTGTTTTTTCTGAAAAGTTCAGTTTCAAAAGCGGTCTAAGAT
>CANRND010000048.1 GCA_947631905.1 uncultured Clostridia bacterium | reverse complement strand
CCTTCTGTCACGCCAATGTCACAGGCGGACGGGACGGGCGGGGACGCGCCAAATGCCTGATTTTACCGGGCACCTGACTTTTGTCCTTTTTGTCCCGGGCACATATAAAAGGCAAAAAGAAAGATTTTATTTATTTATCTGTTTTTTGGTACAGATGAATTTATCCCGATGCCTATAGGGACAAAAAGGACAACGTGACAAAAGTCCCGTGGAGCCTTGAAATACCTGTGTTTTTTATGGCACAGGCCAATCGGGTATGATTCGGACAGAAAGGACAAAACTCATGAGGGAGAAACAGATAGAACAGAAACTGGTGCGTGCGGTGAGAACCGCGGGCGGGATTTGCCCGAAGTGGGTGTCTCCGGGATTCGATGGGGTTCCGGACCGCCTGGTGCTGCTTCCGGGAGGGAGGATCGCATTCGCGGAGGTAAAGGCCCCCGGCAGAAAGCCGCGGCCGATCCAGAGTGCAAGGCACAGGCTGCTGCGCCGCCTTGGGTTCAGGGTGTACGTCATTGACAGCGGGGACAGGATTGACGCCATGATTGGCGAGATGGGAGGCAGGGATGGCAAACGTGATGCAGCTGCCGGACAGCAGGATTGAGACCATATTTGGGGAGCGGGACTTCCTGGACCTTCTGGAAACCTATATGGGATCTGAGGCAAGGCGGTGGCTGGAGGACTGGCTCGGCGAGAACGATGACATGTCCGACTACATCGATGACCTGGAAAAGGAATCGGAGGGACTCCGTGCCCGCCACCGGGAGGTGATGGAATCCCTGCGGAAGCAGTCTGAAACCATAGCGGCGCTGATACGGGAGAAGGACATAGACCGCACAGCCCTGTCCGCAGCGGCGGGAATCATCGGCTCCATTACGTGGAGGGAGATAAATGCATGACGAAAACTATCAAAAACTGGCAAACGCCATCATCCTGCAGGCGGTCAAGGACTTCAGGCCCGCGTACCGCAGGCTGAAGCGGTTCCCCAACGACAGTGCGGCGCAGTCTACGGTCAGGGAGATCACAAAGTTCTTCTGTTCGGATTACTTCTGTGTCCTGACCGACCTGGATGGCCCCGCCCTGCTTCAGCGGATCATGCGGGAGATGGATGAGAAAGGAATCAAATGATGTATCAGTTAAAGTGTGATTGGTGCGGAAAAAAATACGAGCGGGGCAAGATAAGCCGGCACAATTTCTGCTGTCGGCAGTGCCTTGCTGACTTCAGTAACAAAAGCAAGAATCCGGAAGGGTACGCAACGCTGAAGGATTACGGAAATATGAGCCGGCACATGACGGTGTTGAATCAGAAGGCGAATCCGAGCCGCATGACTCCGGAAACCAGAGCCAAAATACGTAATGCCCGCATGGGAACAGGCGATGGGAAAACATACACCAAGCGGTATGGCCGTCATGAGCATCGTGTTGTCGCGGAGCAGAAACTTGGCAGGACTTTACTGCCGGGAGAGATTGTTCACCATGAAGACGGAAATAAAAACAATGATCCAAGAAATATTCATGTGTTTGCGTCACAAAGTGAGCACGCCAGCTATCACATGAAGCTGCGCCAATTTTTCCGCGATCTGGATGTAATCGAAAAAGAAGAAGGAGGTGAGGCCCTATGAAGTTCATACCACACAGTTATCAGACATACGCGGTGCAGTTTATCAAAGATCACCCGGAAGCGATGCTGCTGCTTGATATGGGCTTGGGTTGACAAGACCGTAATTTCATTGACTGCCATCCTCGACCTGATGTTCGACAGCTTCGAGGTATCCAAGGTTCTGGTGATCGCGCCTTTGCGCGTGGCGAAGACCGTATGGCCGGAGGAGCGGGACAACTGGGAGCATGCCAATTTCCTGCGGATGTCCGTGATGGTGGGGACGGCAAAGCAGAGGGAAGCCGCCTTGAGGGCTCCCGCGGATGTGTATGTCATTAACCGGGAGAACGTGAAGTGGCTGGTTGATTTCCTGGGGAAGAACCGAACCGCCTGGCCTTTTGACATGGTGGTGGTCGATGAGCTTTCGTCCTTCAAGAACCATCAGTCACAGCGGTGGAAAGCCCTGCGGAAGGTGCGGCCGCAGATAAAGCGCATGGTGGGGCTGACGGGGACGCCCGCCGGGGGCGGCCTGATGGATCTGTGGGCGGAAACCTGCCTCATCGACAACGGCCGGCGGCTTGGGAGGTTCATCGGCAGATACCGGGAAGCGTATTTTAAGGCGGCGGGCATGAATCCGTACACGGGCGTCGTTTACAACTACATCCCACTGCCCGGCGCGGAGGAGGCCATCTATGACCGCATCTCCGACATCTCGGTCTCCATGAAAGCCCTGGACTATCTGGACATGCCGGAATTCATCCCGGTGGTACACAAGGTGGAGATGGAACCCGCCGAGCGGACGCTGTATGAGGAGATGAAAAAAGAACTGCTGGTCACGGTGGATGGTGAGGAGATCGATGCCGCCAATGCCGCCGTCCTGTCAGGCAAGCTCCTGCAGATGGCAAACGGCGCGGTCTACACCGAAGACCGCGAGATCATCCCAATCCACAGCCAGAAGCTCCTGATGCTGGATGACCTGATCGAGCAGGCCAACGGCCAGAACGTGCTGGTGGCATACTGGTACCAGCACGACCACAGCCGCATCATGGATCACCTGTCGGAGCAGGGCCATAAGCCGAGGGACATCAGGACGGACGCTGATATTTCCGACTGGAATGCCGGGAAGATTCAGATCGGGCTGATCTCTCCAGCCAGCGCGGGACACGGGCTGAACATCCAGAGAGGCGGCCATATCCTCATATGGTTTTCCATGATCTGGTCTTTGGAAATGTACCAGCAGACCAATGCCCGACTGTGGCGCCAGGGCCAGAAGGAAGTGGTGACCGCCCACCATATCGTCTGCCGCGATACTGTTGACGAGGATGTGCTCTCAGCGCTCCGGAGTAAGGACACCACGCAGCAAAACCTCATCGCGGCGGTAAAGGCGCACCTGACAATCTGAGACAACCTAACGGCAATCCGGGAGCAGCATTCATTCTTTTTTCGGAGGTAGAAGCCATGAGCATTATGTGGAAGTATCTGGACAAGCGGTCGGCGGCCATTGCCGCCATCAAGGACTATGACAGCATGAGATTCATCATTGACCATACCGATGATGAGATCAAGGCCGAGCGGGACAA
This sequence comes from uncultured Clostridia bacterium, assembly GCA_947631905.1. Lineage (GTDB taxonomy): Bacteria > Bacillota > Clostridia > Christensenellales > Borkfalkiaceae > Gallimonas. The sequence goes on along the minus strand of CANRND010000048.1, from coordinate 443 downwards.
GATGGCGGGTGTGGGCAGCCCAAGATGGGACGGCATGCCGCGCACCCATAATCCGGGTGCCGCAGAGGAGCGCATTCTGAACGGCATCGAAGAAATCGACATCCTGAAAGAACGGTACCGGCAGGCGGTGGAATACATGGACTGGTTCCAGCCTGCCTGGGATCAGCTGAGCGAGGACGAGAAATACGTTCTTGAGACCTTTTACGGCGATGCCAATGCCTACGGCACGAATGCCGTCTACTACATCGCGGAACATTTCAAGATTGAGCAGACATCGGCCTATAAGCGGAAAAACCGCGCCCTGGACCGTCTGACCGTGCTGCTGTTCGGAAAGGCATAAATGTCCAAAATCGCGTAAGAAGTATATTGCGGATTCTGCTATGCTTATATCGTGGAAAACCGCGCGGGAGCCTCGGAGGAGCAATCCTTCCGGGGCTTTTCTT
>CANRND010000047.1 GCA_947631905.1 uncultured Clostridia bacterium | reverse complement strand
ATTTCCGAGGAAGACGGACAACTGCATCCCACAGCAGCGGGTATGCTGATGTTTGGAGACGAGTATAATATCGTGCGTCATTTCCCGGAGTATTTTTTGGACTATAGGGAGGAATTAGATCCTACCACTCGCTGGAGCGACAGATTGCAGTCCAGTTCCGGTGAGTGGTCTGGAAATGTGTGCGATTTTTATTTCAGAGTCTATAATAAAATTATCAAAGATGTCAAAGTGCCGTTCAAGATGTCCGGCGGAGAACGCATTGACGATACTCCGGTACATAAGGCGCTTCGTGAAGCTTTGGCAAATTGTTTGATCCATGCAGATTATCATGGATTGCGCGGTATCGTGATCAGAAAAGAAGCAGACAAGCTGATTTTGGCAAATCCCGGTTATATTAGGACCGGCAAAAAGCAGATGCGTCTCGGCGGCGAGTCTGATCCGAGAAACAAAGCGCTTATGAAGATGTTTAATCTTATCAATATCGGGGAACGCGCCGGAAGTGGTGTGCCGAATATCTTTAATGTCTGGGCAGATGAAGGCTGGGAGGAGCCGATCATTGAGGAGAGGTTTGATCCGGATAGGACGGTACTGACGCTTTCTTTTGTAAAAAAAGTGGCGGGAAAAAGCGTCAGAAAAAAAGTGACAGAAAAAAGCGTCAGAAAAAAAGTTACAGAAAAGACGCAGGCACATTATGATGCAATTCTGGCATTTATGAATACTGACGTGTGGTATAAAGCCAGTGATTTAGCGGATGTTTTGGGAATTAAGGAGACAAGAACAAAAGAATTGCTCAGAAGTCTTGTTGAGGATGGATTGTTGACGGATAATGGAGTGATTAAGGGGCGTAAATACAAAAAGGTATAAGAATGATAAGGTTTTGACTGAAGTTTTACCACAAAAATTATTATAAAGTTTTGCCCATTATTGAATGGGCAGCGGAATGGATTGATGAGGCTTACAGAGTTCTTTCAAAAAATGGCAGTATGGTTATTTTAAGAAACATCTTGAATTTATGAAAAAATTAAAACAAAATGCGGATTATATTCAGATAGACAAAGTGGATGAATTTTTTGAAAGTTTAAAAGGAGAGCAACAGGGTGAAAGGAAAACAGGATAGATTGACGGTGCAGCAAAAAGCAGCAGATGGCAGAGATTATACATTGTATTATCTCTTGGTATGTTGGGGAATGTCCTGTTTAAACAATTGACAAAACGCGAGGAAGGGTAACGGTTCAGCCTAGGACTTTGCACTTGCTGCAAAGTCCGTAAGAACGTGTAAATTTTGCCAAGTGGGAATCCGGCTCTTTGCCGAAGGCAAACTTGAAATGAGCCGGATCCCGTAGCTGTGAGGCCGAAGGCTGAACTGTTACGAGGAAGGCGGGATCGGCTGGCTTGACAAATGAGGGAATATCTTATATGATAGAGACACTTTACTGATTTAAAGTGCAAAATTAAGGACAGAAAACGGAGGAAAAAAGATGGGCAGCGAACAATACGGCAAACGGACCTTGATGGATTATTGCCCCGACATCAAAGTCGTGGACTGCACGATGCGGGATGGCGGGCTTGTGAATAATTTTGCGTTCACCGATGAATTTGTGAGGGACCTGTACAAGGCGAACATCAAGGCCGGGGTGGATTATATGGAGTTTGGCTATAAGGCGTCCAAGGAGATCTTCGACCCGAAGGAGTTTGGGAAATGGAAGTTCTGCGACGAGGGCGACATCCGCGCCATCGTCGGGGAGAACGACTCGCCGCTTGGCATTTCCGTCATGGCGGACGTGGGGCGGTGCGACTATAAGAAGGACATTCTCCCGAAAAAAGACAGCGTGATCGATATGGTGCGCGTGGCGACGTATATCCACCAGATCCCGGCGGCCATCCAGATGGTGGAGGATTTCAAGCAGAAAGGGTACGAGGTGACGGTCAATATCATGGCTGTTTCCAAAGTCAATTCCGACGACCTGGACGCGGGGCTTGAGCTGCTCGGCAGAAGCCCGGCGGACGCCATCTACCTGGTGGACAGCTTCGGCTTCTTTTACCCGGAGCAGATCACGAGGCTCGCCCAGAAGTACCTGGCGGTCGCGGAAGCGTCCGGCAAGGTGGTCGGGATGCACGCGCACAACAACCAGCAGCTTGCGTTCGCGAACACGATCGAGGCGTGCCGTATGGGCGCGAGCCTTCTGGACGCGACGGTATGCGGCATGGGGCGCGGCGCCGGGAACTGCTATATGGAAGCACTCCTCAGCTTTTTGAAGAACCCGAAATACGATGAGGTGCCGATCATCCGTTTTGTGGAAAAACATATGCTGAAATTGAAGGAAGAGGGCGTGGTATGGGGATACGACATCCCGTACCTGCTGACGGGGATCTTGAACAGCCATCCGTCTTCCGCGATCAAATTCATGAAAGAGAAAAGGAGCGACTATTGCAATTTCATGCAGGAGCTGCTTGACCTTGAGTAACGAAGTGTGTTATAATATCAGAATGACTGTAAGTGGAAGAAGAGAGGAAAAATAGGAAGGACAGAATAGTCGCGTGATTGTTTTAAGGAGGAAGTTGTTTTCATGAGCGTACAGGTAGAGAATTTGGAAAAAAACATGGCGAAACTCACGGTCGAGGTTCCTGCGGAAACGGTGGAAAAGGCGATCCAGAACGCATATCTGAGGCAGAAGGGCAGGATCAGCATCCCGGGCTTCCGCAAAGGGAAAGTGCCGCGCGTCATGATCGAGAAGATGTACGGCGCAGCCATTTTTTATGAGGACGCGGTAAATGAGATGCTGCAGGACGAGTATCCGAAGGCGGTGGACGAGTCGGGCGTCGATATCGTGTCCCGCCCGACGATCAATGTGGAGCAGATCGAGACGGGGAAGCCGTTTATTTTCACGGCGGAGGTCGCGGTGAAGCCGGAAGTGAAGCTGGGCGATTACGTAGGCGTCCAGGTGGAGAAGGCCGACACGGAGGTGACGGAAGAAGAGCTTACGGCGGAAGTGGAGCGTGAGCGCGAGAGCAACGCGCGCATGATCACGGTGGAAGGCCGCGCGATCGAAGACGGGGACACGGCGGTCATTGATTACGAAGGGTCGGTTGACGGCGTGCCGTTCGAGGGCGGCAAAGGGGAGAACCATCCCCTTGTCATCGGGTCTCATTCTTTCATCGACACGTTCGAGGAACAGTTGATCGGGAAGAACGCGGGGGACGAGACGGAAGTGAACGTCACGTTCCCGGAGGAATACCATGCGGCGGAGCTGGCGGGCAAGCAGGCCGTCTTCAAGGTGAAGATCAACGAGGTCAAGTCCAAGGAGCTTCCGGAGCTGGACGACGAGTTCGCGCAGGACGTTTCGGAATTTGACACCTTGGAGGAATATAAGGAAGATCTGAAGAAGCAGATCGCGCAGCATAAGGAAGCGGACGCGAAACGCAAGCAGGAAGACGAGGCGATTTCGCAGATTGTGGAGAAGTCCGAGATGGAGATCCCGGACGCGATGGTGGACACGCAGGTGCAGTCCATGATCGAGGATTTTGAGAGCAGGCTGATGCAGCAGGGGCTTGCTCTTGATCAGTATATGCAGATGATGGGGATGACGATGGAGGGGCTGGACGAGCAGATGCGGCCGGAGGCTTTGAAGCGCATCCAGACCAGCCTCGTTCTGGAAGCGATCGCGCAGAAGGAACAGATCGAAGTCACGGAGGAAGACGTCAATGCCGAGATCGAACGCGTTGCGTCTCTTTATGGCATGGAAGCCGACAAGATGCGGGAACAGGTGCAGGGAAGCGTGGAAGAAGGCATGAAGAAAGACCTTGCCGTGCAGAAGGCGGTAGACTTTATCATGGAGCACGTGCAGGAATGTGAGAAGAAGTAATAGTTCAGCCCAGGACTTTGCACTTGCTGCGAAGTCCGTAAGAACGTGTAAATTTTGCCGAGCGGGAATCCGGCTCTTTGCCGAAGGCAAACTTGAAATGAGCCGGAT
>CANRND010000046.1 GCA_947631905.1 uncultured Clostridia bacterium | reverse complement strand
TTCCACCGGGTCATCCCCGGCTTCATGATCCAGGGCGGCTGCCCCGACGGCAACGGCATGGGCGGCCCCGGCTATGAGATCAAAGGGGAATTCGCCTCCAACGGCTTCCCCCAGAACGATTTGAAGCACACCACCGGCGTGCTCTCCATGGCCCGGACCATGGCCCCGGACTCCGCCGGGAGCCAGTTCTTCGTCATGGTGGCCCCGGCGGACCACCTGGACGGGGACTACGCCGCTTTCGGCCAGGTCACCGAGGGCGTGGACGACGCCATCGCCATCTCCCGGGTGCCCCGGAGCATGAGGGACGACAAGCCCAAAAAGCCCGTGGTCATCCAGTCCATCCGGGTGGACACCCAGGGCGTGGACTACCCCGAGCCCCAGACTCTTTAAAGGAGCCCAAAACCAAACCGCTGATTTAGGAGGAAGCCATGAAAACCGCCATCATCACCGGCGCGTCCTCCGGCCTGGGCCGGGAGCTGGCCCGCCAGATCGAGGACATTTTCCCTGACATCGAGTGCTACTGGCTCATCTCCCGCCGGGCCGACCGGCTGGAGAGCCTGGCCATTAGCCTCCCGGGGCGGCACACTGCTTGCCTGCCCCTGGACCTCTGCGACCCCATGAGCTTTGTGTCGTTAAAGGACCGCCTGGCGGAGGAGAAGCCGGAGGTCTCCCTGTTGGTAAACTGCGCGGGCTGCGGCTACCTGGGCCGGCTGGGCGAGATGGAGACGGCCTCCCAGACCCGGATGGTGGACCTGAACGTCCGGGCCCTGACGACCGTGACCAACATCGTCATCCCCTACATGCCGGAGGGGTCCCACATCCTGAACGTCTCCTCCATCGCCTCCTTCTGCCCCAACCCCCGCATGACGGTCTACTCCTCCACAAAAGCCTACGTCTCCCATTTCACTGTGGGCCTCGCGGAAGAGCTCCGCCGCCGCAAGGTGAGCGTGACGGCGGTGTGCCCGGGCCCCATGGCGACGGAGTTCCTGAGCCTGGCCGGCATCACGGGCCACTCCAGCACCTTCGAGTTCCTCCCCTACTGCGACCAGGTAAAGGTAGCCGCCGGCGCTCTCCGGGCCGCAAAAGCGGGCCGCACCATCTATACCCCCAAGCTGTTTTATAAGTTCTACCGTCTCCTGGCCAAGGTGACCCCCTCCCAGCTTCTGGTTAAATTTGTAAAAACCTGAGCATAGTATAGAAGAGGAGGCCATCGAAAACGGACGTTTCGCCGGTCAAAGGCGGCGGAACGTCCGGGCCGCGCCTCAAATGTCACAAAACCGTAACACACGCACGGCAAAACCTATGTTATACTAAGACAGTGTCCACCTACCAATTCCCATGGACCAACCCCACGCAAGTCCCGCGTCTCCCGTCCCTCGTCCCCCCGCAGGGGGTGGGGGTTGCTCAAGGGGGAGCCGGCTCCCCCTTGAAGAAGTGGAGCAAGGGAGCGGGCGGAGTTCTCGCCAAACGCCAAAGGCGCTTGGCGGGAACGGAGCATAGCGGACTTTGCGACACTTCCGGGGGTGTAAGGGTTTCGACGGGGGTATGGAGGCGGGACCAGCGGGCGGCGGCGCCTGACCGCCATAAAACGGGCAACTTTATAAATCAAATAACAACGAACCTGTTGCTATTGCTGCCTAATTAAAGGCAGCCGTCCGACCCGGGAGGACCGCGAACCGAGAAGGGCGTCGTTTAGCGGTAAATGTGCGTACGGTAAGCTTTGCCCGTGCCACACATGATGAAGCTCACCTGAGAGGACGGCGTGACGGCTTGCCGTCATCGAGGGGAACGGGAGGAGAAAGACCTCCGCAATAACCGTCTGCGCCCGGAGAAAGTCCCGTTAAAGTGCTTTCGGACGCGGGTTCAACTCCCGCCACCTCCACCATAACGCGCACATACGAACCCCTGGAGATTGTTTGGGTTGGTCATGTGTTCGCAATCACAGTAAAAGCGGAGAGGCCGTAGCGCCTCCCCGCTTTTCTGCTGTGTAGCTCTTGACCCCCTGTCGCTTGCCGGGCGACATCTACCGGATGACCGTAGGGGCGCCGGGTTTCCGGGTCCCAAAACTGCACCAATCTCCGCGGCAGGTAATGACCCCAAACTTGCCGCACCTTTTCGCGGACAATCCATTTTCCGGGTCCGGGTCCCAATGCTTGCAGGTTTCACAGGTGACAAGCCTTTTCCGCCACCGGTCCAGCTCCTGCAGGTAGCCCATAATCACCGTGGGCAGCTCCGTCCGCTTGAGCAGTTGGTCAAGGGTCCTATCCGCGGGCCACAGGCCCTGTTTTATCGTGTCCAGGGTGGGCGCATCGTCAATGCTGGACAGAACATCATTTGCACAGTACACGGGCTCATTTAAGCCCTGATACAGCCAATGATCCCGGAGGGCATCGCCGTCTATGGGCCTCATTCCAACCCCTCCCCCGGTTTCTCGTTTCGCAGCTCGCGCCGGAGAATAAACAGGGCAATCCGATATGCGCCAATGACCTCCTGCTCCGGCAGCACCAGGTCACACTTTCCGCACTCGCGGTCACAGCCGGGCGCGGCCTGACGCCGCACACAGTCCCGCTCGTTTTCAAGCACCCGGATAACGCTGGGCAGGTGGTCCTTGAGGGATTCAATCCCCGCCGCGTGGGCCCGGTGAAAGGCAAGCTCCGACAACCACCGGGCAAGCTGCTCATGTTCGCGGGCGCAGGCGTCGCAACCGCCCTCCCGGAGCGCCTCCACATCCTCCAGGCAATGCTTTATGGCATCGTCCAGCGGCATACTGTCCAGGTCCTCAGAGGACCGGGCCGCCCGCATCCCGTGGAGGGCCAGCACAGACCAAGCCGCCGCGTCCAGGCCCTCCGGGGACGCGAGCGTTTTGCATCCCTGGAGGTAGGCCAGGCAGCCCTCCCGGTTTTTGATGGCCGCGTCAAGGTCAATCATTGTTTTGCCTCCTTTCCGGCGGGCGCAGGTAGGCAAGCCAATTACAGCTTGCCGTACCGCGCCCGGCCCGGTCCTTATCGGTCCCATAGCTGTCAATCCACAGCCGGATCGGGGCGTCAATGTAGGAGCGCACCGTGTACCGCCCGACATGGCCCCAGCCCTCCAGGTGTCGCCCGTCCAGCTCGCAGACGATCCACACCCACTGGCCCTCCATGTGTTGCAGGTCCGCCATTGTCAGGGGCTCCTCCTCTGACGCGGCGGGGGCGTCAATGTCCACCCCGCCGCGCTCCAGCTCCTCAATCCGGGCCCACACATCAGCCTCCGTGGTGTTGTGGTCAATATCCAGGACACCAAAAGCGACCTCCCCAGCAGACATGCACTCGTTGTCTAAATAGCCGTCCCGGACGCAGTATTGATGGACCATCAGGAGCAGGGCATATTCTAATTGCTTTTCCCGGCGCGTCATTCTTCTGGCCTCCCATCTTCCGGCTCCTCGACCGCACCAATGGCCAGGGCCAAATTGTGCATGAACAGCCGCGCGGAGTCATCGTCGCGGAAATACCCGTACACCGTGAGGCGGTTCCCCTTTTGAACGCACAGGGCCGGACGCTTACGGTCAGGGAAACGGTACACCCCGATCTTGATACCGTCGCGGCCCTCCAGTACCCGCGCCATTACTCACTCGCCTCCCGCTCAGGTGTAGCCCCGCCGTCCATCTGCCCCAGGTAAACCAGGGTCACCGGGACCCGCGCATCGCCCAGGGTCGCGTGAATGATCTGCTTTACCAGCGGCCACCGGCCCCCGGCAATCCCGCAGCCGATACGGCCAGGGATGAAAATGGGGGTCCCGGTCGCCTCCGCCTCCTCGCGCAGGGCCAGAAAGCACATCCGCATGGCCCGGTAGTTGGTGAGGGACCCCTGCTCGTCCCCATAGTCGTTTTGGCAGAACATGTTGACCACCGTGGAGCCGTTGCGGGCGGGCAGATACTGATTTTTGCCCAGCAGCTCCGGGCCGTTCTCCCAACACAGGCGCTGGTACTCCGCAAACGCCTCGGGGGTCAAGAGGTCCCGCTGGATGGCATAGGCGACACCGCCGCCCATAACGCCCAGGTAGTTTGCCTGATGGGCAATAAAGCCGTGGCCGTCGCGCACCAGGTCGCCAGTGATTTCTTTTACCATTTTTCACGCCTCCTCTA
>CANRND010000045.1 GCA_947631905.1 uncultured Clostridia bacterium | reverse complement strand
TAATCAAAAGACCTACATACACGACAAATAATAATCTCTAAACAAAATTGATTAGTAGTTGTCGAGTGGGAATAGTAAACAAAAACCCTGGAGCCCTTGGAAATCAAGGGTTCCAGGGTAATTTTTTTGTGCTATGATACTAAAATGATACTACGACATCAATTTATCGAGCTTTTCGACCGCCTCGGTGCTCGTTGAGGGGTACAGATGGCCGTAGGTCCGGAGCGTCGTCTCCACGTCCTCATGGCCCAGCCGCTCCGACACCAGGAGCACCGGGACGCCCAGGTGGATAAGCAGGGAGGCGTGGGAGTGCCGGAGGTCGTGCAGCCGTATCTTCTCCACCCCGGACGCCGCGCAGCCCTTCGCCATCTGCTGGTGGAAGTAGGATTTGGTGAACGAGAACAGCCGGTCCCCCGGCTGGGGCTCGTAGAGCGCGGCCTCGTACTTGCGTATCTCCTCGCAGAGCTTTTTGGGGAGCGGGACCACCCGCCGGCTTTTGGGAGTTTTGGGCTCGGTGATGACCTCCTTCCCGTCTATCATCTGGAAGGACTTTGTGACGGAGAGGGTGCCGGCCTCCAGGTCGATGTCCTCCGGCGACAGGGCCAGCAGCTCCCCTATCCGCAGGCCGGTCCAGAACAGGATAGACAGGCCGACCCGGGCCGGGAACTTCGGTACATGGTCGATGAAGGCATTGAACTGATCCACCGTCCAGAACTTCATTTCCGCTGCCTTCTTCCGGCCGACAGAGCCGGCCACCCGGACCGGGTTCTCGGAGAGGTTATAATACCGGACGGCGTAGTTGAAGATGGCGGAAAGTTGGTTGTTGATGGTCTTGATGTAGGTCTGGGACTTCTCCCGGGACAGGAGATCAGCCTGCCACTTCCGCACATGGGCCGGCGTGATTTCGTTCACCTGCAGGTCCTTGAAGAAGGGCAGCAGCTTCTTGTCGATGATATACTCCTTGGAGCGGATAGTATTCAGCCGGAGGCGGGGCTTCATGTCCGCGAGGTACAGCTCCACCAGGGAGCCAAAGGTCATATCACAACTGCGGGCGCCGGCGCGGAGAAATTCAGCCTCCCAGGCCTCGGCGTCCTTCTTCCGGGCGAACCCCCTTTTGAGCTTCTTCTTCCTCTTGCCGGTCCAGTCCTCGTAGTAGAACGAGGCGTACCAGGATCCCCGGTCCTTGTCCTTGTAAGCGGGCATCTTGCTCCCTCCCGGCCACCCCACCGGGAGCAGCCACCAAAACAGCGAATACGCCGCCCACACTCGGGGCGGCTTTGAAATTATGGCCTGTCCCCCGCAGGGAGGCCGCAGAAACGACGCAGGCGGCCCGGAGGTGAATTTATACCACCCGGGCCAGACGGCCCGCAGAGGGCCGGAAAACCGCCTTAATTTTTAGGTCAGTTTTTGACCCTTATTTCACCCGGCGGGCATCCTTCAAGCGCAGCCGCTCCGATTGCTCATAGCGGGAGATCAGCGCGGCAATCTTCCCGGAGGCGGAGGCATCGCCGGCGGCCACGGCGGCCTCATACTGGCGCTGGTACTCCGACAGACGAGCTACATGGACCTTGGCGCAGGAGGGGCAATACCCCGACACCAGATCAGCGCAGTTAGTTTCCGCGCCGCAGCCTCGGCAGAACTTATAACCGACCTTCATTTTGGAGCTCCTTCCTCGCGCGCGCACGCGCGTAGCCATCATAAAGAACAGAAGTTTATTATCACGTTTATATACACTACACGTTTATATCTATATACATGTTTATATTATGTCGTTAAAATTTTCCCCTTAATTTTTTCCCCTTAATTTTTCCGGTGTATTTTTGACCCCTATTTTGAAAATAAGGGTCAATTTTTAACCCCTATTTTTCCACGGACAACACTTTCAGATAAATCTTCGTCATAGCGAATTTCTATTAGTTTAGTCCCGTGAGAAGCACATCGGAGTGCTTTATCTGCGTCTCGTTCTTGTGTCCTTTTGAGAGCAGCGAGGCCGCCCCAATGCTCTTGTGGCTCATAATGCTGTATCCCTTGATATTCAAATCCAATGTTTGCTCCAACAACGTATACATCGAGTTCAAGGCGACCGAGCCAAGGAGCACGATAGTGATGGATTACTTCATCCTCTGGGAAAATAGACTGGACAATGCGGAACAGACGCATTTCGCTCACCCATCCTTCGCCGACATGAGGAAGGCCCTTCAAATCCCTATAATGGTTCTCAATATAATTCCTGACCTCTCGCTCGGCCCTGTTGTTTTCGCGACGTGCCTGTTCATAGGGCTCTGCCTCGCTTAGCTTCACGTTATGCCAATAGGTCACTTCATCGGGAGCAATGTCATCCCTGTCCGGACCAAGGCAAAGGGAAGTGATTATGGCCTCCTCCGCCTCATACTTCGATTTTGCTTCCCTTGCCTGTTGTATGAGAGCCAGCAAATCCTTGGGGCAGAGGGAAGGGCACGGAACCCAAGATTCGGAAACTCCTAGTTCCCATCCAGCCTTTGTGCGCTCTGTAATCGCAGAGTTGTTCAGTTGCGCGAAACCGTCCCAAACATGGGGACAGGAGCACGTTAGTTCACACTCTATCTCGGCGGCAACATCAGTTGGAAAGCAAGTACCGTCAAGAGTGAGACATCTTTCACAGACCTCCTGCCCTGTTGCACGATATCGGTAGAATGGCGTATCAACGGTGGCCCCTGGTAAAATCAACATACGTCACCCGGCCCTTTCTGCTGATACGGGGGTAGCTTTCTTTTTCTCGTTCTCTCGCAGCATTCCAGAAGCCTCACCAAGAAGGAACGCCTGTTGCTCTTTGTCCAAGAGCAGGTAGATTTCAAGCATGCCGGAGGTGGAATAATGAGCAAATTTTCGGATGACGTGAAGCTCCTCGCGGACCTGCAGGCCATCATCTTGGAGGAGGAGAAAACGGCGAACCCGCCCGCCTACGCCGGGGACGTGTTCGGCGCGATCTCGCCGGTATTGCGGAAGGCCATGCCGGCCGCCCAGAAGAAGGCCCGCCGGAATATCGACGTGCTCACCAGGGCCAAGAAGCGCCTGGAGGAGCTTTTGGACGAGGTGAGCAGCCATGCGTGAGATCCTTTTTCGAGGCCGTCAAAAGGGCGGAACGGAATGGTTTGAGGGCGACCTGTCCTTCCTGGTCCACGACAAGCGAGAGTGCTATATCTTCCCTCCAGACGGGTACAACAGCCCGGATTGCTATGAGGTTGACCCAGATACCGTTGGGCAGTACACGGGGTCAAAGGATAAGAACGGCAAGAAATCCCTTGCCCCGAAATATACGCCGGGGCAAGGGATTTCTATTTGCGATTTTTGTCGAATGATGGTATAATGAGCCCGCTGCCCCTCCCCAAACTGGCAACAGGAAGGGGTGAGAGCATGGGTATTCTACTTAGTTTCTTAGTGTCGGTCGTAGCAGGTATAGCCGCCTACTATATCTGCAAGTGGCTTGACCGGCATGACCACGACAAGGAGCAGTAAGCCCACCCCAGCAAGGGTTGACCCCCAGAGAGCGCCTATCTCTCCGGGGGTCGCCTTTTGTGAGAGCATGGTTGCTACTCAGTTTCTTAGCCATGTTTATTATAGCACATCGAATACATGATGTGCAAGAGCTATTTTGAAATTTACTGTGTGTCAAGAACTACCGCTCTACCTGAGCCGGTGGCATCTGGCTCTATGTCGTTGCTGGTGGGATCACCGGCTACATGAGCAAGCAGTATCTCAGGTAAATTCGGGTCGGGCCCGGACATCGAAGGAGCGTGTAACCATGCAGCAGAACATCCGGCCATCTGATACCGTCATCATCCAGGACGGGGCCACCTACGGCGGTCTCGCCGCCTCCAGGGGCGCCCAGGTTCCCAGCTACATCACCGGGGCCCGCCCGGTACACGGTCAAGCAGATCGCCACGCACAAGGGCGACCAGGAAGCTCTGCTGGCGGAGATCAATTCCTGGGTTGCACTCTCCTATCTGGTTGTGGTATAATCAGAGCGTGGAGCGGCCACACCCCGCAGGAGCGCGGGCGGGGCCGTGATACTGTTATGATACTACGCTCCCTTGAAAACAGGGAGACCACAGAGGAACGGAGCCAAACGACACCCGGGCGGGAGACCAAAACACCCCTGAAAAAACCAGGTGCAAGCCACCGGCCGTAGAGTGGGAATAATTTCTTGAAACCTCAGACCCGCTGCGGCACAAGGGTTTCAGGATTTTCTACCACTCTTTTGATAACGATTTGATAACGCTCCCCTCAAACCGTTTCATTCTGCATCCCCGGTGGATTGCAGGTAATACTATTCTCCAATAAAAAGTAGCGAAGTAGAGAAGAGTGTGGTATAATAGCATAGGGTGAGAAAAGATGAAGT
>CANRND010000044.1 GCA_947631905.1 uncultured Clostridia bacterium | reverse complement strand
CAGGGTCTACGTACAGGGTACCGGTTCCGCCTCTGCAGACTACTTTATCGACGAAGGGGCCACGGCGCTCGCCGTCGAACTCACGTGGGAATACCGTGAGGACAACGTGTTCGTCATGACGTGGAACAATCCCACCCTCAACAGGCTCCGTACCGCGTACGTCAAACTTCCCGACAGGCAGTATTACAACGCCATTCTCCACGGCGAGCAGTTCTCGGCGACCTTCACCGAAGTCCAGATCGTCCAGAAGCTCAAGCTCGAGGAAATGGGCGAACCCACCGTCAAGAGCGACATCAAGAAAGTTCTCGAAAACAAGTATATCGACAGCTCCATCATCGACGTCAACGTCACCTACGCCGGCGGCAAGTCTGAGAAGGCAAGCGCGGGCATGATCACCGTCTATGGCAATGAAGACGTAGTGGAAGCGCTTCCCGAAGACAACGTCGCAAAGGGCGGCATGAACTACAACGGCACCGGCAAGGATTGGGTCGACCTCACGACGTCCGGCGCATGCGCCAAGATGAGCTCTTCCTACAAGTCCTTCAAGGTCCGCGTCCAGACGGGCAACGATTGGTTCGAAAAACTGCTTCCCGCCGCGGAAGCCGCCAAGATTTCGGGCGCCGTCGTCAAGAACGCCGTCGATCACGGCAACGCGAACGACGTCAAGATCGGCTCGGCGACCTTCATCGCCACCGACCTTACCAAGCTCGACTTCGTGCAGACTTCCGACGATAAGACGGGCATCGAGATCGCGGGCACGGCCGCCACGCTCACCACGAAACAGGCGAATGCGCTCACCCTCGGCTCCGGCACGGGCAAGCACTATATCGCCTTCACGCTCTATTCGGACGGCGTGACGACCTTCTCCGGCACCGCGACCATCACCGGCACCAAGGGCGCCGTGAACGTCGCGGAAGATCACCTCGACGTCGTCCTCGCGGTCTCCGCAGACGTCGAGAAGGTCACCATCTCCGGCGTCAACGGCGGCACGGATATCGTCGTCACCTTCGGCACGGGCGCGATCCTCGGCTACACCACGACTTCGACGCTCTCCTTCACCACGCTCAAGCTCAACGAGACGAAGGACCTCGTCGTCACCTATGATATCTCCGGCGTTACCGGCATCACCGATATCAATGCCGTAGCCGAGAACCTCGGCCTCACCGTAAACGGCGTCTCCAAGACCATCGTCGTCAAGAGCAATAAGCTCGACCTCAACAACAAGAAGGTCCAGGGTCTCGATGGCTTCGAGATCAAGTCTATCGAATGGACGGCCGGTCAGCTCAAGGTGACCTACACCATTCCGAAGCTCGATCCTTACAATCCCACGAGCTACACCCTCAACCTCGTCAATTCCAAGACGGGCGTCACGCTCGCTTCCGACAAGATCTACTATGAAGCGGCGGTCAACACCGGAAACGAAATCGTCGGCGGTTACTATGTGGTCGCAGACGGCAACACCCTCTACCTCGTGAAGGTCATTGAGGGTACGGACATCACGAACAATGTGAGCGATTCGCTCTACGCAATGGTCAACGCGGGCGCGCAGACCCAAGAAAAGTACAAGACGTACACCTATCTGCAGAACCACGACCTGAGCTACACCGTGAATATGGATGGCACCGTGGTATTTACCAACAAGCGCCTTCTCGAAGGCTTTGCTTCCGGCAAACTCACCGTGTTCGGCACCCTTAACGACAGCGAAGATACCGATCACGGCGCAGTCCTCGTCATCAAACTCGACGGCTCGAAGGTCGGCGTCGCCAAGAAGTCGGCATATGCCTTCGCGCTCAACAACGATACCAATCACCTCTCCTACAACACCGTCTCCGCGGAAGGCGTCATCGGCGCGGCGACTTCTTACACGCTCACGGGCGAGAAGGTCGCCATCAACGACGTTGACCCCGATGACTGCACGGCGGAAGTCACGTGGGGCTATGAGATCGGCGGCACGGACGATACCACAGTGTTCTATGCGGGTCTCTCCTTCACGAAGAACGAGCACAATTGGATCAAGGCCGGAACGGAAAATACGCCCGCGACGAGCGCAAGCGAAGACGCATTCTGCTCGCGTTGCGGCGCGAAGAGATACCGTATCACCGTCAGCGAGACGACCTATCAGTGGGTCGAACTCGAAGGACCGCAGGAATTCGAAGACAAGGAATTCGCTTGGTGGGCGGGTGCGAACGGCGTGATCAAAGGCCTCAGCGGCGACTTCGCGATCGAGTATACCTACACCCATGCGGACGGCACAGGCGACTGGTCCAATGCCCGCTTGCAGATCTTCGATGACGACGGGAAGTATATCACGATCGACCTCGCAATCCCGACCGACGCCAGGTCCGATGTCACCTTCGACGGCGAGCCTGCGAAGGTCACGAGCGAATTCAAGATCGACGGTCAGGTTTCGACGGATTACCTCGTGCATGGCGCAGAAGGCGTGGGCGAGTTCAACGGCGACGTCACGGCTACCATTATCAGGGTCGGCAACGTGCTCACCGTCACCTCTTCCTGGACGTCTAAGACAAACAAGAAGTATGAGTGCAAGGTCGTCATTTCCAACGTCAAGTCCAACGACGTCACCGCTCAGATCGGCGGCTTCGGCGGCGCGGTGAAGAACCTCAAGGCGAAAGTCGGTACAGTTACGACCTACGGGCCTACGACGTATACGCTGTCTGAGTTCCAGGAATGGGGCAAGCCTGTTCCCAGATACTACACGGTGAAGAACAACGAAAAGCTCACGCTGACAGTTGAGTGGGACAACAAACTTGCTCTTAACAACTATACCGGCGCTGTTGTCAACTTCATCGGCGTGGAAGGCAAGAATTACTTCATTCGAGGCGATGCGGCGGCTGCAGATTCCACCGGTGTTTTCGCGTGGAGTCCCGCCGGGGTCACCTTCCCCAATGGGTATAGCTTTGACTTGGGGAAAGGCTATCCGCTTCCCGAAGGCGTGACGATGGATCAGGTCAATGCCACCAAGCAAGATGGCAAACAGGTGATCGAGATCACGCTTCAGGACGAAAAGCTCACGGTTACGTTCTCGTTCTATGCGAAGGGGCAGACCGATGCGCTCGTTTCGTGGACCTGCTATATTGCAGACGCTCCCGCAGCTTCCTACAATATGGAACTTGCGATCGATGACTGCAATAATGAGGTTGATGCGGCCATGACGACGAAGAGCATCACGGTCTCCAAGACATTGCTGTAATCGTGGCGTAAGGCGCGCAACCGCAACCCATGCCTAACGGCATACCCGCTTAAAAGAGCGATTGCATGGCACAGACCAACGCAGACCCGTTTGAAAAAGCAACCGTTCATCGCAACCCGATGAGCGTCCGAAAAAAGAACTCACCCGTGAACTGTACCCCATTTAGTGCACACGAGAAAAAAGACATCAACAAGGAAGGGAACGCGTTCCCTTCCTTGTTTTTAATCTTTTCGTATTGTAAAACTCAATCCAATCCTCAACAATTGCTATGTAATCTTCCAAAGATGTGATATAATTATTATACAAAGTCTCTTTCTTAAGGATGCCGTGGAAGCTCTCCATGGGAGAGTCGTCAATCGGCGTACCCTTGCGGCTCATGGAAATGGTGATGCCGTTCGCTTCGCAGATGGCTTTGTATTCAAAGGACGTGTATTGGAACCCTTGGTCACTGTGGATGATGGTGTTCCTCCTCGCGTCCTTTGTCTTTGCTATCGCCTCATTCAACGTATCCGTTACGAGATCTATGTTATTGGACCTTGAGATTTTATAAGCGACGACCTTTCTGTCCCCAAACAGGTCCATGATCGTAGAAAGATAAGCCCGTTTGCCGCCAAAGATGAGATAGGTAATATCGGTAAGCCAAACCTCATTGGGCGCATTCGCATGGAAGTTGCGCTTTAAGAGATTGGGCTTGACGTTATCTTCAATTCGTTTTTTCCCTTCATTTTTATGCAGCCGTTTGACGTATTCGGGTCTTAGTCCGTACTTTGCCATAATTCTTGCTGCTTTCTTGTGGTTGAATATTACACCATATTTCAACAATAAACCTTCGCATATCCTACGGTGACCGTATGTGTTTCCGGATTCCTCGAATATCTCCTTGATGAGTAGATAATCATAGTAATCCTTGTCCTCTGCATTTCGGTATTTGTAATATGTACGTTTACTTATCTCTAACGCAACGCACATATTTTCTATTTTGTATTGACCCTTATGCAGACTGATGAAACTTACTTTCTCTTTCGTTGTGCTTCTACGAAGGCTTGGAATTTTTTTAGTATCTCATACCGTTCTTTGTAATCTATCTCCGATCCTTTTGGCCTTCCGCCACTCTCTTTTCGGTGATCTACGGAAATATCTATACCTTGCCTGTATTTATATGCCCAATTTGAAATGGTGTTCTCGCTGATTCCATACTCCTTGGCAAGGGAAGCGTAGCTGCCCTTGCCTTCGAGATACTTTTGAAGTATCTTCGCTTTCAATTCTGCCGTGTATTTCTCAAATTTTTGTCCCTTCTTTGCCATAAAAGACCTCCTGTGGTTATTCTACCACAGGAGGTCTTTCTCTGTCTTTTTTTATTTGGGTTCCATTTAGGGGGACACTTCAC
>CANRND010000043.1 GCA_947631905.1 uncultured Clostridia bacterium | reverse complement strand
TGGATTTCCACGCGTTTGAGCTGAAATAAAAAAAGGAGGACGAAAAAGTATGAAAAGCGCAAAACTTCGCATGAGCAACACCAAGTTCAGGCTGATCATGGTTCCAATTTTGGCGATCCTGCTGGTGGTTATCTTGGTGGCTACTACGTTAATGACCACATTCAGCCCTGTCATGGATGCGGCCTTGGGCAGAGGCACCAGACACATTGCCAATGTGGAAGGTTCGGAAAACTGGGATTTGAACTATTATGATCAAAAATATGCTACAACGGAAGAAGCGTTGAAAGGCGCTACTGAGGTTTCGCGCAGAGTAGGCAATGAGGGGTTTGTTCTGCTGAAAAATGCTGATTCTGCAGGCAAACCGTTGCTTCCGCTGTCTGAAAACAGTAAAGTAACGCCGTTTGGATATCGCTATCTCAACCCCGTATACAGTGTGCTGGGCTCTGGAGCAGTATATAACGGTATGACTGATTACGGATGTTCCAATGCGGAATCCAAAACAATGGAAGAAGCAATCGCTTCCAACTTTGACGTGAACGGAACGGTCGTAGACAGAATGAAGAACGCTGAGGTTGTCCTAACTGGCGAGGCGGAAGGAACTACACCCGCTCAAATGCTCCCATACATCAATGCCTGTGCAGGCGGCAATACATTTCTTCAAGAATTTGATCCGTCTATCTACGAGGGTACTGAGGCCTCCTGTGCGGATACAGTGGGGATTGTCTTCATTGGAAGAGACGCAGGCGAAGGCGGAGATCAAAAAATGGACGCATATGCCGACGGCACACCCCATGAGTTAGCTTTGTCAGCAGCGGAAAAAGCGACCATTCAATTCGCAAAGGAAAACTGCAATGGTGTGGTGGCCGTGATCAACTCTTGTTCCCTTATGGAATTGGAACCTTTGAATTCTGGGGAGTATGCAGTAGATGCAATCGTTTGGATCGGCTATCCGGGCAGTATCGGGGCCCAATCGCTCTCCGATTTGCTCTGCGGCAAGGTTAATTTTTCGGGGAAGACTGTGGACATTTGGCCGGCGGATTTCAGCAAGGACCCCACCTTTATCAATCAGATGGCCCGTTACTCAAATGTGATTATCAATATTGAGGGCAGCGATGTCAACGTGCCCTTTGTGGAGTACGAAGAAGGAATCTACGTCGGCTATCGCTATTATGAGACCGCTGATGAAGTAGATGAGACGTTCAATTACGATGAGGCGGTAGTTTACCCCTTTGGATATGGATTGTCGTATACGCAGTTTGAGCAGTCGATCATAGCGTACTCAGACAGTGGGAGTGATATCACGCTCAGCGTTCAGGTCCGAAATGTGGGGGACGTGGCGGGAAAGGATATTGTGGAGGTGTATTATACACCGCCTTATACCGAATTTGACGCGGCAAATCGAGTGGAGAAAGCTGCGGTCAATCTAGCCGCCTTTGAAAAGACTTCAGAATTACAGCCGGGCGAAGAAGAGACAGTTGAAATCACCTTTCCCAAAGAGGATATGGCGTCCTATTGCTATACTCACGACAATGGGGATGGCACAACAGGCTGTTATATGTTAGAAGAAGGAGAGTATGTTATCTCCCTGCGTACAGACAGTCACACGGTAGTGGACAGCCGATCCTGCAAAATTGATAATACCGTTTTCTATACGAACGCCAATCCTCGTCAAAGAGAAAAGAATGGCCAGTCCCTTCTGGATGACGCGGGGAACCCCACAGGAATTCCCGCGAAAACGCAAATCGACGCATCCGCTCAGTTCGTCGCGGCCACAAACCAATTTGTCGACGCTACGGCTTATATGCAGAACGGAAAAGTGAAGCAGCTGACACGGGCGGATTGGAAGAATACATTCCCCACTGCCCCTACTGACGCAGATATGGTGGCGGATGACAATGTAAAAGACATTCTGGAACACTACCATACCCTTAATTATGATGTCAATACAGATCCGCTCTTTGGCAATGTGGAAGGCAGTATTGTATATCGCACTGATGCCCCCACCTCTAATGCGGACAATGGATTGTCCTTGGCTGACATGCGCGGCTTGGATTACTATGATCAAAACTGGGAACTGCTGCTAGACCAGATCGATTATTCTCAGATTACAGAATTGACCAATCTGCTTTATGGTGGGGCCTATACTGTCAATAGCCTTACGTCCATTGGTATGCCCGCTTCAAACAGCGCGGAAGGTCCGTCCGGGATAGGCCTGTTTGCCGATTTACTTTTTGGATTCATGTTTCAGGCCAGTAGCGACAGCCTCCCCGATATGTGTGCCTATTGCTCTAATATGGTGATTGCTTCCACTTGGAACAGCGATTTGGCCTATGAAGTGGGCAACTCGGTCGCTCAAGAATCGTTCTTTTATGGTATGAGCGAAGACAACTATATCTGTGGCTGGACTGGCCCGGGGGTCAACCTCCACCGCTCCCCCTTCAATGGCCGAAACGGCGAGTACTATTCCGAGGACGCTTATCTTGCTGGCAAAATAGGCGCGGCGCAGCTCAGCGGCGCTGCCGATGGTGGCCTCTATGTTATCTTCAAGCATTTTGCGGTCAACAACACGGAGAATCATCGGAGTGATATGTGCGTCTGGGCGGACGAACAGACGATTCGGGAAACCTACCTGAAAATTTTTGAGAAGATTTTTGAGGAGTCTCGCCGCACCATCAAGTACATTGCGGATGATGACGGCACGGTGGCGACGCGAGTCATCCGGGGTGCAAATTCGGTCATGGCTTCCATGAACTGCATTGGGGCAATGCCCGCTGGAAACCACTATGAACTGATTACCAATGTGTTGCGCGGCGAATGGGGGTTCCAAGGGTTCGTACAATCTGATATGCCCACCCATTCGGATAAAGATTTACTGCTTCGTTCCGGAGCGGATATGGAAATGGCGATGGGAGCGACAGCCGGTGCGGATATGACCAGTCCCACAATGCAGTGGTGCATTCGGCGCGCCGTACACAACATCGCTTTTGCGGTCGCTAATTCCCGCGTTATGCAGGGGGTGGCCCCGGGCGCAATCATTAGCTATGATATGTCTCCATGGATGGTTGGGTTGATTACCGCTAATATAGTGGTGTATTCCCTGATTGTTGCTGGTATTGTGTGGTGCGTTTTGCGTACTATTGATGAGAAGAAGCATCCTGAACGTTACAAGGCTTTTTGGAAGAAAAAGAATTCTGCCACCTGATTTGTTTCCTCTTACTTCTCTCTTGGAGAAGGGGTACCGCTTCGGCGGTACCCTTTTTCCGCATATCCACCTGCTTACGAGGATGTATTTCAGGGAACATCAAACTGCGTTGGATTTGAAGAAGATGGCCTGCAAGGTCCCCATGGGGGTCGCCGAGGGCGTCCACGCGGCCAAGGCGGGCCACCCCGGCGGCCGCGGCTTTTCGGGTTCTCTGCGGGACATCGCGTAGCTCTGCCCCAACGCGAAAATCACCGAGGGACTTGCTGTGGGCGGCGACAACGCCGCCACCTGCGACCGGGAGCTTGAAAAATGGGGAAAGAAAATCGGGTTGCAATTAGCTTGAAAACCGATGAAAGCCAAAAAGATAGTATCGTACAAATTGGACGGAATTGCGCTGCCCGATTTTGTTGCGGGAATAAGCGCCGGGGTTGCGGAGGCCCCCCGGCGCATTTCACAGCGGGCGGCAATGCCGGCCGCGCAAGGGCTTTTTGCCTCTTTTCGTTTCGGGGTTGCAAATTGCCGGATTTTCACGGAAAGGGGTTACAAAGCGAAAAACTGCCGATACACCAATGGTTTTCAGGGGCGTTGCGCGGCAAAAATAAAGGATTTTACCCTCCGGGAAAAAATCTAAAAAAAAGCAGTAGCTATTTCCCAAAAAGTATGGTATGTGTTGTGGCAGCTGAAAAGAAAGAGGGCGAAGAAAGATGGCAAAGAAAAGAGCCAGCGGCGAGGGCAATATCCGCAAGCGGAAGGATGGACGCTGGGAAGGGCGGTATGTCGCCGGGCATGACGAAAACGGCAAAGCCATCCGTAAAAATGTCCTGGGAAGGACCCAGGCGGAGATCCGGACCAAGCTGAAAAACGCCATCGAGGCCAGCCAAACCCTGGACGTGACGAGGGCGGACGAGTACACCGTGGGGAGTTGGCTGACGCTCTGGTTTGAGCTGTACTCCAAGCCCAACATCCGGGAGGCCACTCAGGAGCGGTACTGGAACCACATCCGCTACCACATCATCCCGGCGTTGGGCGACGTCCAGCTCTCCAAACTGACCGGGCGGCAGGTCCAGAAGCTGTACAACGATGTCCGGGACCACGGGCGGGTGAAGAAAGGGCCGAATGACCGGCGGGACCCATCTCTCAGCGCCTCTTACATTCGGAGCCTCCACCGGATGCTGCATATGGCGCTGGAACGGGCGGTGAAGGAGCGGCTGATTCTCCGCAACCCCTGTGACGATGTGATCTTACCGAAGGAAGAAAAGAAGGAGATGAAGATCCTCAAGCCGGAGAACATCCGCGCGTACCTGGCGGAGGCGGAGAAGCGGGGCGTTCTGCCCATATTCTTCCTGGAGCTGTGTTCCGGGCTGAGAAAGGGGGAATTGCTTGCCCTGCTGTGGACCGACCTGGATGTGGAGCGGCAGACGGTCTCTGTGTCCAAGCAGGCGGTACGGGTGAAGGGCGGCGGCGTGAAGGTGACCACGCCCAAGACAGCCGCCTCCATCCGCATCGAGGCCATCCCCAAGGAGGCGGTGGACCTGCTCATCGAGGAACACAAAAAGCACCCGGACAACCCGTATATGTTTCCCTCCCCGGTGACCGGCGAGGGAAACATA
>CANRND010000042.1 GCA_947631905.1 uncultured Clostridia bacterium | reverse complement strand
CAGGGGGCCGAGTCCGGCCAGGTCCCCGTGGACTACACCCCTGTCCGGTTGGTAAAAAAGCCCGCCGGGGCCAAGCCGGGCTATGTGATCTACAACACCTGTCAGACCATGTACGTCACCCCCGACGGCGAGCTGGCCAAACGGCTCCGGGTGGGGCGGAACTGAGCAAACAAAGGAGCGTCTCCCATGAACAAGAGCCTGCCCACCGAGGAGCTGCGCCGGCTGGCGGAGGAATTTCTGGCCGACCGGGCCAGGGTGCGGAACGACACCGGCAGCCCCGACATCTTCGGCACCGCCGCCGTCATCGACTGCGACGGCCCCACCGGCTCCATCCTGTTTTCCTACGACACCCAGCCCTGGATGGCCAACGTGCTGGGCACCGTCCACGGGGGGATCATCGCCACCCTGCTGGACAGCTGTATGGGCATCACCTGCGCCCTCCATGTGGTCGGGCCTACCCCCACCGTCACCATGACGGTGAACTATCTCAAGCCGCTGCCGCTCAGCGGCACCGTCCACGTGCGGACCCGGCTGAACCATCTGGGCCGCACCACCGCTCAGGCCATGGCGGAGGTCTTTTTCCCCGGCCGGCCGGACGACACCCTGGTCACCGCCACGGGAGTGTACTCCACCGCGGCGGCAAAGTAAATCAAAAAATCAGGGGCGGAGGCCGCCGAAAACCGGCGGTCTCCGCCCCTGCTCATGCCCGCGCCTGCCGCGCGGGAACGGGAATCAGTTCAAAAAATATGAGGAGCCCTTACTTCAGGCCGTTCTCGTAGGACTCGATCATCTTCTTGAACGTGTGACCCGCAGGACCCGCGAGGGCGGGAGCCCTTGAAACTGCTGGATTTTTGCCTGGTTGTGCGTCAGGGGTAGTAATGTGCCCCGCGCGGCGTGCGAGCTTTTGGAGGAATTTTTGGGTGCTCTCGCCGGTCAGGATGCGGATGTCCAGCCGCAGAGATCCGTCCTCCTCCGGGGTCACAAAAATCTTGTCGATATACCGGTCCACGAATTCCTTGGTGACGATCCCCTGGGCGGCGTCCCGGCGGGCGTCCCGGAGCACCCGGTGGATGGTGTCGATGTGCTGCCGGAACTCCTCTTTGGAAATTTGGGCCTGCTCCAGCTCGAAGATCTCCCGCTCGGCCTCCTCAATCTCCCGGTCACAGTCCCGGTTCATGGAGAGGAAATCCCGGTCGGTGATTTGCCCTGCGATGTTGTAGGTCAGCAGCTTGCCCTTCTTCTTCCGGGCCAGGTCGATCTGGACATTCAGAGCCTCGATCCGCTTCCCGGTGTCCTCCCCCATGGCCTGGGCGGCGTAGAGGTCCACATAGTTGTTCAGATAGGTCTCGGCATCGTCCTCGGTCTCCCGGAACACCTCCAGGAGCAATGGCTTCAGCTCCTCCTCGTAGATGGCAAAGGAGGGGCAGGACTCCGCCCCGTTTTTGATCTTCCCGGAGCAGACCCACTTGCTGTTTTTCCGGCCCAGACGGTCCACGCTGTCCCGCCGGTAGTAGGCGGCGCCGCAGTGGGTGCAAAACAGCTTGCCGGTGAGCAGATTGCCGTGGTTGCAGATGCCCTGCCGGGCCTTCACGTCCTCGCTGCGCTTTTGCAGCACCCGGTTGGCCCTGTCCCACAGTTCCTCCTCCACGATAGCCGGGACGATCTCCCCCGTCTCATCCTTGAACATGACCCACTCCTCCGGGGGGAGAAATTTCTGCTTCTTCGTAAAGAGGTCCAGCACCTTCACCTTGTTGCCCACATAGTACCCCTTGTACTTGGGATTGGCGATCATCCCCGACATGGTGGTGTGGGCGATTTTCTTGTCGTTGTGGTTGCGGTAGCCCTTCTCCCAGAACAGGGTCTCGATCTGCTTCATGGAGTAGTTCCCGGTGGCGTACAGCTCAAACAGTTCCCGCACCATGGGGGCCTCCGCCTCGTCGATGACCAGCCGGCCGCCGTCTTTCCGGTAGCCGAAGATGCGGCTGTTGCCCAACACCACCCCCTTCTTGATGGCCTGGGCGTGGCCGAACTTCACCCGGCTGGACAGCTTCCGCAGCTCGTCCTGGGCAATGCCCGACATGATGGTGAGCCGTAGCTCGCTGTCCTCGTCCAGGGTGTTGATGGCGTCGTTCTGGAACAGGATGCCCACCCCGGCGTTCAGCAGCTCCCGGGTATACTGGATGGAGTCCAGGGTGTTCCGGGCGAACCGGGTGATCTCCTTGGTGATGATGAAGTCGAATTTCCCCGCCTTGCCGTCCTCCACCATCCGGTGGAAGCTCTCACGCTTCTTCGTGGTGGCGGCAGACAGGCCCTCGTCGATGTACCCCTCCACATAGGTCCAGCAGGGGTTCTTCCTGATGAAGTCGCTGTAATAGCTGATCTGGTTCTCCAGGGAGTTGAGCTGCTCGTCCTTCTCGCTGGACACGCGGGCGTAGAAGGTCACCCGCATGGGCAGGTCGTAAACGGAGCGTGTCCGCAGCTGCTGCCGGGCGGTATGGATGTCCATGGTCATCCCTCCAAAAGTTCGTTATATCATCTTTATATTTATTATATAAAAAACATCAAAATTGTCAAGGAAAAGATGCTCGGCGGTGAAGCCGGGCATTGTGTCAGGTTTATTTCGGTTTGCCTACATCCATCTACAATAACGCATGTGCGGTTTTTCTAACATTCCATTTGTTATAATGCAATAGAAATGTTACTATCAACCTTATTGTTCGGTCTGCCGCACCAGCAAGCTATGTAGGAGCGCAAAACTGCGCTCCGCAGAGGAAATCACCGCTCCCGGTCCTTTTCCGCTCTCTTGCGTTTCCGGTCGCAGTGAATGGCGATCTCATTACACATCTTCGTGTGTTCCCTTTCCGTGATCACCTTGTGCTCGTACAGATAGTTGTTGTAGTAGTTGAGCCAAATCTCCTCTGCCATGATACTTCGCTTTTGCTGGTTGGTCATTTTGCTCCTTTCTTTTCCCTCCTGCTGATATACCAATGTTCTCCATGATTGAGTATTGGCGCCGGTCCATGATTTTAGACAATTCTACGTCACAGGATCTCCCGGGGTTCAAGGGTACTCCCTGACAAGCTGCCGATGTGGTATCACAGCGGCGATGCTTGCTAAGACAAAACCGCGCCCGTCTTATGTGGCTACAACGGCTCGGCCGATGCAAGGACGACCATCCCGTTTTTGCCGGGCGTATAGCGCAGGCGATATGTCTCTCCCACCGTCAGGTCAAAGAATCCTTTGCTCCGCTGCCACCAGAACACCGGTGTGATGATCTTTCTACCATCTGAAAAAGCGAAAAACAGGCGCACCATTCCGTTCCGCGCCGCCGCCTTCAAAATCAACGTCGCGGTCACTTCTTCCGGCCCACTCATCAGTTCGTAGTCATCGGTGAGAATGTTCTGCCTCTGCATCTCGGTACAGCTGTATAACTTGTTTTCAAATACCATCTCCGTGCCTCCTTTCCTTTCTGACTTGGCGCTTATCTGTGCCTTTTGCTATGTATGTATTACTCTTTTTCAGCAGGTGATTTATTTAGTTATTTATATATAGCCCTGTTTTCTCCCCAAAATATAAAAGGCCCCTGCAAAACTCTTATGTGGCTTTGCAGGGGCCTTTTATGGCAGACTGGAAAAGTCCTTCTATTGATTAACTTAAAAATCCGCCCGATTCGGACACAAAAACCAAAAAATTTTTAAAAGGCCTCAGGCGGCATTTCCGCCTGAGGTCTTTGGTTCGGTCTTTTTCTGCGCCATTTTATAGGCATTGCGAGTCTTGAATGGAACCGCGTCATATAGCGATGGGCGATGCAGGTCCGAAAAGGTGTAGCCCTGTCCGGTCAGCTGTTGGCGAAGATACGCAAGGCTTCTCTGAATCTGATGCCTTACAGCACCCTCGGTGACGCCCTCGCGCCTGGCGATCTCGGTAAAGCTGAGGTCTTCAAAGAAATGAAACTCCAGCCTTCGCCGCTGGGTTTTGCTAAGTTCCGACATCGCTTTGCGGTATGCCCGCTCCGCTTCCAGGCGGATAAAGGCTCTCTCCGCCGATTCGCCCCGCACCTGGAGGTGGGCGTAAACGGAACCGGCCGCATTTTCAGGACCAATATCTTGTGAAGGGTGATCCATTCCAAAAGGATAGTTGGAAACCCCGTACTGATAGTCCCGATTCTCTTGGCGGATATACGCCGCTTTTGTTTCTCCAAGGCAGGCCCTGACTTCTCGAGTGGTTGGAATCCCAACATACAGGTCAAAGTGTTCGCGTGTTTTCATTACGGTGACCTCCCAGCTTATTTTTTATGTAAGCCGGAAGTCAGGGCGCAGAACTGCGATTTACGCAAAATAGACCGTATGTTCTATTATACGCGGTACCAGCGGAAAGTCAAGACCCCCGTGTGAATTGCTCCTAAGGAATGCGGTTTTGTCTTAACAAGCAACGCCTCTGCTGGAGCAGAGGTAAATCAAAAGGGGCTTTTCGCCCCTTTGACCCGCTTTATCAATGAAATTTACCCGAAATTTTGCTTGCTTTTTCCATTGTATCAGCATATAATGAAATAAAAACGTGAATGATCCGCACGAGAACTCATATAAAAGTGTGACGAGGTGCCTATGGAACGATTGATTCTGAATGACCTGCTGAAATGGAAAAACTCCAACCACCGCAAGCCCCTGATCCTCAAGGGCGTGCGGCAGGTGGGCAAAACCTGGGCGCTCCGTGAATTTGGCCGGCGGTACTACGAGAACACCGCCTACTTCAACTTCGACGAGCACGAGGAGTACCGACAGTTCTTCGAGACCACCAAAGATGTGGACCGTATTTTGCAGAACCTGATGCTGGCCAGCGGGCAAAAGATCCTGCCGGAGAAAACGCTCATCATCTTCGACGAGGTGCAGGACTGCCCCAAGGTCATCAACTCCATGAAATATTTCTGTGAGAACGCGCCGCAGTACCACATCGCCTGCGCCGGCTCCCTGCTGGGCATCGCCCTGGCCAAGCCCTCCTCTTTCCCGGTGGGTAAAGTCAACTTCATGCAGATCGACCCCATGACCTTCACGGAGTTCCTGCTGGCCAACGGGGACGAGAACCTTGCGGCCTATCTGGACAGCGTGGAGACCATCGAGCCTATCCCGGACGCCTTTTTCAATCCACTGATAGAGAAACTCAAGATGTACTACGTCACCGGCGGGATGCCGGAGCCGGTGCTCATGTGGACCCAGGAGCGGGACGTGGAGGCCATGCAGGAGGCCCTCTCCAACATCATCGGAGCATATGAGCGGGACTTTGCCAAGCACCCGGACGTGAAGGAGTTCCCGAAGATCTCGATGATCTGGAAGTCCATCCCCTCCCAACTTGCCAGGGAGAACAAGAAGTTCATCTACAAGGTCGTGAAGGAGGGCGCCCGCGCCCGCGAGTACGAGGATGCCTTGCAATGGCTGGTGGA
>CANRND010000041.1 GCA_947631905.1 uncultured Clostridia bacterium | reverse complement strand
GACCAAAGAAAGTGTGGTGGGTCTGTTCAACCGCACCTATTATCCCATCAGCAAGGCGCTGGAGACATTCCTCTCCGATGTCTATGAGCCGACCGACAACGAAAACCGCTGGCATCTGATTGAATCCTCCAGCATGGCGGGCGTGGAAATCAAGGAAGACAAATTCGTCTATAGCCACCACGCCAAAGACCCGGCTTACCTCAAGCTGTGCAACGCCTTTGACATCGTCCGCATCCATCGCTTTGGAGATCTGGATGAAAAAGCGTCGTACAAGGCGATGTGCGAGTTCGCCATGCAGCAGGATGAGGTAAAGCTGCTGGCGGCAGACGAACGAATGGCGGACGCAGAGACGGATTTCTCCGGCAGCGAGGATACCGACTGGCAGAAGCGTTTCCAGTACGAACCCCGCTCCACGGTGCTGAAGAATAACCTCCACAACATCACTCTGATCCTCCAGAACGACCCGCAGCTCCAGAATATCGTGTTCAACCAGCAGCTGGACGGTATGGAGATCAAGGGCGAGGTACCCTGGAAGCACCCATCTAAATACTGGAGGGACGCTGACGATGCCCAGCTGATCAGCTATGTGGATTCCCACTACGGAACATTCTCCCAGCGCAATTATCAGATTGCTGTAACCAAGGTGGCGGACGACCGCTCCTACCACCCCATCCGTGAATATCTGGCGGCTTTGCCGGAGTGGGACGGCGTTCTCCGTGTGGACACGCTCCTCATCGACTATCTGGGCGCGGAGGATAATTCCTATGTCCGCGCCGTGACAAGAAAGACTCTCTGCGCCGCCGTGCGCCGGGTACAGGAGCCGGGCGTGAAGTTCGATACCATGCTGGTCTTAAACGGTCCCCAGGGAATCGGAAAAAGCACCCTCATTTCCCGCCTTGCCGGAGAATGGTTCTCCGACAGTCTGAACCTGAGCGATACCAAGGACAAGACCGCCGCAGAGAAGCTGCAGGGCTATTGGATTCTGGAAATCGGTGAGCTGGCGGGACTTCGCAAAGCCGAGGTGGAGACACTGCGCTCCTTCCTTTCCCGTCAGAACGACATCTACCGTGCCGCTTTTGGCAGGCGGGCGACGCCGCATCCGAGGCAGTGCATCTTCTTTGGCACCACCAACGCCGAGTCCGGCTACCTGCGGGACACCACCGGCAACCGCCGTTTCTGGCCGGTCAAAACGCCGGGCGGCGGCGTAAAGCACTCCTGGGAACTTACCAACGAGGATATCAGCCAGATCTGGGCGGAGGTGGTGGTGCTTGTAGAGAACGGCGAAAAGCTACATCTGGCTCCCGACCTGGAGACGCTCGCCAAGAGTGAACAGCGGGAAGCGCTGGAGTCCGATGAGCGCGAGGGACTGGTGCGCGAGTATCTGGAGACCCTGCTTCCGGAGGATTGGGACGGCATGGATCTGTTCGACCGCCGCTCCTTCCTCGCCGGAGTGAATAATATCGGCCGTGTGGGTACGGTCGCCAGAACACGGGTCTGCAATATGGAGATCTGGTGTGAACTTTTCGGCAAGGATCAAGGCAGCCTTGGCCGCGCCGAATCCAATAACCTCACGGCAATGCTCACCAAGCTCGGCTGGGTGCGCAAGGAGAAAAAGGAGCGCGTCAGGCCCTATGGACCACAGTTTGTCTTTGTTCCCGGCGATGTTCCCGACTGACTTTTCGGGAACGGAGCGAATCAGGAACAGTTCCCGACTTCCGGCAGTGTTCCCAGGGGAGACTCTGGGAACGCCGTCAGGAACACACCGAATGTGCCGCCGCAAGGCAACTTTATAGGCTCTGTTCCTGTGTTCCTAAAAAAGCATATAAATTGAAAATGTATCAAAAAGACTGTACAGAACCCGTAAATCACGCATACGCACGCGCGTAAGGATTTTCAGGTTTTTAAGAACGCGGAGGTAAATCAAAATGTCAATGTATGAAATAGACAGCGCATATGTCCGCAGGTGTCAGAAGCGGCTTCAGGAATGGGGAGCGCCCCTCTCCGGCTGGTACTGTGACTATATTTACGATGTGGCAGATGAAGAGGAAGATTCCGACCATATCGAATTGTTCACTTGCGAACTCTGCGATTGTACGCAAGTACGATTTGTTCATGTGATGCGGCATGACGAATATTTTGAGACTGTTTCGGTCGGCTGTATCTGCGCCGGAATTATGGAGGGCGATATCCTCGCCGCCAGAGAGCGTGAGCGGCTTATGAAAAACCGCGCCAAGCGGAAGCGGAACTTTCCGCGGCGGCAATGGCGGAAGAACTGGTACGGCAACTATCAGCTGACTTATCAGGGCAGAAAGGTATTTATCAACAATAAGGGCGGCAATCGCTACAGTGTTTATGTTGATGGCAAGACATCCTGGAGCTACAAGGGCAAACCCCTCGACAATTTTGTCTCCGCCGCCTACGCCGCTTTTGAATTAGCCGACCCCATAGAAAGGATACGCCCATGAGAGAAAAAGAGATAGAAAAGAAGCTGATCCAAGCGGTCAAACAGGCTGGCGGCATCTGCCCCAAGCTCGTCTCTCCCGGTTTTGACGGTATGCCGGACCGCATGGTGCTGCTGCCAAATGGAAAGATAGGCTTTGTGGAAGTCAAGGCGACCGGAGAAAAGCCGCGGCCGCTGCAGTTTTCCCGCCACAGGCTTTTGCGGCGGCTGGGCTTCCTGGTGTATGTGCTGGACGATGCGGAGCAGATTGGAGGAATGCTGGATGAGATACAAACCCCATGAATATCAAAAATATGCAGTGGAGTACATCAAGACACACCCCGCAGCCAGTATCTTCTTAGACTGCGGGCTTGGAAAAACCAGCATCACGCTAACAGCCATAGCCGATCTGCTGTTTGACAGCTTCGAGATCCATAAAGTGCTGGTCATCGCACCCCTGCGAGTGGCGCGGGATACATGGACGGCTGAAGCGGATAAGTGGGATCACCTACAGAACCTCATCTGCTCCGTGGCTGTCGGAACGGAAGCCCAGCGCCGGGCGGCTTTGGTGAGATACGCCGATATCTACATCATCAACCGAGAAAACGTCCAGTGGCTCATCGATGAGAGCGGCATTCCATTTGACTTCGATATGGTGGTGATTGATGAGCTGTCCTCCTTCAAGAATCACCAGACAAAGCGGTTCAAGTCGCTGTTGAAGGTCAGACCTAAAATCAGCCGTATCGTCGGACTGACCGGCACGCCCGCTTCTAACGGTCTGATGGATCTGTGGGCAGAGTTCCGCATCCTGGACATGGGTCAGCGGCTTGGACGGTTCATCACCAAGTACCGCACCGATTACTTCACCCCGGATAAGCGTAATGGCCAGATCATCTACTCCTACAAGCCCCTGCCCTATGCGGAGGATGCCATCTACCGGAAGATCTCGGATATTACCATCTCTATGAAGTCCGCCGATCACCTGCAGATGCCGGATCTGGTCAGCAGCGAATACACGGTCCAGCTTTCCGAGGAAGAACAGAAAAAATACACGGACCTGAAACAGGAACTGGTGTTGTCGCTGGATGATGCGGAGATCACCGCCGCCAACGCCGCTTCCCTCTCCGGTAAACTCTCCCAGATGGCGAACGGCGCAATCTATGACGACGGCGGCGAGACCATCCGTATCCACGACCGCAAGCTGGACGCTTTGGAGGATATCATTGAAGCCGCAAACGGCAAACCGCTTCTGGTGGCTTACTGGTTCAAGCATGACTTGAGCCGTATTTCGGAAAGGCTGCAAAAGCTGCATATCCCGTTCTCCCAGCTGGATGGCGCCGCCAGTATCCGCAGATGGAACAATGGAGAAATCCCTGTAGCACTTATTCACCCAGCATCGGCGGGTCACGGTCTCAACCTTCAATCCGGCGGCTCGGCTATCGTGTGGTTCGGGCTGACCTGGAGCCTGGAGCTTTATCAGCAGACCATAGCGCGGCTCTGGCGACAGGGGCAGACTTCTGAAACCGTGGTGGTACAGCACATCGTCACAAAGGACACCATTGACGAACGCATCATGAAAGCCCTCTCCCAAAAGGAGCATACCCAGACGGCGCTGATCGACGCCGTAAAAGCGGACTTGAAAATCTGAGACAACCTAAGAAAATCCGTGCCAATCCGAGGATCAAAATTTCGGAGGTACGAATATGAGCGATATCACGATTTACGAGAACCTTGCGAACGCCATCATCCTGCAGGCTGTGAAGGATTACCGCATGGCGCTGAAAAGCCTGAAAGTCAACTCCCGGAACAGGACGGTGCAGACTGATAAAGCCGAAATTGAGCGGTTCTTCCGTTCGCAGTGGTACTCGACACTCACAGATGTGAATGGCGAGATGCTGATCCTCTCCCTGCAGAAGGAGGCAGACATATGACCGCAAAAGAATATCTAAACCAGGCGCGGCACCTGGACGCACTCATCAACTGCCGCTTGCGTGAGATTGACTACTGGAGGGATTTATCGAGCAGCGTCTCAGGCAGTAATTTCGAACCGCACTACAATCCAAACAAGCCGACTGAAGCCCCTTTTGTCCGGTGTCTTGAGAAAATCGACGCCATCCAAAAGGATGTGGCGGAAAAGGTGGCGTATCTGGTGTGTCTCAAGGAAACTATCAACGCGGCAATCGACAGACTTGCCAGCCGCGAGGAGCAACTGGTACTCCGTTACCGTTACCTGGATAACTGCTCCTGGGAGGAGATATCACGGATGCTGAATGTGTCGCTGCGCACGGTGCATCGCATACACGGGTCGGCTCTTCAAAATTTTTCTGTTCCGGATTGAAAGTTGGCACGGTTTGGCACAGCATGGCACACTTGACTTATGGTATGATTACAATAGCAAAGTAGAATACAGAACGGCCTTCATGGGAGCGATCCTATGAGGGCTTTTCTTATGCCCCAAGGAGGTGGCAAAGTGCCTAGGAAACCGAAACGGCCGTGTTCCTATCCCGGCTGTCCAAAGCTGACGGACGGGCAGTACTGCAAGGAGCATGAAGCTGCCGCCCGCAGACAGTACAACCGATACGGACGTCCCGCCGACAGCAACAAGAAGTACGGCAGAGCTTGGAAACGAATCCGCGACCGCTATGTTGCGGCGCATCCTCTCTGTGAGATGTGTCTGAAGGAGGGACGGCTGACTCCTGTGGAGGAAGTCCATCACATCGTTCCCCTCTCGCAGGGCGGGACGCATCGGAACGATAACCTGATGAGTCTGTGCCAGTCCTGCCACACCAAGATCCACCATGACCTTGGCGACCGGTGACCGTAGGGCGGTCAAAATCTCCGGGACCTGAATGAGCGGACAGCGGCCTGGGGCCTCGTGTGCAAAAAAGGCGAAATCAAAAGGGTAATTAAGGGCAGCCGGCTGCGGCTGCTTATTTTTCGAGGAAAGGGGTGAGAAAAATGCCGACAAAATCCAATAACACAGGCGGGCGCGGCGGCGCGAGACCCGGTGCGGGAAGGAAGAAATCCGCTGT
>CANRND010000040.1 GCA_947631905.1 uncultured Clostridia bacterium | reverse complement strand
AAACTCACTGTCACGGTAGATGATCCAATAGGGAAGCTGTTTATCAAAAATATATTTTTGCGTTTGTTTAAGATGAGCGCCACGGGTGAAAGAGATTATATTTGTTTTCCGAGGATGCCCGTCATTGTTGATAAAAATAGCTAAGGTTTCGACCAATACGCCCGGAAAACCTTTCTCGCCAAAATCGATTATACACTCGACCGCTTTTTGGGAAAGATACTCTCGCGTTTTTGCAAACTCCGGCGTATTCAGCAAAAATTTTGGGAAAACCAGGGCCACGTAATTTCCGATACCCATGGCCTTGTCCAGAAAAAACGAGCAAATATTTGTCGTGTCCTTATTGATCGCCTCCTGGCGATATACGCTTAAAGAGGCGTTGGTGGATCGCATCTTATAAAACGGCGGATTTCCGATGATATAATCGTATCTTCCGTTAAAGCGGTGAAGCAAAAAATCATCTGCAATATAATTGATGGTACAGTTTTGCGGGATATTATAGTTTTTTAAGATCAGCTTTGCTATTTCCAGGCTGTGTTCGTCAATATCGAGCACATCCAAAATGATATTCTTGCCCTCAAATTTCTTTAAGATCAGAGGGATAAAGTTTCCCACTCCAACGGATGGTTCAAGGATCTTTACGGTTTGCTGCGCTGTATCCGGTAACGCCTTTATCATCTCTGTGATGAGTGTTTTGTCGGTAAAAAAGGCGGCAGTATCAGTGCGGCTTGAATTGGCTAATTCTGCGATCTTTCCCAGGGTCGCCGCAGATAATGACATATCATTTTGTATGATAAAACTTTTAAGCTTTTCAACATCTGTCAGGCCTCTATTCTTCACGATTTTATTGATCGCGGCAGTGGTCATATAAGGATATTGTAAAGCGGTGGCGATTTTCTTGGCGATAGCCTGAAAGATAACGGTGGGAACGGCTTCCCCTAGAGATTGTCTGATCTTGATCTCTTCTTTTTTTAAAAAAGCTCTTTTTTGAGTGGGGGAAAGGTGATTCAATTCTTCATAGTCCTCTTCCACCCATTTAAACGAGTAGGGAACGGTCATCATCATCATAAGTTCCCTGATACTAAAAACTCTGTCGTCGTGGGGGTGGATGGTGTTTTGACTGGCAAGCTGGTCGTTTCGCGTATGGATACACGGCCCAACTTTATCCCAATACTGTCTCCTATATTTATCGCCGTTCTTCCGCTGATTGATCACGATCTTTCCGTTCTTGACCTGGTGGGGCTTTCGGCTGTCGTCCTCGTTATCAAACGCCGACTGCCCTTCCTGGATATCAGAGATCCATGCTCTCATATGTTCGGGATATTCCCTGAAAGAATGGTATATATCGTTCTCATCGATCTCACCGAAAGCTGTCAATGGCTTCAGTTTGCCAATCACCTGTCTCAGAGTTTTCTCCTCCACAAGGTCGGGATACAGCTCCAATGGCGAAACCTCATCGGCGTAATCCTTGGAAACGCCAATGACGACCGTGCGCTGTCTGCTCGAACAAGCGCCATAATTTTTAAAATTGATGATGCGGGAAATATATGAATACTCCGCGCCCAAATTTTTTTCTATTGCCTCGGCGATAGGCTTGTCCGTGCCATCGATATCAGTACATATGGTCTTCATGAATGCGGGAACATTCTCGAAAATAAAAAAGCGGGGATTGATCTTCTTAATGATTTTGATGGACTCGATCACCAGAGAATTTCTTACGATCTCGGTGGAATTCTTTTTGTGATTTGCCACAGACATTCCCTGACATGGGGGTGTAGCAATGACGACATCAATGCGGGATACGTTTTCTTTTTCTCTCCACAGGTCGATCTGTTCATACAGCGCGGATTTAGTGGCATCCACTGAAATGTCGCCGCAAATATATCCGCTCTCATATTTACACTTATTATTGTATCGCTGTATATCCAGTCTTCTTTTGATCAACTCGTTTGTGGCTACACAGTTGAAACCTGCCAACTTAAAACCGTAACATCCGATTCCGGCGCCGCTAAACAAACTGATATATGTGGGTGTGTTGTTGCTTTTCATTCCTTATACCGTCCTTATGTTGCCGGTCTATCATCGGGTACTGTATTGCCTGTTCCGCGATCAAGGGCAGGACAGATGCGGACCAATACATATACGGTTACGTTTTTATTTCTTCCGAGCCAAGCGATAGGAGAATTATTTGTCTTGACAGTTTCTGCGCTGCAAGCCCTCCGGGGTCTGTGCAATCATTCCCACTCGTTGCTGGGTATCCTAATCTAAACAATTTTGCTTATGAGCTATGATACCCAGTATTTCCACGATTTGACCTATCCATATTATCCAGCCTACACGACGGGCTGTTATCATATCGTTATCACGGGTGATAACGTATAAATTCTGTGCCACATATAATGTTGTGCGACTTTGGAATTCAGTGGATACCTTAATAATAAAACCGATATCTGATAAATATTCGATAATTCATTAAGTGCCTTAGAATTGCGCTAAATCGTCATTCGATTTGAAGCGATGGTAACATCATAATCCAATCCATCAATGACTCAAGTGCAACAGATATGTTTTTGTAATAAGTCATTGGATTACGACCGCTCGCAACATTACAACTTAATCTACCACAGCGGAAATCATACGTCCACCCTTCTGGAATGGTAGAGAAACTAATTCTTTTTTTAAACAGAATAAATGCTCCATACGATGGCTCTCCTACCCAACTCATATATTTATTTTCATATTCTTCAAGGTACTTTTCAGCTAGAAAAGTGCCTTCTTTTCTGAATTCCTCAATATCATTCGCATCAGAAATCTCACTACAAAGTTTGCCGATGGCATGACCCGAACAACTCATATCTGTAATATATCCTTTGTTGTTTAGATAAGCAACAGGAATGGCCATAAGTTCATCTACTTGAATATACGATGATTCCTTTTCACTTAAGCCTAAAAAATCCTCACTAAAAAGGTCCAAAATTGGAAAGTACTTTTCTCCATTGAAATAAACATATGCCATAATTCTTCTCCTGTTTAAATCTATTAATGTATAATCTAAAAGCAATTGTATTTCTATAAATTTTTTACGATAAACAAAGGTTCAACATGGGGCTCTAAATTGCAATCATGTTTCTCAAATATTGGGCTATCTGATTGTTCCATAGTGTTTCCATCATTTGGCTATGAGAGAAGATAATTAATAATCGCTAATAATCCCTTCCGAGGCAATTCAATTAGTGTACTTGCATCAAGTTGAAATTCTGAAGGCCTATGTACAACCCAATTCAGCGGGTCGACATTATCCTCGTAATTCCCAAATAAGGACATAAAATATTGTCTCATGAATGCATCAGTGATGTAGTTTGGAAGATTACGTTTATATTTCTCAATAATGTTGCTTAACTTAGATATTGTCTTAATATCTTCCCAAATCAGTTTTTGCTGTCCTTGAATGTTATGCTTTTTAGAATAATATATAATTGCCTGTTCAATGATGGCGCGAACAAGAAATGTCGAAGCGATTGGGTATGCTGAAACTAATCTTCTATCAGAGAACAATTGTAATTCTCTGCAAATCGCTGCTACGCCATGGGTTTCGGCGTCATTTGGATTCAAAGAGCCATAGTTTAAACCTTGAAAAAAATATGGCAGATTTCTACTCCCACCTGAGTCTCTACTTGCATTATTACCGCCACCAATATCCCCCGTGTTTCTTTCTCTCCGCCCACTACCCTCTCTACCGTCAGATTCACTATCACCATCTGAACCTGTCGTATCTGAATCATTATCACCTGTACTTTCAACTCTGTCTGTATCTTTCTGTTCTGTGCTATCCTCTCCATCCTCCGTATTGCCTTGCTTAGATTCCCCCGTATGATTTTTCATATAGTCTTGAATCCATGGTAATAATTTATCCTCTATAGCTCTAGCCTTATTATAAAGCCGGGTAACGGCAATACCAGAAGCATCAGCTTCACTGACTATCCACTTTGAAGCGTCTATTACTAATTGCATTTTTTCAATTGTAAACGTAGACTCGTCAGAGATATCCAGTCCAATTTGCTTTCTTATTTCACGATTATTAAAAATGCGTTGTATGGTTGTAAATGGTAAAATAGTTGTAATGTCAAGCCCATCAAAATATCTTTTAACATAATAATCAATCAAATATGAAAGATTTTTCACATGGCTTTGGCGAACTTTAAAGATTTCTTTCTCACGAGGGGTCCATTGTTTAATACCTCTACCCTTGTCTTCTCCAGAATGCAATCTTTCCATAATAAAAAAGGCTTCTTGTTCATCAGTCACATAGCAATTGATTACATCTGGAACTTCTCCCTCTGATCCAATTCTTTTTGACTTTTCAATAGTTGCTTTGTCAAGAAAACCAAACAGATCTGGAGATAACAACAGTTTAATTGCTGCGACTCTGCGATTTCCCTCGTACACTACATATTTTTTAACGGCTTCAGAATATACCACAACAATTTGCTGGTTTCCGAGCAAACCATTCTTTTGTACATCTTCAGCTAAATTAAGCATATATTGAATTCCAACTGCATCAAACAGTTTTTTTAATGTGTCTGTTTCATTGCTACCGATAGCATGGCGAGGATTTTCAAAATAATTTACCAATTCGCTTATTTTTATCTTTCGAATAACCCCAGGCATTTTTAACCCTCATTTCGTAAGTATATTGATATAGTTGCTTTCATTTAATGGTCGTTGCACATTTCTGGCAAAGAACATTACCTCACTCCCTGGACGTTTTTTTTGCAGTGAGTATTGTAGTCCATACTCAATGTATGGTGTCTTTGCATACATTGCCTTGATTGCATTTACATTGTCATAGGTGACAATCCATTTTCTGTTACTTAGACGTTGTGTTATGGTATTTGCCAAGTTAACATGGTCCCCATGAGAGTAAAAATTGGTGTATAACCCAGGGCCCTTACTATAATATGGTGGATCAAAGAAAATAAATGATTTCCTTTTTTTTAGGATTACGTCCTCAATAAAATCAAGAGCTTCCAAATTGTAAAGCCTGATGTGATCTTTATATTCTGCTATTTTTTCAATCTGGGATATAAGACGTTTTTTATTAAAACGACAGTCTATTGGATAATCCCCCTGTTGCTCCAATCCGCCTATTGGTCCTGCCTTATCTATAATTCCAGATCTATTTGTACGGTTAAGGAAAAAAGTAGAGAATCCAATTTCTAAACCAGTGTGATTGTTTAGGTTATCTCTAATTCTTTTTTGTTTATCCCATTCATCCATAGTAACTTGTGTGGTCAAAATAAGTTCTACAAACTCTTCTGTCCGATGAAGAATACTGTCCCAAAAGCAGAAAACAGTATAATCATAGTCGTTAATTATAATATTCCTTACTACACCATTAAGCAAAAGTTCTAAGGCTACCGCTGCACCACCGCAAAAAGGTTCAATATAAGTATTGCAGTCATTTTCTCTTACCAGCGCTGCAACATATTTATATAGCTTATACTTACCGCCTGGATAGCGTAGCGGAGATGGATTCATGGAAGTACCTCTTTTTCTATATCTTCTATTCTAAAGCCCAGACTATACTGCCTCGTTGATGATTGTGGTTAATTTTTGCATACACCAGTCAAAATGTTGCTTAATTTCGCACTCCCACAGTACTACGACTCTCCATCCGTTATCCTCAAGTATCTGAAAATGTTCTCTATCTCTTTGCTTCGTGCGTTCTATTTTAGATTCCCAGTATGCCTTATTCGACTGGCTGGAATGCGCATAGTGGCTCCCGCAATCATGCCCATGCCAATAACACCCGTGAATGAATATCGCAACTTTCTTTTTAGTGAATACGATATCCGGCTTTCCGGGCAGGG
>CANRND010000039.1 GCA_947631905.1 uncultured Clostridia bacterium | reverse complement strand
GACGAGATGGTGCTGACTGTCCACAGATGGTTCGCCAACAAGTCCTGTCCGGGTGACTGGATGTATGCGAGGATGGGTGATCTGGCGGAAAAAGTTACGGCACAGCTTGGCGGCGGGATATCCGGGAACACAGAGACGGAGCATCCCGAAAAGCTGACAGAAGGCTATTACCGTGTCCGCAAGACATGGGCGGACAGTAAGACACAGAAAGGCGCATACAAGATCCTATCCAACGCCAAGAGGTGTGCCGACAGCAACCCAGGTTACAGCGTGTTTGACGATAACGGGGTCAATATCTACTCGCCGGGCGGGGCTGCTTCTGCGCCGTCCGAAGATGTGCCGTTTCTTGTCCAGGTCAGCATTTCTGACCTGAATATCCGCAAAGGGCCGGGAACGGACTATGCCAAGACCGGTAAGTTTACAGGAAAAGGCGTATTTACCATCATGGAGGTCAAATCCGGGCAGGGTTCCACGGCTGGCTGGGGCCGGCTGAAATCCGGCGCGGGATGGATTTCGCTTGACTACACATCTAAAATTAAATAACCAAACTGCTGAATGCCCATCGAGCCATAACCGCTCGGTGGGCATATTTTTTTCGGCCAAAATTCGCTCTTCTGTCCAGATGGGTCATTGAGGGTAACCCTCGGAATGGAGGAACCAAAATGACCCATCAGCAAAAAGAACAGATAACTGCCCTACGCTCCCAGGGCTATGGATATGCAACCATTGCAAAGGCGATAGGACTGAAGAAAGATACCGTTGTAGCATTCTGCCGTAAGGTGGGGCTGACCGGCACGAAGGCTGCAGATAACAGACGCATTGAACTGGACGCCGGATTCTGCCCGCAGTGCGGCGCTCTGCTTACGCAGACTCCCGGCAGAAAGCGCGTCAAGTTCTGCTCCGATAACTGCCGTACCGCTTGGTGGAATGCACATCCTGAAAAGGTTAACCGCAAGGCCGTATACCACTTTACTTGCGCTCACTGCGGAAAGCCCTTCACCGCCTACGGCAATACAAAAAGAAAATACTGCTCTCACGCCTGCTATATTGCAGACCGCTACAAAGGCGGTGACGGGCATGAGTGAGGATAAATTCCGCTCTGAAATGAGCTACCTTGCCGCCCTCTCCATCGCAAAGAATCTCAGGGAAAAGGGGCTTCTGAGCGAGGAGGAATATGCCGTAATTGATACAAATCTGCGGGCTGAGTTCTCGCCGTCTTTGGGTACATTATTATCGGAAAACGACTTGATATAATTGGCTTTCAGAGTGATATATAGTGTCGGAAAGGAGTGATTTCATGCGGATTGTAAATAAAATCGAAGCAAAAACACCGCAGATGCCGCGCCGCAAAAGGGTCGCTGCCTACGCAAGAGTCTCAATGGAGTCCGAGCGGCTGCAGCACTCCCTTTCGGCGCAGGTCAGCTTTTACAGCAGTTTGATACAGAGCAACCCCGTCTGGGAATATGTGGGCGTATATGCCGACAACGGAATAACCGGCACCAAAGCCAAAGCCCGCGAAGAGTTCAATCGGATGATTGCCGACTGCGAAGCCGGAAAAATCGACATTATTCTGACAAAGAGTATTTCCCGTTTCGCGCGCAACACCGTTGACCTGTTGAATACAGTGCGCAGGCTCAAGGAACTGGGCGTTTCCGTGCAATTTGAAAAGGAGCGCATCGACTCCCTCACCGAGGACGGCGAGTTGATGCTGACCCTTTTAGCATCCTTTGCCCAGGAGGAGGTACGCAGCCTGTCGGACAATGTCAAATGGGGTACCCGGAAACGATTTGAAAAAGGTATTCCCAATGGTCGTTTTCAAATCTACGGATACCGCTGGGAGGGCGATCATCTGGTTGTCCATGAGGAGGAAGCAAAGATTGTTCGGCTCATCTACGACAATTACATGAATGGTTTATCAGCGGAAACCACAGAGAAGCAGCTTGCCGAGATGGGTGTGAAATCCTATAAGGGCCAGCACTTCGGCAATACCTCTATCAGACAGATCCTCGGCAACATCACTTATACGGGCAACCTTCTGTTCCAGAAGGAATATGTGCAGGACCCCATCAGCAAGAAAAGCAAAATTAACCGTGGGGAGCTGCCGCAGTATTTCGTGAAGAACACCCACGAAGCCATCATCCCGATGGAGGTCTACCAGGCGGTGCAGACCGAGAAAGCGCGCCGCCGGGAGCTTGGGGCTTTGGCAAACTGGAGCATCAATACCTCCTGCTTTACCAGCAAAATCAAGTGCGGTCGGTGCGGAAAGAGCTATCAGCGCTCCAACCGCAAGGGACGAAAAGATCCTGACGCTAACTACACCATCTGGGTCTGCGGGACTCGAAGAAAAACCGGGAATGCCAAGTGCCAAAACAAGGACATCCCAGAACAGATACTCAAGGAAGCCTGCGCTGTGGTCATGGGACTGGATACGTTTGATGAGATCATCTTTTCAGAGCAGATCGACCGCATTGAGATCCCTGCTCCGAATGAGATGATTTTCTATTTTAAGGATGGCCACATTGTACCGCACCACTGGGAATCCACCATGCGGAAGGACTGCTGGACGGATGAGCGCAGAGCCGCCAAGGGACGGTATGTGCAGGAGCATCAGCTCGGCCCCAACACTTCCTGCTTTACCAGCCGCATTCGCTGCGACAGCTGCGGCGAGAACTACCGCAGGCAGCGTTCACGGCACAAAGATGGCAGCTTTGATTCCGTATGGCGATGTGCGTCAGGCGGAAAATGCCAAAGCCCCAGCATCAAGGAAGATGCCCTCAAAAACCTCTGTGCGGACGCTATGGGTCTGGAGGAATTTAGTGAGACGGTTTTCCGTGAGCAGATTGTCTGCATTCACATCACGGCTCCATATCAGCTTTCCATCCGCTTCTTTGACGGGCATACCTTCGAGACGGCATGGGAAAACAAGCGGAAGATGCCCCGGCATACAGAGGAGCGAAAACAGCATATGCGAGAAGTAATGATACAGAGATGGAGGGAAAAACGTGGCGAAAGTAACGACAATACCGGCGACGATAAGCCGATTCACGGCAACGCCGATCAATGAAAAGAAAAAGCGCCGCACCGCCGCCTACGCCCGTGTCTCCACGGACAGCGAGGAGCAGCTTACCAGCTACAGCGCCCAGGTGGACTATTATACCAACTATATCAAGAGTCGGGACGATTGGGAGTTTGTTTCCGTATATACGGACGAAGGTATAACCGGTACGAATACCAAGCACCGCGAGGGCTTCAAACGCATGGTAGCGGATGCGCTGGCGGGTAAGATAGACCTTATCGTTACCAAATCGGTCAGCCGCTTTGCGCGCAATACGGTAGACAGCCTGACCACGGTGCGCCAGCTAAAGGAAAAGGGCGTGGAGATCTATTTTGAAAAGGAAAACATCTGGACGCTGGACAGCAAGGGAGAACTGCTTATCACCATTATGTCCTCGCTGGCGCAGGAAGAAAGCCGCAGCATTTCCGAGAACTGCACCTGGGGACAGAGAAAGCGGTTCGCAGACGGCAAGGTCACCGTACCCTTCAAGCGGTTTCTTGGCTACGACCGGGGTCCCGATGGCAATCTCGTCTTGAATAAGGACGAGGCGGTCATCATCCACCGCATCTACAGTATGTTCCTGCAAGGCATGACGCCGCACGGCATTGCCGCCAGGCTGACCGCCGACGGCATCAAGTCGCCGGGCGGCAAAGACAAATGGAACGCAGGAGCAGTTCGTAGCATTCTCACCAACGAGAAGTACAAGGGCGATGCGCTCCTGCAAAAGAGCTATACGGTGGATTTCCTCACCAAGAAGAAAAAGGTCAACGAGGGCGAAATCCCGCAGTACTATGTGGAGGGAAATCACGAGGCCATCATTTCCCCAGAGGTATTCGAGATGGTTCAGCAGGAAATGGAACGGCGCAGCAAGCGCGGTAGACGAAGCGGTGTCCACCTTTTCTCCGGCAAAATTCGCTGTGGCGAATGCGGAAGCTGGTACGGCTCCAAAACCTGGCACTCCAATGATAAGTACAAAAAGATCATCTGGCAGTGCAATCACAAATTTGATGGCGACCACAAATGCACCACACCACACCTTACAAATGAAGATATCCACCGCTACTTTATTTCGGCAGTCAACCAGCTTCTTGCCCAGAAGGATACCATCATCGCATCCTTGACCGGCGGCTTGGCCCTTGCCTTTGACCTCACGCCTCTGCAAGCCCAAGAAACTGCACTGATTGAGGAAGTACAGATGCTTGCCGATGCGGTTGAAAAGTGCATCTACGAAAATGCTCATGTGGCCCTTGACCAGACAGAATACCAGAAACGCTATGACGGACTGGTCCACCGCTACGATGAAGCTAAAGTCAAACTGGGTGCCATCACCGAGCAGATCGCCGATAAAAAGGCACGGAGAGGCACTATTGAGGAGTTCCTCAAGGTTCTCCGGGAGCAGGACGGACTGGTCACCGATTTTCAAACAAACCTCTGGTGCGGACTGGTGGATTTTATGACCGTCTACTCCGCAGACGATGTGCGGATCACCTTCAAAAACGGTGCGGAAATAAAGGCATAAGCACCTACGCAAAAACACCTCGCAACGAGAGCATCATTCTCCAGCTGCGAGGTGTCTTTTGCTATTGATTAGTCATCCCAAAACATTCTGCTGGGAAGAAAATAGGTTTCAAATTTCCTGGAAAGTCCTAGAATTCCAAATACATCTTTAAGTCTTTTTTTATCGTCTTCACTATAATAATAAATAATCCATTTTGATGTTGGCTTTATTTCTTCAGCAATTCGCAAGAGATAAGGAGTGTCTACATTCCCAAACGACAAACCTATGGATACTACTTGCTCTATATCTTTTAGACTTGAAAAAAACGATTCATTTCTCGATATAATTGCATCCGTGTCTTTATATAATGACGAGCAAAATTTTGCTATCGCGGAGCATATACTTTCTTCCCATTCTACGAACTCTTCACTTGCACACTGTGCTCTTCGTTTGTAATAATCTATAATAAATTTATTTCCATGCCCCATGATGGGTGGTATTGCAGAGCATGATGGTACTCCTCCATGCAAGTGAAGAACTGTTTTTACCCCATATACCCGCTCTAGGACATCT
The DNA here is from genome assembly GCA_947631905.1 of uncultured Clostridia bacterium. Taxonomy (GTDB): domain Bacteria; phylum Bacillota; class Clostridia; order Christensenellales; family Borkfalkiaceae; genus Gallimonas. The sequence continues at coordinate 3,626 of CANRND010000039.1, read as the reverse complement.
GTATAATTAAAATTAATGAAAATATCAGAACAATTTCCTATGAAACTCTTTTTAATGGGGCACACACCTGATGTATCTATAGACTCTAACCACTCAAGTACATATTTCTGTAAATCTGAAGAAAACCCATACTGTTCCTTCCAGTGAAGATCCAGAGTATATTTTATACCTTCTTCTGGCATTTGCTCTGCAAGGGAACTTGCCATATCGTGCATTCCTTCTACATCTGGGTTACCCATTTCTTCCTCAAATGTTTGCCATAAATCTTTTAGCACTGATTTTTTCCATCTTTCTTGTGCCGCTTCAGTGTACCAAGGCTCTGTATCATCTAAAGGCTGAATGTTATACATAGCCTCAAAATCCGTTAGAAATGACTCATGATGCGTTTCTAAGAAACTTCTGAACTCAGAATATGGAGTTCTAATACCATGCTGTATGTCGAAACCGTTTCCTACCAAATACAATGTTTTCATGTTATTCCTCCTATTTGAACGGCAATATAAAAATAGCCGGGATGCCCCGGTCTGTCAACACACCCCAAGAGCAGATTTTACACCGCAAGGGCACACTTTTTAATTTTACCCATACCTTGTATCAAACTCGGTATGATTATTTCTATAAAAACGCTGTCTTTGATACAAACAGAAAAAGCCTTCTCCGGCACATAAGTGCTGAAAAAGGCTTGAAATAAAGGGCTTTCGAGGTTCCGCTGTGTTTTACAGCAGAGCTTCGGAAGCCCTTTTTCTGTTTATTCGATTGTCGCTGGCCGGTTCTGTGGCCTTTGAAACTTACCCCTCAAAGCCGACTGTCGGAGGAATAATTAAAAAGTGTGGAATAATTAAAAGGTATGTTACCCCGCTTATTCACGTACAATAACACGTTCCACATTTTTATATTTTTCACGCAGATCCAGTATGTCTACTTTTCTTCCGAGAAGTTCTTGAACCACTCCCCATAAGCCATTCTTCTCATCAGGGAATCCGTCCATGTAATCTATAAATGGAAGGCTATTAACGACCAGCGTTTCTCCTTCAATACCACGTCCGGGAACCCCGTACTTTATCACAGGCTCCTTACCACTTCGGATATTCTTTCCGAACACAATCGGCTCAGATACCGGTGCGCCTCCCAAAAGAGTCATGCTGATTGCAATATCGAGAATTTGGCCATCAAGTTCTATCCATGAGTGATCGAAATAGAGACCTTGCCCAAGCATTTCTCCTATGCATAGCTTGGGAGAATACCCCAGTTCAGAAAGCGCAACATATAAGGCAGAACAGCTTGCATGGCAAGCACCCCACCATTGTTTCCGCTTCATATATTCACTCAAATTGCAAAGGACATTTGCGATGTCCTCTTTGTAACCGGCATTCTGAACAGCAGCCCTAATCAGATCACCGGTACTCATGGATTCTTTCAAAAGACAGCAATGCTTATATTTCTTTCCGCTACCACATGTTCGAGTTTTACTAATATTTATACTACTATAAATATTATCTGTATTACTTGTATTTACTCGTGTTTCAGTTTTTGAAATATCAATATTATTTGTATTTATTGTACTTATTTTTATAATAAATATTTTTTATTTGGCGACAAATTGGCGACATTGTCTACATCGTTATTTGTCTTTTATATGTTTTAAATTTTACAATATTATTTATCTTTTGTCTAGAATATTTTCGCAATTTTTGCAAAAACTAATTATTATCCAACTCTTGTTTGCTTTGCTGTTGTAATTCAAAGATTGTTTTTTGATTTTCTATTTCTGCTCTAAGCTCATCTTCTGTTGGTAAATATAATTTATATTTTGAAGCAAAAAGTTGCTCATTTCCTTTTAAAACAGAGTATCGTGCTATATCTTCATCAGTTTCTGAACATAATACAATTCCTATTGTTGGGTTATCATCTGGTGCTTTTTTTAATTCATCATACATTCTAACGTACATGTCCATTTGACCAACATCTTGATGAGTTATTTTTTTAGTTTTTAAATCAATCAACACAAAACATTTTAATATATAATTGTAAAATACTAAATCTATATAATAATCTTCTTTTTCTGTATGAATATGTTGTTGTCTCGCAACAAAAGCATATCCTTTTCCGTAATTCTATTAAAAATTTTTGTAAATTATTTATTATACTAGATTCTAATTCTGTTTCTGTAAAACTATCATCTAAAGAATATCCTAAAAATTCAGCTATAACAGGATTTTTTACAAATTCTAATTTATTCATTAAATATTGATTTTCATTTACTTTTTTCATTTCATCTATGACTGGCTCTTTGACTTGAGATTTCAATAATCTATAATAATACTGTGATGAAATATTTCTTTGTAATGTTCTAACACTCCAAGTTTGACTTAAAGCTTCTTTTTCGTACCAATCTCTTGCGTCTTTATCTAATACTTGTAATAATGTTCTATAATGTGTCCATGAAAGTAGTGCATTAGATTTTGAACTCACTGCGTTCAAAATGTTTGGAAATGTTTTGTAAAAATTTAAAAAATAATATAAATTTCTTGAATCAAAGCCTTTTCCATATTCATCAGCTAATTCTTTTGCTATTTTCTTTATTATTTCTTTACCATAATTTGCTCTATCTTGTCCTTTTAATTCTTCTTCTGCAATTCTATATCCAATTAACCAATTTCTTTCTACTAGTGCAAGATTAACAGACTGAAAAGCATAATCTCTTGCCGAATCTATAATTGAACATATATCATTTAAAACATTATCTGTTTTAGAGTATTTGATAATTGAAGTATTGTCTTTATCTATTTTTTCTAAATCCATTATTTTTATACCTCCTCTTTTAATAATTATATCTATTTGTCTTATTGTTTTACATTCACTTATATATTATTGTAATGATACGAGTGTTTGCAATATTATTTACTTTTTTCTATATAATTAAAACAATTATATACAACTTAATAGTTGTCCTATCCTTTTATACTTTTAATTCTACTAACTTTATGTACTACATCAACTTCGTCCTCCGTAGGTTCTTCCCATTTAGATTCTAATTTTTTCATTAATCCTTCATCTAAATAGAAATCGGATCCTCCATTACCATCTAAAACTCTTTGATTTCTTTCTGCTATATTTTGTTTCCAAGTTTCATCATCTACACACACATAATGAATTTCACATTCAATACCATTATTCTTGTGATAATCTCTAACTTCTTTTCTTTCAGCGTGTGACCATAATCCTCGTTCAAAAATAACATTTGCACCTGCTTGTGCTATTTCCCCAACTTTTTTAGTTAAATATTTATTTAATCTTGCAGAAAACACATTGTAAAATTCTCCTTGCTCATTATTTATTAAATCATAAGTTGCTTCATCTGGAGATATAATAACACCATTCAAAGACTCTTTAATAGCCTTTGAATAATAACTTTTTCCACTACATATCTTACCACAAACTAAAATTACTTTTCCCATACAATCACTTCCTTATCTTTTCATCTTTTCTTGTTCTCAAATAAATTTCTTTTCTTCCCTTTTCAATAAAATCATCTCTATCATTTTTTACACCATATACAATAGTTTCAATAGGATAATATTGTTCTACTACATCTTGATATTCTTTTGCTTTTGAAATATCAATAT
>CANRND010000038.1 GCA_947631905.1 uncultured Clostridia bacterium | reverse complement strand
ATTGAGGTTGAGCGCTATCGGCAGGAGCTTCTGCGCGAAGCGGAAGCGGAGTCAAAAGCATCATCCTCTACCGCTTGATTCACCGCATATAAAACAAACCGCCCTCCCAGCTCACCACTGGGAGGGCACATATAGCAAAACTCCTCCAGGGACCAGCTGGAGGAGTCTGCTGTTGGGGAACAAGCGTGAAGAAAGGAAGACCACACAGATGGGGAAAGAAAGGTGAAAAACCACCTGCAGGCGTCTTCACTATACGCCTTCCCCCGATTCAACGCAAGGAGGGACAGCATGAAAATTTTACCCAAACCGCCGGAAAAGGCTGCCGTGATCTACGCCCGATACTCCAGTGAGAACCAGCGGGACGTCTCCATCGAGCAGCAGGTGGCAGACATTCAGGCCTTCGCCAAGCGGGAGGGCTACGCAATCGTGAAGGTCTACGCTGATCGGCACATCAGCGGCACAACGGATGATCGGCCGCAGTTCCAGCAGATGCTCAAAGACTCCGCCAAAGGCACCTTCGGCGCGGTGCTGATCTGGAAGACGGATCGCTTTGCCAGGAACCGCTACGACTCCGCCACGTACAAGTACAAGCTGCGGCAGAACGGCGTCCGAGTGGTGAGCGCCATGGAGAACGTCCCGGACTCCCCTGAGGGCATCCTCCTGGAGTCGGTCCTGGAGGGGCAGGCTGAGTACTACAGCGCCAGTCTCGCACAGAACGTGAAGCGGGGACTGAACTACAACGCTCAGCGCTGCATGGCAATTGGCCGAAGGCCGTTTGGATACAGAAATGTCGAAGGGTATTGGCAGGTCGATGAAGATGAGGCTGAAACGGTTCGGATGATCTTCCAAAAAAGCATTGACGGCCACGGAGCTCGTTATATCGCCAAACTGTTAAACGCCCTCGGCATCAAAACAGCTGCCGGCAATGAGTGGTGCGACCAGTGCATAAGAGTTATTTTAAAAAATGAGATCTACATTGGAGTATACCGTTACGGCGATATCAAAACGGAAAACGCCGTTCCCGCTATCGTTGATCGCGCAACTTTCGGGGCTGCTCAGGAAGCTATGGCTAGCCGTAACAAATGCGGGACTCACTCCAGATCTGTTGGTGGGGTACAACGCTATCTGCTTTCCGGAAAAGCTGTTTGTGGGCTCTGCGGACGCCCGATGACCGGGAGAACAAGCGGAAGAAAAGCGGGGGCTGATTACCGATACTATCTATGCAGTGGAAAAGGGATGGGGTATCCGTGCCCAATGGCGCCCGTCCGGGCCGATCTGCTGGAAGCAGAAGTGATTGGCCTGATCCAGACCGAGCTGCTCATGCCGGATCGGGCCAACGCTATCGTGGACGCCATGCTCAAGGCGCACAAGCCCGCCGAATCGGCTGCCGTGATCGATGGCCTCCAGGCCCAGCTGGAGGACCGCACCGCCGCGATTCAGAACATTCTGAAGGCCATCGAGGCCGGCGCCTGGAGCCCTGCACTGAACGACCGCCTGGCCGATCTGGAGCGTGAGAAGCTGGAGATCGAGGCCGCGATCCGGGAGGCTGAAGGCGCCAAGGCGGATCTGGATCGGGAGGACCTCCTGGCCGCTCTTGCCCGTTTTGCCGCCGGTGACGTGTCGGATCAGGAGTACCGCCTGCAGCTGGTCAACGCCTTGGTGGACCGTGTCATCGTTTACCCAGATAAGACCTTCAAGGTCGAGATCCGGTTTGACAAAGAGTCCGGTGAAGGGTCTCACCGGCGCCTAACAGATTTTGCGCCTAATGGAAATTCTCCCAAGGAAACTTCCTCTACGCGCATCATCGCCACCGCCGGCCTGGTTACCATCCTGGGCCGGCTCAAGAGATAAAGAAAGACCCACCTCATGACGGGGTGGGTCTTTTCTTATTCCGGCTGTTCGGCCGTGGCCAAATCGGCTTCGATTAGATTACGCAGGTATCGGTTTACCGGTAGTCCAAGAGCATCCGCCCTGGCCTTCAACTTCTCTCGGTAGCCTTTCGGTAGGACCATGCTCATCCGGTCCACGTTGGCATCGTCCCAGCGCTTGTTGGATGCCCTTTTCTTTTCAGACAGCTTTCCCATCTGGATCACCTCCGGCCAATATGATAGCACATTCAGGGTGGCCCGTACTACGTGTAAAAATGCACAAAAACTGGGCCGAAAGTTTGTGCAATTTTTTCGGCCAATTTCGGCCAAAATCGCAAATTCCCTATTGCAACGGCCCGTAATACGTGCTATTATACGGGTGTCAGGGGGAAAACCCCAAGAAAGAAAAGGAGATCATCACAATGAAGAACGCTTACACCTGCGAAGAGATCAACGGCACCTACACCATGGTCTACCACACAAAGAAGGCCGCCATGGAGTACCTCCGCAACCGCCGCCAGGACATGAAGGGCTGCGACCTCTTCACCACCGGCTCCTTCTACATCGAGTACGAGGATGGCTCCTCCGTGATGTACAGCGAGGACATGATCATGGACGAGACCGGCAAGGTTTCCACCAGCGGCATTTTCCGCATGGCCGGCATCGTAGCCTTCGAGGAGATCACCGAGAACTCCGACACCGTTTGGAACTGCGAGCTCGCCTGCATCGAGCTGGACGAGATCCTCGAGGAGGCTGAAGAGGCCGCTGAGGAGCGCAACGCCGAGAACACCAACACCACCAAGGAGGACAACACTATGAAGAACATCATCAACGACAACACCAACGCCAACCTCACCAAGAACACCTTCAACCGCTACGAAGTCTGCTGGGGCAAGTACGTTCCCATCGAGAACCCCACCACCGAGATCGTCAACGAGTACAAGACCTTCTCCAAGATCTTCAACAACCACGACGATGCCTCCGAGTTCTGGTGCAGCCTCTACGACGACAACGACATCATGGAGCGCGACATCTTCACCCTCTGGTTCGTCTCTGATGAGAACGGTGAGACCAAGGTCGGCGAGGACGAGTGGCGTGTGATCCGCGAGGAGCAGCGGGTAGATCGCAACAACCGCAAGACCGCCGAAGAGATCGGCAAGCCCTACATGGCCGGCTGCATTGAGTGGGATGACACCCGCACCTACCTGTTCTTCGACACCGCTGAGGAGCGCGATGCCAAGGCCCTGGAGATGGCCGCCAGCAAGAACGTCGCCGAGACCCACATCCGCGACTACGTCACCACCACCGAGGAGGAGAACATCATGACCAACACCTACACCACCTACATCGCATTCGGCATCTGGACCGACCGCGCCAACCACGGCATGACCTATACCACCTTCACCGCCCGCAACGCGGCCAACGCCGCCGAGATCCTCAAGGACAACGCCTTCGCCTCCACGCTCACCCTGAGCGCCTCCGAGTTTGCTGACATGCTCACACTGGACGGTGGGGACCGCATCATCAACCTGTTCGAGACATTCAAGGACATCGAACTCACCGCCCGCATCGATGATCTGTTTCGCGGCTACCGGGACCGGATGGAGCATGACATCAACGAACGGGCCAAGTTCACCCGGGAACTGAACGCGGCCTGAATGCACAGAAAGGAGCACCACACATGAAAAACCTCCCCATCATCACCGGCAACCAGGTCACCTGGCACGGCGCTACCTACCGCATCCCCAGGGGCCACCGGTACAACGCCGAGAACGACACCTTTGTCACCACCCATGGCACGGAGTACGCCCTGATTTGGTGCAGATCCGCTGGCCTGGAGATCGTCAACGGATACGGGTATGACCGCGTGAAATGGCTGAAGGAGGTGGGAGCATGAGCGCACCGAAAATTTCCGGCCGCATCCCCTATTTCAGGAAGAATGATCTGGAGCTGATCCGCAAGATGGCCAAGCACCAGATCCAGCAGATCAAGAGAGCTCAGGCACGCCCGCACGGGCAACAGCCCAACGCCATCCTGGAGCAGGCCAAGCTCATCCAGGACCTTGAGACCATCATCGAGAAGATCGAGAAGGCCTAACCAACCAACCACCCACCGCAGAAAGGAGTACCGCATGAACCTCACCACCACGGACAAGGTGAACCTGATAATCGCCATGGAGGATCGCATTGACTACTTCGAGAGCCAGATCGCGAAGCTGGACGGCTACAGCCCCGCCCAGGGGCTCATCGAGATCTACACGGACAAGATCAGCGAAGCCCGCACGCTGATAGCAAAGGTCGAGGGGCTGCAGACGTCATTTTGACCCCCATAAACCCACAAAAAAAGCCCCCAGAGCGCCGCAACGCCCTGGGGGGGTATTCTTTACCTTTTCGCCCGCCGCACGTCTCTGGCGGCGTTTTAGGCTAGCTGGCGGGCAGTGTACAGCACCTGTGCGAGCGCTGGCAGATCACCGCATATTGTACAGTACCTGCGCCAGCTGCTCCCGCGTCACAGGCGCCTCCCACTGGTAGTTGCCCTGCCCGTCCCCGGAGAAGAGCCCCTGTTGCACTGCCCACTTGCGTGCCTCCAGGCTCCAGGCCGAGCCATCGCCCGGGTCGATCTCATCCGGCACCTCTGCCCACTTTGCCCGGCCGTACCCGCCGATCCGGTTGTAGGCCAGGCTGTACCTGAACGTGTTCACGCCCTGCGGGGTGCCTGCATTGCCCTCGATGGTCTCGACACAGCCGTCTGCCACGCGGATCACGATGCCTGTGTGCTGCCACCCTGTACCGTTGGCGGTCTTGAAGAATATCACGTCCCCGGGCTGAGGGCTGGATACCAACCCGCCGATCTGACTGAAGTACTGCCGCAGGTACGCCACACCCGCCGCAGCTGAACGAACCGGCACACCCATGATCTTGCGGGCAACCTCGACGCCGAATGTGGTGACGAAGCACCAACAGACGAAGATGGCGCACCAGTCGTAGCCGTTTTTGGCCCCGTTGAAAAAGTCCGTCTTGTCCATGGCGGCGGCGTACTTGTTCCAATTGTTGTTACCAGCGTTGGCAGTTGGGCTGTCCAGGTTGGAGTTGGACGCCTTCTCCCGGTAACCCTTTTCGGCCAGGGCAGTAGCAACGAGGCGTTCTGCTGGAGTCATAGTAATACCTTCTTTCTCATGATGCGTATTCCCACTTGAAGCCACAGCTGCTTTTCCTGACCCCTCTGCATACCAGCAGTATGTTGATATGCTCTACGCCCATTTGACGAGCTGCCTCTCTTGCAGAAGGCCAAACCCGCAGAATTTCTCCAGTGTTTTTGTCGATCTGTGCGATCCTCTTTGCGACCGTGGCTTCCTTGTATGCTTTCATCTTTATGGCGGTTTTCGCGTTTCGTGTGCCATAGTTGATGTTGTAGGAGCAAGTGCACCACTCCAGATTCTCAACTCGGTTGTCGGTCTTGATCTCGTTCTTGTGGTTTACCTGAGGCAAGTTGTCCGGATTCGGTATAAACGCTGCAGCAACAAGCCGATGAACAGCAGCCGTATATGTACGGCCGTCCTGTTTAAGCTCTACTCTCGGATATCCGAATTTTGATATTTGCTGTCTTAAAAAAATACCCTTTCGTACAGAATACACTCTGCCGTCATCACTAACTCTGTACGCAGTGTACCCCGGCACAGCAAGCCATTTAGCCACTTTCTTTTTCCTCCCGAGCGTCTTTGGTTGTCTGAAACCCAAAAAAGAAAGCCGTGATCATCGTGTAGACGGTCATGAAGTCCTGCCCGATCTCGCCACGCAGTGCCAGGACGGCGAACACGATGGTCAGGATCAGGGTCATGATGGACTTCACAGTGAGGAGGCTGGCAATCCTCTTTGCAATGGTTTCGTTCATCTAAATTTTCCCTCCCGTAATAATTGATTGTACACTTCTCTGATGTGCATGATTGACGGCCCTGTCAGGCCGTTTTCAAATTCCGGATGCGTCATGCAGTATCGCTCATACTGCTGAGCGTCCTGAAGAATTTGCTCGAAATGCCCTTTTGAATGGTGCACCTCATTGGCAAGCTCATCGGCGAATCTGAGTATCCGGACCCTGCACTGGATGATATCTCCCTTCCGCCGTTCCTCCGTTTCAATTCTCAACCCGTCCTGGACGTTAGAGATGTTCCCCTCCAACCGCTCCACTTTTTGTGTGATGTCCTTGTTAAAAGCTTTGCCGATCCAGGACCAAGGGTCGATCTTTATCGGTGCAATCTGGACTAGGGTGAGCAGGATAGCAATCCCCAGCAGACCGCTGGAGATGATGTCAGATAACGTCATGATAAACACCTCGCGATAGGAAAAGAGGACGGCTGGGGCTACCAGTCGTCCTCTTCGTATTCTTCTGGTTTGTGTTTCACAAGCACAAAGTCTTCCATGAGCTTCTGCGAAAGATTCGTGCTGTCCGTGTGTTTCAGCATGCCTTGGTAGGACTCATACACGCTGTGAACATACCGAAAGTCCTTCTTGTTGTCGGCGTACTTCTGTTTGCAGTACTCCAGTTTCCGCTTCATCTGGAGTGTGGTGCTCTTCCTGATGTGGATCTGATGCGGTGCCACCATCATACCGATGAACTCTATCCGGTTGCCGATGGACTTGACCTGCGTCTTGTTGTTCAGCTGGAGGCCAAGCCTGGACTTCAGAAAGGCGTCTATCTCATTGATGGCAGCTTTGCACTCCGATCTGGACGGGGCGATGATCACCATGTCATCCATGTAGCGGATGTAATACGGGACTTTCAAGACCCTCTTGATGTAGTGGTCCAAGGGAGTCAGCACCACGTTGGCGGTCATCTGAGAGATGAGGGAGCCAACCTGCATGCCGATGCCTGGCACTCTCTCCGCCAGCTCCACATCTGGGCACTCCAGCGGGAGGCCGAAGGCGCGTCCGTCACAGCGGATCGCGGTCTCCAGGAACCACATCATCTTTGGATCCGCGAGAGGACGCCCGAGCTCCCGCAGCTGCACGTCCACCGGGACCCGGAAGAAGAACTTCGCGATGTCCAGTTTGCCGATGGTCCAGTCCTTTGGCGAGTTCTCCAGGTGCTGCATCCAGGACTGCAATTTCTGCACGCCCAACAGTGGGCCACGTCCTGGGATGGATCCGTAGGAGTGCTCATAGAAGGACTTGGAGTAGATGGGCCACAGCACGTTATACGCTGCGCAGTTGATCACTCTGTCTCGGAACGGCTGATAGCAGATGATCCTCTTCTTGGGGAAGTACTCCATGAATTCCCCCATTGGACCGGGGGAATAGGTCATCCACTGAAGCCGGTTTACGTCCTCGATAATGTATTCTTCGAGGTGAGCAGAGTAGTCCAGTACCCCTTCCCTGAACCTTTTGTTCTCTCGGGCGAGAAGGTAACCGTCATACAAATTGTCGTAGGTCGCGAATTGCTCGTACAAATGAGAGTACTTTTCCACTCTGTCTGCACCTCTCCCCACCACGTTTGACGAGTGCCGTACTGTTGCCAGCCGGAACACTGGATTGCGTGGTATAGCATTTTTATGCCCCATGAAAAGATCCATGGCTCAATCCATAGAGCAAAGGAGTCAGGTTCCTTTACAACCTCGTGTACTGGGACAGAACCCTTGGGTCCTGAGCATCTGACGTGTGAGGTAAAGCGGAGCGCAGCCCGATGTTCCTGTTGGCCCTGGAACGCGGAGAATTGTTGAAGTTACCCGCGAACACGCCACTCCCGGCGCCATTGTTCCAGTTACCGCCCGAGATGAAGCCACGCGGCAACCTGATCCCTATGTAGACTTCTGGCCATTGACGGTCTTGATCCATCCGCCTAACATCTTACCGATTTCGACCAACATTCCGGCCCAGATCTCATACTTCTTCATGGGCAGGAATTTCAGCTGGAAGGACAGGCGAATGTACGCCCGGAGCTTCATGAGCTCCACGTCCATATCCTGGAGTGTGGTCTTTTTGTAGTACTTTTTCTGCGCCTCGATACAGCGCTCCAGCAGGATATCCATGCAGTGCTTGATGTCCGTAACGAGGCCGAACTTCTCAGACTTTGGGTACTGCGCCAAGGCGGGGTACGCATAGTCCATCATGTCGAAGATCTTCTGGAGAATCTTCAAATCCTCCTTGCGAGATACCTTCTCGTCCATGGCCATTGCGTACCCCTCCTGTCTGAGTTCGGCGCATTATATCGAGTGCGCCACGACTTTGCATGGAAATGTTATAAAATAACGAATCTCGTTATCAAAAATTTGCGTCTAAAATCTCCGCTATCGCGGAGATTACAGGACACAGGGAATCAGATTACAGTTTGCAGAAAGCGGAGCGCAGCCCGATGTGCCCGCCGGCCCAGGAACGCGGAGAATCGCTGAAGCTACCCGCGAACACGCCACTCCCGGCGCCATTGCCCCAGTTACCGCCCGAGATGAAGCCACGCTCTGCCTCGCCGTTGATGCCCCAGAGATTGTCGCTCTCCAGGCCCTCACCGGGCTTGTAGAGGCACAGGCCCTTGAGAATCTTCTGTGCCGGCTCCAGGACGCCTTCCTGGCACTCCACGTTCTCCAGCTGGCAGGCGTGCTGTGCGGTGTCCTTCACGGTGAGCTGTCCATTGGTCCAGCTCCACTTGTTGGTCAGCCAGTCGATCTTGCAGCTGTTGGTGGTGGTGCCCTTGCCGTCCGGAGTGATCAGCGCACCAGTGGTAGCATCCAGGGCCTTCCACTCGGTGGAGTTCTCGGTGAGATCCCGCTTGTAGTCCGCAGCGTTGTTGTCAGCCAGCAGCTGGAGCTCGCCGTACACGAAGCGAACGCCGGTATTCCACTCCCAAACGTTGCCGTTCAGGTCGAAGATACCGGACGGTGTGCCATCGTGAGACCAGGACAGGGGACCGGTGCCGGTAGCAGTCCGCAGAGTTCTGTAGTTCTGCTCTGCGGAGTCCTTCAGCGTGGGGATGGCCTTGTACATGGTCTCGCTGATGTCCTTGCCGAAGTTGTTGTTGCCCTTGGGCATGGTGCCGTTGGCCTTGCACCAGTGGGCCAGGGCAGCAAACTCCCACTTGGTCATGAGGTGCCAGCCCTCGCCCTTGTCGGTGCACGCCTTGCGGGCAGCATCGCAGGTGATGTTGACGGTCGGATCCACGCCGGGGAGGCTGTAGGCCAGGCCATCCAGGACGATGTTCTGGAACTTGCTGATATAGATCTCATCCACTTCCTTGCCGTTCACACGGAAGGCAGGGAAGACGGTGGTGTCCTCACCCAGACCGAGATCCTTGTAGGACATCTTCGGGATGCGCACCATGATTGATGGCATACCCTTCTTATCGTAGAGGACCTCATTGTT
>CANRND010000037.1 GCA_947631905.1 uncultured Clostridia bacterium | reverse complement strand
CGGTAAGCAGGTAGGGAGGCCAGAGGGAAGCAGGATAGAAACAAAGAAGTCAAAGGAAATGAAAGAAAACATATATAAGATGTCAAAGGATTTCAAAGGAAATATGACGGATATTGAATGTATGAATGTATTAAAAATTGCACGTAATTCATTTTATAAATACAAACGCGAAATGAAGGACGATAAGCGATACACAGCAGATCAGCACTGATTTTATCCTTATCAGGCCGGGTGTCTATCGTCTTTGACAGACACCAGCGGCAGATCAGGTATGCAGGGAGCCGGGCAGGGGGGTCTTATGGGGCCTTTGTATATAGCGGAGGTTGCCTCCCCTAGTCGCCGCGGCAAATAAAAAGGATTTCCCCACAGGGGAGAAAGGAGCTTTAAAAAATGGCATGGAGATTTACCAATAAACGCGACAGGGAATTACTGTCTGCAAAAGCTACAGATATGTCAATGAGTACCATTTCGCAGGTGTTGGCCCTGTTTGAAAATGATTTCGGGCCGGATGACTTGTCCCAGGCGGCAAACTTCTTGGAGGAAATACGGGAACAGCTAAACACAGCGATTGACACGAAAATAGCAGAAATTAAAGGAAGGAGCCGGAAATAATGAACGGATTTTTACAAAGCGGCTTGTTCGGTCTGCCATTAAATGAGGCGGTAGCACGAAAACAGATCAGAGAACAGGAGCGGAGAAAAAAGGAGAAAACGCTGGGCGCGAAGCTGGCGAGGGAATCAGCGGCGCGCCGGACAGAGAGAGTAAACACTGATATTTTATCGCTGTATACAGGGAATCCCGACGCCGGACAGGAGCCGGATTATTGGGAAATCGCGGAAAAAATCAAAAAAGGAGGCAGATAATTATGAACCGATTCGCGGAAATGACCGTAGCATTGGACTGCTACAAGAGCAAGATTGACAGAATCGTGAGAGAGTACAGGGCCGATCAGGGCAAAAACGAAAAGATTTATAATGCGGAAATGTGCGAAAAGCTCAAAAGTGAGAGCCTGGCAAAAAAGAAAGCAGAATACATAGAAGAACAGCGGAATATTGCAGTCCGTATCAATGGCATCCTGGAAGATACACAGGACTGCCTCAAGCGTTGGATTAGCGCGCCGATTCGCGCCGATCAGCTCGCGCTGCTGCAGGCGATGGTTAGCACGGGCGTAAAGTTAACGCCGCCAGAGTATGAGGCCCTGCAGGAGTCGATTGGAACCAATTATTTTGCACAGCGTTTAATGGAGAAAGTGGCGGAAACATCAGGTATAAAGGGATTTCGCAGCCGGTTTAATCTGGAAAAGTATTTAAATATGCTGCAGCGAGTAAAAAACGAAGCAGAAATTTTTATTAGCGGTTATTGTGGCGGGGGAGCGGACTATTCGCCGGAATTTCTTAATACGAAGGAGTTCCCAAATGCGAAAACGCTTTCCTATGCCGCGGGTGCTGCGAAAGTACTATCTGCGGATTCCAGTTTGTCCGTCGCGTCGGTAATATGGAGCGGCGACAGCTTGCCGGGAAGCGGAAGAACAAAGCTGACGAGCAGTGAGATGGAGACTATAGATCAGATGTTTGCAGGATGTATTACAAACGAGCAGAAGAAAGCCAGAGCCGCGCAGCTTGTAAAGGACACGCCATTACTGCGGGATGTTCTCAAGATCACGGTAAAATATCGGGAATTTCTCCCAGCGGAGGAAGCAGACGCAGATTGATTTCACCCCTTATCAGGCAGGGATTCTCATGTAATACATAGTAGTGTATTACAAATACGTAGTAATTGTAGAGTATTACATACTGGATTCCTGCCACTGGCGAATTATGTTGTTATTCGTTGAAAAATATGATACTGTATCATGGGAGACCGGAGAGCCGGGCGGCTTACCCTCTGATTATCGGAGGGGCTTACCCTCCAGACGAAAGAAAGGAGGGGATGCAGATGACTCATGCAGAATTTTATCAGTTTTGTTTGGTCGTTATCGCCCTTGTTGGTCTGTGTTATCAGATTTTCAAGGGAGAAAAATAGCCGCCACTACTGCAATAGTGACGGCTGACCCTGTAAAGGGTTTAGCTTGTAATTATTGAGGGTAGGCCGCTTCTCTGGCCTCCCTTTTCATTTTTACTATACCACATCAGGCGCGCGTTTTCAAGCGGCACAATCCCCCAAAAAAACCGCCCCCACTTTACGGAAGCAGGGACGGCGCACAGAAAGGTTTAATATGAAGTCATTATAGTTATTATAGCACAGATATAGCAAAATTGCAAGGAAATAACCGATATTACTTTCAATGTTGAGCAGATCATGGTGACGGCTATTTAATCACTCAAGCGTGCCACTCCCCCTTATTTTTTTGAAAAAAGCCAGAAAAAGGGGCCTTTTTGATGAAAAAAACGCGAAAAAAATTTTTTCCCTAAAAAAATCTGAAAAAAAATGTAACTCCTGTAGCTGGAAAAAAGAGGTTGACAAACGATGATTTCAAGAATACAATGAAACTGATGATTTCATGATTTTAAGAAAATAGAGAAATCATAGATTCAAAGTTTTCTGTAAAATCAATGAAAACAAAGAAATCCCCTGCCGCCGACCAAAGCAAAACAGGGGATGTGTAACCGGAACCACCACAGCACCGGTACAGCCTTATCTTATCAGGCTTATCCGGTCATGGCAAGCAAAAACCGAGAAAGGATGGTAAGCATGAGCAAAAAGAAAAACGAACCACTGGCCAGCGAGATCATAGCAGGGCTGCAGGCGGAGGGAAAGAGAACTGCCCTTCAAGTTGAGGCTATCGAAATGATAATCGGGATTGAAAATCCGGAATATCTGGAAAAAATCTGCGATTACCTGATTGTGCCGTACAGGTTGGAGCATCCATATAAGGACGCACCGGACGAGGGAACTGCTGAATATTATCAGAATCAGATCAAAGAACTGGCCGACAGTCTCCATACAGAGGAAATCCTTAAAATGCTTTACGAATTTGCGCGCGTAGCACGCCGGGAAGAGCAGGAACAGGAGGAAAAACAATGACTGAACGAGCGAACAAATATTATTACATCGACGAGGACGGGCGAAAGGAATTAAAACCATTACAAACGCGGGAAGAGTATATATCTGCAATCACTGACATTTTGAGCGATGAGGACGTAAGAATCTGGATAATAAGAGAAGTATTAAAATTTACCGCAAATATAACGTGAGGAGGGATAGCAGCAGATGGACACGGAAATTAAGCCGTTAAGCGACACGGAAAAGAAAATCCTTGAACTATACAATGCGGGAATACCGACACAAGTACAGATAGGTAAAATGGTCGGTGTGGACAAATCAACTGTTTGCAGGGCCATAAGCCGCATCAAGCAGGATTTCCCAGAGCTAATTTATAAACCTGAAAAAAAAATATCTTTAAAAGACCGGAGGAAAGATCAGGAGCAGGAGCAGCCGCAGGTAGAACGGAAGCCGGGACTTCACCTGAAAGAAAAAAAGGAGCAGGACTCAATAAGGGGACTTCATTTGAAATCAGATGTCCGTACAGTATCCGATCAGGATGTGCAGGAGGCCCCACAAGCCGAGGTAACCGTAAAGGCAGAGAATCCCACAGGAAACATGATAAAACCGACAGAAAAGGCAAATACAAAGCCTGATAAAGTGGTATTCAGCTTTCGGGCCGAGCGCGAATTGGTCAAGCAGTGGCGCGCTTATGCGGCGTCCTGTCTGGGGATGAAGGTTGACGACCTTGGAGTGCTTGCCATGCAGGAATATATCAGCAATCATCCCTTATCAGGCGTATTCAAAGAGTTTTACGAAAAAAAGATGAATTCACAATAGAATATATTACAAATACATTGTAATTGTAGTGTATTACATGAAAGGAGATTAAGGCAATGGCAGATGAAAAATCAAAACTGACGCCAAAATCCTTTAGAATCAGTGAAGGAACCGCCGAGAAATTCAAAGAGATTGCCGGAAGTATCGGAGGCAATCAGGAGCAGACGCTCGCCCGCCTGATTGAAGTCTTTGAAAGCCAGGGAGCGAAAGCTGCCCTCCCCGATCAGGCCCACAACATAGAGATGTTTGAGCAATACCTTGCCACCATAAAGGATGCTTACCTGCTTTTATTAAAGGAAAACAGCGAGCAGGCGGCGACGATCAGGACGGATTACGCCGCACTGCTGCAGGCCAAGGACGCGACAATCACGGAGTTAAGGGCGCAGATTGCCGGCCTCACAAAATTCAGGGATGAAAATGATAAGCTGAAAGAGCAGATCAGCGCACTGCAGGCGACTCTGGCGGACAAAGACGCGCTCAATCAGTCATTGTATGGGCAGATAGCCGGACTGCAGGAGCAGGCCCAGCAGACGCAGGCGATACAGGCGTTATTGGAACACTTGCAAGGTAAATCGAAAAAGTAAAAGCAGAACGGCGGCACGAGTTGACAGTTATACAGTGCCGCCGTATAATAGGCGAAAAAGTGTTCATTTTTGTATTGTTAATATATGCCCCCCTTTATATGCTGGCGGGGTAGTGGGAAGGTGGGGGATATGGGTTATACCAAACTGACCTATGAGCAGTATCTGGACTGTCCATCTATGTATGGAGGGGCCTCCCCTAAATGGGCAAAAGAACTGTTTGAGAAGGGATACAAGGGTATTTGTGCTGTAGATTTTTACGATGATGTGTTTGGGGAGGATCTGGAACCGGAACGGATGCCGGAAGATTACCGCACAGGGGAGTATGCAGGAATCGCGATAGAACGCGTGGAAAAACGAGATAGTGACGGAAATATAGTATTGAATAAGCGGGGAAATGTACGGTATGCTGCTCGAAGGTACACGATCACGCAAGGAAACATGAAATTGTATGATTTAATTGACAGATCAGATAATTTCTGCATGATTGCTCCGATCAGTTACGCAGGCAGGACGCGAAAGAATGAAAATGCTCGTTTTATGTATGCGCTTTGTATTGAAATAGATAACTTGGAACCGAAGCATGGACTTGATGAATTAATTTTTAGCTGGGAGCGCACAGAACAGCCATTACCAAGGCCGACATATCTAGTCTGTAGCGGAACCGGCTTACACATGTACTTTGTGTTTGAGCGGCCCTTGCCTTTATGGGAAAATATATTCATACAGCTTACAGAAATAAAAAAATATCTGACACCGAGGTTTTGGAACAGATACGTTTCTCTGGCTTATGATACTGTACAATACGAAGGAATCACACAAGCGTTTCGATGTGTTGGGAGTATAACAAAAGCAGCTACTTATACTATGGCATTTGAGTGCGGGCCTAAAATCACAATCGAATATCTTAATAAATTTCTGCCGCCTGATAAGAAATTAAATCGCATGTATCAATCGAATTGTACCTTGGAGCAGGCAAAAGCTCTATATCCTAATTGGTACAGACGCAGAATAGAGCAGGGAGAGGGGCGGGGGCATTTTATCAGGCACCAACCAATTTATTATAATTGGAAACAAAAGATCATAGACGGCGCGACAGTTGGTCGCCGGTATCACTGTTTGGAAAATCTATGTAGCCTTGCCGTGCAGTGTGACATACCGCCGGAACAGGTAGAAGCTGACTGCAGAGAGGTCGCAGAACGCCTTGAACGGCTAACTGTATCAGACGATAACCATTTCGGAGAATATGACGTCATGTGTGCATTGAGAACGTATTATACAGCCGCAGAACAGGCATACCGCCGAAGGATAGATTTCATCAGCAAAAAAACGGGAATAGAATTGAAGCCTAATAAAAGGAATGGACGAACGCAGGCCGCCCACCTGAAACGTGCAAGGGCAGTGCAAGCCATAGACTACCCTGATGGAGAATGGAGAGGACGTAAACCAAAGGCTGATATAGTCCGACAGTGGCGGCAGAGATACCCGGACGGGACTCCCACACAGGCGGCCAGAGACCTGCAGATCAGCCGGACGACAGCATATAAATACTGGTCGATCATTCCAACCGGAGAAAAACCGCCTGCAGAACCAGCACACAGATTATTCGGGGGAATGTAATATGGCAAAATTAGAGATGAAGGCAAGCGACCTGTGCGAATTGTATATACTATTGGACATGTACGAGCAGACATACGGGGCGACCGAGGAAACGCAAAGCCTAATAGAGGCAGTAAAGGAAAAATGCAGGGAACAGGGAATCACAGAGATCAGAAACAGCAGGAAAGCAGGCAGGCCAAAGACAATTACAGCGGAGACAGACGCGGCAATCATGAATCTGCGGGCGGCGGGGAAAACTATCCGTGCGATAGCCGCAGAAACAGGAGTAAGCAGGGCATATGTCCATCAATTAATTAATAGACACATGAACCACTAAGGAATACAGAAGATGAAAAGCAGAAAGCCCTCAGGCCGCGTATAAAGGCCGAGAAGGGGCTTTTTGTGTTCAGGCATATTAATTATCGGCTGGATGCAGAAAAAGCCGTGCACGGTCTCAGGCAAAACGGACGTACTGTTATATACCGGATGGGTTCTTATTGCGGAAATTAAAGTAAAATGCAAGCCCAGCGAACGCAGAAAGGATTTTGCTGTGCAATACAGGCCAGATATATTTGTATACACAAAAAACGATCAATTTTTATAAAAATAAATGTTTACTGTTGATTTTTGTTGCAAATTGATGTATAATGAAAGTGAAAAACAAGTTTGTTTACCACAAAGAAAGGAGTGAAAAAATGACGCGGTTGGAAATAAAAGGCGAGCTTGCGAAGCATGGTTTACGCCAATGGGAAATCGCAAAACAACTATCAGTATCGGAGGCCACCGTATCAAAAATGATGAGATGCCCGACAGATGAGCAGGTCACGCAGATCATGAACGCGATCACGGCCCTCACCAAAACCGCATAAACCAAAACCGGCTGAAAATTGGAAACAGTCGCTGACCTTAAAAAATTGGAAGGAGAGAGTGCTTTTTTTCCGCCCAAAATGCGCGAAAAAGCACGAAAAAAGGATATGAAGTCAGAATCACTGGACTTTGTGACGCTAAAGGACGCGTTACGAGACAGAAATATTAACATCCGACAAATCTGTATAGACCTATATATGCAGCCAAATCAATACAATTTCGTAAAATCCCCACAAGGGGAAAAAACCCCAAGTTTAAGATTATACCCAAAGACAGACAGTTTTTACGATTTCGCGGCGGGAACCGGCGGCGACGGCATAAGATTGTTGTCCTATGTGCGCCACATCAGCGATCACGAGGCCGCAGAGCTATTATGCGATTATTACCGTTTGGACATAAGGCAGCAGGACGACGACACAAGCCGACGGATTCGACAAGAGCGGGAAAGAAAAGCCCTGATAAAGGAACGACGGAATCGTGAATTCCATGACGCGCTATTTTGCCTTATAAGCGATTTAAAGAACCGGACAGAGAAATACACGGAAATGCTACAAAATCCCCAAATAAAGCCGTTTGACAGCTTGTGGTGCTTTCTCATACAGGAGATAGAGGCCGCGGAGTACAAGCTGGATATTCTGTGTGCTGCTGATTGCGATACATACCGCCGGATGAAGTCGGATAAACAATCAGACATGCCCAGCGACCGGCCACAATGGCTATCGGATATACTGCAGATCCTGGGGGCTGCCGGTAGATTCACGGCGACCGAAGGCGAAATACAGCAGATCAGGCAGGCGATCAACCGCGAGGCGAACCGGAAGCCGCATGTAAAGAGCGGGAAGGGGGCGGCGTGATGACAGCGGGAAAAGAGTTAAAATCTGCTAATCCTGATTTTTACGTCGTTTCAGCGGGCAGAGAAAAGCCTGATAAGGGCAAGGACAGCGGGATTTATCCCCCTGATGTCATGCGGCTGCTGGAATACCGTATTGTTTACAACGGTGACGGCAGCGAGAAGAGCCGGAAGATTGTACAGTCGGTAAGGAACCATGAAATTGTACTGGAAAACGACTGCCGATTTAAGGAAAAGATAAAATTTGATGAATTTTCACGACAGACCTATCTTATGGGGGCGGTTCCGTGGGACGATACAGGACGCTGCAGGCCATGGTCAAGCCATGATGATTCTGCTTTGTTTTCATTGGTACAAAATGAGTATGGCCTGACAAATCGAAATGATTTTTTTGACGCGATCAAAAACGTTTCAATGCGGCACAAATTCCATCCCGTCCGGCAGCTTTTGGAATCCCTGGAATGGGACGGAAAAGAGCATATCAGTCAGTTGCTGCCGGATTATCTCGGCGCAGAGGTCAGCCCATATACATACGAAGTATTGAAATTGTGGATGGTCGCAGCCGTAGCGCGGGTATGTCGGCCGGGATGCAAATTTGATTACTGCATGATTTTAAAGGGCGAACAAGGACTTGGAAAAAGCACATTTTTGCGGTTGCTGGCCTTGAAAGATGAATGGTTTAACGATTCCTTGGACTCCCTAGACTCTGATAAAGCCGTCCAGTCCTTGACAGGTTCTTGGGTTATTGAGCTTGCGGAGCTTAAAAGCCTGGCGCGCACGTCGGGCGGCGTGGAAAGCGTGAAGAGGTTCTTATCTGCAACACAAGATAAATATAGAATCCCATATGAGCGAAGGGCAGACGTTTTCCTCCGACAGAATGTTTTTGCTGGAACGACCAATAAGAGCGATTTTCTACAAGACGAGACCGGAAACCGGAGATTTTTGATTATACAAGTAGGAATTACGGAACCAAAAAAAGATTTGTTCGGCCCGGAGGCGGTTGATGATATTCGCCAGGCATGGGCGCAGGCCGTCCATATTTACCAGACGGAGAATCCCGTTTTGGTTCTTCCAAAATACTGTCAGAAGGAAGCGGAGAAGCTCCAAGCGGATAATCTGGCCGATGACGGCAAGACAGGAATTATAGAGGAATATCTCCGAGGAAAGGAAAGAGTGTGTATTCTTCAGATCTGGCAGGAGGCACTTCAGGAGAACGGGAGACCGCAGAAATGGCAGTCAAGCGAGATTGGAGCGATCATTGAAAAAATACCTGGATGGAAAAGAATGAAGTCTCCTACCAAGTTCGGGGATTATGGAAGTCAGAGAGGATTCTGCTACAATCCACCGGCAGTTGTAGCATGGACAGATGATGAAGAAACACCTTTTGACGACTGATTTCAGCCGATTTACGAGAATGTAGCGGAGAATGTAGCATGATTGTAGCACGCTCAAACCCTTGATTTTACTGGTTTTCTACATTCTCTACATTCTCTACAATAAAATTAAAGAGTTAGAGAAGTAAAAAATATATAAAAGTGTTTAGTTGGAATGTAGTTGTAGACTTTGTAGTTTTTGTAGCCTGATAAGAGGATGAGTCAGGGCAGGCTTTTCTCCTTATCAGGCAGGAAGGAGATCATTTTGGAGCATTGGGAACAATTTTTGAAATGTACACTGGGAGACCGATACAGGCCACCGGCGCGAGGGGAGCCAGAGAAAAGAAATGTAGGACAAAAACCAGAGAGGGACAGGAAAAAGACTAACCCGCGCGCGCAGAGTTAACGTCACAAAAAAGGAGGTGATAAAAATGTCCCGTAAATCAAATTACCCGGAAAGTGGTTTGGTTGAGTGGTCTGATAACGACAAAATAGGCGTTCGGCAAATATCTGCAGGATTACTGGAACTGTATGAGAGTCCGAGGCCGACCACGAACGCGGAAGTAAAGCAGCGTATTGATGATTATTTTCGCGCGTGTCTGAGTGATGGCGGCCGCCCTGGGGTTGAGGGATTGTGTCTCGCATTGGGTATATCGCGGACTACACTGTTTAACTGGGCGCATGGCCGCGCCTGTGACCGTGAGCGGCAGGAGATTGTGTTGAGAGCAAAACAATATATCACGGCTTTTTTGGAGGCGGCCTGCATGACTGGTAAAATTAATCCGGTATCTTCAATTTTTTTACTGCGTAACTGGTGCGGATACTCGAATGAGGTTTCATTCGATGATATGGCGGAAGCACAGGAAAAACCAATAGTAGCATATGAGCCACCGGCAGAGATCATCAGGCGACGGAGGCAGGAGCTACCGGAACTACCGAAGTTTGATTAAGTATCAAATTAAACCCTTTTAAAAAAGTATCAAAAATTATTGATTTTACCTTGTCCATGTGGTATTATTTGAGTATCAAAATATTCGTTCGTTTAAAATAATACTACAGGAGGTAAATACAAATGACAGTTTACGGTTACGCGAGGGTATCGACGTTGAAGCAGAAAATCGAAAGGCAGATTGCCAATATCAAAGCACAATATCCGGATGCGGTAATAATTGATGAATCCTATACGGGAACGACAATGGACAGGCCCAAATGGAACAGCTTATTGAAAGCATTAAAGCCGGGTGATTCAGTTGTATTCGATGAAATCTCTAGGATGTCAAGAGATGCACAAGAGGGTTTTAAAACTTATCTTGATTTATACAATGAAGGTATTGACCTTTATTTCATCAAAGAGCCACATCTTAACACATCCGTATTTAGGGAAGCACTTAATAGCAAAGTAGAAATGACTGGTACAGATGTAGATTGTATCCTCCGGGGAGTAAATGAATACCTGATGATACTGGCAAAGAAACAGATAGAAGTAGCTTTTCAGACAGCACAGCATGAGGTTGACTTTATGCGTAAGAGAACAAGCGAGGGAGTACGTAGAGCTATAGCAGACGGTAAGCAGGTAGGGAGGCCAGAGGGAAGCAGGATAGAAACAAAGAAGTCAAAGGAAATGAAAGAAAACATATATA
>CANRND010000036.1 GCA_947631905.1 uncultured Clostridia bacterium | reverse complement strand
AAGGCTTATGAAATGGAGATCGAGGACAAGCGGACCGTGTACGGGGAATGTACCTACCGGCTGGTCCCCAGGGAGGATGAACCGAGCGTGTGCCTGATGCACGACTGGATTTATCTGCCCTCTGTTTAAAAATGTCCTGAATAGTATATAAAATTCGGGACAAAATAGAGAGTGCACCATCTGCCCTTCCCCCGGTATAGGTCATTTCTTTTTTGAGATTGCTGTATAAATTCTGTTCTGCGTGGAAATACTATAAACAAAACTCTCGGAGTCTATTGAAAATTTGTCCCGAATAGTATATAATATCCGGGACAAAAGGAGGTGAGCAAAGTGGCAAATAGCTATTCCAGGCAGATTCAGGAGCGGATTGGCGCAGCAGCGGAAGGAACCGTTTTTGTAAATTCTGATTTTGCGGATATTGCTGATACGGAAACCATAAGACGGAACTTGAACCGGCTTACACATGCAGGTGTGCTCCGGCGGGTTTTGAAAGGTGTTTATGAGAAGCCGGAATACAGTGAAATGCTGAAAGAATATGTAGCGGCAGACCCGGAGGCGGTAGCAAGGGCGCTGGCTCGTAATTACCACTGGACGATTGCCCCCTGTGGAAATACGGCTCTGAATCTGTTAGGGCTTTCCACGCAGGTGACAGCCGTATGGTCCTATATCAGCGACGGTCCATATAAGACCTATGAGTGGAATTCCACAAAGCTGGAATTTAAACACCGGACCAACAAAGAGATCACGGGCCTTTCTTATATGACGGTTCTTGTGATTCAGGCACTGAAAACTTTGGGGCAGACAAATGTCACTTCCAAAACAATCAAGACACTTAGCTCCCGGTTGAGTGAAGAAGATAAAGCTGTTATGCTAAGGGAGGCGGCAGAATCTACGGATTGGGTTTACAATGTGATACGGCAGATTGCCGGGGAGGTACAATAGAGATGAAAAATGTTGCAAGATTTTCAGACAGTGATAAACGGAGGTTGTTCCGTAATACAGCAGATAAGATGGGATTTAACGATGCCATTGTGGAAAAAGATTTTTGGGTGTGCTTTACACTGGATTATCTGTTCCACCGTTCTCCCTGGAAAGATTCGATTACCTTTAAGGGCGGCACCAGCTTATCAAAAGCCTTTCACCTGATCAGCCGATTTTCCGAGGATATTGACCTGATCCTGGACTGGCGCGTATTGGGATATGGGAAAGACGAGCCCTGGGAGAAACGCTCCAACACGAAGCAGGACGCTTTCAACAAAGAGGCTAATGCACGGGCGGAGGTCTTTCTGGCAGAAACCTTCTGCCCCGCAATCAAAGAAGGATTATCTCAGGAGCTTGGCCGTGAGGCTGACATTCACATGGACGAGGAAGAAAAGCAAACAGTGATTTTTGCCTATCCAAAATTGTTTACCAATACAGGAACTTTACAGGTGATCCGATTGGAGATTGGCGCACTGGCAGCGTGGACGCCGGCAAAGTCTGCGGAGATTACGCCGTATGCCGCAGAGTATTACCCTGACATATTTGCACAGAAGGACACAAGTATTTTGACTGTGGCTCCGGAGCGGACCTTTTGGGAAAAGGCGACGATCCTGCACCATGAGGCCAACAGGCCGGAACATCTGGAAATGCCACAGCGGTATTCCAGGCATTATTACGATCTTTACCGCATGGCTATGACCCCGGTAAAAGAAGCCGCTTTCTCCCGGCTTGACCTGCTGAAGAAGGTTTTGGATTTCAAAATGAAATTCTATCCCAGGGCATGGGCGAAATACCCGGAGGCTGTGCCGGGCACCTTAAAGCTGATCCCGCCGGAATACCGATTTGCAGCGTTAAAGGCAGATTACGATTCCATGAAGGATATGCTGTATGGGGATGTTCCCACATTCGATACCATTATAGCGGCGGTTCGGGAACTGGAAAAAGAGATCCATACGCTGTAACAACTACATATTGTCTATATATTGTCTATTTATTTGCCGGCTATTCTAAGGTGCTTTAGGGTAGTCGGCTTTCTGTTTTCAAAAAGGAGGGATGCCACATTACACAAAATGAAGTCAACACTATTTTTGACGAGCAGGTGCGGCTCTGCGCCGATACCTTGAAACGGAAAACCAAAGAATACACTGGGGACGATACGGACCGGCTGGGAGCTTTTAAAGCGGCGGCAGCTTTGCAACACACCACACCCCAGCGCGCCCTTGCCGGAATGCTGGCGAAGCATATCGTTTCCCTGTATGATATGTGCTTTGACGATGATACAGATTACGATATAAGCACATGGAATGAAAAGATCACTGACAGTCTTAATTATCTGTTTTTACTGAAAGCCATTGTAAAGGAGGGACAGACCAATCAACCGAATTGAAGTAAAGATTTTAAACTGCCAGGCGGTTGCCGAGGCTGAAAAAAATATGGTCTTTGCAGCGCGCCTTACCCAGCGGGGACACAAGATCGCCACAATGGACGATCTGCTGGAGCTCTATGAGAAATCATTCAGTGAAAGTACCGTGGCGGCAATCGGAAGCCTTCCACACCCCACAATCCAGAAATTTGCGGTTATTACCGTGGCTGTTGTAGGGGCAAGCAGGCGGTTCCTTTCGCAGATCACGCGCCATCAGAACGAAGTAAAGTTTATGAGTGCTTCCTTACAGTACAGCAATTATACGGGGCAGGCGGATTTTGCCGTGCCCTATGAGATTCTGACGGCTCCGGCTGAGGTTCGGAATCCGTACTTAAAAAGCTGTCACCAAGGAATGCACTGCTATGAAAAACTATGCAGCGTGGGAGTCGGCCACGACGCGGCGGGCTATGCCACGCCCCAGGGCTTGCGGAACGTACTGCTGATCAGCGCCACGCCCTATCAGTGGAAACATATCATCGGCCAGCGGGTGTGCCGGAGGAATACGGACGAAACAAGGATCGTGCTACTGAAAATCTGGAGGGAACTTTATGCACTCAGCCCCGTGCTGTTCGCACCTTCCCAGACAGGGCCGTTCTGCCAGATGGACAAATGCCTGGAGGGGAAAATGACCTGCGGGCAGAAACTGGAAAAGGATATGACGCCGGAGGATATTCTAAAGACAGACTACCCGGCACTTCTGGAAGGAGGCGGCGCATGAAGATCAAACTGATCGACTTTGGGGTGCCGGAGGATCGGCGCCCCTTCCGGCCGCATGGCAATGACGCCGGAGCGGATGTGTATATGCCTTATGACTGCACCTTGCAGCCGGGAGAGATCGCAAAGGTTCCGCTGGGATTTGGAATTGAGGTGCCGGATGGGTACGCGGGTTTTGTATTCCCCCGCACCAGCATGGCGGTCAAGGGATTAGTCTGCGAACTTCCTCCCGTGGATTCCGGCTACCGCGGAGAAATCCATGCGATCATCAGCAATGTCAGCAGCAAACCACATCAGCTTTCCAAAGGAACGCGGGTAGGCCAGCTTGTGATTACCCCTGTTATCATTGCTGATTTTGTGACGGACATGGGAGCGGAGCGCGGCACCGGAGGGTTTGGAAGTAGTGGAGCATAAATCAGGATAAATATAGAGCGTTTCCAGACTTAATTTAGGACAGTATGGGAAATAATAAGAAGAAAGCGGTCATTTTCCGTGACCGCTTTACTTCTTGCTGTTCAATTCTTTCATAATGCCGAGGATATATGTCATTGATTTGGAATCCAGTTTCTTTGCCTCTGCAATAAATTCCTGCAAGATCTCTGGATAAAGATTTTCTTCATCAAAGAATTCCTTTGGCGTTACGCCGAGATATTCGCAGATATAGAAGAAAGACTGCATGGCAGGAAGTGATTTTTTGTTTTCGATGTTATTGATGTAGTTGTTTGCTTGCCCCAACGACAATGACATATCGCGTGCAGATACGCCCTTTTGTAATCTCAGCTTTGCCAGCCGTTCCGGGACGAATTCTTCATACATCAGACCCACCTCCTATTCTATAATAGATTGTACCTCATACACAACTTCTATTCACAAATAGGAAAAGGGTATTTGCATTGACTTGAAAAAATAAACCTATTATAATGATAATGGGTACAAAAACAAATCTATCAAACGGAGGAACCTGATGGAAGAAAAGACCTGTTGTGTCACAGGACACAGAGATATACCTGCCGATGAAACCGCCCATGTAAAGAAAGCGCTGCGCCGGGAAATTGAAAAAGCAGTAAACGATGGCTTTACTGTTTTTCTGTCCGGCTTTGCGGATGGCGTGGATCAATACTTTGCAGAGATTGTTTTGGAGCTACAGAGTGAAAATCATGGTTTGAAGCTGATCGCAGCGCTTCCATACCGAAAGCGGGTGGACAGCTTGTGCCAGAAAGAACACACAAACGCCCTGCTAAATGCCTGTGCAGAGGTTATTGTAATCCAGGAAGAATACAAGCCTAACGTCTATGCTCAACGTAACCGTTACATGGTGAAACATTCAGACCGTGTAATTGCAGTGTATGACGGTCGGGAAAAAGGCGGTACAGTTAAGACCATCCGTTATGCGCACCAATTTCGGAAGGAACTGCGGGAAATACCGATAGGGTTAATCTTGGGCAAAAATAGGACAAATCTTGGACAAAACCGGATATGAATGTAGGTTTGTCAATGATATTGGACAGTGAAAAGGAATGGATCAGGGAAGAAAGGCTTTGAGCTTTTGACGAGGAGAAAGCCAGCCCAGTGGACGCATAGGGCGGTTATTTGTGCGACTTTGGTGCGCAGCGAGCTGCGTACCAAAGTCGGCCAGAGAGAAGAAACGGTGAGAGTCGTAGAAGAGCTTCTGGTCTTCGCGGTGACTTCGTTCTACCTTGCCGTTATGCCGCGGGGTATATGGCCGAATGAGCTTGTGGCGGATGCCAAGGGAGGCAGCAGTCGCTTCAAAGAGGGTGGACATATTCCCGTGCCCTCTGGCAAAACGGTTGGTAAACTCGAAACCGTTGTCTGTCTGGACGCATTCCACAGTCACGCCGCGACGTTTGAACCAGGCAACTGCCCTGCGCAGGAAATCGGCGGAGGAATATGTGCTTTGTTCCGGGTAAGCGCCGAGATACCGGAGGCGGGAATACTCGTCGATCGCGGTATACTGGAAAAGGCGTTCTTCTGGGTTTGCAAGGCAGCGCAGCGGAACGACCTTGACGTCGATCTGGATCCGCTGACCCGGATGATCCATCTGTTCATAGGGCTTCGGTTTTCTTTTCTCCTTTTTCTTTGGCGGCGGGAACATCCCGAGCTTACGCATAACCCGGTACAGGCTTTCCGGGCAGCGAGTATAGCCTCGTTTGCGAAGTCTGCACCAGAGCTCTATCATTCCGAGATTCGGGTTTCTGCGGTGCATACGCTGAATGAGCGCGATCTCCTCGGGAGAGTGCGCGTTGGGATGATGATGCGGGCGTCTGGATTGACAGGCAAGAGAGGACAGCGTACCGTCCCAGCGCTTGCGCCAAAAGTAGATATAGGAGCGGGGACGGTTGTACTTTCGACTGGCCCGGCTTACGCCAAATTTTGCTGCATACAACATTAGGGATTGCCTATACCGCATACAACATTAGGGATTGCCTATACCGCATGTCTTGTGTTATACTGGTACTCATGAAGGGACCGGCCTCCTTTCGGCACGTTGCGGTGTGGTAACTCAACTATATCCGATTTGGCTGGTTCCTTCTTCTCTTTTTTGTGAACTTTCTTCTTCCTCTGTCCAATTTGTATTGTAGCACTACAAAATCTTGGACAAAACCGGATATGAAAAAGTGGAAATACAGGCTGCTCTATGGTATAATAAATATTCAACCGTGAAGGTCTGTGACAATCCAGTTGGGCTTACAGGGAATAAACCAACTTTTGTGAAGATGGGAACACACACTTTGAAAGGAGTATTGGCATGAAATATGTATGTATGCTTATATCGGTGGCCGACATTAACGCCGCAAGAAAATTTTATGAGGATCTGTTTGGATTAGAGGTGTTTCAGGATTACGGTAAGAACATCGCCTTTACCTGCGGCCTGGCATTGCAGCAGGATTTTGACTGGCTTGTGAATCTGCCGAAAGAAAAGATATTAAAAAAATCCAACAATGCGGAAATCGTCTTTGAGGAACAGGACTTTGACACTTTCCTGAACAAGTTGAAACAGTATCCGGACATCGAATATCTGGGAGAAGTGATCGAACATAGCTGGGGCCAGCGGGTGATCCGGTTCTACGATTTAGACGGCCATATCATAGAAGTTGGCGAGGATATGAAAATGGTGATAAAGCGTTTTCTTGCTACTGGCATGACCATGGAAGAGGTTTCTGTGAAAATGGATGCTTCCGTGGAGGATTTGACAAAACTTCTAAATAGCTAATATATGATGGACGAATAAACAAATCTAAAGTTATATAGGGGGGCTAATATGCTTGATACGATACCTAACGAAGAAGAAATGACAGCTTTAGTTGGGAAATCTTTATATAACGTATGGAAGAAGTTATGTGCTTTCATTGATGAACAATATGACATGGATTGTTTGTGGAATAAAGGCGGTAAAGCATGGAAATATGAATATAAATATCGTCGGGGCGGTAAAACGCTATGCGCGTTATATGCAAGAGAAAACTGTGTGGGTTTTATGATTATCTTAGGGAAAGACGAACGGTCAAAATTTGAAGCGGATAGGGAAAATTACTCAAAAGAAGTTCAAGAAATATATGACGAAGCTCAAACTTACCATGATGGAAAATGGATTATGTTTGAGCCGGTAGATACTTCTATGTTTGATGATTTCATGAAGTTATTAAGTATCAAAAGAAAGTCAAATAGAAAATAATTGGTTAAGAGGGACTTGAAGATGAAAAAAATTATAGATTTTATCGAAGAAAATGTAAATGGAAGAACACTGTTTACAAAGGAATTGGTTTACAAACTAGAGGATGGTGCGTTAGAGGGTGTATACTCTGATCAGATTTCTTTTTCAAATCTAAAATACTCACAAAGCGGATTTCAATTAGATATGTTTATAGTTGCAAATGAAAAGATATGGCTTATGGGAGCTGATGGACAACGAGAAGAACTGCGAAAAGATTTTAGTGCTGTATCATTATTCCGTTTTGAATTAGCTAAGCGTAAAAGTACAGATACAATGACAGGTTGTTTTAGAATGATTTCAGCTTCTGGAAGAAATGTAGCAGCAGAGGCAGTGGTTAGTGGCATATATGACATCTGTCTCGAAAACAATGTTTTAAAATTTTCAGAAGATCAGGTTTTGTATCGTGATCAGCCAATACAAGACGGACAATCTAAGCCTGTGGCATTTCAATCAGAACATCGTTTTTATTGTGAAGATGGAAAATTACATTATGAATATAATGGAAAATGCTTTGACTATGACATAAATACAATGCAACGTGTGAATAGTTCTGATAGTTTTCCACCATTTGTTTCAATAGAGAAATAATCAATATGTAGCACTATTATGAATTATTACGAAGAGATAAATTCCTATTTGTCAAGTTGTTTCAAACCTTTCTTAACCCCTTTAGTTAAGAGACATCGTTTGCAATAACTCTATGGAAGTTTTGTAACCAGGTAGTTGAAGCCAATAGAGGAAATGTATATGGATATTCAGAAAATTATCAGTTTAGTAACAAAAACGCAAGGGTTAATAAAAAACCGTGAAATGGCCGCTCATGTAAAAGAGAAAGGTCTTGCAGACTATGTAACGCAGGTAGATATTGCCGTGCAAAATTTCTTAAAGAAGGAGCTGTTTGCCCTTGCACCGGATATTCAGTTTCTTGGAGAAGAAACCGGATTGCAGGAAATAAAGGCGGATCGCTTTTGGATTTTAGACCCGGTTGACGGGACTACAAACCTTATGCACGATTATCAGCACAGTGTTGTATCTTTAGCCCTTTGCCGCCAGGGTGAAATTGTTATGGGGATCGTGTATGATCCCTTCCATGAAGAAGTGTTTTCAGCGGTTAAAGGCAAGGGCAGCTTTTTAAATGGACAGCCCATACATGTATCAAACGCAGAAAAATTATCCGGCACGATGATTGGATTGGGAACAGCAAAAAGAGAGCTGGCCGATGAAAACTTTGCCCGGTTCCGCAGGGTGTTCGGTCAGTGCCAGGATGTCCGAAGGATTGGCTCTGCTGCTCTGGAACTGGCATATACTGCCTGCGGCAGACAGGGAGGATATTTCGAGATTTACCTGAATCCCTGGGACTATGCTGCCGGTATGCTTTTAATTCAGGAGGCAGGCGGACAGGTAACTGATTTTACAGGGAATCCGCTTGATCCGAGAAAAGGCAGTAGCGTAGCAGGAACAAACGGATATATCCATAGAGAACTGTTAAATTTGCTGTAAGCCATTTGTTCACTTTTCAGAAATTTGTGAGAATATAGCAATACGTCTGGACAGCTAATATCTCAAGGGTGAAAGGTATGGTTTTCAATAGAGCAAAGAGGGATGTTTTGATGATAGATAAAAAAATGATAGCCTTTTGCGGTACATATTGTGGAGTGTGCGAATGGAAAGATAAAATCGGCTGTAAGGGATGTAAAGCCAATAAAGGAATTATGTTTTGGGGCGAGTGCGATAAAGCAAAATGCTGTATGGAAAAAGGTCTTGAGCATTGCGGAGAATGTTCAGATATGCCCTGTCAAAAGCTAAAAGAGCTGTTTGATGACCCGGAGCATGGTGATCGTGGAGCAAGAATCCATAACTTGAATAATTGGAAAGCCGGAAACTATGTCTATGAGAAATTGGGTAATTCAGCGCAAGAGAAGGCAAAAAATTTGAAAGAGGGAGAATAATTTAATGAAAGAATTTAGCCAAAAAGCAGAACAGATCATGATTGAGCGTTTTGGGAAAGATACAATCATATCATTAGCAACAACAGAAAACGAGATACCTTATGTGAGATATGTAAATGCCTATTATGAAAATGGGGCATTTTATGTCATTACCCACGCACTTTCAAACAAAATGAAGCATATAAAAGATAATCCTGTTGTTGCAATCGCCGGTGAGTGGTTTACAGCGCATGGAAAAGGCATCAGCTTGGGCTATTTCGGTAAAGAAGAGAATTGTGTGATTGCTGAAAAGCTGAAAAAGGTCTTTACTGAATGGATTGATAACGGCCACACTGATTTTGACGATGAAAACACCATCATTCTGCGTGTGGAATTAACAGATGGCCTATTGCTCTCGCATGGCACAAGATATGAGTTTTAAGTTTTCAAATTTCCTACTGTGTTAGGTCAAGCATTATCAGAGCCTATTCTAACCGTTTGCAAGTAGGCTGATTAAGGAGGTTTCATGAAAGGATTTAACCGGCAAAATCAATTATTTTCCCTCTGCGGTTTGAATTGTGGGCTTTGCCCCATGTTCCTGAATAAAAACTGTCCCGGCTGCGGCGGTGGTGAAGGGAATCAATCCTGCAAAATTGCAAGGTGCAGCATGGAGCACGACAGCGTCCAATACTGTTTCCAATGCAGCGAATACCCTTGCGAAAAATACGATCATATTGACGATTTTGATTCCTTTATAACACACCGAAATCGAAAATCCGATATGGAAAAGGCCAAACGCCTTGGGATAGACGCTTATAATACAGAGCAGGCGGAGAAGGCCAACATTCTGGAGGTTTTATTATCCAATTATAATGATGGCCGCAAAAAGACACTCTTTTGTGTAGCCGTCAACCTGCTGGAACTGCAAGAGCTGCGAACGATACTTAGGGAAATAGACTGTAAAACTGATATGGAAACACTGACGCTCAAAGAAAAAAGTGCTTTTGTCGCCGGCTTGCTGCAGGATGCAGCGGCAACGAAAAATCACGATTTAAAGCTCCATAAGAAAAAGGGATAATTGGAATATGCTATAATTTTACACATGAATCAATGCTTATAGAGCATCTAATCTTCCCCTCTCTCAATTAAATATTTTGAAACTGCGCCACATATTTTTGATGGCGCTTTTTCTTTGCAACAGAACGCAAAGGTATTGGAAACCTTTGCGATTTTTATTAGCCAAAGCCAATAAGGAGGCGATTTTTATGTGGTATCTTATAACACACTTTCTGTCCTTTACTGGCGGTATGTCTGCTGGCGTTGTGTTGATGTGCATTTTGCAAGCCGGAAAACAGACAGATGAAGAATTTGAACAAATGCAAAGGAGGAACCAAGCAAATGAATGTGGATGCGACGAAGGAAACATTTGAGCATGTGGAACTATTTGGCAAACCGGCCCTTTTTACGGATTGCCGTGTTGATATATGCACTGTGCCGCTGGGATTTTATTGCTATGACCTGCGGGGATTGGATAAGGACCCCGGCAGGCCGGTTGCTTTGGAGCAGCATGCAGGTGTTAACCATGCCGGTGCGGTGCTGGCACCAAAGCCGGTCAAGATTCCCAAAAGCGGATATAAACGCCTGAAAGATGGCCTTAACTTCCTGGGGGAAGAAATGACCCTGAAGGATTTCTGCGCCGAATATGGAATTGACTATACTCCCCGTTTTGTGATCCGTCCTGCTTCTAATGACGAAGCAGGGATTTTTTATGCCATGCCGCCGGAAAAGGACGAACTGTTGGGTGCTGTCGGCCATGTGCGGATTGATTTTGGGCAGGATGGCAAGGAATTCTGGCATACCTGGCACCCACGCGGCAAAGAAAGCCTGAACAGTCCGGCATTTAAGGAAGAATTGGGCCGGGTTGTAGACCAGCTCCGGGACAGTGTTCTCAAAGGCCTCCGTTCCATGAGCCGTTTCTGTTACGATCATGGCGGTGCAATCGAAGGCGGCTGGCGGCAGAATTATGGATATATGGTTGAAACCGAGCATTACCGCTACTGTCTGCGCTGTTCTCCCAGCCAGGGGGATTATCATGCGTATCTGACCTGTTTTGACATGGATGTGCAGCGCGACAATCTGGTAAAAAATGCGGCTATGGAAAGAAACCAACCGGCGCAGGAGGAAAAAGGCATCCTGAAGCAGCTTTCCGAGCATAAAGGCCAAATTCAGGAAAAGGATGCCGCAGCTCCTAAGACGAAGCAGAACATTAAAAAGAAACCGAGCTTATAAGGGCAGCTATGCGGCTGCCTTTTGTATTTCAAAGAAATGGAGGATAACAAGTGAAATTAGTGATTGCAGAAAAGCCCTCTGTCGCTATGGCGTTGGCAGCGGTGTTGGGCGCAAATGAGAAAAAGGACGGCTATCTGGAGGGCGGCGGCTACCTGGTGAGCTGGTGCGTCGGCCACCTTCT
>CANRND010000035.1 GCA_947631905.1 uncultured Clostridia bacterium | reverse complement strand
CATTCTTTCGTCAGGTTCAATTCTTCCATGATTTTTTACTCCTTGACCGATTTTATGATTTTCGCGGGAACGCCCGCAACGACTGCATTTGAAGTCTCTGTGTCCATATCCGCCTCAATTTACGGGAATATTATACTCCGTGGGCTTTCAGATGTCAAATGCTTACGGGGGCCGATTTCGGAAAGCAGCAAAACGAATGGACGGGCCGAAAATACGGGCTTGTCCCCCCACCAAAATATCCGCGGAAAAATCCGCGGATATTTTTTGTTTACGCCGTCATAAGCCCTGCGTCGATCAAGTTTTGAAGCAACTGGTTGTAGCTGGCGACGACCTCCGCCGTCGTTGCGCCCGCGGCAAGCGTGGGTACGTTTGCAATCGGGGTAAGCACTGCGTCCGCGCCCGTGGGGCCGACTTCACCTTGCGGGCCCGTGGGACCGACTTCACCCTGGGGACCCGTGGGGCCGACTTCGCCCTGGGGGCCGGTGGGACCGACTTCACCCTGCGGACCCGTGGGGCCGACTTCACCCTGAGGGCCGGTGGGACCGATTTCGCCCGTTGCACCCGTGGGACCGACTTCGCCTTGCGGACCCACGAGGCCGATCTCACCCTGAGGGCCGGTGGGACCGATTTCGCCCGTCGCGCCCGTCGCACCCGTGGGGCCGATTTCGCCCGTCGCGCCCGTAGGACCGGTGGGACCCGTTGCTCCCGTAGGACCCGTGGGGCCGGTGGGACCCGTGATCCCCGTGCCGGAACCCGTGGGGACATACTGCCGTACGGTGAACGAGGGAACGTAGAAAGAACTTCCGCAATTACACCCGCAATTACAGCCGCAGCCGCAGTTGCACTGCAAAAGCACAAGGAAGCGATCTTTGATAGACATAACGATTTTTTCCTCCTTCGTCGCTCTGTTCTTAAAGAACAAAACGCCCTATTATCATCATATCCTGTGAGAGAAAAAGAGGTGACGGGCATATGAAAATTTCTCTTTGCATGATCGTAAGGGATGAGGAAGAGGTCCTCGGCAGATGTTTGGACAGTGCGGCGGCGCTAGCGGATGAGATCGTGATCGCGGATACGGGTTCTCAGGACCGCACCGTGCAAATTGCAAAGACGTATACGGAAAACGTGTTTTCGTTCCCGTGGGTGGACGACTTTGCGGCGGCGCGGAACTTTGTCTTTTCCAAAGGAACGGGAGACTATCTGTTCTGGCTCGATGCAGACGACGTGATCCCGAGCGGGAGCGCCGCCCTCTTCCCCGCACTGAAAGAACTTCTCGAAAACGAGCAGCCCGACATGGTGATGTGTCCTTATGACGTCGGGGCGGACCAAACGGGAAAGCCCTCTTCTACGTTCTACCGCGAGCGGTTTTTGCGGCGGGAGGCGAACTTCCTCTGGCAGGGACGCATCCACGAATGTATTGCGCCGCGCGGAAAGGTCGTGCGGCACGGCTTCCGCGTACTGCACCTCGGCAGCCATAAGGTCCGCGGGGCGAGAAATTTGCACATCTTCCAAAAATGGGCGAAAGAAGAGCCGCTCGGCGCGCGCGAGAAGTGCTATTACGGCAAAGAACTTTATTATAACGGACTCTATCTCGAAGCGATCGCGGTGCTGGAAGAGATGCTCCGCGGCGATGGGTGGTACGTGAACAAGATCGAGGCGTGCAAGACCCTTTCCCTCGCCTACGAAGCGCGGGGAGACCGCGAGAACGCCTACCTCTCCCTCTTCCGAAGTTTCCGCTACGGCGAACCGCGCGCCGCCGTGCTGTGCATGATCGGGCGGCTGTTCAAGGAGGAGAAAAAATGGCGGGAGGCGATTGTGTGGTATGAGGGCGCACTCGTCTGCCGCGACCACGCCGAAGAGGGAGATTTCGAAGAACCTGCCTGCCGTTCCGTTACCCCGTATTTGGAACTCGTATGCTGTTTTTACGCCCTCGGTGACAAAAAACGGGCGGAATTTTTCCATAAAAAAACGGAAGAACTCGCGCCCGAACATCCTTCCGTCATCTATAATAAGCAATTTTTCAGTTGAGTTTTCAGCTAAGCATGAGCGGGAGCGCTTCGCCGAAATCCGTCGCCGCCGCCCCCCGATAGCCCGCGGGGACCCCGCGCGGTGCGAACAGAACGAAGTCCACCCCCATCACCTCGGCGCACTTTTTGTCCGAAGTAAGGCTGTCTCCGAGATAGACGGCGTTTTCCGCGCGAAACCCCGCGATATGCGCCGTACAATAGCGGGCGAATTGTGCCGACGGCTTGTCCGCGCCGATCTCTTCGGAGATGAACACCCCGTCGAGATAGGGCGCAAAGCCGGCAAGCTCGATGTGGCGGCGCTGTATCTTTTTGCCGCCGTTGGTACAAATATATACCCGCCCCGTCTCTTTAAGCGCCCGCAAAAACGCTTGCGCACCCCCGTAGGGAAAGCAACACTCCTCCATATTGGAGAAATAGGCGCGCGAAACGGCGGCGGGATCGAGGGGGAGGGAAAATTCGTCGATGAGTACGGAAAACCGCTTGACTTTCAGCGCTTCCCGCGCGATCTCCCCCCGTTCGAGCGCTTTCCAGAGCGCGTCGTTGATGGCGTGGTAGCGGGCAAGGAGACGTTCATCCTGCCCGATACCGAAAGCGGCAAGGGTGGTAAAGAGCGCCGCCCGTTCCGCTTTCGGGAAGTCGAGCAGGGTATCGTCCATGTCGAGCAAAAAGATGTTTTTCATAGGTTTTTGAAATAAGACCCCCTTCCCTACCCTCCCCCCAACAAGTTGAGGGGAGGCAAGAGGCGACGTTCTGTTTTGTTATGCCGAGCTTGTCGAGACATCTCATCCGCATTATAGTGAAGTAGAGATTTCTCCACTCCGCTCACTTCGTTCGCTTCGGTCGAAATGACATTTCAGAATACTTGCCTTAGGCGGAATTGACTTCCGCCGTTGGCGAATATAATCACTGCGCGGAGCAGGGTTCCCCTGCGGCAGCGCACACAATTTGCCGCACACTTACGGCTTATTGTTTAAGCCGAGCGAATGAGAGGTCGACCCCGTTGATGCAGGAGGAAGGTTTCCTCGCACAATTCTTTTCGAAGCGACACCCCCTCAGTCACCTGCGGTGACAGCTCCCCCTCCAAAGGGGGAGCCAAGGGGTGGTGCGAGCAAAGAATTGTGCGAAACTTTTACTCCCACTCGATCGTTGCGGGCGGTTTGGACGTGATGTCGTAAACCACGCGGTTGGCGTGCTTTACCTCGTTTGTGATACGGTTGGAGACCCTTTCCAGCACGCCGAACGGGATGCGCGCCCAATCGGCGGTCATTGCGTCTACGCTCGTGACGGCGCGGAGGGCGATCACGTTTTCATAAGTGCGGAAATCTCCCTGCACCCCCACCGTTTTGCTGTCCGTTATGACGGCGAAGTACTGCCAGATCTCCCGTTCAAGCCCCGCTTTTGCGATCTCCTCGCGGAAGATCGCGTCGGCTTCGCGCAAAGTCTCCAATTTTTCCCGCGTGACTTCCCCCATAATGCGGATGGCAAGCGCGGGTCCGGGGCAGGGTTGCCGCCAGACGACGTGTTCGGGAAGCCCCAGCTCGGCGCCGACTTTCCGCACCTCGTCCTTGAAGAGATCGCGGAGCGGTTCGACGATCTCCTTGAAATCCACCACGTCGGGAAGCCCTCCCACGTTGTGATGGCTCTTGATGACGGCGCTCTTTCCCTTTCCGCTCTCGATGACGTCGGGATAGATCGTCCCCTGCACCAAAAAGTCCACTGCGCCGATCTTCTTCGCCTCTTTTTCGAACGTGCGGATAAACAGATCGCCGATGATGTGCCGTTTTTGCTCGGGATCGGTCACGCCCGTGAGCGCGTCCAGAAATTCCTCCGCGGCGTCCGCCTTGACGAGATTCATGCCCAAACCGTCTTTGAACACGGACATGACTTCTTCCGCCTCGTTCTTTCTGTGCAGGCCGTGGTCGACGAACACGCAGGTGAGCCTGTCCCCCACCGCGCGATGCACCAGCGCCGCCGCGACGGCGGAATCCACCCCGCCCGACATGGCGCAGAGCGCCCTTTTCTTGCCGATCTTTTCTCTCAGGAGCGCGACCTGTTCCTCCACGAAGTTTTTCATCGTCCAGTCCCCTTTCGCGCCGCAAACGTTGTAAAGGAAATTCCTCAAAATGAGGTTGCCGTACTCCGTATGCGCGACTTCGGGATGGAATTGCACGCCGTAAATGCGCTTTTCCGCGTTCCCGAACAGAGCGACGGGACAGCTTTCGGTCGTTGCGAGCGTCTCGAAGCCCGCGGGGACTTCGGCCACGAGATCGGTATGGCTCATCCAGCAGACGCTCTTTTGGGGAATGCCCTCCGAGAGCGGATTTTCTTTGACGAACAAGAACTCCCGCTTTCCGTATTCGCTCGTTTTGGCATGCGCCACCTTTCCGCCCAACGTATGGGCGATGAGTTGCGCGCCGTAACAGATCCCGAGAACGGGGATCCCGAGGGAAAGAACTTCGGGGGAGACGCGGGGCGCGCCATCGCCGTACACGCTGTTGGGCCCGCCCGTGAACACGATCCCGACGGGAGCGTATTCTTTGATCTTTTCCGCAGACATATCGCAGGACAAAAGGTCGCAATACACCCCGAGATCGCGCACCCTGCGGGCGATGAGCTGGTTGTACTGCCCGCCGAAATCGAGAACCAATACTTTTTGATGCCGCATAGAACTCCTCGTTTTTTCCGTTTATATCGAAAAAGAACTCCCGAAAGGAATTCTTTTCTGTCTGAAATTTTTGTGGGGGATACTGAGACAAATCAAGGAAAGCCCCCTCCCCTATCCCTCCCCCGCGCAGAAGCGCGGGGGAGGGCAAGTTTGCTGTTCTTCACATTCTTGCGCATAGCAGGGTTCCCCTGCGGTAACGCACAAAATTAGGTTGAGATCTCTCGACTTCGGCTAACGCCTCCGCTCGAAATGATATTTTGGAATGGCGTTGCCCAAATTACTGCGCGTTTCGCGCTTATTCCCAACTCAC
The DNA here is from genome assembly GCA_947631905.1 of uncultured Clostridia bacterium. Classification (GTDB taxonomy): domain Bacteria; phylum Bacillota; class Clostridia; order Christensenellales; family Borkfalkiaceae; genus Gallimonas. Next base: position 8,325 of record CANRND010000035.1, on the reverse strand, counting down.
TTGCCTTAGGCGGAATTTACTTCCGCCGTGGGCGACACAATTTGGCAAAACCTTTTGCCATCTTGTAAAAGCCGAGCGAATGAGAGGACGACCCCGTTGATGCAGGAGGAAAGTTTCCTCACGGCGTTTCTTTTCGAAGCCGTAGGCGAGCAAAGAAACGCGTGAACTTAGTTCCTGCTCGTATAATTCGGCGCTTCCTTGCTGATGGAGATGTCGTGCGGGTGGCTTTCGAGAAGTCCCGCGTTGGTGATGCGGATAAATTCGGAGGAAGTGCGGAGTTCCTCGATATTGTGCTTGCCGCAATAACCCATGCCCGAGCGCAGACCGCCTTTCAACTGGTAAATAATATCCGAAACGCTCCCGCGGTAAGGGACTCTCCCCTCCACGCCCTCGGGAACGAACTTTTTCGCGTCCTTTGCGTCCTCCTGGAAGTAGCGGTCCTTACTGCCCGCCGCCATCGCGGAAAGCGAACCCATGCCGCGGTAAACCTTAAAGCTCCTGCCTTGATACAGTTCGATCTCGCCGGGGCTTTCCTCGGTCCCCGCCAGAAGAGAGCCGATCATCACCGCGCTACCGCCCGCCGCGAGCGCCTTTACGATGTCGCCCGAGTACTTGATGCCGCCGTCGGCAATGATGCGTTTGCCGCGTTTATCCGCCTCTTCGGCGCAATCCATCACCGCCGTGAGTTGCGGCACGCCGATGCCCGCCACCACGCGCGTGGTGCAGATGGAACCGGGGCCGATGCCCACTTTCACAACGTCCGCGCCCGCGCCGATGAGCGCCTCCGTCGCCGCCGCCGTAGCGACGTTGCCCGCAATGAGCGGAAGAGAGGGATATTTTGCCTTGATCTCCTCCACCTTTTTGAGGACCATTGCAGAATGGCCGTGCGCCGTGTCGATGGCGATCACGTCCACTTTCGCTTCGACGAGCGCGGCAACCCGTTCCATCGTGTTCGCCGCGGTGCCGACCGCCGCCCCCACGAGGAGCCGCCCATTTTTATCGCGCGCGGAGTTGGGGTATTGGATGCTCTTTTCAATGTCCTTGATCGTGATAAGCCCCTTTAAGAAACCGTCTTTATCCACGATGGGGAGCTTTTCGATGCGGTGTTTGCCGAGGATCTTCTGCGCCTCTTCGAGGGAAGTTCCCACGGGGGCGGTGACGAGACCCTCTTTCGTCATCACGTTTGCGATGGGTTGGTCGTAATTCGTTTCAAAGCGCAGGTCGCGGTTGGTAAGGATCCCCACGAGCTTGCCGCCCTCGGTGATGGGAACGCCGCTGATGCGGTAGCGTTCCATGAGCGCCACGGCGTCCCGCACGAGGTTCTGCGGTTCGAGGAAGAACGGATCGGTGATCACGCCGTGTTCGCTGCGCTTTACCCTGTCCACCTCTTTCGCCTGCGCTTCGATACTCATATTTTTGTGGATAATCCCCATGCCGCCCTCGCGCGCCATTGCGATGGCGAGACGGTTTTCCGTCACCGTATCCATCGCCGCCGAAATGATGGGCAGATTGAGTTTGACGTCCTCCGTGAGCGAGGTGTGGAGATCCACTTGCGCGGGCAGAACGTCGGACGCGCAGGGGATGAGAAGTACGTCGTCGAACGTGAGGCCTTCTTTGATGATTTTGCTACTCATTGGCGGCTTCCTCCAAAAAATTGACAAGATTTTGATAGTGGGGATTTTCCTTGTTGAACTTGCTCTCCGCCCTTACCCGCGTCAAAAGAAGTTTGCAAAAAGCGGAATCTTTTTTATCGATCGCCGCGAGCGCAAGGGAGATGAGCGGGCTTTCGGGCGTAAGCTCGGCGGCGCTCTCGCTTATGGCAAAGGCGCACACCGCCGCTTTTTCGTCGTCGGTGAGCGCCAGATGATACTTCACGCTTGCGGCTCTTCCGCAAAGGTAGGCGCGGTAATCGTAATCGGGGACCCCGTCGGGCATGGAAACCTCGTTCTGGCCCGCGCAATAGTCGGCAAACGCCGTTCTTTCGTCGCTCTCATCCCCGCCGTAAAGCTCTTCGAAACGCTCGTCCGCCACGGAATAACTCCCGCTCGAAGCGGCGATCTCAAAGGAATGGGCGAGATAGCTCAGTTTTTTCGTGTTCTGGTATTCTTGATAGGCGTAATCCCCGCTGATATTTTCAAGGCCGATGGATTCGCAGAACCGCATCATCGAGGCGGGCGCGCAAAAGGAGACGATCCCGAACAGGGAGACCGCCAAAACCAGCGTGACGCCGAGGGTGATGAGCGCGGTTTTCAAAACAAGTTTTTTCATCCGATAGAATATCCGTCTTGTATATTATTATTTATTTTACCATACCCCCGTGAAAAATGCAACCGAAAAGACATAAAAATCTTTTTCTTTTTCATATTCATAAACCATGAAAAAATATTTTCTCTCCTTTATGACCCTTTTACTCCTTCTGCCCGCCCTCGCGGCATGCGGGAAATACGATTATTACGCCCATGTTTCGGATGAAAAGAGCGATATTTTCCGCGCGGAAACGGAGAGCTACACCCTCACCGTCTCCTGCGTTTCGCGGGAATACCCCTACCTGTGCGACGGCGTGGCGGCGGCGAGAAGCGATCTGCTCGAAGCGGTCCTTGCGGAAAAAACGCCCTCGGGCGCGGAATACGAACTCTATTTCCTCGAAGACGTCCCCCGCGGCGGAGATATGTCTTTCCGCAGCGTGACGGGAGACTATTTCTATTCCCGCAGCACGGAGCATTTCCCGGACGGTTCGGTCTCGGTGAAAGTCGTCAAAAACGGCGTCTCCGAAGAGATCCTTGCAACGAGCGTAAAGAGCGAAAATACCCTCTCCGTCCGCGACGCGCTTGAAAAAGCCGTCTCCGCGGAAAAGGAGACGGTCGATAAAATGACCCGCGGCGAACATTTTTACGGCGAATTTCACGTGCGGTTGTTGCGGCGGGACAAAAATTACTACTATGTGGGCATTATCAACGAACAGGGCGGCATTCTCGCCTTGCTCCTCGACAGCGAAACGGGAGAAGTTCTTGCGCGGAAAGAACGGGATTAACGGCGCGCGGACAAAATTTGCCATGCGGAAAACGGACGGACTTTGCGCGCAGAACGTTGACAGTTTGCGAAAAAAGATTTATACTAACGGGGAGGATCGGAAGGAGATTTTCCCTTGCAAAAGAAATTGCGTATTACGGCACGGATCTTTCTCGGCTTTTTTGCCGTACTCACCGCGCTTGTCCTGCTGACCGCACTTGTTTTTGCGGTTGCGGAGAGCGTGGCGGATAATTCCGCCTATTTTGCGCCGAGCCGCCCGAAGGAGGATATTTCGGAACTGATCTACAAGGAGGAATGGACGGAGGAGGACCTCGACGTCCTCTACCACCAGACGGGCCTCATGCGCCCCGCCCTCGAAGCGTTGAAATACCGCCCCTCCCTGATCCTCGACTTTCAGGACGCCCTCTACAAAGACTATGTTCTCGGCCACGAAGAGGCGGCTTTCACCACCCAGCACGACATCCTCAAAGGATACCGTACGGAAAAAAACGGGAAAGAGGAGATCGTATTCCGCTATGTCCCGATCGCCCCCCTCGAAGACGGCGACGTCATCATAAGTTCCTCCTGCCATACGTTCGGCTGGCGGAACGGGCATGCGGCGATCGTGGTGAACGCGGCGAACTACACCACCCTCGAATGCGTCGGCCCCGGGACGAAAAGCGCGCTGGGCGACGTGAGCTGGTTCCAATACGCTTCCAACTTCATGGTGCTGCGGCTCAAAGGCGAGAGCGCGGAAAAGCGCAAAGAGATCGCGCAGTACGCAAACCTGCACCTGCGCGACATTGAATATTCCATTTTGACGGGATTCTTCTCCTCCCCGAAAGACCAGGGGATCGCGCCGAAGACTTCCCACTGCTCCCACCTCGTTTGGCAGGCGTACAAATATTTCGGGTACGACATTGACCCCGACGGCGGCCCCGTCTGCACCACCCGCGACATCGCCAACTGCGATCTGTTCGAAGTTGTGCAGGTGTTCGGCTTCGACCAGGATAAACTTTGGAAATAAAACTGTTGTGAAAGGCGGCGCGGGCAGACCTCATGGTCTGCCCGCGCCGCTTTTTTTCTTGCGCTCAGCCGTTCATATATTCGCATAAAATTTGGTTCTGAACGTATAAATATTCGTCTTTGATGCGCGTGACGTCCCCCTCTTCGAGGAGATATTTGCGCGTTTTTTGGTATGCGTCCGCGAAATCCGCTTTCCAATCGCTGCCGAACGCTTCCGTATATTTATGCGCCGAGATCCCGTACACCGTGCGCAGGGCGAGCATGACGAACTCGAACTTTGCGTCCTCTTTTTCCACGTCCTCGCTCTCCACCACGGGCAAAAAGCCCGAAAGAATGCACTTCATGTACTCGTCGGGGTCGAACGTGTTCGTAAAACGTTTTCCGCACATAAAAGAGCTTGCGGAAACGCCGAACCCGATGTATTCGCCGCGCCGCCAATAATTGAGGTTGTGGCGGCTCTCGTATCCTTTTTTGGCAAAGTTGCTCACTTCGTAGCGCAAATAGCCGCGCTCTTTCAGCAGGCGGCAGCCGTAATCGTACAGTCTGCGCACCTCGTCTCCGTCGGGAAGTTCGCCGTTGAGATAATCGGTGTAGATGGGCGTGCCGTCCTCGGGCGTTAAGGCGTACATAGAGATGTGTTTCGCCCCGCAACGGGAAGCGAGTTCGATCGTCTTATATACGTCCTCTTCCGTCTGCCCTTTCAGCCCGAGCATGACGTCCGCGGAGAAATTTTCCCCTTTCAAAAGCCCGCACGTATACACAAAATCGCGCGCGGTGTGGATGCGCCCCAGATTTTGCAGCTGCTCGTCGATGGCCGTCTGCAACCCGACGGAGAAGCGGTTGATCCCCGCCTTTTTGTAGAGGGCGATCTTCTGCTCGCTCACCGTGCCGGGGTTCATCTCGATGGTGATCTCGGGATTTTGGGAGAGATGAAAACACTTTTTGATCTGTTTCATCGCGCCATAGATGTATTTCGGGTCGATCACGGAGGGCGTTCCCCCGCCGAAGTAGACGGTATCGAACGTATAGCTTCCGAGTTGCTTTCCCCTTAGTTCAATCTCTTTATAGAGGCATGCCATATACGCCTCGGCGATCCCGAGACGGTCGGGAAAGGACGTAAAGTCGCAATAGGTGCATTTGTGTTTGCAGAATGGAATGTGAAGATAAATACCGGGCATAAAAAACTAATTTCACGAATTTTGTTATTTCCGAAGCCCCTGCGGGGCAAAATGCGGGCAACAAAATTCCGTGAGCGGAGGGCTGCTCCGTCTTATCGGTCTCTTCGCCGCACGAGCGGGGCGTTCTCGCGGACAACAAGCCGCATGCGGCAAATGGGGGCGCGCAGCGAAGAAGCGTGGTTCTTCTCGCGCAAGTGGGTTTCATAATTTCACGAATTTTGTTATTTCCGAAGCCCCCTACGGGGCAAAATGCGGGCAACAAAATTCCGTGAGCGGAGGGCTGCTCCGTCTTTTTGGTCTCTTCGCCGCACGAGCGGGGCGTTCTCGCGGACAACAAGCCGCATGCGGCAAATGGGGGCGCGCAGCGAAGAAGCGTGGTTCTTCTCGCGCAAGTGGGTTTCATAATTTCACGAATTTTGTTATTTCCGAAGCCCCCTACGGGGCAAAATGCGGGCAACAAAATTCCGTGAGCGGAGGGCTGCTCCGTCTTATCGGTCTCTTCGCGCAAGTGAAATTGAGACTATTTACCTGCTGTCCGTGAAATGGAGGTATCCGCGAAGCGGGTGGTTCCATCCCAAAGATATTTACCGAGATCGACGTAGCCGCCGACGACTTCCACCCCCTCGGCACGGAGTAGAGAAGCCTGCATGTCGATCCCCCCGAACGCGAACGCGGGTGCAAGCCGCCCCTCGCGGTTGACGACCCTGTGGCAAGGTACGACGACGGGCGTGGGGTTACGGTGGAGTGCGTTTCCGACCTGCCTGCTTGCCCGCGGTCTGCCGATGGCGCAGGCAATCATGCCGTAGGTGACAACCTTGCCCCTCGGCACCGTCTTTAAGTATTCGTAAACGCTTTGATCGAAATTAGTCATAATGGTTGTGTGTGAAAAGTTTTACAGTTTTAACTCTTTAAGCGCAGGGTGACAAAAGAGAGTGCCATTTTTTGTCATGTCGAGCTTGTCGAGACATCTCATCCGCATTATAGCGAAGTTGAGATTTCTCCACTCCGCTCGCTTTGCTCGCTTCGGCCGAAATGACAAAGTAGCGGCCACGGGGCGAAATGACATTTGAGAATATGTGCCTTAGACGGAATTCACTTCCGCCGTGGGCGACCCAATTTGGCAATTACTTTTGCCTTCTTGTCCGATGAAACGAACGAGAGGATAACCAAGTTAAGACAAATATGCACGTTTCCTCGCACAATTCTTTTCAAAGTGAGATTTCTCGACTCCGCGCTTCGCGCTCCGCTCGAAATGACAATTAGAGCGATTTGCACATAGCACAAGGAAAAGAATTGTGTGAAATAAAATCCCCTGCGCGTTGGAAAACCACGCTTTTCCATAAGCGCACACAATTTGCCGCATACCTGCGGCTTATTGTCTGCACAAGGCAGACTGTTCGCGGGCGATAGCGCTATATGAAATCCGAGAATCAACCCCTCGCGGAAAAGATTGCGAAGCAAGATTTTCCGCGAATTAGTCTTTATTCGTCTTCAATATTTGCATGAACACTTCGGAGGGGACCTGGACGGTGCCGATCTGGCGCATCCGCTTTTTGCCCTCCTTTTGCTTTTCAAGCAGTTTCTTCTTGCGCGTGATGTCGCCGCCGTAACACTTTGCAAGCACGTCCTTTCTAACCGCTTTCACCGTTTCGCGGGCGATGATCTTGCCGCCGATCGCCGCCTGCACGGGAATTTCGAACAGCTGGCGCGGGATCGCGTCCTTTAAGTTCTCGCACAGCGTTCTGCCGCGCGGGTACGCCCTGTCCTCATGCACGATGATGGAGAGCGCGTCGCAAATTTCCCCGTTGAGCAAAATGTCCATGCGGACGAGCTTGCTCCTCTCGTAGCCCGCGATCTCGTAGTCGAAGCTCGCATAGCCGCGGGTGCGGCTTTTCAGCTCGTCGAAGAAGTCGTACACGATCTCGTTGAGCGGCAGACGGTATTCGAGTTTTACCCGCCGTGCGTCGAGATAGGTCATGTCCTTGAACACCCCCCTTTTATCTTGACAAAGGTCCATGATCGACCCCAAATAGTCGGGCGGGGAGTAAATTTCCGCCTTGACAATGGGTTCTTCCATATAGTCGATGTCCGAGGGCGGCGGCAGGTGGGAAGGGTTGTCCACATAAAAGCTCGTGCCGTCCGTCTTGTGGACGAGATAGGAAACGGAGGGCGCGGTGGTGATGATGTCTAAATTGAACTCCCGTTCGATGCGCTCCTGGATGATCTCCATGTGCAAAAGGCCCAAAAAGCCGCAACGGAAGCCGAAGCCGAGCGCGACCGAGTTATCGGGTTCGAAAATCAAAGACGCGTCGTTGAGTTTAAGCTTCAAGATCGCCTCTTTGAGATCGAGAAATTTGCTCCCGTCGAGGGGATAGATGCCGCAAAAGACGACGGGCTGTACCTTTTTGTAACCGGGCAGAGGCGGCGTATCGGGCTTGTCTGCATAGATGACGGTATCGCCCACGGCGACGTCCTCGATGCTCTTGATACTCGCCGCGATGTAGCCGACTTCCCCCGCCTGCAAACTGTCTTTGGGCTGTAAAAAAGGCGCGAACGCCCCCACTTCGGTGACTTCGTACGTCTTTTCCGAGAGGCACGCCTTGATCTTGTCCCCCACCTTGACGCTCCCGTCTTTGAGGCGCACAAAGAGGATGACCCCCTTATAGTTGTCATAATAGCTGTCGAAGATGAGCGCTTTTAAGGGGGCTTCGGTGTCTCCCTCGGGGGGCGGGATCTGCTTGACGACCGCTTCCAAAATGTCGCGGATGTTCGTCCCCTCCTTTGCCGAAACGCACGGGCAACCCTCGCAGTCGAGACCGATCACGTCCTCGATCTCCTGTTTCGCCTCGTCGATCCGCGCGGACTGCAAGTCGATTTTATTGATAACGGGTACGATTTCGAGGTCGTTTTCAAGGGCGAGATAGACGTTTGCGAGGGTCTGCGCCTCTACGCCCTGCGTGGCGTCCACCACGAGGAGCGCCCCCTCGCACGCCGCGAGCGAACGGGAGACTTCGTAGGTAAAGTCCACATGCCCCGGGGTGTCGATGAGGTTGAATTCGTACTCCTGCCCGTCGAGGGCGGTATAATACATGCGGACGGGGGCGAGCTTGAT
>CANRND010000034.1 GCA_947631905.1 uncultured Clostridia bacterium | reverse complement strand
TAAAAATCAGTCTCATAGCCATCGGCGCGAAGCCGCAAGCCTTTTGCCCAGGGCGGCGTCCTGCCCATCTGTTCACAGACAGCCTGTAGGGACATCCGGCGGTCAGCTTCAATGACCACCTCGTCGTGGATGTGCATGACAATGGAGCAGCAGCGAAGGGTCCGCATGGCGTAACAGAGGATATCGCGGGAGGTTGCCTGGACGATGTTTTCCACAAACTTGGGGCCGTAGCTGTCCAGCCGTTCCCATTTCTTTGTGCCACCAACGCCTTCATAGGTGATGCAGTCTCCGCCGAACTTATTTGTCCCGATCTTAGGCTTCACATAGGCAAGACTCCTGCCGGACGGCAGGGTGATGAACAGCATCCCATTTCTGGCGGAGAATACGATGCCGTGTGTTTTTGTGGTGGTCTTACGGGTAATAGCGTCCATTACGGCTCGGTCAACCGCCCACCAGAACTGCACGATTTTCGGATTCGACTGCCGCCATGCGGAGACCAGAGCGGGAAGCTCATCCTCAGACAGCCCCATCTCCAAAGCGCCCATAGCCTTGAGTGCGCCCACAGATCCGCCGTAGCCGAGAGCCAATTCGGCGATCTTGCCTTTCTGCCGCAAGTGACCGTTGACGCCGTGTTTTTCCACGGGGACGCCGAACATCTGGGATGCACTGGCGCAGTAGATATCCTTGCCCTCGGCGAATACGTCCTGCCGCCACTTCTCGCCGGCAAGCCACGCTATGACACGGGCTTCGATGGCGGAAAAGTCAGCAACGATAAATTTGCGGTCGCCCTGTGGAACGAATGCCGTGCGGATCAGCTGGGACAATGTATTCGGCACATCCTCATAGAGCATTTCCACGGCATCAAAGTCGCCTGCCCGGACAAGTCCTCTGACTTCGGACAGATCGTCCAGATGGTTCTGGGGCAGATTTTGCATCTGAATGATGCGGCCTGCCCAGCGCCCTGTGCGGTTGGCTCCGTAAAACTGGAACATCCCTCTTGCCCGGCCATCGGAGCAGACGGCGGTCTCCATCGCCTGATACTTTTTCACGCTGGATTTCGCAAGCTGCTGGCGCAGGGTCAGCACCTTTTGCAATTGTGGCGGCGCGGTTTTCAAAAGCTCCGCCACTGCTTTTTTACCCAGGGTATCGGTCTCCATGCCGTTATCCGCAAGCCACTGTTTCATCTGCTGTACCGAGTTGGGATTGTCCAGCGAGGTCAGTTCCTTCATTGCCTGTGTCAGCTCCGAGCGGGAGCGCCCGTCCATCTGAATGGCCTGCCGCACCAGTTCCATATCCAGCCCCACGCCGCGGTCGTTGATCTCCTGGTCGAGATGGTATTCCTCCCACACGCTGTCCGGCACGGGATATTTGGAGAGCCTTGCCTGGATGGACATCTCCGTCTCCACATCGCGGATGTTGTATCGTTTGAACGCCAGCCACTTGTCCGGAGAGTGTTTGGGAAGGTTGCGGGTACGCTGACCATTGGACTTGGTTGGCGCACAGGGCTGGCAGAAATATTTAATGAGGTCTTTGCCCTCAGACAGCTTCTGTTTTTCCAATCCCAGCACAGCGCCGGCTCCCTCCAGGGATAAGGGCAGCCCCATGTACGCAGCCCAGACCATCGAGCATTTCCAGGAATCCGGCTTCAGATAGTCGCCGGTCGGATAGCCCAGAAAGTGAGACAGGCAGATGCGTTCAAAATTGGCGTTGAAGGCCCATTTGGTCACAGTCTCATTCTCCAATGCGGAAAGAATCTCCGAAGGGATTTTCTCCCCACAGGCAAGGTCTATCTGCCGCACGGGACCGCCGTCCACGCTGTAGGCAAAGAGCAGGATTTCAAAATCGGGAGACTCCACATAACGGTACACGCCGGTTTTGGCGAGGGGCTGGTCGCTGTAAGTCTCCAGGTCGATGGATAAGGTTTGCATTTCGTCACTTCCTTCCATACCCCAACAGGGCGGCAGATCGCTCCGCCGCCCTGGGGCTTAGTCGCTTATTTCTCCAGCAGCTTCATGCGGTTTTCGTGATATTCAGCGTCACGAAGCGCCTGTTCCCGCTCACGCTTTTCACGTTTGCGGTCGTAGAGAAAGGACTGGATGCTGCTGATCAGAATGACGGAGCTGATGCACAACCAGATTCCGAGAACTGTAAAGAGAAGAATTGTCTGAATTGTTGTCATAGTGTTTTACCTCCACTGTCTTAACCGAGGAAATCCTCGTCATCATCGGTTGCAAAGTCGGCTTCGGCGCTGGCCTTGCCGCCCAGGGGTTCGCCGGGACGGATGAGTTGCAGATTGTTCAGACCGCAGGCGATGCCCTTATTCCCGTTGCTATTGAAAGCGTACAGGTTGATGGACGCTCTGCCGTACACGCCGGAATACACCTCGGAGCGGGTCAGCACGGGATTGCGGTCCGCGTCCACGATACCAGGAGCGGTGGCGGAGTTGGCGTTGATGAAGTAGGCGTTCGCATAGGCGGGATCATCGGGTCTTTCAATGTCGCCATCTCTCAGCGGGGTCTTGATTGCGGAGAGAGGAGGCACGGAGCGGCCGTTGCCCTTCAGCTTGGCCTGCCCCTCCTGGTAGGCGGCTTCAATGGCTGCCTTGATCTTTGCCACCGTCTTAGTGTCAGACTTCGGGATGATCAGCGACACCGAGTACTTCGGCGTGCCGCCGTTGATGGACTTAGGCTCCCAGACGTTGGCGTAAGACCAACGGGTGTCGGGGCCGGTGATGACCTTCATAGGGTTGTTGACTCTGTTTGTGTTCGTAGACATATTACATTTCCTCCATAAAATCATTTTTTGCGGTATTCCATTCGGGCCGTTTATCGCTCGACCGCACGAGCGCCGGCCGGCCTTGCGGCTTTTCGATGTAGGGAGCAAGAAGTTCCTCGAAGCGGGATTTTCCCAGCAGCTTCTGCATGGCGGTGATGCCGAGCAGTTTCTTTTCGTAGGGGTCAAAGCCTGTGCCCTCAACGGCTGCGGCTACAGCGTATTCGCTGGTGTATTTGCGGTTGGAGCGGCCCTCGACCAGCTTCCATCCGGGGAACACCGTGCCGCTGACAGCCTGCTGGAGCGCGTATTCCTTCACGTCCGCAGCCCAGGCGGTAAGAGCGTCCACCTTATCCAGGATGTCGGCGATCTCCTCATCGGTCAGGAGGGGTGGCTCCTCAAAGTCGTACCGGACAAGCGCCAGATTTGCTTCGGCTCGTTCCCGGCATTCGGCCTTTGCCTTGCAGAACCGGCACCACTCGCCGCAGTGGAAATCACCGCCACCTTCGTATGCCAGCTTTGCCTTATAGGTCAGGTCATTCTGCGCCCATTCGAGCAGACTGTCCTTTTCCATGACGCAGACACTGATATTGGATTTCCGGGGCTGGTAGATGGTCATGCGGACGGTATCAATGTCGTAAATGCCGTCAAAGATCTCCAGCGCACCCAGGGCATACAGCATCATCTGCGGATTATCCACGGCGCTGACCTCCACGCCTTTGCCGTGCTTATAGTCCACGATGTTCAGTTCACCGTCAGCGATGACAATGCAGTCGGCGGTGCCGAAGCCGTCCTGTACCCAGCGGGAGAAATCCACTCGCTGCTCGATCAGGATGACCGAGTCGGTGCAGGTCTGCTTTGCGGTCTCCAGAAGCTCTGTCACATAGGCGGCATAGACGGCGGCGCAGTCCTCCATCTCCTCGTTGTACCAGGTGAGGTTTTCGATTGGATCGTTTGCCGGAATCCCCAGAGTCTGCTTTAGCCGAAACTCACAGAGCGCATGGGCGTCCGTCCCCTCGGCGGCGTAGTCGCTGCCCTTGTCCTCGTAGGCTTCGCACAGCCTTGCTGATGGCGGGCAGTTGAGCCACCTTTCAGAAGAAGAAGCGGATAAGACTGCGTGCTTAGTTGCCATCTGCCAATTCCTCCGCTTCGGCGAGTAACGCCTTATAGTGTGCAGGGTCGATCTGTGACAGCTTGGACGCACCGTACTTTTGAAGCAGGGTGCGGATCTCGGCGGTGTGTCCCTGGCGGGATTTGTCCGCAAGCACGGCCCTGACCTGCTCCAGCGTCAGTTCCGGTTCAGGAGGAGAAACGGGAGCATCCTCTGCCGGTTGCTCTCCGCTGAACATCTTCGTCAGCCAGTCAGCGGCATCCGAAATAGCAGCGGCAGCACTGCGGAGATCTTCGATGGTCTGTGCCATATCGCTCATTCTGCTCATGTAATTTTCCTCCTTCCCTGGATTTGCTCTGCTGGCGCGCGGCAGTCAGGTTGCTCGCCAGTCTCCTTGACACCACGCTGATTGCGGTCAGGACATCAACAATGTCCTCATCGGCACGGGCGTCATAATGGTTTGCGTTGTAACTCATATCGGCGTTTTCTCCTTTCCCAAGGCGTCTTGTGTTGCCTTTCACAGACCCATCTGGACGGGAAAGGAGGAGTTGGCCGAAAGATTTTTAGAATTTTTCCTTGAGCCGCTTCAGCAGCTGATTGCGCTTATACACAAAGGTGTTCCGGGGCATCTGCAGCCGCTCTGCGCCGGCGCGTTCGGAAAGCCCGTCCGCAATTGCCATGAGGATCTCGTAGCTTTCCGGGTCGGATGACTGAAGCTCCGTAAGCAGGCCGTTCAGAATCAGGGCGTCGATATCGATCTCCGTGGTCAGTTTGCTGTCCGCAAGAAAGCTGGTACGGGAGACGCCGTTTTCGTAGGCGTTCTCCATCTCAGTGTCGATGGAAAGATGCTGGGGAGCGTCCTTCGGGATACAGCGGAACTCGCAGGTATCGCAGAGGCCGTCGCATTTGTAGCTTTTTTTGTACGGAATGCAGCAGGCTCCGGCTCTCTGCTTCGCCTTGCGGGTAGTCCCTACGAACCGCTCCCAGTCCCGCTTCTGTTCCGGGGTGACCTCGATCCACTGCTTGAGCGGACGGTAGTAGATGGTTGATGTGGTCTGATTTTCATTGGTTTTCATAAAAAAGTCCTCCATTTGTCGATTTCTCGAAACGGAGGACTCTGGGCGCTGCCGCAAAAAGGGTGCAAGACCTAACCGCAGTCCTAACGGAGTTCTCCGTTTCGGATTGCAGCTAACCCGCTCAAAAGGCAGCTGTGATATTGAGTTGTGCCGCCGGATACCGTTGAGCCATCAGTGATCAGCTGATGCGGTGTCAGGCGGGATTGCACCACTCGCAAACGCAAATCAATAGCTTTATTTTGAAAATAAGTTTTGCGTTCACAAATTTATATTGATTATCGCGTTTGCTCGTGGTATAATGTGATATGAGGCGTTTTGGATTTCGCACAGACTGTGCGCTCCTTCTGCCTTATCACGATTTCATTATAGAAAATAGGACTTCCAAAACTCGTAGGTTTGCCTACATCTGCCTACATAAATGCCTACATTGGAAAGGAGGGTGTCAACTTGAAGTTCTGCGACCTTGTACAGTTCATGCATCATAATTACGAAACAAAAATGAACGCCGCAGAATTTGTGAAGATTCTGACGGATGCCATCCTGGATGATGAGGCATTGGAAAAAGCTTCTCCGAATCCCCTCTATGAGCTTGGAAAATCTACACTGGAGGCATATTACAGTGGCAGACTTCCAATTTCACAGAAAAAGGCGTCTGCACTTACGCCTCGACTGGACGAGGCAAAGTTTGCTGATTTCGTAAATACATACTCCTTTGATGCCTTGAACCACATGAAGGACAAGCTGGCTGAGTTTAGCTTTGATGTCGAGCCTTCCGAGGTTGGGCAGGCCTGTGCTAATATCCTTGCTCAGATCATTAGACGCCGTTCCGAGGGACTGTCCGATGATGTAACTGCGTTGAATTACCAGCGCATGGAGACCGGAAGGAGTCTAAAAAATATAGCCCCTGCGACAATTGAGCGCAGAGGCGATAAATTACATATATCCGGTGAGGTCATAACGATTCATCAGACGCTTGTCCCTGATGATGTAGGCAAGCATGAACTGGATTACATTCGCGCCTTGTATGAGGCGTATGCTCAGAAATTAAACAAGGAGACTTTTACTGCTGACGATGTTCCTTCCCTTCCGAAACGATATGCAGAGAACTACAAGGAACAGCGCATGGCATATTACAGTGCGGTAAGTATTGAACGATCTGTCCGGGATATCTTCGATGACGGAGAGGATGAGTTCGGCAGACTGAAGGATGATGCATGGCACGGCATCAATACTACATATTGGAAGGATTACGAGGATGGTTACGCAAGGCTGAATGCTGTCCTTGAAAAAATAACAAGCACCACACTCGACAGTTCCGTACTCAGCCAAATGCGGAATCTGATCGGCAATTTGGAGAAGAAAGGCATTTGCCACATATTGGTGAATGACGGCGTGATTGAGTCGTGGGTGAACATTGATGAATAACAGACTTTTCAATACCCCCTTTGAACTGTCTCTCCACGTGGTACTTCTTCTTGATGTGGCGAATGCCGAAATTACACTCGACAGAATTACCGCTTATGATTTCATAACGATTTACTGTGAGGATTTCGGTGTTGCGGATAAGTCTTTAAATGGGGAGAATGGCTTTGCATTTAGCGAACTATCCGCAAGGCGGAGCCTTACAAAAACTGCAATAAAGAATCTGGTAGTTGATGGACTGGTTATAGCCACGGATGATGAAACAGGTATCCTTTATTCTGTTTCGGAAAGTGGAAGAAACATGAGTGAGGGTTTCCAATCAGAATATGCCAAGCGGTATAAAGAGCTGATGCGGCTTGTGATTGAGAAGTATGGGAACTATAGCGATGTCCAGTTGTTCAACGAAATCAGTCGACAGTCAACGAAATCTTTAAGGAGGTAACGCAATGGCAGGATTTTACATCAAAAAAGTTATAGCGAAAAGCGCCACCAAGGGCGATGCCAGCGTTTCCTTCGGTAAAGGACTGACCATCATACAGGGACGCTCTGACAGTGGAAAGACCTGCGTGGCGAATTGTATTGACTTTATCTTCGGTGGCTCCGTGGACAAGCCGTTTAAGGAAACGGCAAAATATGACGGCGTGACCATGATTGTCGAATCAAATGACCGTGATGGCGAAGTCGCTCTTCATAGAAATGTGGGAAAGAATCAGGTAGAGGTGACCAGCACCATAGACGGTATAGACAGTGGTACCTATGATGTCAATTACCGAAAGGGAGCTAAGAATCCGCCTCTGAACGAAGTATGGCTGAAGCTCATTGGCATTGAACAAGAAACCATGATTATAACGAACGCAAGGTTTGAAAAGAAGCGACTCACCTGGCGCAATTTGCTGCGTGTATTTTATTTGGATGAAAACCGGATTGATGATATCGACTCTATCGTAGAACCAAAACATCGTTACATGGAGAATACGCTGTTTTTGTCGGCACTTTTGTATCTAATTACCGGCAGGACTTTTACAGAGACAGATGCCCAAGAGAAAAAGGAAATAAAGAAAGCGCGCCGAAAGGCTGTAGCCGAGTATGTCAATCGGAAAATCCGGGATGCTGCGGAACGCAAGGAGCAGCTTGAACAAGATTTGCATATTTTTGATGACGCAGATGTCGAAGCGCAGATAGCTCAAGCGACTGCTGCCCTACAGGAAACACAGAGAAAAATCGACTGTGCCCTTGCAGAGAGCCAAAAAATCCTCTCTTCCATTCTGGAAGCAGAGGAACGAGCTGCGGAGTGCGATGTTCTTTTGACGAGATACCACAGACTTGCTGCGCAGTATAAAGCTGATATTCAACGGCTTTCTCTCATTGTCGAGGGCGAAGAAGCCTATCAGGAAGTTCCACAAGCCACCAAATGTCCATACTGCGAAGGAACGATTACTCCTCGTAAGCGGATATCCTATATTGCTGCGTCCAAAGTAGAGATGGAGCGGACGATGGCCCAACTTTCCGGCCTTGAGGATACGGAGAGAGATGTCGAGGATCGTAAGAAAGAAATCAGGGCCGAACTTGTCGAGTTAAAGCGGCAGCGTGATGCTCTCGAATCTAAAATTAAAACAGAACTACGTCCCCAGGAAAGTGAGCAACAAAACACAGTCAATGCTTACAAGGCATATCTCCGAATTGCCAGTGAGATTGCATTGATTGAAGCCTATGCCACGGACTTTGGAAACGATCTGACTGCTTTAGAAAACGAGCAGAAAAATGATAAGACTTTAGAGTATCATCCCAAGGACTACTTTGGGGATGATTTTGCCACCACGATGTCTGAATATGCCAATTCCATTCTTAAGGAATGCAATTATTCCGGTTTACTTCAGGCGCACTTTAATTTTACAACATTTGATATTGAGGTAAATGGTGAGGATAAAGGAACGAGCCACGGTAAAGGTTATCGTTCTTACCTTAATACAGTGATGATTATGATGCTACGGAAATATCTGGCGCTAAACGCTAAATTCGATCCTCACATCTTTATCATTGATACTCCACTTCATGGCTTTGATGATGGAGTGGATGACAGGATGCCGGATAGCATGAGAGCTGGGCTTTACCGCTACTTCATGAATCATCAGGATGAGGGTCAGCTTATTATTATCGAGAACCTTGACCATATCCCTTCCCTTGAATATGAGAAGCATGGTGCGGTCGTTGAAACCTTCGGCAAAGGATTGATTCCGGGAACACGATATGGATTCCTAAATGATGTGAAGTAATTAATGTAGAATATAGAAAGAAATCACGGAGGTAATGCAGATGCGTTTTAGCTACAACAAACTTTTCAAACTTCTTATTGACCGTGGAATAAATAAAAAGACTCTACGGGAGATGAGTGGTATCAGTGCCACTTCTGTTGCCAAACTTGGAAAAGGCGGAAATGTGAATACGGATGTGTTGCTGCGTATATGCGGCGCACTCAAATGTGATGTCGGTGACATCATGGAATTTATTGATGATGATAAGGCGGTTGAAGAGTAACAGCCGTTGGAGGAGGGTGCGCTTGTGGAGATTTTTAATAACACCACTAAAGTAGTCAAGGACGATCTTGAAAAAACTATACGGCAAGGCAGTCGTATCTCTATAGCGGCAGCTTGCTTTTCGATATATGCATACCAGGAATTGAAGAGTCAGCTTGAGGATTGCAAGGAACTGCGATTCATATTCACTTCGCCGACTTTTGTTGCGGAGAAAACGCAGAAGGAACGTCGTGAATTTTATATTCCCCGTCTCAAAAGAGAAAAGAGCCTGTATGGTACAGAATTTGAGGTCCGTCTGCGTAATGAACTTAAGCAGAAGGCCGTTGCAAAGGAATGTGCGGAATGGATGCGCCGTAAGGTACGTTTTAAGACTAACACTACCCGCGAAGGAATGAATAACTTCCTGCTCGTGGACGGAGCGGAGGACGCCTATACCTATATGCCGATGAACACTTTCACGACTGTTGACCTCGGCTGTGAACGCGGGAACAATCTGACAAATATGGTTACCCGCATAGAGAATCCAGCAAGTGCAGAATTCTTACGAATGTTCGATTCCGTTTGGAGTGACGAAGATAAACTGACCGATGTTACGGAAGAAGTCATCGAAATGATCTCCACAGTCTACCAGGAAAATGCGCCGGAATTAGTCTATTTTATGACTATCTACAACATTTTCAGCGAATTTCTGGAGGATATTTCTGATGATGTTCTTCCAAATGAGGCTACAGGCTTTAAGGACAGCGTTATTTGGAACAAGCTGTTCAACTTTCAGAAAGATGCCGCCCTTGCTATTATCAATAAACTGGAACAATATAGCGGTTGTATTCTTGCGGACAGCGTTGGTCTTGGCAAGACCTTCACTGCACTTGCCGTTATCAAATACTACGAGGGTCGCAATAAGAATGTCCTCGTTCTCTGCCCGAAAAAGCTGTCAGAGAACTGGATGACCTATCGCGGAAACCTCATTAACAATCCACTTGCCGCAGACAGGCTTCGGTATGACATTCTGTATCATACCGACCTTTCCAGAGACAGCGGCAATACCGTGATTGGTCTGCCGATTGACCGTATCAATTGGGGAAATTATGATTTGGTCGTTATTGATGAGAGCCACAATTTCCGTAACGGAAACGGAACAGACAGCCGTGGCGGAGAAAAGGAAAATCGCTATATGCGGCTGATGAACCGAGTCATAAAACCAGGTGTAAAGACTAAAGTGCTGATGCTTTCGGCGACACCGGTAAACAATCGTTTTTACGACCTACGTAACCAGCTGGCGCTTGCCTATGAGGGCGATCCATCCGAATTCAATGAGAAGCTGAATACAAAGTCAGATATCGATACCATCTTCCGCCAGGCGCAGAAGGTCTATAATGCATGGTGCAAATTGCCGGAGAGTGAACGGACAACTGCCACGTTACTTTCACAGCTTGATTTTGACTTCTTCGAGGTGCTGGACAGCGTAACGATTGCTCGATCGAGGAAGCATATACAGAATTATTATGATGTTACAGATATCGGTACATTCCCAGCAAGGAACAAGCCAATCTCGCTAAGACCGAAATTGACTGACCGTCCGGGAGCGATAAATTACAAAGAAGTGTTCGAGCTGCTGTCGAAACTGCAGCTGACGATATATACGCCGACTATTTATATTCATGCCAGTAAACTGCACAAGTATCTGGACGAGAAGGAATCGGAGAACTTCCGCAAAGGCCGTGAACTTGGTATCCAGCGTTTAATGAGCATTAATCTCTTAAAGCGCATGGAAAGTTCTGTTCATTCGTTTCTTCTGACCGTGCGCCGCATTTATGATTATCTGTATGACACTTCGCAGGCTATCGAACAGTTCATGATGGACGGCACGGGAGACCTTGATGAGATGCGCGATCTCTCTGCTGTAGCGGATGATTTTGACTATGATGACCAGAACACGGATTTCTTCAGCGTGGGAAAGAAAGTCAAGATTGACCTGCGGGATATGGATTACATCTCGTGGAAGCGCGATATTGACGAGGATATTGAGAATCTCCAGCTTTTGATACTCATGGTGGAAGATATTACGCCGGAGTACGATTTCAAGCTAAACGAACTCATTCGTGTTATCCGTGAAAAGGTGGCTGCCCCGATTAACGAAGGTAATCGGAAAGTGTTGATTTTTACCGCCTTCTCCGATACCGCCGAGTACCTCTTCGACAACATCAGCGGTATGGCAAGGGATGAGTTGGGCTTACATACTGCGCTCGTGACCGGCTCGGTGGATGGCAAGACTACAATTCCGAAGTTTAAAGCAGATATGAACCACGTGCTTTCCTGCTTTTCTCCGATGTCCAAGGATAGAGACGTTCTGTATCCGAATGACAAGACCGAGATTGATATTCTCATTGCCACTGACTGCATTTCGGAAGGACAAAACTTGCAGGACTGCGATTTTTGCATCAACTATGATATCCATTGGAATCCCGTCCGCATTATTCAGCGATTCGGACGTATCGACCGTATCGGCAGCAGAAATGCTGTGATTCAGCTTGTGAACTTTTGGCCTGATTTGGATTTGGACGAATACATCAACCTCAAGTCCAGGGTTGAGACAAGGATGCGTATTTCCGTTATGACTTCAACCGGCGATGATGACCTTATCAATCAGGAAGAAAAAGGCGACCTCGAATATCGCCGCAGCCAGTTAAAGAAGCTCCAGGAGGAAGTGGTTGACTTGGAAGATATGACCAGCGGTGTTTCCATTATGGATTTAGGCTTGAATGAGTTCCGTATGGACCTGCTCGCCTACATGAAGGAGCATGGAAATATCGATCACACACCATTCGGAATTCATGCCGTAGTAAAGGGCGAAAAGCCTGGCGTGATTTTCGTACTGAAGAATATTAACGAACACATCAATATTCAGAATCAGAATAGGCTGCATCCGTTCTATATGGTGTACGTCGGCATGGACGGCGAGGTTATTACAAACCATTTACAGCCGAAGGATACACTCGATGTGATGCGTCACCTCTCTCGTGGAAAGGCTGTGCCGGACAAAGTGTTGTGCAAGCAATTCAATAAAGCCACAAACAATGGCAAAAACATGAGCAAGGTTTCCCAGCTATTGGAGGATGCTATCATGTCGATCATTGATGCAAAGGATGAGGGAGACATTGACAGTTTCTTTAGAGGCGGTCAGACCACATTTCTGTCCGGTGGTTTTTCAGGATTGGATGATTTTGAACTGATATGCTTTATGGTGGTGATTAGAGATGATTGATTTTCCTACTGCAACGGCGGTTCACCGTCGTTTGCCGAAAGAGGCGTTCTACAAGCATCTGCCACTGACAAAAGCGCTGAAGGACAAGTTCGTGTCCGATGTGGAAAGGATTGTTATAGAGAACAGCCTCACAAAAGATAATCTGAACCTGAACACGGATTCGGAGATAAAGGAAATACTGTTGCTGTCGATAACTTTAAAGAAGCAGGAGTTTGATGGCAAAGTAATAGAGGCGATTGCAAAGCAGAATCCTCACAATCTGGTCTTTCTGCTTATGTTCGAGGATAGCCGTCAGCTTGCCCTTTATCATAGCAAACTTTATCGGACACAGTGGATGGACGCTTCAGAAATAAGCCTGAAACCTCAGGGCTTCTCCCTCGATGAGATATGGGAGGCTTTTGTGGAACAGATTGCTCTTTATGATGAGCGGGCTGAAAAATCGGCTTCCCTTTCGGTGGATGAACGCCTTGCTCTACAGGAGCAAATACTGAAACTGGAGAAGCTGATAGCAAAGACTGAGGCTGCTGCCTGGAAGGAGCAACAGCCGAAGAAACAATTTGAACTTTATACACGCCTTCGTGGCTATAAACAGGAACTGGAGGATTTGAAACATGGAGAATCTTAAGATGCATACACCCGATCTGGCGGAGGAGAATTTCAGGAAACTTGCCGCGATGTTCCCAAACGCCGTGACCGAAACAATAAATGAGGACGGTGAGGTTGTCCGTGCAATTGATGCGGACGTGCTGCGCCAGGAAATCTCTGCGGCTGTGGTCGAGGGAGCGCAGGAACGCTACCAGTTCACATGGCCGGATAAAAAGAAATCGGTGGTACTTGCCAACCAACCTATTGCTAAGACCTTGCGCCTTGACAGGGAGAAGTCTGTCGGCAGAGACGGAACACCCGGTAGCATCGATACAGAGAATATCTACATTGAGGGCGATAACATCGATGCGCTGAAGCTTCTTCAAGAGACGTATCTGGGGAAAGTGAAATTGATTTATATTGAATGTTATAAGATGTATTTAATAACAAATAAAAGTAATATTTCTGCTTGTAAGTGTTATGAAAAAGCAGGTGGTAGAAATAAAGCAAATGACGAAATTGTTTATGTATATAATTTTAAGGAGAATTGTTAATGGATATTAGAAAAATAGTAGAAGAAAAATGCGATATAACAATTGAAAGCATTGAATTGATTGGAGAAGGATATGATAGTAAAGCATATATAGTAAATAACGAATATGTTTTTAAAATAAAGTTTAGTGCTAACAAGAAAAAAGGGTACGAAAAGGAAAAAGCAATATATGATTTTTTGAATAAAAGATTACATACTTCAGTAAATATTCCTAATATCGAGTATTCATACATAAGTGATGAAATATCTATATTAGGTTATAAAGAAATTAAAGGAAAATTTTTAACACCTGAAATCTATTTTTCAATGCTACTAGAACAACAGGATTTATTAAAAAAAGATATTGCAATGTTTTTAAGACAAATGCACGATTTAGACCTTGATGAAATAAGTTCATATACAATAGATAATAAACAAAATGTTTTAGAGGAATATCAATTATTAAGGGAAACAATTTATGATAGTCTTACTGATATAGAAAAGCAATATATCGAAGCATTTATGCAAAGATTATATAGTACAACTATATTTGATGGCAAAAAATGTTTGTGTCATAATGATTTTAGTTGTAATCATTTATTAATAGATGATAATAATAGGTTAGTAGGAGTAATTGATTTTGGAGATTCTGGAATAATTGATGAATATTGTGATTTTATATATTTACTAGAAGATAGTGAAGAAGAAATAGGAGTTTCCTTTGGGGAAGATATACTTAAACTTTATGGAAATATTGATATTTCAAAAGCAAAAGAATATCAAGATGTAGTAGAACAATATTATCCTATTGAAACTATTGTAT
>CANRND010000033.1 GCA_947631905.1 uncultured Clostridia bacterium | reverse complement strand
ATCCGTGACCGGGTCAATCCCGAAATAGATGTGGAACCTCGGCCTCGGGCCGTACTGCCCCTTCTGCCTCATGTGGCTGCGGCTGAAGCATATGGCGAACCGGATGTCCTTGTATTCCTCCGCCAGCATCTCGGGCGTGACCCATTCCTGCGGGTTCTCCGAATGGTCGTTGTCCACGTCCATCACCAGGCAGTCGGAGGAGATGAAGTTCTCCTTGCCCCGGTAGGAGTTCCTGTATGCCGCGCATACGTGGTCATGCCGCACCGCCTTTTTCAGCGACGCGGCGTCGGCCGCCTCGATCCTGTGCGGGTACAGGCAGTTGTCCTGCGCGCCCACGGTGTCCGACGCGTAAATGGTCATCCTCATGCGCGCCTCCCGGTTCCCGGCCTCTCGCCATGCTCGAACCTTGCCTGCCGTGCCGCCCTAAACGCCCTGAGCGTCGCCCGGTCGTCCCTGTCCTCCGTGTAGCTGCTGTCATCCCCGAAAAGCTCGAACTTCCCGTCCAGGTTGATGCCGGGATGCGCCACGTAGTGGTCCCCGTCAATGGTCTCAAAATTGAAGGGGTACGGTTCGCCGTCCACTTCCGGGAATCCGCTGTAGCCCCATTCCTCGCAGAAGGCCTCGATGTCCCGGATGCTGTCCCCGTCTGGGATCCCCGCGACGACGAGGATTGGGGTATCCACCACCTGAATCCCGTCTTCCTCATGCAGCCCGCAAAACTGCAGTATCTTCCCCGCGTCGGATTTGGTCATCTTTCCCTTGACCTCCACGTATAGGTCCCCTTCCGCCCTTCCTTGCACTCCGTGGAGCAGGAAATCCGGGAGGTACATCCGGCCGTCCGGGAGCTCATAGCCCTCCGGCTCGTATTCCCACCGCACCCCGCAGGCATCGAAGAATACCGCCCACCTCGCCTCCAGGCGGGAGCGGAACCGGTATCCCTTGTATTCCGTCTCAATCGCTTTCATATCTGTATCCTTTCCGGGGCAGGCCATGCGCGGCCTGCCCACCTGTACTCAGTCATCAACTTCGCGCCTCTGGTCATCAAGCGCCTGCCGGATGAAGTCCAGCGCCTTGATGACCGCGTTCAGCCCCGCGTCCCCGCAGGCGGCGATCTCTACACCGGCCATGTTCTCGTCCCCGTCCGTCACGGGGCAGAAATAGAAGTCCCCCTTCATGGACAAGATGCGGATGTAGGTGCGGCTTCCCGAGTCCCTGCAGATGCCGCCCCTGTAGCCGGTAGTGCCCGCTTCCGCCACAAGCCGGCATCCCGTCTCCCGGATATCCCTTTCGTAGGTATCCACGGACTCGCCGTTGATCTTCTTTTTTCCTTCATTTATAGCGAACATAGTTCCTCCTCCCTTACCCGCCGCACCGGGAGCCCCAGCTCCCCCGCGCGGGCGATTTCCCGTTCCATCCCGCTGCTTACCTCATTCCCGCACACCCAGACCTCCCCGCACATCTCGAGGAACCGCATGTCCATGCCGAGCGCCAGCTCCCGCTCCGTCTCCTCGGACAGGTACTGCGGCAGGAGCAGGTGCGGAGCCAGGGGGATGCGCCCCCTCTCCACGGCAAGCCTGCTGTAGCGCCTTGCCATCTCCGCGTTATGCGCGGTATCCCCGGAATACTTTGAGCAGATGTACACAATCGGTGAATCCCTTCCGGCCATAAGAACGCCTCCTTCCATCGTCCTGCTTTCCTATGCCTTGAATGGTCGCTTTTTTATAACGGCATCCGCGGCGCTTCCGTATTTATGCGCAAAACCTCCGCGGCGGACGCTATAAGAACCCGGCTTTTCAAGGCATAGGAATGCGCAACCGGAAAAAGCGGGAAAACGCATTATAAAAATCCGCTGATTCAAGGCATAGGAACATGAGAACGTAAGAAAGGAGGAACCCGAAGTGACAAAGAAAGACAAGACGGCCCTCATCGAA
The DNA here is from genome assembly GCA_947631905.1 of uncultured Clostridia bacterium. Lineage (GTDB taxonomy): Bacteria > Bacillota > Clostridia > Christensenellales > Borkfalkiaceae > Gallimonas. The sequence goes on along the minus strand of CANRND010000033.1, from coordinate 13,982 downwards.
GGGCTGAACAGGCTGTCGGCGGACATCGCGGGGCTGGCGGCGCTGCTTTCCGGCGGAACCCCTGCCAGGGCGGCGGAAGCGGAGCCGGCGGATGGGCTTCCCGGGGAGCCGGAGACGGAACCGGCGGATTGCATTCCCGGGAAACCGGCAGAAAAGCCGAAGGAATGCACCTATGAGGAAGCGAGGGCGGTCCTCGCGGAAAAGGCGCGGTCGGGCTGCCGCGCGGAAGTCAAGGCGATCCTGTCCGCCCATGGGCTTAAGCAGCTCTCGGAGGCGAAAGGCTCGGATGAGTTTGCCGCCATCATCGCGGAAGCGGAGGTGATAGGGAATGCCTAAGCACGCGTACCTTTCCGCTTCGGCCGCGCACCGGTGGCTCGCCTGCCCTCCCAGCGCAAGGCTCTGCGCGCAGGAGGAGGACAGGGGAAGCCCCTATGCCCGACAGGGCACGGACGCGCACGAGCTCTGCCAGTACCTTGTGGAGAAGGCGCTGGGAATGCCGTGCCGTGACCCTGTGGAGGATCTGGAGTATTACGACGCGGAAATGCAGGAAGCCGCCGAGGGGTATTGCTCCTTCGTGATGGAGCAGGTATCCGGGGCCGAAAAGCTGTGCAAAGACCCGCTGGTCTGCGTGGAGCAGACGCTGGACTTCTCCAAATGGGTCGAGCACGGGTTCGGCACCTGCGACTGCGTCATCGTGGCGGACGGCCTTCTCCACGTCATCGACTTCAAGTACGGAGTGGGTGTTTTGGTGGAGGCCACGGAGAACCCGCAGCTGAAGTGCTACGCGCTTGGCGCCCTGGACACCTTCGGGGACCTGTACGGCATGGACCGTATCCGGCTCTCCATCTACCAGCCCAGGCGCGGCAACGCGGACACCTTCGAGACCACGAAAGACGAGCTTCTCAAGTGGGCGGACGGGGTGCTTGCCCCGACGGCGAAACTGGCATATGAAGGCGGGGGCGAGTTTTCCGCCGGGGACCACTGCCGGTTCTGCAATGCCAGGGCCACCTGCCGGAAACGGGCCGAGTACAGCATGGAGCTTGCAAAATACGACTTCGCGGACGCGCCGACGCTTGGGACGGACGAGATCGCGCAGATCCTGCCGATGGTCGACAGCCTGGTATCCTGGGCGGAGGACATCAAGGGGTACGCGCTGAACCAGGCGCTCTCCGGAGTCCGCTACCCCGGCTTCAAGGTGGTCGAGGGCAGGAGCAACCGGAAATACACGGACGAGGCGGCGGTCGCCAGGGCCGTTTCGGAAGCCGGATATGACCCCTATGAAAAGAAGCTGCTTGGCATCACGGCCATGACAAGGCAGCTGGGCAAAAAGAGATTTGAGGAGCTGTTGGGGGGCTTTGTTGTGAAGCCCCAGGGCAAACCGGTGCTGGCCCCCGAGACGGACAAGCGTCCGGAGTTCAACACAGCGGCAAACGATTTTATGGAGGTAAACGATCATGAGCAAGACAACGATTAAGAACCCGACAAAAGTAATCACCGGCCCCAGGACCGTGATGAGCTATTTAAACGTCAACGAGCCGAAGGTTCCGCTGGGCGGCGGAACCCCGAAGTATTCCGTCAGCCTGATCATCCCGAAGGATGACACCGTGACCGTCGCGAAGATCCGCGCGGCCATCAGGGCGGCATATGATGAGGGGCAGGGCAAGCTGAAGGGGACGAGCAAGTTCGTGCCCGCGCTGGAGGACATCAAGACGCCGCTCCGCGACGGCGACAAGGACCGCAGGGGGGACGAGGCCTACGCGGGCGCCTGGTTCGTGAATGCCAACAGCACCACCAAGCCCGGCGTGGTTGATGGCGACCGCAACCCCATCCTGGACAGTAGCGAGCTTTATTCCGGGATCATCGGCAGGGCGTCCATCAACTTCTATGCCTTCAACAGCAACGGCAACCGCGGCATCGCCTGCGGGCTGAACAACCTGCAGAAGCTCTCCGACGGCACGCCGCTCGGCGGCCACAGCCGCGCGGAGGATGACTTCGCGGACCTTGACGATGGCGGCGACGATGAGGACTTCCTGGGATAAAGGCGGTCCGGGCGGCGGGCATCCCGCCTGCCGCCCTCTTTGCGAGGTGAATTTACTATGGCAATGGAAATGATCAACACATTCATGGATTCCATCATCCGGGGGACCCTGGCGGGTTTCTGCCTGAGCTTCTATATCCTGGCCATAGCGGCCGTCTGGAAGTGGTTCCTCGGCATCATGAAAAGGATCCTGCTGTATCTCTTCCCCGGCATTAAGGCCAGGGCCGACAAAAAAGGAAAGAAGAAAAACGCGCATGGAAACAGCAATGACACTGGGCAGGCTGGCGGACTGGATCATCGTGATCAGCTTTGCCAGCCTATGCGGAGCCTGCATCGGACACATCATCACTGATCTTATCTCCATGGTAGCAGGCGGCATCAGGAAGACAGCGGCCAGGCACCGGGAGAGGAAGAAACAGGCGGCTGAATAACTTATGGGGCGGCAGGCGGCAGCGCCTGGCCGCCCATTCTTATAGGGAAAACGCAATAGAGGAGGATTTTTTTCATGGATAAGATAACAACTCTCTCCCTGGATTTGGAAACCCGCAGCAGCATTGATATCTCGAAATGCGGGGCATACAGATATGCCGAATCCCCGGACTTCGATATCCTGCTCTTCGGAGTGTCCGTCAACGGCGGCCCCGTCTGTGTATATGACCTGGCCCAGGGCGAGGCCGTGCCGGAGGAGATCATTGCCGCGCTGTCGGATGATTCCGTCACGAAATGGGCATACAATGCCGCTTTCGAGCGGGTGGCGCTGTCCGCGTGGCTGCGCAGGAACTGCCCCCAGTATTTCCGCTCCTACGGCATGGAGGGGGACTCCGTGCGGAACTACCTTGACCCGGCCTCCTGGAGATGCACGATGGTCTGGGCGGCATACAACGGCCTGCCTCTCTCGCTGGAGAAGGCCGGTGCCGCGCTGGGATTTGAGGAGCAGAAGCTGAAGGAAGGCAAAGACCTGATCCGTTTCTTCTGCACCCCGTGCAGGCCGACCAGGGCGAACGGCGGCCGTGCGTGGAACCTCCCGGAGCATGCCCCGGGTAAATGGGAGCTGTTCAAAAAATACAATGAGCGCGATGTCCAGGTGGAGATGCGGATACAGGAGCGGCTCCGCAACTACCCTGTGCCGGACTTTGTGTGGGAAGAATACCGCCTCGACCAAGAGATCAACGACCGGGGCATCCCCATAGACATGGAGCTTGTGGATAACGCCATCGCCATGGACGGTCAGTCCCGCAAGGAACTGACCGCCGCCATGCGGGAGATCACTGCCCTCGACAATCCGAACAGCGTACAGCAGATGAAGCGGTGGCTTGCGGAGAACGGCATGGAAACCGAAAGCCTCGGCAAAAAGGAAGTCGCCGCCATGCTGAAGGACGCGCCGCCTGGACTGGCGGAGGTGCTGTCACTCCGGCTCCAGCTCGCAAAATCCTCGGTGAAGAAATACCAAGCGATGAGAAACTGTGCCTGTGATGACGGGCGGTGCCATGGAATGTTCCAGTTCTACGGGGCCAACCGCACCGGGCGATGGGCCGGCAGGCTCATACAATTGCAAAATCTAAGGCAGAACCATATGCCTGACCTGGAAGAAGCCCGCGCCCTGGTGCGCTCCGGCGATTATGAATCCGTAAAAATTCTCTATGGGGACGTGCCGGACACCTTGTCCCAGCTCGTCCGCACATCGTTCGTGCCGCGTCCTGACCATAAGTTCATCGTGGCCGATTTTTCCGCCATCGAGGCGAGGGTGCTGTCCTGGCTTGCCGGGGAGCAGTGGCGGATGGATGCTTTTGCGAATGGCGAGGACATCTACTGCGCATCCGCAAGCCAGATGTTCCACGTGCCTGTTCAAAAGCATGGCGCAAACGCGCATCTCAGGCAGAAAGGGAAGATTGCGGAACTGGCCCTCGGTTATGGCGGCTCCGTTGGCGCACTCAAGGCGATGGGCGCTTTGGAGATGGGATTGTCAGAGGATGAGCTCCAGCCACTGGTAGATATGTGGCGGACATCCAATCCAAAAATTGTGCAGTACTGGTGGAATGTGGACAATGCCGTCAAGGCGGCAATCCGTCGGAGAGAACCGCAGAAAGTTGGCTTCATCCTGTTTGAGGTGAAAAGTGGGATGCTGTTCATCACGCTGCCATCCGGCAGGAAGCTCGCCTACGTCAAGCCACGCATTGGAACCAACCGCTTTGGCGGCGAAAGCGTCACCTACATGGGCGTGGACGCGCAGAAGAAATGGAGCCGCATCGAAAGCTACGGCCCGAAGTTCGTTGAGAACATCGTCCAGGCGGTCAGCCGTGACATCCTTGCCTACGCCATGCGGACGCTGTCCCATTGTTTCATCTGCGGCCACATACACGATGAGCTGATTATCGAGTGCAGCCAGAATGTCTCAGTGGATGCCGTCAGCAGTCAGATGGGCAGGACTCCCTCATGGGCATCAGGACTGCTTTTGCGGGCTGATGGGTATGAGTGTTCGTTTTACCAGAAGCAGTGAGATATCCATGCTAAAGCGAAACGCTGCAATAATGCAGCATTTTTAAAATATTACTTGTATTTTCGCAGCATTTATGTTATTATAGTTATGGAGGTGGAAGTATGACCAAATTAGGCGATTTTTTGAAAAGCTCACGTGAGGCTGCAAAATACAGCCAAAAACAAGCCGCAAAGGAGATTGGCATTACCGATTCTCGCCTCAGCAGGATGGAACGCGGAATCAATCCTTGTCCACCATTTGAATTAAAGAAACTTGCCAGCCTCTATAACGTTTCGGTAATTGATTTTTATCTCAAGGCTGGATACCTCTCTAAAGAGGATCTTGAAGATTATCAAGCCGTTTTTCATGGCATTGATGAACTTGACGAGGAAGAAAAGATTTATATCCAGCAGGGTGTTGATTTGCTGATAAGGAGGAAGGATCAGATATGATTTACAGACTTGGAGAACTCTTCTGTGGACCGGGAGGGATCGCATGGGGAGCCACGAATGCAGATATCGGTGATCCTGACTTTAGGATCATACACCAATGGGCTAATGATTACGACGCAAGTACCTGTGATACTTATCGCCGCAACATTTGCCCCAGCGCACCTCAGACGGTATATCACGAGGATATCCGTAAGTTTGATATGGGCAGGCTGTCGGATATTGATGCTCTTGCCTTTGGTTTCCCGTGCAACGATTTTAGTGTTGTCGGTGAGCAAAAAGGCATGGATGGCGTATACGGACCGCTTTACTCCTATGGTGTAAAGGCATTAAAAAAGTTTAAGCCCATTTGGTTTTTAGCAGAAAATGTTGGTGGACTTCGCAATGCAAACGAAGGAAAAGCTTTCACGAAAATATTAGCGGAACTCAAAGGGGCTGGTTATACCATTACTCCGCATCTATACAAATTTGAGGAATACGGCATTCCGCAGGCACGGCACAGGATTATTATTGTTGGCATCAGGAACGATCTCGATGTCATCTTTAATGTTCCATCTCCCGAACCTTACAAGGATATTGACAATAGCTGCAGAAAAGCTATTGAAGAACCGCCTATTCCAGAGGATGCACCAAACAACGAAAAAACAAAGCAGTCAAAGCAAGTAGTTGAACGGCTGGGATATATTAAACCCGGTCAAAACGCATTTACTGCTGATTTGCCTGATCGCCTTAAACTCAATATTAAAGGAGCAAGAATAAGTCAAATTTACAAAAGACTTGATCCAGACAAACCTGCGTACACAGTTACAGGAAGCGGCGGCGGCGGAACCCATATCTACCATTGGGATGAACCTCGGGCTTTGACAAACCGTGAAAGAGCACGGCTCCAGACTTTTCCTGACACTTATATATTTGAAGGGAGCAAAGAAAGTGTCCGCAAGCAGATAGGCATGGCCGTTCCGTGCAGAGGTGCCAGAATTATTTTCGAAGCGATTCTGAAATCATTTGCTGGGATTGAGTATCCGTCGATTGAGCCTAACATCGATGAATAAAATTACCGGAGGATTGACAGCCCTCCGGTAATTTTATTTCTCAACTATTTTTTCGTACAGAAGATTCAGATTCTCATCGACAACAGTGCTTTTCAATTCACACTCCCATATTGTAATAACCTGCCACCCTGCTTCTGTCAGCGCCACATAGTTTTTCCTATCTCTTTCTACATTGCCATCAATCTTTTTATGCCAATATTCCTCATTGGATGAGGGCCAAACAAATCGCCCACAATCATGATGATGCCAAAAACAGCCGTTGACAAATACTACTGTTTTATATTTTGGGAGGACGATATCTGGCTTTCCAGGCAATGTCTTTACATTCTTTCGATATCTCAATCCTCTTGAGAACAAATACTTTCTGACTATCTCCTCCGGTCTTGAATTAGTACTGCGAATATGTGACATATTCATACTGCGCACTTCTTTGGAGAGATTATCGGCCACCGTCTCTTCCTCCTACTTCGATTGAGAAGTCCATATAATACTGCTCATCGTCTATCTTATAAAATGTCACATCTGTTCTGCCATATGATTTCAGGTCGTTTGCGTTTACATAAGCCCCATTAGCGAGCCCAAGGCGGTTTCTGAAATATTCTCCCAAAAGAGCATTACTCGACGGCGTGGTAATTGCCTTATCATTTTGCTGTTCAACTCTCAATTGAAGCGTATGATGATCGTCCGTAACAACAAGAAAATGCTGTTTGTTCAAAGGGAAAAATCCGCTCTTGGCAATCTTGCTCGGAAGCGGGATATACGCCTCGTTCCGGTTACGCTTATTTCTCTGTCCCCAGTTCAGTCCAGACTTTGTTCCTGGCTCTCCTGTCCTTGTAAGGAAAGACAAAATACAATTTTCAAGAACATCTCCTCCAGTCGAAAGCGGAGAATCAGTAGGCTTAATTACAACATAGTCATCAACCTCCGAATGAGTGCAGTAGATTGTCCGGTCAACCATCTTCTCATACAATTTATAAGCAAAAACGGCCATCCTCGCATTAAAAGAACCTCTCTGCGACCTAAGCAGCGATGCCTGAGTAAAATCATAGGAACAATTGAACGCCTGAACAGGATCATCGCCTCTCAGCCAGATAAAACTGTTTTTCTTTGATGTCGGCGGCTGATGCAGATAGCTGCAGGTGAATTTCCCCCTTCCCTTTCCCGAATATTCCTTCTGCAGCTCCTTAAATCCCTCATGAGAATACTGATCAATCCCGTCATTTACAACGGATTCAATAACCAATTCTATTGTTACCTCTCCCATGCCGCGCTCATCATATGTTGTGAGAAGCCACGATGCCATACTCGGCGTAGCGTGTGCGGCAGATATACACAGACGATTAGCTCCTGACCGTACGGGTTCAAAAAGAATCTTATCCGCAATGCTTTCTGAATAATTTGATTCCATATGTGTCGCTACTCCTATCCCCTGACATCATAATATATTGTATTGTCAGGAAGCTTGATGTTAGGCACCCATAGCTGTTTCCCTCTCCAGCCCTTCGTACCAGTAACCTGATACATCGTCAGTACTATTTTATTGGTAAATGAATTTCCAAGCGCCCAGTCATTGGGAGAAAGCAGAGCGCCCGTGCCTTGCGCAATATTTCTGTTTCGTCTGACAATCAAAATGCCCTGCCCAGCAGGCTGTTCAGCCAAAATCGTGTCAAGAACCGCTTGGAAAGCATCAAGTTTGAAATCCGGGCTCGGAATTATGTGTGCCAAGATTTCCTTGATCATCTTCAGGCTGACCTGATAATAATTTTCGACTTCACTAAATGGCTCCAGCAATTTCGAGATATCTTCGATAGTATCATTGTCAGGATAGAACGGATAATAGTTCGTCCCTCCGGACAGGATATCCACGTGATCATTGTCAAGCACATTTTTTCTTGTCGGATTAAGCCCATTTGGATAATACAGTTTCACATCGTCAATTCCTCGCTCAACCTGAGCGATGATAGAATTATTCGTGGAATTAATGTCTGAAAACAGCTTGTACAGATTCTCATCTATGTAAACCATCATCATGCCAGGATCTCGATCATAACCAAACATTCGGCTGTGCTGCCACATTGTATCGGCCTGCGGCTTTTTGCTTGTCCGTGTATAGTAAATGGTCTGGAGGCCTGGGAAAGTTACTCCTCTGCCAAGTGTATTGCCTCCAATCACAAAATTGCAGCCCTCCGAATACTCTGTACTTTCAATATCTGACTTGCCATTCATAGTCAGCACCTTGACCGACTTGGTTATGAGCAATTCCTTTGCTTTCGCAAAAGCAGCCTCATAAGAGCATCTCTCTGTTTTGGATGGAGATATATTGCTAAATTGCGCCCTCAGTGCCGCGTCAAATTCCCCTTCAAGATTATCTGAACACCAAGCCAGTTCTTTCCTTATATCATCAGCATATTTTTCATGTGCCGAAACACGGACACTTGGATGGAAAAGGCAGTTTGACACCTTCCCCCCAGAAACCAATATCTGTGAAGAAACAGCTAAATGCCTCACAATAACATCTCTCATCGGATTCTTTACTGTTTCCAAATATGTTATGCATTCCGGCTTTCTGGTTGTCGGAAAGAAAAAATCTCCGCCAAGGTACGCATTGCCTGGTTGGAAATAGTATGTAAAATAAGGATGCCATCCAGAAACTAGCGTCTGAAGAAAGATAGCCTGCGGTGTGCCTGTCACCTGAAGATAAAGACTGCTGGAAGCACCATTCTTTATCATATCCAGATACCTATTTATCGATGACTGCCTGTCACGGTTAACCAGTGTGTTTAGGGATGCGGCATCTGCCTCATCATCAATGATAAAAAGCGGATTCCCCTTCATAAACCCTGTAGAATTAAGGATGTTAGACCACAGCTTTAAAATGCGCACATTCTTTTTCAGCACAATGACTGCAGGCTGAATCAGGCTGTTTTCTGTGAACAGTCTTGCATCGTTCTCACCGCATATACAAAAGCCCTCAAGGTCAGACTTCACTCTGTCCAGCGTTTGCTGCTGAAGCACTACATTGTCTGTCGTAAGCAGAACAAATACAGGAAATCCCAAATCTGCCGCCTTGCACATAATGCCAAACATCTGTCCAGTCTTACCTGACTGAACATTCCCAAAAAGAAGTCCAATCTCGTGATCAGCAAAAGAGAATTTTTTAATATATCTATCACCTACGTCATCTGCCGTCTTAAGAATTGACTCGGCAAGTTTGGGATTTCCACGGTCGGATATTTTTTTCAAGTATGTTTTTAAATACTGCATATTATCACCTCTGCTCATCCGCACTTCCTATAAAGGACAGCATCCATACGTCCAGCCGTTCACCATCCTCATCAAGTGCGGTCTGTCCCGTTTTCTTAAACTGGAGCCGGTCACATCCATATTCATCAAGCATTTCCTGCGTTATCATTCCCTGCCTGTCCGTGTCTTCTGCTGTGTTATTGACCGGCTTTACAATACCTGCCGCCGCCAGTCTTCCTTTCAGCCATCTTCCCATAATCAGTTCATCACCGACGGCACTGAACTGCTTGTTGTTATCGCTTGTTGTATGAGCCTTAAACCAGTAACCATCATCGGTTACAACAAAAAATGGCTTATTTTTTTCTGGATATCCTTCCATTTTGTAAATATCAGCACCTACAGTAAGCTGAGTCTCGTACCAGTCACGGGCTTTACGCTTGCTTCTTGGAGCCGCATAACAAACATTGATGTTGGATTTTGTGAAATGCTTTCCATCATCCATATGCCGCTCGGCAGCTTTTGGAACTTTTAGCTGGAGCAGAAACGAAACATATGTCTTGCATCGCTCATAAAAAGCAACATTCGCTTGCGGAACTGATGTGACCAATTCTATTCCATTCAAAGCAGTGTTCACTTCTCGAACCAGTGGCATTCCTTTTATCTCTGCAATGTTAGCAGAGCATCTCGTTTCATTCAGATTACTAATATGCTCTTGAATCTTAGCCAATTCACAGGCATCTTTTGTAATTACGGAAAGCTCATACTGACGCCGGTTAGTGGCTTCAAGTTTGATAGCGCCCAAATTGGCGGATCCTATTATGGCCGAAAATGGCATGCCGTCCTTGGAGAAACAGTAAACCTTGCCATGATACTTGAAAGCCTTTACAATTCGGATTTCCCCTATTCCAGACTCCCTCCATTTCTGATTGAGTTTTATCGCCGTATGGTATGCGCCTTCCGGCATTCCCTCTATAAAATACATCCCAATTGTCAGACAGACATGCTTAATATTCCACTTTTCTACAAGCATCTCAAGTTCTGTTATAGAAGCAGCTGACGTATAACCCACTGCAATCTCAACAGAATCAGCCTTTGCAATTTGTTCATTGAACGAATCTATTATCGTTTCCTGCCCGTCTTCTGTGCCAAGCGGAAGGATGTTTGAATATAGCAGTTCCATATCAAGCCTCCGTTATTCAATAATGGTTTCCATTATGTCTTCTAACCTACAGTCAAGTGCCTCACATATTTTGATAAGGACATCAGTTGTGATATTTTCACCCTTGCCAAGCTTGGCAATCGATGCGGAACTGATGCCTGCAACATCCTGCAGATCCTTTCTCTTCATGTTTTTGTCAATTAACAGTTTCCACAGTTTATTGTAACTGATTTTCATACTCCACCCCAACCATCATAAAAACTTATCAAACAAATCATCGCCAACATTTTCTTTCTTGTCTATCAGTTCCTGCATATATTCCCTCGCTTTGAGGAACTCCGCTTTCAAGGGAAATTCATCACTTTCCAGATACCGTATGACATCCTGATTGGCATTTGGGTCAGCAAGAATGTCGTCAATATTCATTTCATAGTTTCTGCCAACAACATCCGGCTCCCCGAACTGTGTCTTGTAGTCCCATGGAACCTCATCCAGCTCAATCAATCCATCCGTGTCAATGTCAGGATTATGATAATCCTCATCCAAATACACCCATTCATTGGTCAGGAACCTCTCATCCTGTGGCATTTCGTCGTCATCCAGCAAACCATATATCCCACGAACATGGATGATAAACTTATATAAAAAGGATTCTGGTTCATTTGTAGTGTACCCATTCGTATCACCACTCTCATAATACAGTACTGAATACATCCTTTGAAGGAAAGTCCAATATCCATCTTCTTTATCGCACTCACTAAAAAGTTTTGTTAAAAATGGTTCGAAAACATATTCCTCTATCTTCTCTGGGATCATGTCATAAAGCATATTAAACGTTTTATCGGTATAATTACGGCTGCGCTTATTCTCAAAGAAATCTCCAATATAACCTAAATTCTTATCCTTCTGCTTTGAAAAATAGAGTGCACAGAAGTACTCTTGAAATGATCTGTGGGTGAAATGATATTTCCCACTCTCATAATACATGAGGCACATATTCTCCACAAGATCATCCCGGAAGTCTGATGCAGTTACTCCGAATGGTGATTTCTGACGTTCCCTCAAATCGTTGAAGTACTTCTCAAATTCGATGTCAGTAAATTCAAATTTTTCATCCCGGTAGCTCCTGGCGCAGAACTCTGCAAAATACTCTCCAAAACGGTCAGCCGTTAATCCTGTTTTCAAAACCCTTTTATACGCACCTTTGCTCGCATCGTGCTTCTGCGATAAAGCCACATATGCCTCCCTGTAAAAGACATGCATCTTTGATGGAATCTCTGCAAATTGCTCATATGTCATGAGCATGATTGTAAGCAAAAGCGGATTCTCCGTAAATTCCTTATGTGAATAGTAAAGCGAATCATCCAGTTCTGCCCGAAATCGCGCTTTAATCACCGGCTCATCAGGACGGAAGTCAAGCTTGTCGATCAGTTCCAGTGCCTGCGCCTTAGTAAACGGGCAAAGGTTGAGAACGGTAAACCTGTGAAGCGATACAAAAGCTCCTATCGGCCGGGAGGACATGACAAACATATTTTTAGTATATTTATCAGCGAATCGGTCAAGCTGAAGCTCAAACGACTTCCTATAGTCGGATTTTATCTCATCCAATCCATCAAAAAGCAGAAGACAAGTTCCATCCTCCAAAAGCTCCGAAAACTCCTTCATATTGCCGATGCCGCCCAATCCTTCATATTTGTCATAAATGTACTCTAATAGGTTTCGGTATGTATCGTCATAGTCTTTAAGAGGTATGAATATCGGCAGCATACCACGCTCATCATAATCGTCAATCGCGCTAAGAAGAAGATGCCTCATCATCATTGATTTCCCTAGCCCGCCTGTTCCTGTAATCAATACAAAATTAGAACACTCGCTTAGATCCTTAACCGTGGCATCATGAATGGTATGAATTTTATAAGAAAACTTCTTTTCATAAATTCTCTGGTTGATATCATTGCATACATAGAAATCGTAAAATTCATGCGGCGAATCATTATACAGCAATGTTTTCATTAGGCTATACTTATCGTGCGCATTTTCCAAATAAGTCGAAAAATCACTGATTGAGGGCAGGATCCCCTTGGGCAGGAGAATCCAAGGTGCCTCCTCGGTTAATTCCGGAGCAATTCCACCCGGAAGAAGCAGGGCATCCATGTTGCTTGGCACAACATACCGATCGAGATTCTCTTTTTCCTCTTCCATAGTTTCGTACGTCACCGGGACAACATCAATAGGCATCTTCCAATTACTTCCTACTGTAGAAATGAAATGTTTCCTGCTTCTGGTCGCTCCTCCCCGATCATGCCATATAACGAGAGTGTTCTTGCCAACGCTGTTATCAGGACGGTACACCAAGATAAATTGCCATATTCCGAGTAGAAATGGCTGGAATTCTATTTTCTGCATTTTGAGCAATTTTTGCTTTGTATATCTTTGCCCTATGGAATCCACATAGAATGGCTCATTTACAATGGAATCATCTTTGTCTATGGTCTCCAATAGAGCGCATACCAACCATTTTCCGTTGTTCTCTTCATCAATAAATTTCTCGGTAAAATCAGACATCCTTCTCAGCACAGAAAGATAATCCGTCTCCATATCTTCTCTGAACTTGTCAATTAGGTTTTTCCTGTCGAAAGGCAGGGTGTCATTCGACGAGAGGTTACATGCCTTGTACGAAGATGTGTATGTCACAAACGATCTCCCTTTGGGAACCTCAAAATTTGGCATAAGTACTTTAATGAGTCCAGCGAACAACTCGCTGTCTGACATCCCGTCACTTTCTCCTATAGCATTCTTGCGAGGCCCAGTTCTTACCTTTCTTGCCTGTAGAAGAAGCGTCAGGAATGTGCCGCCGCAGAGAGTGTATTTTTCATCATTTGTCATGTTTTCGTCCCTCATTTCCATGTTTTAACGCTATTGACACTGTTGACGCTGTTGAGAAAGCAAAATGCTTTACACCAACACTATTGACTATAAGCTAATCCTTAGAAGGAATCTTCTGTGGATTATTATTGTATTTCTAATGATTCTATCACATCTGTCATTCCTTTGCCAGAAGAAAATATGAGCGTTTGGAAAGATGAAGCCACATATTTTAAAGATTCGCTTCTCACTTACTCATTTTTTCAGAATCGTCCCGAGCGTGACGCTAAACCGCTCCATCCGACTCAAATCTGCCCGACACCGGAAGTAGGGGTTCACCAGGCGAGATGAGGGTGACAACTGAATAGATGCCCAACCAGTGAACAGGAAAGGCACAGAACTGAAACGGAGATGCAAAACGGCTCTCAGTTCTCGGTCTCTTAAGTGCGCCCTTTCACTGGAACCAATGAGAATCTCCGTTTCGAGACACAGCAAATCTCAACGAAAACGGAGGTCCTTATTATGGCAAAAACATCTAACGGCAATTTTAAGCACTACACGTCAATCGGCAGCGATGGAGAGATCCTGTATGACTGCCCGATTGAAATCAAAAGTAAGGCAGATCTCGACAATTACGGCATCACCTGGGATGACTGCCGGACACTGGACTTCAACGGCAGCGAGAAAATGACGGTTTATT
>CANRND010000032.1 GCA_947631905.1 uncultured Clostridia bacterium | reverse complement strand
TCACGGGTTTTACGAGCAATCTATCGTCGTAGATCCCGCCGACAAGTTTGCCGCGGTAGTAAATCAGAAATTCACCCATCATAGGCTTGTAGGTGATGTCCTCTAATTCGGATAGTTGTTCCGAAATGAAATTCAAATATTCCTTGCTCGACGGCATAATCCCTCCGCTAAATTCCTGTTTGTCGCTATTATTAAACCATAAAACCAGTGTGCGATACCTATGGTATAGATGCTGTCGTCCGTTGGTAAATTGAAATTATAATTCTATTTTTGACTATGAACAGTAACTATAACATACTCCGATTTACCTTGTGTGCGTAGTGGGTGCGACCCTGTTACTCCGGACGTGGTAATTGCTATCATATTGCCAACTTGCTTCTTCCCATACACCATATCACCTACATGAAAAAGATCCATAACGGTTCCGACAGGGAATAATTGTCCGCCGTGGGTATGCCCGGAAAGCTGTAAATCCACACCCGCAGCCGCTTTCATTTTAAATTCATATGGTTCATGGTCGGCGAAAATTATGTATTTTGAACTATCCACACCGATAAGCAATTCTTCAACCGACATTCTTTCGTCGTTTCTGTCCCGTCTGCCCACAAGCAAAATATCATCTCCAATATTTACCGACTCGTCATTTAGCACAGTGATATTGTTCTGACCGATAACGTAAAGCAATTCAGATTCCGTAAAAATCGGTTCTGTGTTATATGGCTGATTGTCGTGATTACCGAAAATAAAATAACTGCCATAAGAGCTTTCTATCGTTCCTAAAATTGAAAAAACTTCCTGCATCTGCGCTTTTGTAGTATCTTCATCAATGATATCGCCGCACATGATAACAATATCAAGTTCCTGTGTCGATAAGCTTGCAGCAAGTCTTTCCAAAGCGTTTTTATTATTTAATTTTCCATAGTGTACGTCTGACAACAAAGCTATTTTATAGCCTTTTGCCCGAATGTCTTTATCTGTTGAAATCTCGTATTCGGTCCGAACAATATTTCCGACGTTGATTATGCCATAAGTAAATACAATTACCGTACAGAGTAACGGTATCAACATAAAATTGCGAATTATCCTCCAAACTTTATTGTCTTTTTTGCAAAATAGACGAATGATAAAGGTTATTAAATCGGTCAACAACAAAAATACACAGAAATAAATAACGGCGACGCTATAAGCGTCTATTGCCGTCCAAAGTCCCGCTATTGGCAAGGTTATCATACCCCCAACCGTTATTGGAATTGCAATTTGCCAACCTTTTTTCAATGATGAGGCTTTAAGATGTTTATATATCCGAAAAAATAAATATAACCAAAATAGAAGTATAGTTGCGATCGGGATAACTATATAAGCAATTGAGCCCAAAATTTATCTCCTTGTCGTGTAAATTCCTGTATATCGCTACAATTATACTATAAAAACAAGAAAAACGCAAGTAGCGGGCGGGGCTCATAAATAATGAGTGCAAGCCGCTCGTGCCGCCCTTAGAGAAACAGAACTGCGGACGGGGCGGGGTCGAAAGAATTTTCGCCCCGCCTGTGCGGCACCTAAAAGAGCAACCTGAAAAGGTTGCTCTTTTGAGACAACTTTCTTGTTTTCGCATCCTCGCGCGGGGCGCTCATTGACGCGGAGGCGCTGCAACGCGGAAAACTGCATGAAAGAGCGAAAAGAACGCTGTTTTTGAGAGCAGAAGTTGCCTTCGATCTCTGCCTTGACTTGAAAAAACTGAGAATAACTTGACAAATTTGGGCTTGTATGCTATCATAGTTGCATAAATTGAGATTGCGCGGCCCTCATCCGCGACGCCGTTTCGGAGGTAAACATCATGCAAAAGAAAGGTCTTTCCCTGTTGCTTGCGTTGATATGCACGCTTGGTTTTAGTTTCGGGTTTACCGCCTGCGACAATGGTGCGGAAGAACACACGCACACTTATGAAACGGGGTGGACGCGCGACGATACGAGCCATTGGCACAAAGCGACCTGCGGACACATGGGTGAAATCAGCGAAGAAGCGGCGCACAGCTATAACAGCGGGTGGAAAAAGGACGAAATTTCGCATTGGTTGGAGTGCGAAGTCTGCGGCGAGAGGGGAGACCTCGCGGCGCACGCTTACGGCGACGACGACCTTTGCGATATTTGCAATTACAGAAAGCCGGGCGAAGAATTGCCCGAGCCCGAATCCCCGGAACTGCATTTTACAGCCGTCCGGGATGAGAACAGCGAACCTATCGGCTATTCGGTAGGGGCGGGAGGCTCAAAAAACGAGGAAAAAATCGTGATTCCTGCAAGTTATAGCGACCTCCCCGTGCTTTCGGTAGGTTCGGATGAGCATGTGGAATTTGTCCGCGCGATGGAACATGAACTTGCAGGAGAATATCCACAGATCATCGGGGAGGCACGATTGAGCATCATGCAGACTTTTACTTTTGCTTACTGCATAAAGTTGAAAGAAGTTGTGATCTCCGACGGCATCCCCGCGATCGGAGATGAGGCATTTTTCTGTTGTTTCGAGTTGACTTCGATCACCATTCCCAATAGCGTATCTTCCATCGGGGGATCCGCGTTTAACACTTGTTCAAAGTTGACTTCGATCGACTTTAACGGAACGACCGATGAATGGAAAGCGATCGAGAAAGGTAAAGAATGGAGATATGGCGCCAAGATCCAAGAAGTGAAATGCACAAACGGCACGCTCACTGGCGACGACATCGGATGACGGAGCGCCCCGCACCGTAAAAAGAGCACCCCGTAAAGCGTAATCGGGTGCGGTACTTCCTCGTTGCCGCTCCTCGTGCCGCCCTTAGAGAAACAGAACTGCGGGCGGGGCGGGGTCGTCGACCCCGCCTATACGGCACCTAAAAGAGCAATCTGAAAAGGTTGCTTTTTTGCCGATGATACTTCGCGGCAAGCCGCTCGTGCCGCCCTTAGAAAAACAGAATGCGGGCGGGGCGGGGTCGTCGACCCCGCCATTACGGCACCAAAAAGAGCAACCTGAAAAGGTTGCTCTTTTGCCGGTGATACTTCGCGGCAAAGCCGCTCGTGCCGCCCTTAGAGAAACAAAACTGCGGGCGGGGCGGGGTCGTCGACCCCGCCATTACGGCACCAAAAGAGAGGAGGGCTTTTGCCCTCCTCTCTTTTGGTGCCGGTGATCGGGGTCGAACCGATACGGTATTGCTACCACAGGATTTTGAGTCCAGCGCGTCTGCCAATTCCACCACACCGGCGCAGTAAGACGATTATATAATAATCGCAGGAAAAAATCAAGCGATTTCCCCTAAAATCTTGCAAAAAAAAGCGCGGCGTGGTACAATATCCGCATGGATAAGTATGTATTGATCGACGGCAACAGCCTGCTGAACCGCGCCTTTTATGCGATGAGCGTGTTCACCACGGCGGACGGCATGCCCACAAATGGCATTTTCGGCTTCGTAAAACTCCTTTTCAAGGTTTTGGAGGACGAAAAACCCGTCTACCTTACGGTCGCGTTCGACCTGCACGCACCCACTTTCCGCCATAAACTGTTCGGCGCATACAAGGGGACGAGAAAGCCCATGCCCGAAGATCTCGTGCGGCAGGTCCCCGTACTGAAAGATCTGCTCCGCGTGATGAACATCAACACGGTGGAGCTTGAAGGATACGAGGCGGATGACCTCATCGGCACGCTCTCGCGGGCGTTTCCCGACGTGGAAGTCCTGATCTATACGGGCGACCGCGACGCTTACCAACTTGTCAACGAACGTGTTACGGTCTGCTTCACCAAACGCGGCGTGAGCGATACCGATCGGCTCACGGGAGAAAATTTCTACGAAAAAGTGGGGCTGAAACCCTACCAGATCATCGAAGAAAAGGCGCTCATGGGGGACGTTTCCGACAACATCCCCGGCGTGCGCGGGGTCGGTCCCAAAACGGCGCTCGACTTGCTACGGACCTACGACACGGCGGAAAACGTCTTCCGCCATCTCGATGAACTTTCTCCCGCGCTCCGAAAGAAGTTCGAGGGACAGGAGGAGATCGCACGCCTTTCGCACACGTTGGCGACCATCGTGACCACAGTCCCCGTTTCCCTCTCTTTGGACGACTGCCGCGTGAAACTGCCGTTCCCTTACGAGGCGCGCACCGCCTTTGCGGGGCTGGAATTTCGCTCCCTTTTGGGAAGCGCCTTTTTCTCGGGCGAACCCGCTCCCGAAGTGACCGTCGCCGTCGTCTGTTCCGATTTCGGGGAAGTTCTTGCCGCGCTCTCTGCGGCGGATACGTTTGCCGCGGACTTCGGGGAGGACGGCTTCCATGTCTGCGTAGGAGAAAAAGAATACATTTTTCCCTTGCGCGAAAGTCTGCTCGGAACGGGATTTTTCCCCGAGGAGCTTCATCCGCTCTACGGAGCGCTGTTTACAGGCGGCCGTACCGCCGTTGTCGCAGACAGCAAGGCGCTCTGCCACCGCATGGAGGACTGTAAAATTTCCGTCACATGCCCCGTGGAGGATGTATCCTTACTCCGCTATCTGAGCGATTCCAACCAACGCGCCGCCACCGCGGCGGACTATGTGCGGGATTTTGCGCTTCCTCCCACGCACCGCGCCTATGCCGTCATGCGGGCGTTCTGCGAAGCGCGCGAAAAGACGCGGGGAAGCGCGGAGGAAAAGCTCTACCGCACGGTGGAACTTCCCCTGGCGCGGGTCCTCTGCGAGATGGAGTCCGTCGGCGTTCGGGTGGATGAGAAGATGTTCCCCGTGTTTTCGGATAAGTACTCCGTGGAACTCGGCGGGCTGTCGCGGCGCATCTACGATCTCGCGGGCATGGAATTTAATCTCAATTCTCCCGTTCAGCTCTCCGAGGTGCTTTTCGAAAAACTCGGGTTCGAGACGAAAGGACTGAAAAAAAATTTGCGCGGCTATTCCACCAATGCGGAAGTCCTCGAAAAGATCGCGGAAAAACACGAGATCGCGCGGGTCATTCTCCGCTACCGTGAAGTGCAAAAACTGCAATCTACCTACATCGACGGCATCCGCCCGCTCGTAAAGGACGGGATCATCCATACCACCTACAACCAAACGATGACGGCGACGGGGCGGCTTTCGAGCGCCAATCCCAACTTGCAGAACATTCCCGTGCGTACGGAGGAGGGAAAAGAACTCCGTCGGCTGTTCATCGCGCGGGAGGGCGGCATTCTTCTGGACGCCGACTACTCCCAGATCGAATTGCGGCTTCTCGCGCACTTCTCGGGCTGTAAGCCCCTGCAAGAGGCGTACCGCACGGGGAAAGACATCCATGCGACCACCGCGGCGCAGGTGTTCGGCGTAAAAGAGGAGGAGGTGACCCCCCTCATGCGGCGGAGAGCGAAAGCGGTGAACTTCGGCATTATCTACGGCATCAGCGCATTCGGGCTTGCCAAAGACGTGGGCTGTACTTCCTCCGAGGCGCAGGCGTATATCGACCGCTACTTTGCCACTTATTCCGACGTGAAAGAATACATGGAAGAAAACGTCCGCTTTGCGAAAGAAAACGGCTATATCAACACGATCCTCGGGCGCAAACGCCATATCCCAGAACTGAAATCTTCCAACTATTCCGTGCGCTCGTTCGGAGAACGCGCCGCCATGAATATGCCCCTTCAAGGCAGTTCCGCGGACATCATCAAACTTGCGATGCTCGGCGTGGCGCGGCGGCTCGAAGCGGAGGGCATGCGCACGAAAATGGTTTTGCAGGTACACGACGAACTCGTCCTCGACGCGCCGATCGAAGAGGCGGAGCGCGCGGCGGCGATTCTCAAAGAAGAAATGGAACATGCGGTATCACTCGACGTGCCGCTGACGGTGGATATTTCCTCGGGAGCAAGCTGGTATGACGCAAAGTAAGAAGATTGCGATCACGGGCGGGATCGGAAGCGGGAAGAGTACCGTCGCCGCCCTTCTGGAACGGCGCGGCTATCCCGTATTCTCCTGCGACAAGATCTATGCGGAACTTTTGAAAGAGGCGGACTTCGTGGCTCTTCTCGCACAACATTTTCCCGCCTGCGTGCGGGAGGGGGCGGTGGACAGGAAAAAGCTCTCCGCAACCGTCTTTTCCGACGAGCGGGCGCGCGCCGAACTCAACGCGGTGTCGCACCCCGTCATCATGGAGCGGCTCTTTTCCCGCATGGAGAAATACCCGCTCTCCTTTGCCGAAGTGCCGCTCCTGTTCGAGGGCGGCTATGAAAAGCAATTCGACGGGGTGATCGCGGTCATGAGAGGGGGCGAAGCGCGCCTGTCCGCCGCAATGGCGCGGGACGGTCTCACCCGCGAAGAGGCGCTTTTGCGCATGAACGGGCAACGAGACTGGTCCGCCCCGCCCGACGGGTGCTTTACGGTCTGCAACGACGGCTCGGTAGAAGATCTCGAACGGCAACTCGACGCATTTTTGAAAGGCTGAGCGTTCATATTTCCCTCGCCGCCGCGCATACTGTGAAATATGAAGCGCGGGGCAAAAATCTGTCTTTGGGCGTCCGCTTTGGTTGCGGCGCTCTTTTTTTGCGGATGCGCCATCCGCCTCTCTTACCGCCGTCCCTACCGGGAGATCGTTGCCGAAAGCGGGGTGGAAGAGGGGCTTGTGTTTGCCGTTATGAAAGCGGAGAGCGGATTCCGCGAAAGGGCAGTGAGCGAAGCGGGGGCGGTGGGCCTTATGCAACTTCTTCCCGCCACGGCGGACTTCGTCTGCCGAAAGAACGGGCTTTCTTTCGTTCCCGAGCGGCTTTCGGAGGGAAGCTATAACGTGCGGCTCGGCTGTCTGTATCTCCGCTACTTGCTGGAACGGTTTCCCGAAGAAACGGCGCTCGCCGCCTATAACGCGGGCGAGGGGACGGTTACAAAGTGGCTGAAAAACAGCGAATTTACCGACGACGGGGTCTCTCTTTCCCGCATTCCGTACCCCGAAACGGCGCGCTACGTAAAAAAAGTGGAAAAATATCGGAAAAATTATTTGTTTTTTTATCATTAAAACTTGACTTTTTAATTTGGATGATGTAAGATAATAAAGCTGTTGCGAAATTATGACGAGCGGTCGTGGCGGAACTGGCAGACGCGCAAGACTAAGGATCTTGTGGGAGACCATGCAGGTTCGATTCCTGTCGACCGCACCACAAAAAAGGAAAGGATAAAGTCCTTTCCTTTTTTGCGTATTTACGGCTTTTGACAGGAATCGAGGGTGGAGGCGCGAGCGGGAGCGAGCGGTTTGCGGGCGAATTGTTCGGCCACAAAAAAGATTGCCGCAAACTTGACGATTGATAATCGTCAACCGGGGCGCGCCGCCAAAGGCGCGATTCCTGTCGACCGCACCACAAAAAAGGAAAGGATTAAAGTCCTTTCCTTTTTTGCGTATTTACGGGTTTTCGACAGGAAGCGGGGGTGGAGGCGCGAGCGGGAGCGAGCGGTTTCGTATATGTCATGTTGAGCGGAGGCGTTAGCCGTAGTCGAAACATCTCTACCTCAATTTTGCGCGAAGCGAAATAACAGAGAGAACGACGCGGAGATTTTGCCGAAATATACAACATTTTAACAATTTTCTTTTAATCATTTGACTTTTCTATATAGAAAGGCTATAATTAACTTTATTAGCGTAGGTTTTTTACCGCTTTTGGAAGCCGAAAGAAAAGTTTCCAAAAAAAGGGGACAAACCGGCGTTTTATTCCGTCTTAAATATAGGGACCGACGCAAAAAATTCATACGCAAGGAGAATTTCCATGTCAGATGAAGCGCAGGACAACAGTTCCGCAGCAGAACCGCCCGCGCCGAAGCGGAAACGCGGTTTCCGTTACGGGTGTTATCTTTTCGTTAAACGCTTTTTCGACATTGTGTCATCGGGGCTGTTCTTGCTCCTGTTTTGCTGGCTTTACCTGATACTTGCCATCATTGTCAGATGTAGCGACGGCGGACCCGCTTTTTACAAACACAAACGCTTGGGAAAAAACGGTAAGATCATCTATGTGCCGAAATTCCGCAGCATGAAGAAAAATGCCGACAAGCTCGAAGTTATCCTTACTTCGGACGAATATCATAATTATTTGGAAGAATATAAACTGGATCATGACCCCAGAATTACGAAAGTGGGCAAATTTCTTCGGAAGACAAGCCTCGATGAACTGCCGAATATCTGGTCGATCTTCAAAGGCGATCTCTCCGTAGTGGGACCCCGTCCCGTCATGGAACAGGAAGCTAAGAGCAAGTACGGCGAAGATATGGGAAAACTTCTCTCGGTGAAGCCGGGAATGATCGGCTGGTGGGCGGCAAACGGCAGAAGCAACTGTACCTATCAGAGCGGCGAACGGCAAAAGCTCGAACTATATTATGTCGATCATTGTTCGCTCGGTTTGGATATCAAAATCTTTTTCAAGACCATCGTCGGCGTGTTGAAACGCGACGGGGCGAAATAAACCATGAAGATCTTACACATCAGCAATTACTATTTCCCTCATATCGGCGGGATCGAACAAGTCGCACAGGACTGCGTCAATGCGCTGGCGGGAACGGCGGAGCAACGGCTCTTTTGCTTCCACACCGAAAAGAAAGACGTATACGAGGAGATCGACGGCTGTCCCGTCGTGCGGGCGGGGACCTTTGCAAAAGTCGCCTCGCAGTCGCTTTCGCTCCGTTACGGAAAACTACTCAAACGCCAGTTCCGCGAATTTATGCCCGAAGTAGTCATCTTCCACTATCCGAATCCGTTCGCGGCGCACTATCTGTTGAAAATATTGAAAAAATATCCGAAGTGCAAACTGATCGTCTATTGGCACCTTGATATTACAAAGCAAAAAATTTTAGGCAAACTTTTTAACGGCCAGACAAACCGCCTCTTGAAGCGGGCGGAAAAGGTCGTCGCCACAAGTCCCAACTACATCGACGGAAGCAAGTTCCTGCCCGCCTACCGCGGCAAATGCACGGTCGTACCCAACTGCGCGAACAGCGAACGGACCGCCGTCACGGAGCGCGCTACCCGTCTCGCCGCGGAGATCCGCGCAAACAACGCGGGCAAAATTCTGCTCTTCGCGCTCGGGCGGCACGTCCCGTACAAGGGTATGGAATATCTTGTCCGCGCGTCCAAACTGCTCGGAGACGGCTATAAAGTCTTTATCGGCGGAGAGGGGGAACTGACGCAATCTCTCAAAGCGCTCGCGGCGGGGGATGAAAAAGTGGAGTTTTTGGGGAAAGTGGACAACGAGCTCCGCGTCGCCTATACGGTCGCATGCGACGTCTTCTGTTTCCCGTCCGTCACCAAGAACGAGGCGTTCGGGATCGCGCTTGCGGAGGCAATGGCGCTCGGCAAGCCGTCCGTCACGTTCACGATCGAGGGTTCGGGCGTGAACTATGTTTCAATCGACGGCGTCACGGGCCTCGAAGTGGAGAACGCGAACGTCGAGGCCTATGCAAAAGCGATCGAAACGCTCGCCGCCGACGAGGCACTGCGCCTGAAATATGGGCAGGCAGCAAAAGAACGGGCGGAACGTCTCTTTACCGAGACGGTTTTCCGCGAAAATATACAATCGTTGATCAAGGAAATTTCTTAAAATACGGAGAGCCATCCATGAAAAAGGCATTGATTACGGGCATTACGGGGCAGGACGGAAGCTATCTTGCCGAACTCCTGCTTGAAAAGGGTTACGAGGTCCACGGCATGATCCGCCGCTCCTCCGTTTCCACCACAGAGAGGATCGACCATCTGCTCAAAGACCGTCTGATCACCCTCCACGAGGGCGACCTTACCGATTCTTCGAGCGTGATCAACATCGTCGGCGCTGTCCGCCCCGACGAAATTTACAACCTTGCCGCGCAGTCCCATGTGCAGACGAGTTTCGAAGCGGCGGAATATACGGGAAACGTAGACGCGCTCGGCGTTCTCCGTTTGCTCGAAGCCATCCACATTTTGGGTCTCGAAAAAAAGACCAAATTCTATCAAGCCTCCACCTCGGAGCTTTACGGCAAAGTGGAGGAGTGTCCGCAGAACGAAACGACGCCTTTCCATCCCTATTCCCCCTATGCCGTCGCGAAACTTTACGGGTTCTGGATGGTGCGGGAATACCGCCAGGCATACGGAATTTTCGCCTGCAACGGCATCTTGTTCAACCATGAATCGGAGCGCCGCGGCGAGAATTTCGTCACCCGCAAGATCACGAAAGCGGCGGCGCGGATCGCCTGCGGATTACAGGACAAGCTCGAACTCGGAAATCTCGACAGTCTCCGCGACTGGGGGTATGCCAAAGATTACGTGGAATGTATGTGGCTCATTCTCCAACATAGCGAACCCGAAGATTTCGTGATCGCAACGGGCGTGCAACACACGGTAAGGGAGTTCACGACCCTCGCTTTCCGCAACGTCGGGATCGATCTTGTGTGGAAAGGGAGCGGCATAGACGAAAAGGGCTATGACGCGGCAACGGGCAGAGAACTCGTCTCCGTCAATCCCGCCTGGTTCCGTCCCACAGACGTTGTGAATTTGCTCGGCGATCCCTCCAAAGCGAAAAAATTGCTCGGTTGGAACCCTCAAAAGACAAGTTACGAAGAGCTTTGCGCCCTCATGACAAAGCACGATCTGGCGCTTGCAAAAAGAGAGTGCGCCTTAAAGGAAGCCGAATGAGAGCGCTGATCGTCGGAGGGGCGGGTTTTGTCGGACAATATCTGGCGGAAGCGTTGCGCGGGGCGGGGCAAGAAGTTTTCGTTACCAAGCTCGGAAGCGAAAGCGTCTCCTTTCCCGCAACGGTTTTCGACCTCGATCTGAACGACCCTGCGGCAATTACCGCGGTTTTGGAGCGTTCCGCTCCCGACGTCATCTATCATCTCGCGGCGCAAAGTTCCGTCAAACTATCGTGGGAAAAACCCGCGCTCACCGCGCAGATCAATGCGGTAGGGGCGGTCAATCTCTACGAGGGGATCCGCACGGTCTGTCCCGAAGCGCGCTGTCTTGTCGTAGGTTCGAGCGAAGAATACGGGAATATCGATTATTCTTCCGCGGTCTCGGAGGAAACGGTCCCGCGGCCCGGGAACGTCTACGCCTTGACGAAATATTTCCAGGAAGAACTTGCCCGCGTCTATTCCGCGGCATATGGACTTGATTTTGTGATGACGCGTTCGTTCAATCACATCGGACCCCGCCAGTCCCGTAATTTTGTTGTCGCGGATTTCTGCGCGCAGACGGCCGAGATCGAGGCGGGCATGAGGGAACCCGTGATTTATACGGGCGATCTCGAAGTCTATCGTGATTTTACCGATGTGCGCGACGTCGTGCGGGCCTACCTGCTTTTGGCGGAACGCGGAAAGAGGGGAGAGACCTATAACGTCGGAAGCGGCAACAGCGTAAAAATCGCGGATATTCTCAAAACCGTGCTTTCCCTTTCGCCGCACAAGATCCGCGTTGAACGGGATCCGAAAAAATTCCGCCCGTCCGAAATTCCCCGCATCTGCGCGGACCGCAAAAAGATTTCGGCGCTCGGGTGGGAACCGTCGATTCCCATTCTTGATACCATTCAAGACACACTGACTTTTTACAGAGGAACGATCACAAATTAATGAAAACTTTCGGAATCATCATGGCCGGAGGAGGCGGAGAGCGCTTCTGGCCGCTGTCAAGAAGAGAAAAACCCAAACAGCTTCTCAATCTGAGCGGGAAAGAGATCATGGTAAACGAGGCGATCGACCGGTTGTCCCGCGTATGCGCGCGCGAAGATATCCGCGTCGTAACCAATGCCCACCAGTTGAAGAGCATGCGTTCGGCCACCGCCAAACGGCTGAAAGAAACCCAGATCCTATCGGAACCCGCCGCAAGAAACACCGTTGCGTGCATCGGGTATGCCGCGATGGAGATCGTGAAAAAGAACGGCGGTGACGGGATCATGGTGATAACGCCCTCCGACGCCTATATCAAAGACACCGATACGTTCGCCCAAGTGTTGCAGACCGCAATCGAGACCGCGCAGGAAAAAAATTGTCTTGTAACGGTGGGGATCGAACCCACATTCCCCGCTACGGGATACGGATATATCCGCTTCCGCAAGGAAGAGAAGCCCGCAAAACAGGTCCTGCGCTTTGTGGAAAAACCCGGTCTGAAACGCGCCAAAAAATATCTTGCAAGCGGAGAATACGTCTGGAACAGCGGCATGTTCATCTGGAAAGCGTCGGTCATTCTCGAAAAATACAAAAAATTTATCCCCGACGTTTACGAGCTTCTTCTCCGCATCGGCAACGCCATGAACACCCCCGATGAACAAAATGTCCTCGAAGAGCTTTATCCGCTGATCCGCTCCGTCTCCATCGACTATGCGATCATGGAAAAGAGCAAGGATATTTACGTCGTTCCCGGGGAATTCGGTTGGAGCGACGTGGGCAGTTGGGACATGCTCTCTACCCTCTACGGCGAGGACGCAAACGGCAACGTCGTGGTGAGCGACTTTATCGGCGAGGACACCCACGGTTCGGTCATCTACGCGAAGAAGAAATTCGTCGCCACGGTCGGGCTTAAAAACGTGATCATCGTAGATACTCCCGACGCGCTTTTGGTCTGCTCCAAAGACCGCGCGCAGGAAGTCAAAAAGATCGTGGAAGATCTGCGCACGCAGGGAAGGGAGGAACTGCTCTGATGTACGCGGAATATGAACGCTGGCTGGACCAACCGTTCGACGACGACACCCGCAGGGAGCTTTCCCTGCTCACGGACGAAGAGGAGATCAAAGACCGCTTCTATAAAGACCTTACGTTCGGGACCGGGGGATTGCGCGGCGTTCTCGGAGCGGGAACGAACCGCATGAACCGTTATACCGTCGGCAAGGCTTCGCAGGGTCTTGCGGATTTCGTGAACGCCAAAACGAAGAACGGCAGCGTCGTCATTGCATATGACAGCAGACACATGTCCTATGAATTTGCGCTCGACTCTGCGCTGATCTTTGCGGCAAACGGCGTAAAAGCGTATTTCTTTGAAAGCCTGCGCCCGACCCCCGAACTCTCTTTCGCCGTGCGCTATTTGCACGCGACGGCGGGGATCGTGATCACGGCAAGCCACAACCCGCCGCAATATAACGGCTATAAAGTCTATTGGTCGGACGGCGGCCAGATCGTTCCGCCCTACGACAGGGACATCGCGGCGGCGATCGGCGCCGTCAGCGACTATACTGCCATCAAACGGATCGGCCGAAAAGAAGCCGAAACGTGGGGGCTGTTTGAAGAAATCGGCAAAGAGGTGGACGACGCCTATCTCGGGGCGCTCAAAGCGCTTTCCCTCGAACCCGAAGCCATCGCCCGTTGCTGTAAAGACATCAAAATCGTTTACACCCCGCTTAACGGCACGGGAAACTTGCCCGTGAGGAGGATCCTCAAAGAACTCGGCTTTGAAAACGTGTTTGTCGTACCCGAGCAGGAGGCGCCCGACGGCGATTTCCCCACGCTTAGATACCCCAACCCCGAGGACCCGAACGC
Source organism: uncultured Clostridia bacterium (assembly GCA_947631905.1). Lineage (GTDB taxonomy): Bacteria > Bacillota > Clostridia > Christensenellales > Borkfalkiaceae > Gallimonas. Next base: position 5,139 of record CANRND010000032.1, on the reverse strand, counting down.
TTTTGAATACGCCTTGAAACTCGCGCGGGAGAAAGACGCCGATCTGGTGCTTGCGACCGACCCCGACGCAGACAGGCTCGGCGTATATGCAAAGGACGCCGTGACGGGAGAATACATGCCGTTCACGGGGAATATGAGCGGGCTTCTCATTGCCGAATACGTGCTTTCCCGCAGGGCGGCAAAGGGGCTTTTGCCCAAAAACGGAAAGGGGGCGCTTATCACCACGATCGTCTCCTCCAAAATGGCGTATGAGATCGCAAAGCGGTACGATTTGACCGTGATCGAGACGCTGACGGGGTTCAAATATATCGGGGAGCAGATCAAACTGCTTGAAGAGACGGGCGCCCATACATACGAGTTCGGATACGAAGAGAGCTACGGCTGTCTGGTGGGAACGCATGCGCGGGACAAGGACGCCGTCGCCGCCGTTGCGATGCTCTGCGAAGCGGCCGCTTATTACCGCACGGAGGGGCTTACGCTGTGCGACCAGATGCGGGAAATGTACAACCGCTACGGTTACTTTAAGGAAAGCCTCTGCGGGATCACTCTGGACGGCGCGGCAGGCGCGGGGCGGATCGGCTCGATCATGCAACGTCTCCGCAGCGACCCGCCCGCTCAGATCGGCGGAGAAAACGTAATTGCCTTGCGGGACTATGAAAAGGGCGTGCGCACCGAACTTGCATCGGGGAAAAGCGGCCCTACGGGGCTTCCCGAGAGCAACGTCCTGTATTTTGAATTGGAACACGGCTGGTGCTGCGTGCGCCCGTCGGGTACGGAGCCTAAAATCAAATTTTACTTCGGCGTAAAGGCGGAAAGCAACGCGGAGGCAAACCGCAAGCTCGAAAAGCTCAGCGCGGAGCTTCTGCAAATGGCAGACTGAAACCGCTTTTCCGAACGAACGGCGGAAGAGAACGCGGGGGAACGGCGTGGCAAAGATCATCATCAACGGAAAATTTTTGGGACAGCGGCTCACGGGCGTGCAACGGTACGCCAAAGAGCTTGTCTTGGAATTGGATCGGCTCTGCGGGGATCTCGAAATCGAGCTTGCCGTGCCGGAGAACGCCGAAAACCGTTTGGACTTAAAAAATATCAAAACCGTCGTCTGCGGAAAAAACGCTTCTACGCTCTGGGAACTGACGGCTTTTTCGCGCTATGTGAAAAGAAAAAAGGGGATCTCTCTGAACCTGTGCAATTCCGCCCCGCTGTCTGGGAAGAAGATCGTGTGCATCCACGATATGAAAGTTTTTGCACATCCCGAATACTTTACGAAAAAGTTCCGCGTCTGGTATCGCTTCCTGTTCCGCAACGTGACGAAAAAGGCGAAAGCCGTTTTGACCGTTTCCGAGTTTTCAAAAGGGGAGATCCTCAAATACTTTCCCAAAACCAAAGCGGAGATCTGCGTGGCGGAAAACGGGTGGCAGCACTTCGCCCGCGTGGAAGAACGCCGCGGGGCGCTTGAAAAATACGGACTTCTCCCGCAGAATTTTTACTTTGCGCTGAGCAGTCTGGAACCGAATAAAAATCTGAAATGGATCGTGGAGACCGCCCGAAGAAACCCCGACGAAACTTTCGCCGTTGCGGGCGGTTTCAACGGCAAAATCTTTGCGGAGAGCAAAATCGATTTCCCGAAGAATATCAAATTGCTCGGCTATGTGTCGGACGAAGATTCCAAAACGTTGATGCACGCCTGCAAGGCGTTCCTTTTCGTTACTTTCTACGAGGGGTTCGGGATCCCTCCGCTGGAAGCGCTGTCCGCAGGCGCGCCGTGCGTGATCGTTTCCGATACGGAAGTCATGCACGAAGTCCTCGGCGAAAACGCCGTTTATGTTTCGCCCGAAAAATATGGGTACGACCTCCATGCGATCGCCGTTCCCGTGGGAAACGCTTGCCTCGAAAAATATTCTTGGGAAAAATCGGCGGAAAAAGTTCATAAACTTCTTCTTCGGTATGGGGAACCGGACAAGATCCCGCAAACGGATCGGGGAGACTGAAATTGGGAGCAACGGCAATTCTTTTTTACGTGCTTGCGATCATGCTTTTTGCGCTCTATCTTCTCATAAAGCTGATCAACCGTAAATACATCTTTTCCATTTTCAATATCTCTCTCTTTATCTATTGCTTTTCCGTGTTCATTTCCCCGATTTTTTATTCCGCACCGGAAGCATGGACGGCGCTTAGCGTTACCGATTATACCGTTTACCGCCCTTACCTCGACAAATGCCTGACGATAAACTGCCTCGGCCTTATCCTTACGTTTTCCACGATGCTTTTCGTCGAATTCAGCCGCGGGAAAAAAGTATGCGCCGTGGTCGGAAAACAGTCAGGCAAATTGCACGAGGAGATCCTGGAATACAGCTTTTTCATATTTGCCGCGCTGTGGTACGTGATCGTATTTGCGTTCAACGGAAATCTGCCGCTTTTCAACAACGGACGCACTTTCTACTATGATACGGGCATTTCGCCCATTTATCTTGCGTTGAATGAGCTGATGCTCATCTATTCTCTGTATTTCGGCGTGCGTTTGGTTTACGAAAAAAAGGACCTGCTCAAATTTGTGGTCGCCGTTCTTACATTGATCTTTACGGGAAACAGAGGGCCTGTTTTGGTGAGCGTGTTGGTCCCGACGGCAATTTTATTCATCTACGGGAAAAGCAAAACGGCCGGCGGTTTCAAAAAACTCGTCAGGCTACTGCTTTTGTTCCTTGCGATCGGGCTGTTCGGGATCATGCTCGGCCTCGTGCGAAACGGGCAGGATTTCAGCTTAAAGGAGATCGTCGCGGAGCTGTTGTATGGCAACACGTTTTCCGACATCCGGGACGGCGCTTTCATTTTGAAAGGATATGAGGCAAAGTTCGGCAATACCTATCTGTACGGAAAGACTTACCTTGCGGGGATCATTTCGTTTATTCCGTCACGCTTCTCGCAGTTCAGAGTGGAGTGGTCTTACGGTAGAGTTACCACCTACGCGTTGTTCGGGTGGGAAAACCATTTCGGTCTGCGCGGGGGCGCCGTAATGGAGGCCTATCTGAATTTCGGGTATCTCGGGATCTTATTCTTCGGTATCCTGCAAGGCGTGCTTTATGCGCAACTCGAAAAAATCTTTTACTATATTTTCTGTCTGAAAAATATCAAGAACCGCGGAAAGGAACTGCTGGTCGCCTACGCCATAAGTTCTTTCAGCGGCTTCCTCGTCTGTACCTCGGGAATGTACAATATCTACGTCGACCTCCTGTTCCTCCTGATGGTCTTCGTCTTATCCAAAATGTTTTCAAGCTCTGCGGTATCCGTCCGCTCGCGTCAGCGGAGCGGTGTAAGCAGCAAGTCGTAATCCGAAGCACAATATGAAAAAAGTAATCGTCACAGGTTTTTCCATCGCCGCATCGCGGCACATAACGGGGGTGCAACGGGTTTGCAGAGAGCTGTTGTTGCGTCTCGATAAACTTCTCGAAAACGAGCCTTTGGAGGTAGAATACGTCTACCCCGAAGGCGCGCCGAACGCCGTAATTTCTCCCGAAGAATTCCGCAACATCAAACCCGTTGCGCTCCGCCCGCCGCGGCACGGAGGAAAATATTACCAAAAGATTTGGTCCGCCCGCCGCCTGAACCGCTATGCGAAAAAATGCGGAGGGGTCGGCTGTTGTCTGGCCTTTGAATGGCCGTTCGGAAAACGCAATATCTCTTATATTTACGACATCCGCGCGGCCGTCACGAAGTTCGACTCTTTTTCGTTCCGCGCGAAGTTCAAATATTATCTGAAAAGATGCAAACGGGGTTGCACGCTCGTGCTGACCGATTCGGACTTTCAGAAACATTTGATCTGCGGGTACTTCGGCTGGCACGACGAAAAAGTCGTAACGATCTATCCCGGTTGGGAACATCTGCAAAACGTGGTAGCGGACGAGAGGATCTTCGAGCGGTATCCGCAACTGAAAGAACGTAAATTCTATTATTCGCTCGGCAGTCTTGCGCCGCATAAGAATTTCCGGTGGGTGCTGGAAGTCGCAAAGCGCAATCCCAATCAACTTTTCGTGATTGCGGGCGGAAAAGAACTTTCGGTATGGAAAGATGAAGTAGAGGATAGGTCTTTCCCCAACGTCCTGTTCTCCGGAAGGGTGACAGACGGGGAGAGCAAGGCGCTCATGCAACATTGCAAGGCGTTTCTCTTTCCCTCGAAATTCGAGGGCTTCGGTATTCCTCCGCTGGAAGCGCTTGCGTGCGGCGCGCGCGTCGCATGTTCCGACGCCGCTTGTCTGCCCGAAGTCTACGGGGACAGCGTGCGCTATTTCGGCGCGGACGACTATGACGTCGATTTGGAGGATTTGATGAAAGGCCCCGTGGCGCCGCCCGATAAAGTCCTTGCCAAATGCTCGTGGGACAGCGCCGCCGAAAAACTGTTGCGGGCGCTCAAATCGGAGGCGGAGAAATGAAAGTTGCCTTTTATCTCACCAACAACCGTAATATGCGCGACGGCGTAACGCATTACGCTACGGAGATCATCAACCGTCTGACAAAGGGCGGGGATTTCGAATATGTGGGCGAAGCGTTCCTTTCTTGCAAGGACAAGACGGCCGCCGTCCGCGAATATTTCAACCGCTTGACGCCCGGTCTTTTATTGCAGACGGTCAAAATGCCCATTCCCATGCACTTTTTACACCGTTTTTGCGAAAGTTCCGTTCCTTTTCCGTACGAACGCCTTATGAAAAGCCGTGCGGATATCCGCGTTTTTTTTCATAACTTTATCCCGAAATGTCCGATGTCAGGGAAGAAAGTCGTCGTCATCCACGATCTCACTCCCTTGCACGATCAAAGCGCAAGCCGAAGATCGACGGAAAAAGCGCGCGCAAACTATTTGCACGCCGTTCAGGCGGCCGACCTTATTTTTACCGACTCGGAGTACTCCCGCGCGGACATTGTAAAAACTTTCCCCGAGGCGGAACAAAAAATCCGCGTCGTCTATTGCGGAATGGACCGCAAGCGCTTTTCCGAACCCGTTGCAGAGGAGAAGCTCGACCTCGTCCGTAAAAAGTACGGCCTCGGCAAAGAGTACCTGCTTTTCATGGGGCAGGCGCGTCCGAATAAAAATCTTCCAAACCTGTTGCGCGCTTACGCACTGTTGCCCGAAAATGTGCGCAATAAATA
>CANRND010000031.1 GCA_947631905.1 uncultured Clostridia bacterium | reverse complement strand
CTTTTCTGCCGCCAACCTTTACAAGCCCAACCTCGACCGGCTCGTCCGGCATCCACCCGGCCGCCTCCCGCAGATCCTTCGGAAGAATAAGCCGCCCTTTTCCGTCCAGGTTCCGGTTTACTTTTGCGTATGCGCTCTCTATGTTCACCTGTCTTTTCCCTCCTCGGCCTCATGGCTCAAAATAAATATGCGGGCTATAATGGTTATCCTGTCTCTGCTCCGAACCGTTAAGCCCAGGCCGGTCTGGCCGTTAAGCTCATAAAGGGGCGTTATGGTTCCATCTTCGCCGTCGTCCTCTATAAGCTCGCAGGCGTAGTCGTAGGCAATACCGACGGCCTTGTGGTAATCGGTCGTAATTCCTACGCAATTTACAAAATCTTCGCTGTAATGAATAATTGCAAAAGTTTTCAAAAATACTGCCTCCAATCGTCAACGACCGTTTTCGCAAGGTCCTCTTTCCGGGCAAGCGCCTTTAAGACCGTCTCGTCTATGCTTTTCTCAACTACTAAATGAATGTAGGTGCAGGCGTTCCGCTGGCCGATCCTGTGAATACGGGCCAGGCTCTGGCTGTATGCCGCGTAGTTAAAATTTACGCTGTAATAAACGCAGGTATCTGCTGCCGTTAAGGTTATGCCCAGCCCGGCCGTGTCGATCTGGGCCAGAAATACCTTTGTTTCCGGGTTGTTCTGGAAGTCGGCTACAATCGGCCCGCGGTCCTCGATCTTAATGTCTCCGAAGATCGCCGCGTACTTGATCCGGCGCTTTTTAAGGGCCTCGCCTATAAGGTCTATTTCCGGCCGGAACCGGCAAAATATAACCAGCTTCTTTCCGGCGTCTATAACGTAATCGTCCAAAATATCCCCCAGGGCGTCGATCTTGCCCTTAAATACAAGCTCCGGCCGGGTGCCCTCGTCGGCCTGTATAAAACCGCCTGTAAACTGCTGCAGGCGTAATAGCTTTGTAAGTACGGTCGGCGCCGTGATCTGGCCGCCGTTCTCCAGCTCCGCGAAGCTGTCCCGCTTTATACGGTCGTAAAGGTTTTTAGCCGCGCCCTCAAGCGGGATATACCGGTTTAGAAATGTCTGCTCCGGTAGGTCCAGGGCCTCGTCCTTTGTTACCCGGTACGCGATGGAGTGCTCTTTCTGGATCAGCTTGTCAAGGTCTTTATAGCCTACGATCTGGCGCCGGTCGAAGCCGCCCATAATGGCGTAACGGCTGCGGAAAGCGTAAAAATTCGTTCCGAAGACCGTAGGGTCTAAAAATCTGTACTGTGAAAATAAATCAATAGCGTTATTCTGGATCGGCGTCCCGGAAAGAATAAGTTTATACTTCGCAAGATCGCCGAGCCGGTGCAGCGCCTTGCTCTGCTTCGCGCTGGGCTCTTTGATCCGCTGGCTCTCGTCCGCTATAACCATATCCGGCGCCCACTCCTGCAGGGCCTCGTATAAGCCCTCGCGCCAGGTGCTCTCGTAGTTTATAACGGCTACGCGAAGGGCCTTAAAGGGGAAGGCGTCAAGGCTGCGAAGTGTCGCCAGCCGCTTCTGCTTCTCGCCCAAAAGGACCGCTACGTTATACTTAAAGTCCGCGTACTCATCGAACTCTTTAGGCCATACGCTGCAGACCGAAGTCGGCGCTACAATCAATACTTTTTTTATGGCTCCCATCTGGTAGGCTGCGCCCATCGTGGCTATTGCCGTAAGGGTTTTCCCGCATCCCATCTCGTAAAGGAAGCCGAAGCCTTTATTTACCATTTTCCTGCTCCTCTCTATCGCATCCGGCTGGCCGCCATCTGCTCCGCGAACTCCTGTATAGAGCCTATAATCTCCGCGGCGTCCTCGTCGCTCAAGCCGGACTCTTTAAGGGTCTGCCGCAGGGCCTCCCTGGCCTTCTTTATCTCCTGGCCTCTTTTCTCTACGTTCTTCTCGGCCAGCTTTTTCGCCTCCTCGTTTACGATCTTTACGAAAAGGCGCATATAGTCCGGGCCGTCCTCCGGGTGGTCCTCTATGGCCTTCTTAAGTACGGAAACGGAAGCCACCGCGAAGTTTGCAACGAAACGGCCGTTAAGGTTTCCTACGGCGGCCACCGTCGCCTCCGTCGTTACCGTGTTCTTTTCCGTAAAGGCCATCGCCACTACGGTCTCGCCTTCCATGTCCTTCCGGTCTACTCTAAAGCCTGTGTTTGTCTGTAGGGTTACGTTTGTTTTCATGTGTTCCTCCTGGAAATGTTTTATATTATGGCTCTGCTTCTATGCTGCTCTCCGTAGTACCCCCCCCCGCAGAAAAGGGGTATAATATCCGCGGCCGCTGTCTGTATGGCCCGCCGGTCCGCGTGGTACTCTGGTATAGGCACCCGCTGCTCGTGCATGATCTCCCTGGGCTTGTACCCGTCAAGGGCTTTTATAAGGTGGTCGCGCTGCCGGTCGGTAAGCGCTGGCATAAGCTCCGCCAGAAGCTCCTGCAGATCCTCCTGGGCCTCAAGCTCGCGGAAGCTGTCAACGCTGGCCGCTATAAACTCGCCGTACTCCGTCCCCTGCTCCGTCGTGTCGTTAAGGCTGAACGCGATCAGCGCGTCCCGTATGCAGTCGGCCTTCTTTTTTCGGTAGCAATCCGCGAACATGGCCCGCCAGGCTATGGTGGTAAAGCTGTATTTTCGCAGCTGCTTTTCCCGGCTGTACCGCTTAACGGCTCTCAAATATCCGAAGGCCGCTACGTCGTAGAAATCGTCCACCGGCAGCTTATTTGTCCGAAGAAAACTATAAATTGTATTGTGATAGCGTTCCGCAAAGGCCCGCTCCTCCTCTGTTAATTTATCCATTCCCGGCGCTCCCTTCCGGCTTCGGTTCCGGCGGATCAATCAATCCGAAAACCATAAGCGCCATATTTGCCCCGCGGGTCTGGTGCTTGTAAAGCGGTATCTTTACCGGGTATTTGTAAAGCGGCTTCGGGTCCTCGCGCATCCGCTCCGCGTCTACGGCCTGGGCGATCCTGTTAAGCTGCCGCCGGTGCTGCTCAATCGGTGCCGGAAGTCTTACAAGCCCGGCCAGCTTATTAAGCAGCTCCGCGTCTGCCGGTCCGTAAAGCATCTGCTGCCCCTTGTCCCAGCGCATCTTGCTCCAACTCTTAATTATTAAAAACTGGTTATTGTCGGCCTCTTTTATAAGGACTTGGCCGTCCTTTAATGCCATCTTCAATTTGTCCCCACCTCCTTTTCCGTGTAAAAAGTGTGGTTCCCGTGGTCGAAAAGTTTTACAAGGTTCCGGCTGTGCCAGGTGTCCTCTGCGGTGCTCCGCTCGAAGTACAGGGCGCCCTGGCTCTCGTCCCAGTGCTCAACCTGTACTTTGTAAAGGGCGTTATAGCAGTCCTCGTTCGGCTCTACGCGGTCCCACCGGCCGTCCCAGTACGAAGTGAATGCGCCCGGCTGGGTTATAACCGCTTCAATGGTGCCGGGGAACTGCGGCGCCCATACGCGGTTAAGTACCGTAAGAATAACCAGCGCTTTGCCTTCGGTGTCCTCGCCCTCGGCCTCGGCCATCGCGATCTTTGCCAATAAGTAGGCATCCTCCGCGCCCCAGTCCATGCTGGCTATGCGCGAGGCCTGCCGGGTCTCCGGCTCCGTCTGGGCCTCTGTGGGTGCTTCTGTCTCTGGTAGCTCCGGCGCCTGTGTGCCGGTTCTCGTAATGTCTGCGGGCACCAGATCCGGCGCTCCTGCCGTCTCCGGCTGCTGGTCCGGTGCGCTGGATCGCGTAAGGGCGAAGGCTGCGAACGGAACCGTAACAAATACAAGGGCAAGGCCGGAAAGCACCAGGCGCTTAATACGCCGCCGCCGTCTCTGCCGTCTCAGCTCCTCTATACGCCTCCAGGCGCTGCTTCGTCTCCTGCTGCTCAACTGCTCCACCCCCTCTCAAAAGCTCCGCCAGAAGGCGGTAGGCTGTCTCTGTCGTGCCGTTGTATGGCAGGGTATATCCTTTTAAGGTTTCAAGCTGGCGGCCGTCCGCCAGTATGTGCTTAATCTTCATCCGCGGCCGCCTCCCTATCTGCTTCCAATTTCTCAAGAAGTAACTGCAGGGCGTCTCTTACGATCCTCTGTTTCCTTGTGGCCTCTATCGGCATCCCGGCGTTTCTGTAATCCTGCAAGTTTCTCTCGTGGAAGTGTAAGCGCTCTCTTACGTCCGCGATCCCGTAGGCCGCCTCGTCCTCCTCCTGGACCAATGGTTTATAATTATGGCCTTCCGTTCCGCAATTCTGGCAGGCGCTTACGTCTCCGGTAAGCGCCGAGGCGTTCGCGCATCCGTCGCATAAAAGCTCGTCCTCGTCCTCGGTCTCCTCGGCTCGCTCCGGTTCCTGGGTCTCCTGCTCCTGCAGATCCTCTGGCGCCGGTGTCGCCTCAAGCTCCGGCCGCTGCTCAAGTAGGGCGAGCAGCTTCGTCGTGAACTTGCCCCAGGTAATCTGCAACGGGCGGCAAAGGCCGGAGATAGAAAGGTTTATTTTGTCCGGGTAACAATTCCATAAAAGCCCGTTCTCGTCCCGGTCGCCCTGGAAGGTCTCGCCGTATTCCTTCTTAAACATCTTCGTGATCTCGGCGGGCTTCCGGCCCTTAATGGTTTCTTTTTCTCCTGGGTAAAGGCTCTTATAGAACGCCGCTATAATGTCCGGTTCTTTTGCCTTCAGAAGCTCGTCCTTTTCCTTGTCGGTCATGGCTGCGGGCTTCGTCTCCGGCTCGTCCGTAACCTCGCGGAAATCGGCGTCTATAATATCCGGGTGGGCCTTCTCCTCGATCCGGCGCTGCTGCTCCTGGTATTCCGTAAGCCGCTTCGCCAGCTGGCTGTATGTAAGCTCCCGCTTATAGTTGATCCGGATGCCGCGGGCGCTGCCCTGGTAGTCTTTCAGATCCGAAGCGCCGCCGCCTCCGGCGTTGCGGAACTTCTTTTTAAGGTCGTCCGCGTCTATGCTGCTCCGGGTGTTAAAGCCCGCCCAGCGGTAAAATGCCGCTATGTCCTTTTCGCTCGGTTCCGGCTTCGCGGCCTCGGCTTCGCGCTGTCTCTGGCGCTCCGCCGCCTCGCGGTCTTTCCAGTCCTGCTCGTCCTTTTTCTTTGCGACGTCGCAACGTAAAAAGCAGCTTTTCTGTTCGCAATTAAGGCAGCATGGGCTCGGTTCCTGGTCCCCGGCCCGTACCGGCGCCAGCTCCGGGTGGATCATCTGGCAATCGTTTTTATAAAGGCTGTATTGTATGCTTTTCTTAAAGTCCTCGCTCATGTGGCTGCAAGGGAACGGGTTCCCCATCGGCGCGGTTACGCAGTAGCGCTCCTCCTGTCTTATGGCGCAATCCCGGCAGCAGGCGAAACAATCGTATTTCCCCTCGCCGCATCCGGGCGTCGTCAAAAGAGATCCGGCCGGGCGCTTCGTGGCCGGGAAGCCGTAGAAGGAAAGCGGCTTTGTAGCCTGGGCCTTCAGTGCGCGTATCTCGCGGACCGTCGTTTCCTTCGTTACCTTCTCCAGCTCCTCGTCGGGAAGGCTCAACATCTCCTGCAGCTTGCTTACTCCCATCCCTATGTACTTCTCGGCCATGTGCTCGCCGCCGTCAATCGAAAAGCGGGCGTTTATGGCCATAAACCGGCTCGCGCTGGAAGTGCTCAAGCCGTACTCCCCTTTTGCGAAGTCCCAAATATTTTTATATCCGTCCTCCGTGAAGAGGGCGTTTTCGCTGATCTGGCGAAGGAAGTAGCCTACCATAAAGAAGTCCTCCGCCGCCGCGTTTAGGTGGCTGCTTATGCCAGCCTTAAGGTCCTTATATTCCATCGTTCTCCTCTCTGGGCGTTTGCTCGGAACGTCCTATAATGTGGCAGCCTGCCGGGCCGCCTGCCGTTGTGCTACTTCCCCGCGTTGCCGCCGCGGGGAAGGTGGAAGCCGGGCCTATGCCCTCCGGGTCTGCTCCGGCTTCTCGTCCTCTGCGATCCGGGCGCCTGCCGCTACGCCGTCAATATAGGCGGTAGCGATGGCCGTTACTACGGGGCGCCTCTTTTCCGGTACGCCCATAAGAATGTCTATAAGTTTACGGGCGCTTCCGATCTGCTCGTTGCTGTAAGTCTTTACTGCTTCCATTCTGTTATCTCCTCTCTGCGTTTCCGCGTGTTTTTTGTTGCCTGTGGTATTATTATATATTGCCTTTGGAGTGTTTGTCAACGGTTTTTTTGTTGCCTATGGTATTTTTTATTGACAACGGTATATTTTAATGGTATTCTAAACGAAGAAAGCGAGGTGAAAATGCTGTGAATATAGGGGATAGAATTAAGAAGGTAAGAATAAGCCTTGATATGACGCAAACAGAATTTGCTAAGCGGATCGGCTCTATGCAAAATACTATTACGCGGTACGAAACAAATAATAGAAATCCGTCGGCCTCTGTTATAGCGTTAATCTGCCGGGAATTTAATGTAAATGAAGAATGGTTAAAAACCGGCGCCGGGGAAATGTTTAAGGCCGCGCCCAGCTCCGCGCTGGATGCGCTGGCGGAAGAATACAAACTTTCCGCGGCTTCCTATGTTATGGTTGAAAAGTTTGTAAATCTCAAGCCGGAAGCCCAGGAAGCGATCTTTAATTATCTCCGGGAAGTAGTGGCCGCCTTCCAATCCGGCGAAGTAGAGCCGGAAGCTCCGGCCGTTCCTGCTGCCGATCTGCGCGGTTTAAGCATCGACGAAAAGGTGGCGCTTTACCGCTCCGAACTGGAGCGCGAAGAAAAAGCGGAGGGAAGCTCCGAAGCCTCGCGGCATGGCGCATAGAAAAGGGCCTTTTATAGAAGGGGTGACGTTATGGGAATTTTGGTTAATATGGTAAAACGGCACTACGAAAAGAAGGAAGCGCGGGAAGCTGCGGCGGCTCCGGCTCAAGGCGACCGGGTCGTGTTCTATGTGCCGGGCGGCTCCTGTTACCACCTGTTTGATTTTTGCCTGGATAACTCTGAAAAGGAAATCAAAACAACGAAGGAAAGCAAGGCCGTAAAAATGGGGCTCCGGCTCTGTAAGAAGTGTCAAAGTAACCTTTGAATAGAAAAGGAAAGGCCGCCGCTACTGTTGGCGCAATAGCGGCGGCCCTGGCCAGGTGCCATGTATAAAACATTCCGAGCGCTTATATTATACACCGCCCTGGCGAAAAACACAAGTATTTACGCAAGGGCTATTTTTGCGCCCTTTTTTCGGAGGTGTGTGTATGGTTAAGAAGTCCGCGGCGGCTCCGGTCGTCGCCCCTTTGTCCGTGGAAGCTCTGGCGAACGCGGCCGATCTGTATGTCCGGGTATCTACAACGGAACAGGCGGAAGAAGGTTATAGCGTCGGGGAACAGGAAGAACGGGGCCGCGCCTGGTGCGCTGCTTACGGGATCGCTATAAATGCCGTCCACGTGGATGCCGGTTACTCCGGCGCAACGCTGGACCGGCCGGGTATCAAAAACTTAATAAGGGACGTCCGGCGCGGGAACTGTAAAAAGGTTATCGTATGGAAGCTCGACCGGCTCTCAAGGTCCCAGAAGGATACGCTTGTTTTACTCGAAGACGTGTTCCTGGCGAACGGCTGCGATTTTGTTTCAATAATGGAAAGTTTCGATACGTCTACGCCCTTCGGCCGCTGCATCGTCGGCATCCTGGCCGCCTTCGCCCAAATGGAACGCGAAAATATAAAAGCCCGGATGATGATGGGGAAGCAGGCCGGGGTCAAGGAAGGCCGGTACTTCTCCGGCGTTACGCCCTACGGGTACAGGTACGAACTGCAGGCGGACGGCCGCCGGGCCCTGGTCGTCGATCCGGTCGCCTCCTGTGTCGTTAAGGACCTCTACGCTGCTTACGATTCCGGGAAAAGTTTAAGCGCCGCGGCGCGTATAGTCCGGGAAAAGTACGGCATAGACTCCGGGCGCGATCCGGCGTATACCTGCTCCCATTTCTCCAGCCTGCTTCGTAACCCGGTTTACGCTGGCCGGGTCCGCCTCAAAGACAAGGAATACCCCGGAAAGCATGAAGCCATCGTTTCCCCGGAACTCTGGAAACGTGTAAATGACCGGCTTGAAATGAATAAAAAGGAATATAAGCGCGTTTATGGGAAGTCGGACGGCCTGCTCTCCGGCCTGCTATTCTGTGGGGACTGCGGGGCGCGTATGGCTTTAAGGAAATGGGGCGGAACGAAAGAAAAGCCGAAACGAAAATATATTTGCCATTCCGTAAGCCGGGCTAATAAACTTATGATCCGTTCCGACAACTGCTCCAACCGTAAAAACCTTCTCGCGGAAGAGCTGGACGCCCTGGTGCTGGAAGAAATAAAAAAATTGTCCGTTGATCCAGCCGCCCTGGATGCCTTAATCGCGGAAGGCCGGGAAGACTCCGGGCCCGATCTGGGCGCGGTGCAGGAACGCCTGGCGGAAACGGAAAAACAAATAAACCGGCTTCTTACCCTGTACCAGTCCGGGATCGTCGAACTGGAAGAAATACAGGGCCGCCTGGCCGATCTGAAAGAAGCGCGGGAAGCTGCGCAGGCCTGTCTGGAAGAAGCCGAAAAGGAAAGCTCCGGGAAGCTGCCAAAGGCGGACGCCCTGGCCGCGCTGGGCTCCCTGGCGCCGGTCGTGGACTCCGGCGATGCGGAAGCGCTCTTTTCCCTGGTCCATGCCCTCATAAGGAAAGTCGAAGTATTGAACGAAGAAATAAAAATATACTGGGCCTTCTGCTGAAAATAAAAAAGAAGTGGTAATATATTCTTTAACTACAAATATATTACCACTTCTTCTAATTCTCATTTTGAATATTGTCAAACATTTTCTTCAATACGCGTATTTCAGGCACATTAGAATATATTTTTTTTATAATTGGGATAATAATGGTATTTTCCAAAAAAAGGAGTTCTAAGAATGACGCTTGGCAACACCCTGTTAAATCTACTTTATGAAAATGACATTTCCCAAAAGCAAATGGCCATAGACTTGGGGATCTCCCCATCGACACTGAATGGATACATCAACAACCGCCGGGAACCTGACTATGACACACTCTTGAAGTTTGCAGGCTATTTCCATGTGTCCTGCGATTATCTGCTCGGCAGCCGCTGCGGCAGCCAATCCTGCGCAAAAGACAGCCAGAAAACACCCCCTCCCCTAAATAACCAGGAGATCAAGCTCCTCAATATCTTCCGTTCCCTGACGCCCGACCAAATGGAACTCACCATGGCCCAGGTTCAGCTTATGTCCCGGCAAAATAAAAGGGACGCCACTTCCTAACACAATGGCGTCCTTTTCTCTATCTTTTTTTCCATAGGGCGGATCATATGATGATGCACACCAGCCCGCCGTTATTGTCATTGACGATTTTTTGCATGGTATCCTGCAGCTTGGCCTGGCTCTCGTCGTCCATCATCATGATCTTGCTGCGGATCCCGTCCTCCACCAGCTCCCCGATGGACTTCCCGAAAATATTCGTCTGCCAGATCCCCTCTTCCTGCTCCCTGGAGTCCTTGATGTAATCGATCAGATCCTTCGCCTGCTCCTCGCTCCCGATGATCGGCGCGATCTCCGTCTCCACGTTCGCCTTGATCATGTGTATGGACGGCGACTGCGCCTTGATCTTCACGCCGAACTTGCTCCCGTGCCGGATGAGGATCGGCTCCTCGATCTCAATGTCCGCCAACTGCGGCATCACCACGCCGTACCCTTTCTGGCGCACGGCCTCCATGGCGTTCCCCACCTTGTCGTACTCCTTCTTCATGCCGGACAGCTCCCGGATCATGGAGATCAACTGGTACTCGCCGGAAATCGGGACGCCCGTCAGCTCGCTCATGTTCTCGTAATAATATTTCTCGTCGATGTCAAACACGATCTGGACGCAGCCTTTCGACAGCTCGATCTTATCCAGCTTTATCTTCCGGATATACTCGCCCTCCGGCGCAAGCTCCGCCTTTTTCACATCCTTGGCATACGTGAGCTGCTGCAGCGTGCGCATCGCGTTCTCAATGACGTTTTCCTTCACCTTGTGGGAATTGTCCAGCATTTCCACCCATTTGGGCAGGAAAAACTCCACGCGCCCGATCGGGAACTCATACAGGATGCTCTCTAAGATATGGAAAATATCTTCCTTCCGAAGCTGCTCGCAGTTTACGGGAAGCACGGCGACCTGGTATTTCCCCGCAAGCTCCTCCGCCAGCTTCTGGCTCTCCGCGGCGTAAGGCTTTTCCGTATTCAAAAGGACGACGAACGGCTTCCCGAGCTTTTTCAAGGAAGCGACGGTCTTCTCCTCCGCCGGAACATAGCTTTCCCGCGGCAGCTCCGTGATCGTGCCGTCCGTCGTGATCACGATCCCGATGTTGGAATGCTCGCGGATGACCTTCTGCGTGCCGATCTCCGCCGCCTGCGTGAATGGGATCTCATAGTCGAACCACGGGGTCTTCACCATCCGCTCCGTCCCGTCCTCCATATGCCCGGACGCCCCGTCCACCATGAACCCCACGCAGTCGATCAGCCTCACGCTCACCTCCAGATCCTCATCCAAGCGGATCCTGGCGGCTTCCTTGGGGACGAACTTGGGTTCCGTCGTCATGATCGTCTTCCCCTGGGCGGATTGGGGCAGCTCGTCTGTGGCGCGCTCCCTGTCGTGCGCGTCCTCCATCCCCGGCAGCACCATCACGTCCATGAACCGCTTGATGAACGTGGATTTCCCGCTCCTGACAGGCCCGACCACGCCGATATAGATGTCCCCGTTCGTCCGCGCGCTGATGTCTTTGTAAATATTATATGTACCCGGATTCCTATTTTCCATACAAAAACCTCCTGTTCTACTGTTACCAGCATATGCAGGAGGCCTTCCAAAAAGAACTTTTTTCATATGGAGCGGCGGCGGGCAGGCGGACGCGCCCTTTACCGGGGCGCCCGGCTGTAAAGCTCCATCTGCCCGCGGATGCGTCGCGCGAGCCTTCCGTCGGACGCGCCCGGCTCCATGCGCCACATCCAGTTGCTCCCAAGCGTTGAGGGCGTGTTCATCCTGCATCTGCTCCCCAAGCCCAGCAAATCCTGCATCGTCACGACCGCCGTGTCGCCCACGCTGGCCCACACGCCGCGCATCACGCCCCAGTTATAACCTTCTTCTTTGTCCAGCTTCAAATATCGTTTCGCATAGGAGACGCACTCCTTCGGCGCGTTCTTGAGCCACCCGAGGATCGTGTCGTTGTCGTGCGTCCCCGCATAGACCACGCAGTTCTCCTTATAATTGTGCGGGAGGTAGTCGCTCTCCTCCCGGCTGTCGAACGCGAACTGGAAGAGCTTCATCCCCGGATACCCGGACTCCGAGAGCATATTCCGCACGGAATCCGTCAAAAATCCGAGATCCTCCGCGATGATGTGCAGCTTCCCCAGCTCCTGCTCGATCACGCGGAACAGCTCGATGCCCGGCCCCTGCCGCCACTGCCCGTACCGCGCGTTCTCATGCCCGTAGGGGATCGCATAATAGGAATCGAACCCGCGGAAATGGTCGATCCGGATGACGTCGAACAGCTTCGACGTCTTTTCCATGCGCCGCACCCACCAGCGGTAGCCGTCCTGCTTCATCACGTCCCAGCGGAACAGCGGGTTGCCCCACAACTGCCCGTCCGCCGAAAACGCGTCCGGCGGGCATCCGGCCACATCGATCGGGTTTAAGTTCCCGTCCAGGTAAAACTGAGACGGGTTCGCCCAGACGTCCGCGCTGTCGAACGCCACGTAGATCGGGACGTCCCCGATGATGCGGATCCCATTTTCGTTAGCATAGGACTTCAACGCCCCCCACTGCTGATAGAATAAATACTGCAGCATTTTCCAGAAGCCGATCTCCCAGGCAAGCTCCTCCCTCGCCCGGTCCATGGCCTGCGGGTCGCGGAAGCGCAGCCCGTCCTCCCATTTGCTCCACGCCTCCCCGCCGTGGGCGTCCTTTAACGCCATAAAAAGCGCATAATCTTCGAGCCAGTCCTCCTGCTCCCGGCAGAACTGCGCGTAATCCTCCGGCGTATGTTCCGCAAAACGCTCGAACGCCTTATGTAACAGCGGGTAACGGTTCTGGTAGAGGATCCCGTAATCGACCTGCGTGGCGTCCCCGCCCCATTCGTAAGACTGGCATTCCCGCTTCGTCAGCAGCTTATCCTTGCAGAGCAGGTCAAGGTCGATGAAATACGGGTTCCCCGCAAAACTGGAAAACGACTGGTACGGGGAATCGCCGTAGCTCGTCGGGCAGATCGGCAGAACCTGCCAGTAACTTTGCGCGGATTTCACCAGAAAATCCACAAATTTTATCGCCTCTTTCCCAAGCGTCCCGATCCCGTAGGGAGACGGCAGGGAAGAAATATGCATCAAAACTCCACTTCCGCGCATGACACGCACCTCCTGTTTCTTCTGTTCAAAAACACACTTTTTATATCATACCAATTGAAGCGCGCAATTGCAATATCTTTGTAAAAAAAGCGGGCGCGGAATCCAATCCATGAAATTTCCCGCAAACGTCTTTTGCGAAAACACGTTCCATCCGATATATAATAAGAAATAGCGGCGGCAAAGCCGCCGTTCCAACGCCAACTCAAATTTTCATGGAGGTGTTTTTGTGCAATATAAAAAGATCAGCCAACTTCAGCCGGGCATGCGCCTTGCCCGGCCCATTTACAATAGACAGGGCGTCATGCTCTACGAGCGCGACACCCGGCTTACCATGCAGGGGATTTCCAGCATCGCCAATTTCGGGCTTTGGGGCGTCTACATCCTGGAGCCAGCCGAGCCGGTTCCCCCGCTTTCAGAAGAAGACGCCGAGATGGAGCGGTTCCTGACCGTCTCGACGTTCCAGTTAAAGGACGACCTGACTTTATTGCTAAACGGCTTAGAGCCGAAAGGCGTCATGCCGCTCGCCCAATCCATCTTACGCAAGTTCGGCGCCCTGGACCACAAAGTCAACTTTATCCGCACGCTCCGGAGCGGGGAGGACTATGTCTATAAGCACAGCCTGAATACGGCCATCTTATCGGCCATGATGGTCAGCCGCCTGCATTATCCTTACGCGGAGCAGCTCTCCATCGTCTGCGCGGCCCTGCTGCACGACGCCGGGCTTCTCCTCGTGCCGGACGAGATCCTGGAAAAAGGGGAAAACCTTCTCTCGCCGGACGAGCGCCGCCTCATCCGCGGCTACCTCGAAAAGGGCTACCAGACGCTCCATCCGGACTACAACGACTACCGCCTGCCCCAGCTCACGCTCCAGATCGTCGGGCAGACCGCGCGCTTAGAACACAACGTCAACGTCCCGCTCCAGAAAAACATCCGCTGGCTGAACGGCACGCACGTCATCCATGTGGCCAGCAGGTTCGACACGCTGACTTCCATGGACATGGGGCGCGAGCCTGTTTCCGACATCCGCGCCGTCCGTTTCCTGCGCAAGCATACGGACTACTACCCGGCTTCCTTCATAACCGCGCTCACGCAGAGCATCCATATCCTGCCGAGCGGATGCTGTGTGGAATTTTCGACCGGGCAGCGGGGGATCGTCATCGAGGAGAACCAGAAAAATTACGCGCAGCCCATCATCCTCATGTTCGCGGACAACCGCTGCGTCGATTTTACAGAAGAGCGTTTTTACAAGGCCCTGCACATCGCGGACGTCATGAAGACCATGGATATGCGCATCAAGGTGGACGGCGAGACGCTGAAAAAATACGCCAGCGACGCAAGGACGCGGGAAACCGCGAAACGCTACGTCGAGAAGCGCAGGCAGCTCGTCGCGGCCGGACGGATGTGATAGGTTCTGCGAAAATTTTATTGCCTTTTTCCATATTATGTTATAAAATTTAATCATCAAGCATAATCATAATAGTAAAGGAGAATTTCTATGAAAAATTGTATCGTTGCACAATCCGGCGGCCCGACTGCCGCTATCAATGCCAGCCTCGCAGGCGTCATCCAGGGCGCGCTGGACAATCCTGCTTTCGACAAGGTTTACGGCGCGTTAAACGGCATCACCGGGATCTTGGACGAGCGTCTCCTGACCTTGAACGACACGTTCGAGGACCGCGGGAACATCGACCTTTTAAAAGTTACCCCGGCTATGTACCTTGGCTCCTGCCGTTACAAGCTGCCGAAGCTCGAAGACGACAAGGCCCCGTATGAGAAGATCTTCCAGGTATTCGAGAAAATGGGCGTCGGCGCGTTCTTCTACATCGGCGGGAACGACTCCATGGACACGGTAGACAAGCTTTCCGCTTACGCCGCTTCCATCGGCAGCGAGGTGCGCATCATCGGCGTCCCGAAGACGATCGACAACGACCTCTGCATCACGGACCATACGCCGGGCTTCGGCTCCGCGGCGAAATACGTCGCTTCCTCCATCCTGGAGATCTTCCACGACACCGTGATCTACGCGCTCAAGAGCGTGACGATCATTGAAGTCATGGGCCGCGACGCCGGATGGCTGACAGCCGCTTCCGTCCTCGCGCGGAACGAATACTGCGACGCGCCGCACTTGATCTACCTGCCGGAAGCGGCGTTCGACACGGAGAAATTCTTGTCAGACGTCAAGGATCTCCTGGATAAGCAGAACAACGTCATCGTCGCTGTTTCGGAAGGCATCCGCGACAAAGACGGCAACTACATCAGCGCATCCACCGGAAAAGTGGACAACTTCGGCCACAGCCAGTTAAGCGGCGCGGGCAAGACCCTGGAATATCTGGTGCAGGACCGCCTGAACGTCAAGGTTCGTTCCATCGAATTAAGCACGCTGCAGCGCTGCGCTTCCCATATCGCTTCCAAGACGGACCTCGAAGAGTCCTTCCAGGAGGGCTTGTACGGCGTCTCCCTCGCGGCGGCGGGCAAGACCGGGCTTATGGTCACGATCCTGCGCACGGACAGCAAGGATTACCAGGTGACATACGACGCATCCCCGGTCTGCGATATCGCGAACGGCGTGAAGGCGGTTCCGGAAGGCTTCATCACGAAAGAAGGCAACGATGTGACGCATGAGATGGTTTCCTATCTGATGCCGCTCATCCAGGGCGAGCCGGAGATCACGTTTGAGAACGGCACGCCGAAATACCTTCCGGTAAAACATTTAGTATGATCTTTTTTCCATACGATAAAAGGGGCCGCCGCACGGGATCGGATTTCCCGGGGCGCAGCCCCTTCTTTTTGCCCTGGCGGCAAATATAACAAAGACTGGAGATGGCACGCATGGCAAACGATTTTTCCAAAGGAAGCGTCAAAAAAAACATCCTTCTGCAGGCCTTCCCGCTGATCATGGCGCAGTTCGTACAGCTTTTGTACAACGTCGTGGACCGGGCCTACATCGGGCATCTGCCGGGGAGCGGCAGCCTCCCGCTGACCGGGATCGGGCTTGTGTTCCCCATCACGACATTAGTCGCGGCCTTCACGAACCTGTTCGGGACAGGCGGCGCGCCTTTATTCGCAATGGCCCGTGGCGCAAAGCAGGAAGGCAAGGCGGAAAAGATCCTCGGGAACACGTTTTCCCTCCTGCTTGCCTGCTCCTTCCTCCTGCTGCTGCCCTGCTACCTCTTTAAGAAACCCGTTCTGTACGCATTCGGCGCGAGCGACGCCTCGTATGCCTACGCGGACGCGTATTTGAAGATCTACCTGATCGGCACACCTTTTTCCATGCTCGCGACCGGGCTGAACGGCTTCATCAACGCCCAGGGATTTCCCCGCACGGGAATGATGACGATCGTGATCGGCGCGTTCTTGAACCTCGTCCTGGATCCGCTGTTCCTCTTCGTGTTCGGCATGGGCGTGGAAGGCGCGGCGATCGCGACCGTCATCAGCCAGATCGTTTCCGCCGTATGGGCCGTCGCGTTCCTGACCGGGAAAAAAGCCCCGCTGCACATCCGCAGGAAATATATGCGCGTGGAGCTTCCGCTGGCAAAGGACATCGCCTCCCTCGGCATGGCGGGGTTCATCATGCAGGGGACAAACTGCCTCGTGCAGATCGTATGCAACGCGACGCTGAAAACCCACGGCGGCGACTTATACGTCGGCATCATGACCGTCATCAACTCCGTGCGCGACATCCTGGCCCTCCCCGTCAGCGGCATCTCGGGGGCGGCCCAGCCCGTCCTAAGCTACAATTACGGAGCGAAAGAATACGGGCGCGTGAAAGAGGGCATCCGCTTCGCCGCGCTGCTGGGGATCTTGTACACCCTTGCCGCATGGCTGTTCGTCATCGAAGAGCCGCACCTTTTGATCTCCCTTTTCCTGCAAGACAAAGCGGCGCTGCCCATAGGCGCCGCCGCACTCAAGCTCTACTTTTTTGGATTTTTCTTCATGGCGTTCCAATTCATGGGGCAATCCACTTTCACCGCCCTTGGGTACTCCAAGCATGCGATCTTTTTCTCGCTGTTCCGCAAGGTCCTGATCGTCGTGCCGCTGACGCTGCTGCTGCCGCAGCTCGGCATGGGCGTGAACGGCGTGTTCGCCGCCGAGCCGATCTCCAACGCCGTCGGCGGGATCGCTTCTTTCACTACCATGTGGTTCCTGGTGTACCGCAGGCTCGGAAATGGGGAGGCCTGATGGCGTGTCCGCCGCCCCTGCCCTTTATACGTTGAATCGGAAGAGAATGACGTCCCCGTCCTTCACGACATAATCTTTCCCTTCCAGTCCGACCAGCCCTTTCTCTTTCGCCGCCGCCAGCGAGCCGCAATCCAAGAGATCCTGGTAATTCACCACTTCCGCGCGGATGAACCCGCGCTCAAAATCCGAGTGGATCTTCCCGGCGGCCTGCGGCGCCTTCGTGCCGGACTTGATCGTCCAGGCGCGCGTCTCATCCTCGCCTGACGTCAGGTAACTGATCAGCCCCAGCAGCCGATAGCTCGCCTTGATCAATTTTTCCAGGCCGGATTCCTTTAGCCCAAGCTCTTCGAGGAACATCGCTTTTTCCTCCTCGTCCAGCTCTGCGATCTCCTGCTCGATCTGGGCGCAGATGACGAATACCTCGCAGCCTTCTTTTGCCGCGTTTTCCCGCACTGCCTGGACAAAGGCGTTCCCCGCGCCGTCGTCCGCCACATCGTCCTCCGCCACATTCGCCGCATAGACCACAGGCTTCGCCGTCAGCAGGTTATATCCCTGGAACCATTTTTCCTCTTCTTCCCCTTCCAGCGCGAACGTCTTGGCTAGCTTTCCCTCTTCCAGATGCGCCTTGACACGCTCCAAGAGCTTCAATTCCTGCGCCAGGGACTTGTCCATCCGCGCCCCTTTTCCGGCCTTCGCGATCCTGCGCTCCAAGATCTCGATATCCGAAAAGATCAATTCCAGATTGATCGTCTCGATATCGCGCACCGGGTCGATGCTCCCATCCACATGGACAATATTGCTATCCTCAAAGCAGCGCACCACATGGACGATCGCGTCCACCTCTCTGATATTGGACAAAAACTGATTCCCCAGCCCTTCGCCTTTGCTCGCGCCCTTCACCAGCCCCGCAATATCCACAAATTCGATCACGGCGGGCGTCACCTTCCTGGACTTGTATAAATCCCCCAGCTTTTTCAGCCGCTCGTCCGGCACCGCCACGACCCCGATATTCGGGTCGATCGTGCAAAACGGATAATTGGCGGATTCCGCCCCCGCCTTCGTCAATGAATTAAATAACGTGCTTTTCCCTACGTTCGGCAACCCGACGATCCCTAGTTTCATTTGATCTATATCTCCTTTGGTTTTTTGGCACCAGCATCAAACGCTCAGCAAGCTGGGCATTGACAGTATACCATATCAGGGCTTAAAAGTAAATTGGAAAAGTGGGGTTGAAAAAATACTGCTTGCCAAACTCCTGTCTGTTTACATAAAATTTATCAATTTCATGTAAAATTTAGCATTTTATTCTCTGTCATATCTTGCATAATTTGATCACTATGATAGAATATATGCAGGTGTTACCAAAACGGGTAGCGGTTCGCCTTTTGCCAAAATGAGTACATTTTGAGAACTTCCTGTATCGATAGGAGGGGATACATATGGAAAATAATGTGAAAGGTAAGCACTATTGGTGTTCGGAATGATCTTGGAACTTGTCGGTATTGTAGTGACGGTCATCAGTATCATCGTCACAATAATCAGTATCCGGCAGACCAGAAAAGATAAAAGACATCAAAAAAGCAACCGCCCTGACCAAAGTTAGGTTGCTCTTTTGAGTTACTATCAACTTAGGCGAACCGTTGTTCCACGGTAACACCTTTTTCTATGAAGTATATTAGCACTGATCAGCTCTTTCGTCAAGAACTTTTTAATCCGGCATCCGGCATCCCTGTGGCATTTGCTTCCGTTTGTTTCCGCTAAAAGAGAATCTGATTGAAATACCTGTCGAAATGTGTTAGTATTTCTTTGGGACTACCAGGATGGTAGGCGGTTAGCCCTCTTCGGAGGGACTGTGTTCTACACTCCGTTTCGGTCGGCGCAAAACCTGCGTCCACTGAACGCAGTGCGCCCCTCCGTTTACATAGAAACCCGTAAGGGAATCTGGGAAAGGAGGGCTGAGCCAATGGATATTTTAGGACTGATTGCAGTGCTGAGCTTCGGCTTGACCTGCTTTGGAATAGGATACTCTATCGGTAAGGATAGTAACAAGACACAAAAATAACCGCCCTCGTCTGACAAACTAAGCGGTTATTTTTAACGTAACATTTGTCGGGCTAACCGTCTATCGGTAGAACCCATGGGCATCTGTTACCAGCGGATGCCCTTCTTTATGTTCAATATACCATATTCC
>CANRND010000030.1 GCA_947631905.1 uncultured Clostridia bacterium | reverse complement strand
GAGCTTATGGATACGCTCACGGACGAAGAACGCGGCAAACTGCTTCGCGCCATGTGCGCCTATGCGTTCGAGGACGCTGCATTTCGATGGGATGTGCTTGTTACGGCGGCAGGTACCGCCGTAACCCGTCGCGCTTGCCAGCGCTCCTGTCACGGCACAGTTCACAGCCCACAGGGCTGTTGAACAGAATTGTGCCGCTCCACCCTCTGCGTGGACAAAGAGGCACAGGAAAGCGGGAGAACCCCGAAGGGCTTGAACAGGCAGATGAAGCACTTTATGTTCCACCGAAACTTCTATGAGGCATTGCCTCTCATGGACGACAAGCAAGCGGGACAATTCGCAAAGGCGATATATAACTTCGCCTTAAAAGAACAAGAGCCGAAACTTACTTCCCCCGTGGATACCTATTACAGGCTTGCAAAGCGGAAGTTACAGCTTTCCAAAACGCGCAGTAAAATCGGGAAGATCGGCGGGAACGCGCCGCGCGTAAAGGTTACGGACGAACAGATCAACGAGCAGACAAAGAGCGGCATCGGCTTAGACTTCAAGGAGTTTATGCGTCTGCATCCGCATATCCAAAACGACTTGTACGCTTCGCGGAAATCGCTTTTGAACGGCGTAGATTGGGTATGGTTAGACATCGGTTTGGGAAAAAGCGAGGAATACCGAAATTGCACGAGCCTTTACAAAATCCTGTCCCATTACAACGAAATTACGAAGTCTTAACGGCAAGTAAACGGAAAGCAAAAGTGGGACGATTTTCGGAAAAAGGTAAAGCAGGATAAGGAAAGTGGGCAAATTCCCACTTTCGATGTTTGGGGCAAGCGGGAAACCCGCCTTCCCCCTGTTGCCTGAAAGGAAACTTTCTCGCTTGAATCTCTTGACTCTTCGGCTGAAATGGAGTAAAATATATCAATCGTATGAATACGATTGATATATTTTACGGAGGTTATTATGGAAAAGAAGCCGAGAGCAATCAAGGACAAGCGTTATGAGGAGAAACACAAAGCGGAAAGAAAAGCGAAAAACGCCACTTGGGGAACGAGCGTTCCCCGCGAGAAATCAGAACAGATAAACGCCTTTCTCGACAAGTATGGCTATACCAAAGTTCAACTCATAGAAGCGGGCTATAAGGCTTTGTTGGACGATGCAGGCGAACGTAATCTTTCGCTCGGGAAAGATAAATAACCTTAATTTCTCGCAAAAAATATCGCAGAGATTTTTTGCGAAGAGGAGCGGCAAGTCGAAAATAACAGCCGCGAAATGAAAATGAGCGGAGGGTGCAAAGACTTTGCCGCGACGACAAGGAGGAAACGCGATGGAAAGAGAACATAGTATTCAGCGCTATAAGGGCGAGGGATATTCCAAGCGCTCGAATAAAAATACTTGAACGAAAAACAATTCAGCTATAAGAAACAAATCAAAGACACGATTTACACAATAATCGTAAAAGAAAGTAACACAGCAAAAGAAACAATATGGAAAAAGCTCGAAAGAGCTATGATACGGGACTCGCTCGAAGAATGTCATTCCAAAGGAGAAATTCTTTGAAAAGACATTATTCGGCAACAAATAACCAATCTTATCTCGAGGTGAGAAAAAAACTGCTCTCTACTGCCGTCTTTCGAGGGACGACGAGAACGAGGGCGACAGCAACAGTATCGTAAATCAAAAGGCAATTCTCGGCAAGTACGCGAGCGAAAAGGGCTTTCCCAACCCCCAATTCTATGTGGACGACGGGTATTCGGGAACGAACTTCAATCGCCCCGATTTCCAAAGGATGATGCGCGACGTGGATGCGGGACTTGTAACAACGGTTATCGTCAAGGATATGAGTCGTTTGGGTAGGGACTACTTGAAGGTAGGCTTATATACCGAAATCACGTTCCCCGACTCAGGCGTTCGGTTCATTGCCATCAATGACAATGTGGACAGCGAGAGCAACGTGGACAATGACTTCACGCCCTTCCGCAACATCATCAACGAGTGGTATGCGAAGGACACGTCGAAGAAAATCCGCGCCGTGTTCAAGGCAAAGGGTATGTCGGGTAAACACCTCTGCACGATCCCACCCTATGGCTACAAGAAAGACGAGAATGACAAGCAAAAATGGGTTGTGGACGAGGAAGCCGCGGCGGTCGTCAAAGAAATCTTCGCCTTGTGCATGAAGGGCTACGGTCCGACGCAGTTAGCGCGGATATTGACGGAACGAGAAATCGACACACCAACAATCTATAACCGCAAATGTGGTTTGCCCGCAACTTCGCTTCAAATGGAGTACCCCAACATTTGGTGTACGGAATCGGTCAAAGGTATTCTCTCGAATCCTGCCCATCTCGGTCATACGGTGAATTTTCGAACGAAGAAAAAATCGTATAAGAGCAAGAAGAAGCTCGACCTGCCGCCCGAAGAATGGGTAACATTTGCGAATACGCAAGAGGCAATCATCGACAATGACACCTATGAAACGGTTCAGCGCATTCGCTCGGCAAAAGCCGTCCTACGGATATGGGAGAAATGAGTGTGTTTTCGGGGCTTGCGTATTGCGCCGACTGCGGGAAGAAGATGTATCTCTGCCGTTGCACGACGATGAAGCAAAAAGAGTATTTCAACTGTTCCACCTACCGCAAAAAGAAAAAGAGCCTTTGTAGCTCTCATCAAATAACGGTGGAAGCAATCGAGGGTATCGTACTTGCAGACTTACAGCGGGTATTCTCAATGGCAAAGGAACACGAAAAAGACTTCCTTTCTCTACTTCAAAACAACGCCGACAGAGAAAGCAGAAAACTGCTTGCGGCGTATGCGCAGGAGAAAGAGAACGCCGAACGGCGAGTACAGGCTCTCGACCGTATCATCCGAAATCTCTATGAGGATAAAGTGAACGGCAACCTCTCCGGCGAACGCTTCCGCAAACTATCGCAGGAGTATGAAGAAGAACAGAAAACGCTGACTGCTCGGATCCGAGAATTGCAGGAAATCTTAATGAAGGCAAAGGAACAGTCCGACAACGTAAATCGCTTTATGAGGCTTATTCGTAAGTACACAGAGATCAACGAACTTATGCCCGAAATCGTGCGAGAGTTCATTGAGAAGATAGTCATACACGAAAAGCAAAAGAGCGACGGCGGCAAACGGACACAAGCGGTGGAAATCATCTACAACTGCGTGGGAGCAATTCCCAACTTCGCGCAGGAAGCCGCCGCTTAGACTTCGGGAAAAACAACGAATAAGCGGTTTGACTAACCGCCAAACCGCTTATTCATAGATCCCTATGGACACCCGCCAAAAGCGTCCTTTTTGCGTGGCGGAAGGTGAGGGATTCGAACCCCCGGAAGCTTTCACTTCAACGGTTTTCAAGACCGCCGCGTTAAACCACTCCGCCAACCTTCCATTATCCTTGTTATCATAAACTCCATAAAATCGGCGGGCCGACGAAAGGCCGGACCGCCGATTCGTCTTCTGCAAAATTATCTTCTCTTCCCGCGGAAAAATACCGCCAACGTTCCCGCTCCCGAGTGCGTGCCGATGACGCTCCCGATTTGGTTGATGAAAATTTTCCGCTCCCCGAACACCGCTTTCAAGAGCGTGATGAGATACTGCACGTCCTCCTCGCAATCGCCGTGGCTGATGAAAACGGGATCGTCCTTATCCAAAATTTGCAACTCCTTCATGTGTTCCACCAGCGCCGAGATCGACTTCTTCCTGCCCATCGCTTTCCCGATCGCAATCAGATGCCCCTCGTGGTCGACATGTAAGACGGGTTTGATTTTGAGCATGGAACCGATGACCGCCGTCGTTGCGGAAACTCTGCCGCCTCTTTTCAAATGGAACAGATTATCCACCGTAAAATAGTGGCAGATGTGCGGTTTCAACGCCTCGGCGTAAGCGTAAGTTTCTTCTATTTCCGCGCCCGAATCCGCCTTTTTTACGACGTAATCGACAAGCAACCCCTGCCCCAAAGAAGCGCAGAGCGAATCCACAACTTTGATCTTTCTCTCGGGATAGAGTTCGCTCAGCTCGCGCGCGGCAAGCACATAACTGTTGTATGTCCCCGAAAGGCCCGAGGAAAACGCCACGGCAAGCACGTCGTTCCCCTCTTTGACAAGAGGTTCCAAACAGCGTTTCGCCTGTTCGGGCGACACCTGAAAGGTCGTCGGCATGGAACCGTTCCTAAGTTTTGCGTAAAACTCTTTGACGTCCATATGCGCGCCGTCTTCGCCCTCATAGAGAACGCCGTCCAAATTAAATCCCAAACGGATGGCGATGATGTTGTGTTCGGCATAATAGCTATCCGGTAAATCGGAAGCGGTATCCGTTACAATGGCAAATTTTCTCTGCATGCTATTCCCTTTCCCAGCGGAATCTCCGATACTCTCCTGTAAATTATACACAAACGCGCAGCGCTTGTCAATGAATTTTCCCGCTATTTTAACGTCGTAAAGTTTTTGACGCGCGTCGCTTTGAACGAGACGTTTACGTCTGTGGCGGCTTTTCCCTTTTTGATGCTGAGCGTTACGTTATCGGTATCAAAATATTCCTTAGCGATGTGCGTAAACTCGGACAAAACGGCCGCGCGGGTCGCTTCGTTGATGTCCTCTTTGTCGTCGTTGAGCATTTTTTTCAATCTGAGTTTTGTCGCTTCTCTCTTCATATCACCCTCCGCTTATCTGTGCAGCGCGCCGATCAACCCGCTGAAAAAGCCTTTCTTTTTTCCCTCCGAACCCGCGATCCCGCCCGTATAAAAATTGGCGAGAAGGCGGAATGCGCGGAAGCGGTCCGCAACGTTATCGAGAAAGATCTTATCCTCCTCGGGGACTACCACCACGAGCGGCACGTGAAGCGCTTCCGAAATTTCTTCCGGTTTCAGTAGCTCGCCGCGCCGCACGAGGTCTGCGCGCACCATGTTCACCACAAGCCCCACCCGTTGGAGATGATAGCTTTTGAGCATGCCCGCAACGCGCGCGCCGTCCCGCATGGCAGAAATGTGCGGCGTTGTTACTAGCAACGCTTCGTCGGCGCAGGCAACGGCGCGGTGGAATCCCTCGTCGATCCCCGCGGGCGAATCGATCAGAATAAAATCGAACCGTGGCGCGAGCGCGTCTAAAATCAAGCGAACCGCCTGCGGAGAGACGTACCGCTCCGAAATGCGGTTGCTTGCCAAGGAATAGAGCGTGGGATAGTGCGGATGGCGCACGAGCGCCTGTTTGGGGCGGCATCTCCCCTCTATTACGTCTACAACGTCAAAAGAAGCGAGGTTCTCCACGCCCAGCACGACGTCGATATTATTCAATCCGAAATCGAGATCGCACACGATCACGCGGTAACCGCTTTTTGCGAGCTGAACGCCGAGGTTTGCCGTGACGGTCGTTTTCCCGACGCCCCCTTTCCCCGAAGTAATTACGATTTTTCTTGCCATTCCGTCTTTCTCCTCTGCTTGACGTTTTTCCAACATCATACCGCTTTGCAGGCGGCATATTACGGGAAGATTTGTCGGAATTGCGCCTTTCGGAAAGAATAAAGAACATACAAAAAGAGACCCGTTCAAGGGTCTCTTTTCAAGCCGTATTTTTTACTTGTTCTCGCTCTCGTCCTTAGCGGGTTCCTCTGCGGAAGCTTCACTCTTACGGGAGGCAAGGAATGCGTCCGTTTCTAGCGTGGAGATCTTGCGTTTTACAAGTCCCTTTTCGATGAGTTCCACGATCCCCTCGTAAGGCACGTAGTAGTCCACGGTCTCGCGCTCGATCTTTTCGGAACCGTATCCCTGCATAATGCCGTCGATGAGTTCCAGTGTGTACTTCACGCGACGGTCGTTCTTGATACGGTAAACGCAGGGATAGTCCGCGGCGGAAGCAAGGTCGGAAACATCTTCGAGCTTATATTTGCTCTCGGCGTAATCCGCCGCATTCAACGGAAGATAGACGCAGAGCGATTTTCCGCGGAACGCGATCTTTGCAACGGGCGCACGGCCGTAACGGTACGTTTCGTGCTTCCAGCCGAGACGGTCATGGACCTTTTTGTAGGAGAGCAAATGGTTTTTGATCAACGTATACCAATGTTTGATGTCGTCGTCGGACTGGATCAATTTTGCGGTAAAGCTCTTGTCGTAGCGGAGCGTTCCGCCTGCGACCGATTCCTCTTCCACCACGGTCGGAGCAACGATCGCAGCGGGTTCGGTAACCGCGGGTTCCGCGGCGGGTTCGGGTTCCGTAGCGGGCGCGGCAACGGCCGCTTCTTCTTCCGGACGGGAGGCAAAGTCCATGTTGCCGTAAGTGATCTTGCGCTTGATGAGGCCCTTTCCGATGAGTTCCACAACGCCTTCGTAAGGCATGTAATAGTCAACGGATTCGCGTTCGATCCGCACCCCGCCGAGGCCCTCCATCACGATCGCAATGAGTTCTTTCGCATACTTCACGCGGCGATCGTTTTTGATGCGGTACAGGCAGGGAGTATCTTCCGCAGACGCAAGGTCGGAAATGTTTTCGATTTTGTACTTGCTGTCCGTATAATCGTCGGGATTGAGCGGCAAAAGCAGGCACAGCGTCTTTCCGCGGAACGTCATGATTGCAACGGGTTCGCGCCCGTAACGGTAGCTCTCTTTCTTCCAGCTCATGCGGTCATGCACTTTTTTCCACGAGAGCAACTCGTTTTTGAGTTCTGTATACCACTGCTTCGTCTCGTCGTCGGACTGGATGAGTTTTGCGGTAAAGCTACGGTCATAGCGGAGCGTACCCGCATCGAACGATTCCTCTTCCACAACAACGGGAACGGGTTCCGCAACCGGCACAGGCTCCTCCACGACCACAGGTACGGGAACGGGTTCCGGTTCGGGTTCGGGTTCAGGCTCAGGTTCGGGAACGGGTTCCGGCGCGGGTTCTTCTTTGGGCGCACGGGTCCGCACGATAAGCACGGACAATACGATGAACGTGATGATGACCATTGCGCCGACGATGATCAAAAGCCACACCATCGTGGTGGTGGCGTCCCAATCGAACGGATTGCCGAACAAACTAACGGCATTCAGTGACATCTTTTTTCTCCTTCTCAAATTTCTTTCCCGAAAAAGCTGCCCGCAACGGCGGTAGCAGAGAAAAACCGCTTTGGCGACCCGTTTTTCTGCAGAGAAAACAAAAACGGTGAGAAAAAACCCATTTCTGCTTATAACTCAATATGATTATATCACCAACTTTACAAATTGTCAAAGGTTTTTTTGAAAATTTTTTTGAGAAGATATGAAAAAAATGCAAACCGTTGGCTGTTTTCAATATATTAAGCTATTATTTTGCTAAACATAATGTATAAATTCACCGCAATTCAGACTGCCCTCCAAACGACAGCCCTATTGATAAAAATTTTCTGCTTGCGCATACTGTAAAGGACGGAGGAAAAAACATGATAGAACACGATACGATTGAACTTTTACGGGAATGCGACGCGGGGATCCAGATGGGCATTTCCGCAATCGACGAAGTAAAAGACCACGTAAAAAACGAGGAATTTTACACTATGCTCGACAATTACCAGCGCGAATACGCCGAGCTTCAAAACGAGATGCAGGGCGTTCTGCACGAGTATCACGACGAGGGCAAGGACCCGAACCCCGTTGCGCAGGGCATGGCGAAACTCAAAACAAATTTCATGATGGCGGTGAAAGACACCGACGAAGAGATCGCCGATCTTTTGACCGACGGTTGCAATATGGGGATAAAATCTTTGAACAAGTACCTCAACCAATACGGCGCCGCGGACGGGCGGAGCAAGGACTTCACGCGCAGGCTCATCGAATTGCAGGACCGCCAACTCAAAGAAATTTATACCTATTTATAATGTAACGAACCGAAGGCGCCCGCGGCAAAGCCGCGGGTGCCTTCAAACCTTCCGCACCTTATTCCTCGTCGAAGCGGTGCCGTACGCCGTTTTTATCCTTGTATTCTATGACGGTCGCAAGACTGACGTTCTCTACGCTCTTAAAGATGTTCTGTTCGATCTGCGGGTCCTCCGCTTTGAGAGAACGGATCAGCTCTTTCACCTTTTGCCGCTTACCGTCCACTTCGCCGCCCGCAAGCTGTGCCGTAAACTTACACGCGCACCGCAGAAATTCGAGGCCGTACTCCTCCCGCCACGCGATGATGTCCTTTTCCCGCACGAAATACATCGGGCGGATGAGTTCCATTCCCTCAAAATTCGTGCTTTTGAGCTTTGGGAGCATGGTCTGGATCTGTCCGCCGTAGAGCATGCCCATGAGAATGGTCTCGATCACGTCGTCATAGTGGTGGCCGAGCGCGATCTTGTTGCAACCGAGTTCTTTTGCTTTCGCATAGAGATGTCCCCGCCGCATCCGCGCGCAGAGATAGCAGGGCGACTTTTCGATCTCGAACACGTTTTCAAAGATGTCCGTTTGGAAAATCGTAACGGGAATATTCAGAAAGCACGCGTTTTCTTCTATTTTTCTGCGGTTCGCGGGGCTGTA
This sequence comes from uncultured Clostridia bacterium, assembly GCA_947631905.1. Taxonomy (GTDB): domain Bacteria; phylum Bacillota; class Clostridia; order Christensenellales; family Borkfalkiaceae; genus Gallimonas. The sequence continues at coordinate 10,730 of CANRND010000030.1, read as the reverse complement.
TCCGGGGTCCATGACGAGAAAGACAAGCTCGAACGGAAACTTGTTGTGCCGTTTGAGTTCCTGAAAGAGTTTCGCCATGAGCGTGCTGTCTTTTCCGCCCGAAATGCAGACCGCGATCTTGTCGTGGGGCTGAATGAGGTTATATTCCACGATCGCTTTCGCAAACGGCTTGAAGAGCCGCTTGGCATATGCCTTTCGGAGTCCCTCTTCCACTCTCTCGTAAAATTCACTCATGCTTGCGGCCTCCCGCGCCGATGAGGTCTTTTACGACTTCTCCCGCTAAAATCAGTCCCGCGACCGAAGGGACAAAGGAGACGCTCCCGGGAGTTTCCCGCTTGCCGCTCTCCTCTTCCGACGGAAAGGGGCGGATCGGCTCCTCCTTGGAATAGACCACTTTCAGATGTTCGATCCCCCGCTTTTTGAGTTCATGGCGCATCGTGCGCGCGAGCGGGCAGACGGAGGTCTTGGAAAGGTCCGCCACTTCGAACTTTGTGGGGTCGAGCTTGTTCCCCGCCCCCATCGCGCTGATGATGGGCGTTTGGCATGCCGCGGCGTTCACCGCGAGCGCGATCTTGCCCGCCACCGTGTCGATCGCGTCGACGATATAGTCATAAATATGAAAGTCGAACTCCCCCGCCGTTTCGGGCAGGTAGAACGTTTTGAACGTATGCACAACGCAGTTTGGATTGATCTCTCTGATCCGCTCGGCGGCGACGTCGGCCTTGTATTTGCCGAGGGTTTGATAGGTCGCATGGAGCTGGCGGTTGAGGTTGGTGAGAGAGACCGTATCGCTGTCGATAAGGTCGAGGGCGCCCACACCCGCGCGGGCGAGCGCCTCCACGCAGTAGCCCCCCACGCCGCCGATCCCGAAGACCGCCACGCGGCTTGCGGCAAGTTTTTTAAGAGCTTCTTTTCCGATGAGAAGTTCCGTTCTCGAAAAGGCATTCAGCATATCCATATTATAAATCGTCCCGCATGGAAAGTCAACAATTTCGTGATTTGCGCAATGATCCCCCTCCGTGAATGGAACTCTTGCTACCCCCTTTTAAGGCGCGAGCGGCTTTTTATATCATCTCGAAAAGCTTGTTTTCCTTTTTGTCATTTCGACCAAGCCGCGTTAGCGGCGCGTGGAGAAATCTCAACATTATCAGAACCCCCAAAAAAGATTGCGAAGCAAGATTTTTTGGGAAGAGGAGCGGCGGGCGTATAAAATGAGGGGCAGCTTTTGAAGCTGTCCCTCTGAAATGTCGCCTTGCCGCGACGATGGAGCTACTGGCCGGACTTGAACCGGCGACCTATTGTCACCCCAAAAAATGATTGCTCTCCGTTTGTTACACGCTTTTTGCCCAAACTAATCATTTTTCGGGGACCCCATATATTTAATCAGCAGGCCTTACGGTTCAAGTATCATCTTTAACCGAAAATTTGCCGCGAGGCAAAAGCCTCGCGGCAAATTTTGGAGCTACTGGCCGGACTTGAACCGGCGACCTGCTGATTACGAATCAGCTGCTCTACCGACTGAGCCACAGTAGCGCGCTTTGTTTGCGGGGCGGCAAGTGCGCCGAACCCACACAGCGTTTTTATTATATGAAAAACGGCAAAAAAAGGCAAGCGTTTTTGCATGGAATTTCCGAATTTTTTATTTTCGGTTTTTCCGCTCCAAAAAAAGCGGAGAGCTTTCCGAAAAGAAAAGCCCTCCGCTACTTCACTTTGATTTATTTGGACTTCTTTTTGCCGCGGAACCCGTGGGTGATAAAGCAGACCGCGATAAACGCGACGACGTACAGCGCCGAAAGCACCACAATGGCGATAAACCCGCCGGGGAATGCTTTCCCGCCCGACGTCTGCCCGCCGGAACCCGACCCGGAACCCGGTTGCGGAGCGGGCGTTTGCGTTCCCGGCGTTTGCGCGGCACCGTTCAATGCAAACCTCACGCTCGTTTTCACCGTCACATTCTGTATGGTATAGGAAATTTCACGGTCTAAGCTCACGGCCGTTAAAGGCGCGCTGTCGGCGGTATAATCTTTGACCTCCGTCTCGCGGCCGTCTTTATAGACGACTTTTACGGTCATCCCCGCATAATCGGGAGTTTCGCCCGCGTTGTAGGTAAGTTTCGACGGAGGCGTTACAACGACCAACTGCGCAGGAACGCTGCTTCCGATGGATACATTGCTGTTTTCCCGATAGATTTCGTAATCGGGATCGTCCGCAGAGAAGCCGTCGAGTTCTCCCGTATAGTTTTGGCAAATTACGCCGTAAGCGGGGTGGCTGAACCCGAGTTTTCCCTTGAAATTATCCTCGACGGTCAATTTGCTTCCGTCGACGAAAAACACATTGTTGTTCTTATCGCCCCGCAAATTATCCGTGACCTGCGCCATGCCGCCGAACTTCGCTTCGCCGCCTTCGTCCACGCTGACGCCGCCACCGTTCATCTCGGTGGTGTTGTCCGTGACTGAGCCGCCGTTCATCGTAAACAAACCGCCGCCACCGACTTTCACGCCGCTACCGAAGCCGATGCCGCCGACGTTGCCCTCGATTTTGCCCCCTCTCATGTTGAACGAGCCGATTTTATCCGTTTCGCTGTTGCGCTTATTGCCGAACACATACACGCCTGCGCCGCCGACGGCATGGTTTGCGGAAATTTCGCCGTTTACGGCAAGGTCCAAAGACGCGCCGCCCCAAACCGCAACGCCGCCCCCCATCGAGGCGCTGTTTTCGCAAATTTTACCGCCGTTGAGCGCGATCGTTGCCGATCCCGTAACGGTCCCGAGCGCATAGATCCCGCCTCCGTTGACGGAAGCCGTGTTCTCTTGGACCACGGAAGCGGAAGCGTCCGGTACATTCAACGCGCCGTCGTTGAGATAGATCCCGCCGCCGAATTGCGCGCTGTTGTTTGCGATCGAGCCGCCGTTGAGATTGATCGTGGCGTTGGCGGAATAGATGCCGCCGCCGCTTCCCGCTTCGTTCCCCGTAACGCTCCCGCCGCTGAGATTGAGCGTTGCGTCGGAAAGATACAACCCTCCGCCCATAACGGCCGAACCGCCCGTGATCTTACCGGTTTTTCCTGCGGAAGAGTCGGAAACCGTAAACACGACCCCTTCGCCCGTTACGCGGAGAACGGAAGCCGAACCCGTCCCTTTGAGGGTCTTTCCGTTCAAATCGAGCGTCTTGCTCTCCGTAACGGTCACGGAGTTGAGTTCCCGAACGTCCGAAAGTGCGCAATCTTCCAACAGTTTCAGGGTCGTCCCCTGCGTCCAATTCGTCAACGCTTCGTCGAACTGTTGATAGGAAACGCCGTTGACTTCGCACAGGGCGGGCGCAACGTCCGCCAACGCGGAAAGGTTGCCCAGGCAACCGAGAGAAACCGCGCCGCAGATCGCCGCGGCACACAGAAGCGTTTTCCAGCCCTTTGATTTCTTCATAATCGCTCCTCGGATCCAAGATCCCGAATTTGATATTTATATTATAACACAAGGGAATAAAAATTGCAACACTCTGAACAAAATCCGCGGCGTTTTCTCCCGATCAGGCGCGGTTCTCTTTGAACCACTCCGTATCTTTGAGCTTTTGGGAATGATTGCTTCCCACGATCGAAAAATCGACCCCGTCCGACTTCGCCACAATATTCCCGTTCAGAGAAGCATATCCGCTGGCTGTTGCGAGCGTGGTGACGTAGATATTGTCCGTGTACTTCATGAGCCGCCCGAGCGTTTCCCGCGTGGGGAACGTGTTGTCGGCATTATCCGTATATTCCGTGGACCCCGCGCAACAGCAGACGCAGACATATTCGGGGCGGATCACGCTCAAAAGCGCTTCCGTGGAAGAAGTTTTACTGCCGTGGTGTCCCGCTTTGAACAGCTTGCAATGCGGAAGTTTATTCATCTGCACAAGGTATTCTTCTCCCTTTTCTTCGAGATCGCCCGTAAACAGATAGTTGAAATCCCCCTGCCGGATATACATGCAGACGGAATAATTGTTTTCGTCGGAAGAAGGGTTCTCATAGTAATAATTATACAAAAAGTTCATCGTCACACCGTCTCCGAGGGAATAGGAACGCTGTGCGCCGTCCGCATTGTTCCAGCATTGGAGGGCGGTATAGTGCTTCGCCCCTGCCTCTACTTCGGCCTCCCGCGCCGCCACATAACGCTTGTAGGTCTGCGTATTCTTGTTGGTACGCGGGAAATCGATGATCGTTTTGCACTCATAGCGCTCGAAAAGGCTCTTGTTGGAACTGTTCCCCGCAAAAGCCGCAATGTGGTCCTGATCGGCATGGGTAACGATGACATATTCGAGTACCCCGTCTGTGCAGTATGTATCCACGTATTTTTCGATGGTATCGGCGGAACTTTCCCGCGAGCCGCCGTCGATCAAAACTTCTACGTTTCCGTACTGAATAAAAATACAGTCGCCCGTATATTTATTCCCGAGTTCGAGAAAGTGGATGCTCAGCTCGCCCGTCAGCGGCGAGGCGGTCCCCGTCCCCGGCGTTTCCGGCTCTTGACTTTGACGCGGGCGGTACAGGAAGAAATACCAATAGGCGGCCGCTAAAATCGCCAACACCAAAAGGACCGCTAAAATCGTAACGACGATCCGATTACTCTTTCTTTTTCTCTTTGCCATAGTAAAGCCCTTTCCCTATCTACGGGCGCAATCAAGGCGAGCGGCCGCTCTTTATGCAAGCCCGAAGAGGGTGACGATGTTTCCGAGCGCCTCGTTGATATTGCGCAAAAATTTATTGACCGCCGTCTGCGCTCCCTTGTCCACTTCCCCGTTTTCGGTGGTGCGCAGAACCGCCACGATCATGTCGAAATTACGGTAAATGACGTCGCAGTCGGGGTCGATTGTCTGGAATACGTCGTCCCCGTTGCCGTGCTGGATGCGGTACATCTCTTTTACGGTGGCGTTCATATCGGTAAACGCCTCTATATTGCCCGTTTTGAACAGGTCCGCAAGTTCCTTGCCCAGTTGCGCAAGCAGATCGACAAACTTAGCGATCTGCGCGTTCTTTTCTTCCATTACAGTTCCACTCCGTTTTCTTTTAAGAGTTCCCGCGCGCTCTCCACGCTGTCCGCCCCCGTCCTGTTTTTGACGGGCGCAAATTCCCGCTCGCGCACCACTTCGAACGGAAGACAGCTCCCCATGAGTTTGATCATATCGAGAATGAGCGTCTCAAACTTATAGGCATTCACCTCTTCGGGACGGATCAGCTCTCCCCTTTCATCAAGGTACGGCACTTTCTTTTTTACGACGTGGACGGGAATACGCGCCCCCGCGATCTCTTCGAGCTTCTTTGCCTCAAAAAGATAGTTCAGGATCACGCCGTAGCGGTAGAGGAGTTGTCCCGTTTTATCCCTCGCGTTCGCCATCTCCTCGGACAGTTCATAATATTCCACCACGGATGGAAGCCCGTCTTCGAGGCAAAGCACCCCGACCTTTTCCTCGGGTCCCGCTTTGGAGACGACTTTTGCCCCGCAAAGTTTGCCGCTGAGAATGGTCGCGCCGATAAACACGGGGTCTGCAATGCGCTGCAATACGTTGTCCACCGCAAACACGTTGATCCATTCCACCGTAGGGAAATCCCGCAAGACGCCTGCGCGGGAGAGAGAGGAATACCAGCCTCCGTTGCCGTTGGGCGAGAGCGCAAGACGGCCTTTTTCTTCCAGCAGAAGTTTTCCGCCGAGGTCCACCGCGGGAGCCATCTCCTGTTTGAAAAAGCGGACATATTCGCCCGGGTAGCCGAAATAACCATGTTCCCGCAAAAAAGCGCGGGTCTCCGCGTCGTTCTTCTCGCTCGTCATGATAAAGAGCGGAACGTACGCGCCCGCATGGCTTGTAACTTCCAAGAGGTTTTTTATAAGGCATTCAAAGATATACAGGGGGTGAGTGAGTCCGATGTTATACGCCCCTTTCGGTGCGTCCGAGCCGAGCCGCGTTCCCTGTCCGCCCGCGAGCAGAACGGCCGCGACTTTCCCCTCTTTGATCGCCTGTTCCCCCGTTTTGCGGAAAATGTTTCGGTCGCGCGCGATCTCCGCAAGGGAGATCCCCTCGATCGGTTCGATCTTCCCTTTTCCGCTCAGGTCCTCGGGATGTTCCCAAAGCGCAACCTGTTCCCAGTCGATGGCCCCGATCTGCGCGGCGAGGGAGCTTTTCCCCTCTTCGCTCAGTTCTCCCCAAAAGCGGAGGATCTGTTCCTGCCCCCTTTCGCGCAATTTGCGCGCGGTCTCTTCATACGTCATGCTTTACCTCCAATAAAAATGCTCCCGCCGTGTACGGTTTCCCCGCAATGCGGAGCGTTTCGTTCCTGGTTGTGTAGGAAAGATCGGTAAATGCGTCTGCGATCTCATATCCGCCGAGGGGAATGCGCACCGCCGAGTCGCATTCGAGAAAATGAACGATGATCAGCCGTTGCTCCCCGAAATCTTTGATATACACCTGCCTGCCGTTTGGCGCACGGTAATATTCCACGTCGCAATCGATCAGACGGAGATTTCCCCTGCGTACGATCTCTTTCACCTTGTTGTAAAAATCAAGCCCTCTGCCGATGAGCGCGATCTTCTCGGGCGGGACTTTGCACACGTCCCCCGAGAGGCAGATCCTGCCCATCATGGCGGCGCAGAGGGAATAGACGGTGCGGGAATCGCTCTCCCCCTCGCGGATCACCGCCCAGATCTGCATCTGCCGCGCGGGGACGGTCAGGGAGACGTTCGCCGCCACAAGCGGAATCTCGGCGCATTCGTGCGCGTCGGAAAAAGAACACATGGAGACTTCTCCCATGCGGAGAGGCTCGATACGGCTCCCGCCCGAAGCGCAGTTTTCGATGACGAGATCGGGAACCGCCTCTTTGAGCGTTCTGAGCCAGCCGAGGCTCTCTTCCGCGATCTGCCGCCCGCCCTCGCCGGGGGACTCGGCGCCGTCGCATCCCATGCCGAACGTGTCGTTATAGTCGATTTTGAGATAGCCAAACCCGTTTTGGTTCAAAAAGTCGATCAGTTTTGTACGGAGATAGCTCCTCACGCCGTTCAGACGCAGGTCGAGAAAACGGCGGTTTTTTGATGTGATGACTTGCCCGTCGCTTTTGAGGAGAGCCTCCTCGCAGGAAAAGGCCTCGCTGTCCCGCCCGACGTTTTCGAACTCGAACCAGATCCCGGGGCGCTTCCCCGCCGCTTTGATCTTATCCGCAACTTTGCGTATCCCCTCGGGGAAAAGTTTTTTGCTCTCGTTCCAATCGCCGATGGCGTTGCACCAATCTTTGTTATCGGGCTTGTACCACCCGCAGTCGATGACAAACACTTCGATCGGCAAGTCCTTGATCGCTTTCAAAATGCGCGTAACGCCGCGCTCCGAGGGCGCGCCCCACGAGGTGCAATATTCGTTGAAGAGAACGGGCATGCTCTCCTCGCTCTTCGGCACGGAAAGCCTGCCGTCCTGTTCGTGGACGAATGCGTTGCACACCTCCAAAAAACTATGCCCGACGGTAAAACGGGCGTTATGCGTGGTGAACGCTCCGCCCGCGGGAATGAGCTTACGCCAATGGGCAAATTCGTAATCGCCAAGCCCTCCCGAGAGGGCGCACGTCTCCTTTTCCTGATAGACTTCCATCTGCCACGAAAAGGGTGCGTCGAGCGAAACGCCCCAAAAGACTTCGGGGCTTTCGATGACCGCGAGCGGATAATAGCCGCGGTTGGGCATGGAACCGATCTCCCCCCACCGCTCCGTTTTTACGCCGTAACGGCCCCAGCTCATATCGAGGCCGAGATGGGAAAAAGCGTCTTTCTTCGGACGGCATTCGCGCGACCATGCGCTCGTCATGCGGTGCAGGGAAAGCCCCACCGTATTGCCGTCTGCGTTTGCGATCCCGCTCAGAGAAACGCTCGAAAGATGTTCGAGCATGCGGGGCGCGCGGGTGTGGTTCTCGTAGCGGACGCTCGCCGTGAATACCCCCGTCGCGCGGTCATAACTCAAACGGTGGACATAGTCGTTCCCCTCGCCGTCGGTGAGGTAGGTGTTGAGCGCTCCCCCCATAAATTGCGTCTGCCGCACGATTTTGAGGAGGGTGGAGCGACGGTTGCGCATGGTGACGCCCCGCGTATAATCGACGAGGCTCTCGTCGCCCGAAAATGCGACCTGCACGAGGCTGTCGCAATGCAGTTTCATAGGATCAATCTCCGTCGCCGCGGGATAGACCGCCATGCCGACCGTCGTGCATTTTGGGTGGCCTTCCACAGGGGTCTCGATAAAATAGACGGCGGCATCGCCGAAGTCGTAGCGTTTGAAAAACATCTCAATCCTTCCTCGCAAGGCGGCCGATCACAAGGGTCGCCGCCGCGAGTTTGTCGCAAAAGTCCGAAAGCGTAATGTCTCTTCTCCCGATGACGTCGAGGATCTTGCGAAATTCCTCATTGATCGCAACCGCAGGCAGCCCCACGAAATTTCTTCTGAGGCTCACCTCCTGGCCGTGAAGAAGAGCGTCGGCGTAGTCGTAAATCTCTTCGTAATTATAATTGAAATCGAACTTCGTATTACCCCTCGCGTCCAGCTCGTAATATTTCGCGGGGACGCGGCAGGCAAGAAATTCCCGCAAGGTCTGTTTGTCCCGTTCGGAGAGTGCGATCCCCTTTCTGCTCGGCATAATTCCTCCTATCGAAAGGGGCGGCAAATTGCGCCGCCCCCGCCGCTATTTGATCAAAGTTTGCTCTTCCAGATCTGATCCGCCCACATGAGCTGTTTTTTGAACTCGTTGATCTCGGTATGTTCGTCGATCACAACGACTTCCACGCCCCACATGTTGCCGAGGTCCACCATGTCCTGCACGGTGAGTTTGGAAGAAACGACCGTGTGGTGTGCGCCGCCCGCATAGATCCATGCGGCAACGCCCTCTTTGAAGTTGGGTTTGTATTTCCACATCAGGCCGCCGACGGGCAGGTTGGGCATCTTATGCGGATATTTCACAAGTTCGATCTTCTGGACGATGAGACGGAGCCTGTCGCCCATATCGATCATGGAGACTGCGACGGCCTCGGGTGCGGAGATCCCCTCGAATACGAGACGGGCAGGATCGCTCTTTCCGCCGATGCTGAGAGGATGCACCTGGATCTCGGGCTTTGTCGCCGCAAATTGGGGCGAAACTTCGAGCATGTGCGCGCCGAGGCAGAGGCCATCTTTGAGGTCGTAGGTGTAGTCCTCCATGAGGCCCGTGCCTTCCTGCCCTGCCATGTACTGCATAACGGCGCCGAGTGCGGCGATCTTCCAGTCCCCTTCCGCGCCGAAGCCGTATCCCTTGCTTTGAAGATCCTGGATGGCAAGCCCGGGGAGCTGGTTCATGCCGTGGAGGGACCCGAAGTGATCGACGATGCCGATATAGCCGCCGTTCTCTTTGCAGAACTTATCGATGGCGATCTCGTACTTCGCCTGTTCGCGCACCACGTCGATGCGGTCGGTCGCCATCGTATACTTCTCGGCATATTCCGCCATGAGGTCATCCACTTCTTTCTCGGACACTTCGTTGATGACGTCCACGAGGTCGCCCACGGGATAGTAGTCCACTTCCCAGCCGAGGCCGATGTGCGCCTCCACCTTGTCGCCCTCGGTGACGGCGACGTTTCTCATATTGTCGGAGAAGCGGCACACTTTTACGTTTTTCGAGAAAGCGAGGCCCGCGGCGGCTTTGCACCATGCGGCGAGTTCACCCAGAGCCTCTTCGTCCTTGTAGTAGCCGACGATGACCTTGTTCTCCATGCGCAAACGGGAGACAATGTAGCCGAACTCTCTGTCGCCGTGCGCCGCCTGGTTTTCGTTCATGAAATCCATGTCGATCGTGCCGTAAGGCAGGCGTTCGTTGTACTGTGTGGCGAAGTGGCACATGGGTTTTCTGAGCATTTTCAGTCCCTTGATCCACATCTTCGCGGGAGAGAATGTATGGCACCACGTGATGATACCCACGCAGCTGTCGTCCTCGTTGACTTTGCGGACCGCCGCAACGATCTCTTCCGAACTCTTGCAGGTCGTGAGATATTTCACCGTAACGGGCATAAACTCATTGACATAGTTCGCCATTTCTTCGGAGTGTTGCGCCACATGCGCAAGCACGTCGTCCCCATAGAGCGTTTGGGAACCTGTCAGCCAATAAACAACTTTTTCTTTCATATATCAATTACCCCCAATAAATTTCGATTTTTTGTTAATTGTCATGCAAACTTTCTTATAATGCGGTAGAGATTTCTCCATGCGCTTCGCTTAGTCGAAATGACAATTAAAATCTTGCGCGAGAAGAACCACGCTTCCTCGCTGCGCGACAACATCTGTTGCATACTTGCAACTTCTTGTCCGTCAAGACGACCGCGAGGACAACTAAGTTAAACCGTCCGCGCAAGTTTCTTCACGGAAAAAGATTTTGCGTAGCAAAAGATTTTCGTGAATATAATCCTCTTGCCTTAGGCGGAATTGACTTCCGCCGTGGGCGACTCAATTTGGCAAACCCTTTTGCCTTATTGTCCGATGAAACGAACGAGAGGACAACTAAGTTAAGGTATTAAAGTAAGTTTCCTCACGGAAAAAGATTTTGCGAAGCAAAAGATTTTTCGTGAACATAATCACTGCGCGTTGGAAAATCGCCATTTTCCATAAGCGCACAACATTTGCCGCGCAGCAAAAGATTTTTCGTGAATATAATCCTCTTGCCTTAGGCGGAATTGACTTCCGCCGTGGGCGACTCAATTTGGCAAACCCTTTTG
>CANRND010000029.1 GCA_947631905.1 uncultured Clostridia bacterium | reverse complement strand
CGGCATCCGCTACAAGGGCGAGCATGTCGAACATAAGGAAGGCAAGACTTCGGGCAAGGGCAAGAAGTAAAGGAGCGGAAATATGATAACGAAAATCGATAAAAATTCGGTCAGACAGCGCCGTCACGCCCGCGTCCGCAAGCACGTTTCGGGTACGGCGGAAACGCCTCGTTTGAACGTTTACAGAAGTCTGAATCACATCTATGTCCAGGTCATCGACGACGTGAAGGGAGTTACCCTCGCATCCGCGTCTACGCTGGAAAAGTCCGTCCGCGAAAAGGTGGCGGGCAAGACCAAGACGGAAGCCGCGAAGATCGTGGGAACGACGGTCGGCGAGCGCGCCAAAGAAAAGGGGATCGAAACCGTCGTGTTCGACAGGGGCGGTTACCTCTATACGGGACGCGTAAAGGCGGTCGCAGACGGCGCGCGTGAAGCCGGTCTGAAATTCTGAGCGAGGAGAGAAAATCATGGCAAGAGAAAACAGACCTCAAAGAAAACAGGAACAGGACGACGGTTTCATCAAGAAGCTCATCGGCATCAACCGCGTCAGCAAAACGGTTAAGGGCGGCAGAAACATGCGCTTTGCCGCGCTTGTCGTGGTCGGCGACGGCAACGGCAAGGTCGGCTACGGCCAGGGCAAGGCGAAAGAAGTTCCCGAGGCGATCGAAAAGGCGACGCAGGCCGCCAAGAAGAACCTCGTGCGCGTTCCCATCGTCGACACCACCATCCCCCACGAGATCCTCGGAAAGTTCGGCCGCGGCGCGGTCCTCATGATGCCCGCCGAAGAAGGTACCGGCGTGATCGCGGGCGGTCCGGTGCGTGCGGTCATGGAAGCCGCTGGGATCAAGAATATCAGAACCAAGTCCCACGGGACCCAGAACCCCGTCAACTGTGTGAAAGCGACCGTCCAAGGTCTCGCTTCGCTCAAAACGGCGGAAGAAGTCGCTCTCCTTCGCGGCAAGTCCGTGGAAGAGATCGTGGGCTAAGGAGGCAGATATGGTAAAAGTAACGCTTGTAAAGAGTACCATCGGCGAAGTCAAGTCCGTGAAGGAGACGGTAGCCGCGCTCGGGCTCAAAAAGATCCGTTCCGAAAAGACTTTTGAAGATTCTCCCACATTGCAGGGACAGCTCAAAAAAGTCGCGCACCTCGTAAAGGTGGAGAACGTATAAGGAGACAGCAATGAGAGTAGATACTTTATCTCCCGCAGAGGGAGCAAGAACTTCCGCGAAGCGGCTCGGGCGGGGCATCGGCTCCGGGCTGGGCAAGACGAGCGGCAAGGGACACAAGGGCCAATGGGCGCGTTCGGGCGGCGGAGTCCGTCCCGGTTTCGAAGGCGGCCAGATGCCCCTCGCAAGACGGCTTCCCAAGCGCGGCTTCCACAATAAGTGGGGCAAGAGCTATGTCATCGTCAATCTTTCCGCACTCTCCGACCTGCCCGCAGGCACCGTCGTGGATTACGGATATGTGATGGAAAACGGACTTGCGAAAGAAGTGAAGAACAACGTCGGTCTGAAAGTACTCGGGAACGGCGAACTGAACGTTGCGCTTACCGTGCGCGCCGCAAAGTTCTCCGAAGCCGCAAAAGCCGCCATCGAAAAGGCGGGCGGCACGGCGGAAACCGCCGAGTAACTTTTACGGCGTTCACGCAAACCGGCAAAACAGGAGTAAAACCATGTTTGAAACAATCAAAAACGCCTTTCTGAATAAAGACATCAGAAAGAAGATCATCATTACCCTGTTGCTCCTTCTTGTGTTCCGTTTGGGATGCTACATTCCCGTTCCGGGACTTGCAAGAGGCTTCATCGAAGAGCAGATCAACGGAGTGACTACGGGGACCGCCAACAGCTTCCTCGCGCTCATGAGCAGCGTAACGGGCGGCGCGCTTGCCAACGGAACGTTGTTTGCGCTCGGGATCGGGCCGTACATTAATGCGTCCATTATCGTGGAACTTCTTACGGTCGGCATTCCCGCCCTCGAACGGCTCAGTAAACAGGGCGAAGAGGGGAGAAAGAAGATCACCACCATCACCCGTATCATTACGATCGTGCTTGCGGTGGTGCAGTCCATCGGTATCATCGTCAACTTCGCGGGCGGCTTCGGCGCAATGAACGACAGCGACGCGGTGAACTGGGCGCTCTTCTTTAACCAGCAGTGGCTTGCCATTCTCTATATTACCGTGATCTATACGGGCGGCGCAATGCTCGTGATGTGGCTCGGCGAACGTATCACCGACTACGGCGTGGGCAACGGCATCTCCCTCATCATCTTCATCGGTATCATTTCGACGGCAGGCGACAGCATTATCGGCAAATTCGCGGCGATCACGGCGAACAACCTCGCACCGCTCTTCGAAGTGATCGGGTTCCTCGCCCTCGCAGTCGTCATCTTCTTCTGCATCGTCTATGTCGACCTTGCGGAACGCAAGATCCACGTGCAGTACGCAAAACAGGTGCGCGGCACCAAGATGTACGGCGGGCAAAGCTCCGTGATCCCCATGAAGATCACGGGAAGCGGCGTTATGCCTCTCATCTTCTCGTTTGCGATCATCTCGTTCCCCAGCATGATCATGAGCCTTGTTCCCTCGTGGAGCGGCGCGCTCGCATGGTGGAACACCAACTTCGCAAGCGGCACCTGGGCATACGTTCTCGTACTCGTCGTCCTCATCTTCATCTTCGCATTCTTCTATGCGCAGATCCAGTTCAATCCCGAGGACGTCTCCAAGAACATCCAGCAGAACGGTGGCTTTATCCAGGGTATCCGTCCCGGCAAACCCACGGCGCAGTACTTGAAGAAGATCAACAACCGCATCACGCTGTTCGGGGCGATCTTCCTTGCGCTCGTCGCGTTCATCCCGTCGTTCATTTTCAGCTTCGTCACAAAGGACAGCACCCTCCTCAACGCGTTCTCCACAACGGGACTTCTCATCGTCGTCTCCGTGGCGCTCGAATTTGACAAGCAGTTGCAGTCCCAGATCATGATGAAGAACTACAAGGGATTCTTAAAGTAAAAACGTTTTCCTCTGCGGGCGCGCAAAGCTCCCGCAGAGGCGGACCGACCGTAAAGGGGGAAAATTTATGAACTTGATTCTGCTCGGCGCCCCCGGCGCAGGAAAAGGAACGCAGGCCACCAAGATTTCCGAAAGATACGGCATCGTGCATATTTCCACGGGGGACATCTTCCGCGAGAATATCAAAAAAGGCACCGAGATCGGACTTCTCGCCAAATCGTATACCGAGAAAGGGGAGTTGGTCCCCGACGAGGTGACGGTCGCCATCGTCAAAGACAGGCTGACGTGGGACGATTGCAAGAAAGGGTATCTGCTCGACGGTTTCCCCCGCAACCTCTATCAAGCGGAGGAACTCGATAAGTTTGCCCGTATCGACGGCGTCGTCAATATCAACATCGATCATGCGCTCCTCATGGACCGCCTCTGCGGCAGGAGAGTGTGCAGAGATTGCGGCGAGAGCTACCACGTCTCCACCCTGAACGGCGCCACGACGTGCGCGCGCTGCGGCGGCGAACTGTACCAGAGAAAGGACGATAATCCCGAAACGGTTGGGGCAAGGCTCGAAGTTTACAACGAGCATACCGCGCCGCTCATCGATTATTACGCCAAACAGGGAAAAATCCTGAACTTCACAGGCACCGAGGCGCCCGCCGAAGTGCTGTTCGAAGAGATCAAGGCGACGCTTGATAAACTCGTCGGTTGATATGATCCGGAAAAGCGAAGAAGAAATCGCGTTGATGCGCGAACCCTGCCGCATCGTGAAAGATTGCCTCGCCTTTGTGGGCGAGCGGATCTGCGCCGGCATGACGACGAAAGAGGTGGACGATCTCGTCTACCGCTTCATCAAGGGCAACGGCGCGGAACCGAGCTGTCTCGGCTATTGCGGCTATCCCGCCTCCGCCTGCGTCTCGGTCAACGAGGTCGTGGTCCACGGGATCCCCGACGATCGCGTGCTGATGGAGGGCGATATTGTCAGCGTCGATCTGTGCGCCTACAAAAACGGCTTCCACGGCGACGGCGCGAGAACGTTCCGCATCGGCAATGTTTCTCCCGAAAAAGACAAACTGGTCCGCGTTACGGAGCAGTGCTTCTTTGAGGGGATCAAGGGGCTGAAAGCGGGGACGCCGCTCTTCGACATCGGCTATCAAGTCCAGAAGTATGCCGAATTGAACGGATTTTCCGTCATCCGCGCCTATACGGGCCACGGGATCGGACGGGAAATGCACGAGGACCCCTCGGTGCCGAACTTCGGCAGAAAGGGGACGGGCGTAAGATTGCAAGCGGGCATGGTCATCTGCGTGGAGCCGATGATCGCCGCGGGCAGTTGGCGGGTCAAGGTCCTCGACGACGGCTGGACGGCGGTAACGGCAGACGGCAGGCCCGCCGCGCACTACGAAAACACCCTCGTCATCCGCGAGGACGGCGTGGAAATTCTGACGCTTTAAGGAGAGTTTTATGTCCAAAGACGACGTGATTGAAGCAGAGGGCAGAGTGATCGAAGCGCTTCCGAACGCAACGTTCAAAGTACAGCTCTCCAACGGCCACATCATCACCGCTTACATCTCGGGGAAACTGAGAATGAACTATATCCGCATCATCGAGGGGGACGGGGTAAAACTCGAAATGAGCCCCTACGATCTCACGAAAGGGCGGATCACGTGGAGAAGCAAGAATTAGTTTCGCACAATTCTTTTCCTTGTGCTATGCGCAAATCGTTTTAATTGTCATTTCGAGCGGAGCGCGAAGCGCGGAGTCGAGAAATCTCACTTCAAAAATAATTGTGCGAGGAAACGTGCGTTAACGGTTTGAAAAAGTTGGTCCTCGCGTTCATTTCATCGGGCAATAAGCCGCAAGTATGCGGCAAATTGTGTCGCCCACGGCGGAAGTGAATTCCGCCTAAGGCAAGAGGATTTGGAACTAAGTTTCGTTAAATTCTTTGCCTACGGAAAGAATTTAACGAGGAAACTTGCGGACACGGTTTAACTTAGTTGGTCCTCTCGTTCGTTTCATCGGGCAATAAGCCGCAAGTATGCGGCAAATTGTGTCGCGCAGCGCAAAAGCGTGGTTTTGCTCGCGCACGTGATTTAGAAAAACAGAACACCGTTCCAAAAATTATAACAGAGGTATACAAAAATGAAAGTACGTCCTTCCGTAAAACCCATGTGCGACAAGTGCAAGGTCATCAAGAGAAACGGAAAAGTGATGGTCATTTGTTCCAAGAACAAGTCGCACAAACAAAGACAGGGTTAAAAAACAGTTGACAACTTGTTTTCGGTTGTGTTATAATCTATTTTGCGGTTCTATGCGAGGAACCGCCGAATATGTGCAAAAAGGCTGAATTTCCGCACAAAAGCGTGCGGAAAATCGGCTTGCTTTGCGCTTAAAAAGGAAAACAAAGGGAGTCCGGCAAAGAAATATTTTCCACTGTTTCCGCCGGGATCCGTAGAAATAAAAAATTATTATATCCTAAATTCAATTCGGAGGTTTTCAATGGCACGTATTGCCGGTGTCGATCTGCCCAGAGAGAAACGGGTAGAGATCGGTCTCACCTACATTTACGGAATCGGTCTTACGACGTCCAAGAAAATTCTCGCGGAGACGGGCATCGACCCCGACACCCGCGTGAAAGATCTCGACGAAACAGACGTTTCCAAGTTAAGAGAATATATCGACCACCACTATGTTGTGGAGGGCGAACTGAGAGGACAGAAGAGCCTCAACATCAAGCGGCTGATGGAAATCGGCTGCTATCGCGGCGTCCGTCACAGAAAGGGGCTTCCCGTGCGCGGTCAAAGCACCAAGCGCAACGCGAGAACGAGGAAGGGCCCCCGCCGCACGGTTGCGAACAAGAAGAAGTAAGGAGCGCGTGAAAAATGGCAGATAAGAGAAGAACCGTCTCTCGCGGCAAGAAGAGAGAAATCAAAAAGATCGACAAAGGACAAGTTCATATCCAGTCCACGTTCAATAACACGCTCGTTACCATCACCGATATGAGCGGCAATGCGATCAGCTGGTCGAGCGCAGGCTCCCTCGGGTTCAAGGGTTCGAGAAAGGGTACGCCCTTTGCGGCGCAGATGGCGACCGAAACGGCGGCAAAGGCCGCAAAAGAACACGGGCTCCGCTTTGTGGAAGTGTATGTTAAGGGTCCCGGTGCGGGCAGAGAGTCCGCGATCCGCGCGCTTGCGAATTGCGAGCTTCAAGTTACCCTCATTTCGGACGTATCTCCCATTCCCCACAACGGATGCAGACCGCCCAAGCGCAGAAGAGTTTAAGGAGGCAAGAAGATGGCAGTATACAGAGACGCAAAATGTAAACTTTGCAGAAGAGAGGGCGGCAAGCTCTTTTTGAAAGGAGAGAAGTGCTACCTCGATAAGTGTCCCTTCAACAAACGCCCCACGCCTCCCGGAAAAGCTCCATCCGCGGTGCGGAAAAAGGTTTCCGAGTACGGATTGCAGCTCCGTGAAAAACAGAAGACCAAGCGCATTTACGGCGTGCAAGAGGGGCAGTTCCGCCACTACTATGAAGTTGCGGACCGCATGAAAGGCATCACGGGCGAGAACATGCTCTCCCTGCTCGAAAGAAGGCTCGATAACGTGATCTTCCGCATGGGCGTGGGCGCTTCCCGCACGCAGGCGCGCCAGCTTGTCAACCACTCCCATTTCATGGTGAACGGCAGAACGGTGAACGTTCCCTCGTACAGCGTGAAAGTGGGCGACGTGATCGCGGTGAAAGAGAACCGCAAGAACAACAAATTCTTCGAACAGATCAAGACGATGAAGGTTGCGAATATGCCCAAGTGGCTGGAATTCGATCCCGAGAAACTGGAAGGCAAAATTTTGGCGCTTCCTACCCGTGAGGACGTTGACAGCCAGATTGCAGAGCATATGATTGTCGAATTGTACTCCAAGTAATTTCATATAAAAGGAGGTAACTTTATGATCGAAATGGATATGCCCAAAATCGAAGTGACGGAAAACGACGAAAAGTCTTATGCGAAGATCGTTGTTGAACCGCTTGAAAAGGGCTTCGGTCTTACGATAGGCAACTGTCTCAGAAGAATCTTGTTGTCTGCGCTCCCGGGCGCGGCGGCGCAAGGGATCCGCTTTATGGACGGAAGCGTGAAACACGAGTTTTGCGCCATCCCCGGCGTCAAAGAGGACGTTACCGAGATCATTCTCAATTTGAAACTCCTCGCAATCAAGACGAAGGTCACCGATAAAGATTACACCAAGACGTTGCGCCTTTGCAAAGAGGGTCCCGCCGTGATCCACGCGAGCGACATTTCGCAGGACGCCGAGGTGGAGATCGTGAACAGCGACCAGTATATCTGCACGGTGGATGCCGGCGGAAAGATCGATATGGAGATCACCATCGGCAGAGGCAGAGGGTATCACCCCGCCAAAGATAACAAACAGCCCATCATCGACTATATTCCCATCGACTCCATTTATACGCCCGTCCAAAAGGTCAACTACAATGTGGAACCGGCGCGCGTGGGGCAGAATATCGACCATGACAGGCTCACGATCGAAGTGTGGACGGACGGCACGTTCTCGGGCAAAGAGATCGTTTCGCTCGCCGCGAAGATCATGCAAGACCACATCAATTTGTTCGTCAATCTCTCCGAGAGCATCAAGGATATGGACATCCTCGTGAAGACGGACGATGACAAACAGCAACAGATTCTCTCCATGAAGATCGAGGAAATGGACTTCTCCGTCCGTTCCTACAACTGCTTGAAGAGAGCGAACATTCATACCGTGGAAGACCTCATCTCCAAGACGGAGGACGAGATGCTCAAAGTGCGTAATTTGGGCAAGAAGTCCCTCGACGAAGTGATCCAGAAACTCGAACAGTACGGTCTTTCGCTGGAAAAAAAGGAGGATTAAATTATGCCGGGTAAATTGGGCAAAACAACCAAACAGAGAATTGCGTTATTGAGAGGGCAGGCTTCTCAGCTCCTTTGGTACGGA
This sequence comes from uncultured Clostridia bacterium, assembly GCA_947631905.1. Lineage (GTDB taxonomy): Bacteria > Bacillota > Clostridia > Christensenellales > Borkfalkiaceae > Gallimonas. Next base: position 11,499 of record CANRND010000029.1, on the reverse strand, counting down.
AAGATCGAAACGACTTTGGCGCGGGCGAAAGAACTTCAATCCTATGTCGAAAAACTCATCACGAAAGCGGTGAACACCTATGACGACGTTGTGGAATACGACGTTATCATCAAGGACAAGAAGGGCAAGGACGTCAAGACGACTTCCGTAAAGGACGGTCCCAAAAAGCTCGCCGCGCGCCGCGCGATCATCGCCAAGACGTACGATCTGCAAGAGATCAAGGCGTTCAGCGAGAGCAAAAAGGACTACAAGAAGCGCACCGAGCAGATCCAGCATCCGCTCATCGAAAAGCTGTTCAACGAAATTGCACCCAAGTATGCTCAGCGGAAAGAGGAACTCGGCCAGGGCGGCGGGTACACGAGAATTTATCTTCTCGGCCAACGCCGCGGCGACGCCGCCGAAACCGCGATCATCGAATTGGTGTAACCGTATTGCAGGAGAAATTTCACGCCGCCCGAGGCAAAGCCTCGGGCGGCGTATTTTGTTGCCGCAAACAACACTGCCAAACGCTCTTATAAGATGTACGGAAAGTGACGCAATCAGAATACGCCCCACCCCCCTGCCCCCCTCCATGGAGGGGGGAAATAAAGTTGTCATGTCGAGCCGCGCAAAGTTTTTATAATGTCATTCCGAGCGCAGTCGCCCCGCGCGCCGTTCTAAAATGTCATCCCGAGCGTAGTCGCCCCGCGCGCCGTTCTAATTCTCTAAGCGCGGTACGAGTACAAAGTGCGAAGTAGGGATCTCTACCTTTTTTAATAATAACACGTCATGTTGAGCTTGTCGAAACATGGCCTTATTATAATGAAGACACCCATTCGACACGCCGCGCATAGCTCGGCGGCTCAGGGTGACGTAAATGAATAATGTTGAGATTTCTCGATTTCGCTTCGCTCCACACTCACGGAGGGGAGGGCGTAAGTCGCAGACAATACCGTTACAAATATCGAACAAAGAAATTATATATCAAATCTCGCAAAATGGGTCCGAAGTTCCGAATTTCGGAACTTTTTATTTGAAAAGGTATAGCGCACTTTTTGGGACGGCAATGTTGAGATTTCTCGATTTCACTTCGCTCCATTACTTCGCCTACGGCTCGTGCCGCGCAAAGTTTTTATAATGTCATTCCGAGCGCAGTCGAGGAATCTCTACCTTAGTGTTAAAATAATGTTGAGATTTCTCGATTTCGCTTCGCTCCACTCGAAATGACAATAAGAACGGGGGGCGAAATGACAATAGGAACGCGGGCCGAGAATTATAAAAAAGCGCCCCGCGGTTTTATACCGCGGGGCGCTTATACAAACGAAACCGTTATTTGTTCGTTAGCTTTAAGATGGATTTCAGTTTCTTATCCATCATCACGCTTGCTTTGGACGCGTCTTTCGAGGTCATCTTTTGAAGGAATGAAACGGTGTTCCCGCAGTGTGGGCAAGTGATCATGCAGGTAAAACTGAACGTGGTTCCCGTATATTTCCCAGCGTTGTCGTACTTATCCTCCTTTTGATGGCACACATAGGAATATTCCACCCGCTCGTCCGTATCCCCCATATATTTCTGACATTCTGGGCAAATGGCGTGAAGTCTATCTTTGGCAATGGCATATACGCATATAGCCGCCACAATGCCTGCAAACAGAAAGACGAATCCGATGTACGTGAGCCACGTAACACCCGTCATTCCAATCGCAATCAGCACGATGCCGAGGACAAGTCCCACAACCGCGGCGAGTGCAAAGCCCTTGACCGATTTGAATACTGCTTTGAATCTGTTCATTTTATTTTTCTCCTGCGATTATTTGCACCTATATAAGTGCAAAACTATCATAGCATTTGATTATAATAAAGTCAAGCGTTTTGCGCCTATTTAGGAGCAAAAAATTCATGAATATTGTAGTGGAAAAAAAGATCGGAGCAAATCTCAGAAAAATTCGGGAGCGAGCCGGCATGACACAAGAAGAATTATCGGTAAAATTGCAACTCAACGGGTGCGATATTACGCGGAGTGCGGTTGCAAAAATCGAGGTAGGACAACGCCACTTGTATCCGGATGAAATCGTTTTGATGCGGGCGATCCTCAAAACGACTTATGAAGAAATATTTTCGCTCGAATAACCTTGTTATTTAAGTAGACCCCGCGTCGCAAAAGCGACGCGGGGTCTACTGCCATTATCGTTTGCGTAAATCATCAAAGCATAGGCTTATGAAAATGCCGCGGGGCGCTTGCGTTATCCCTTACTCTGTCTCTTCGGGAATGACAAACGTGAACGAATAGTATCCGTCTTTGGTATAGTAGTCGGGGTTCTCCTCGTCGCCTTCGGCAACGCCCGTGCCGGAGTAGTTGTTCACATACACGAAGTTGCTTCCGCCCGAAAGCCACAGATAGTGCGCGCCCTTTTGAAGCGTAACGGTGATATATCCCTCGCTGTCCGTGGTAACTTCCTGCGCCGCGCCGCCGTCCACCGAGAGGGTATAGGTTTGATTTGCCTGCGCCACCTCGCCTTGCTTCACGCAGAGCTTCACCGTGTAGGTCTCGGGCGACTTATCGTTTGCGATCTTGATGCGGTCGTAGTTGCACTTATAGTCGAGAATGCCGTCGTTCTGTCCGCTTAGGTACAGAATGTAATCCTGAATAAGAACGTCCTCGCCGCCGAGTTCGCCGAGCTTTTCTCCCTGCGCAAAAGAGGAAGAAACATAATTGTTGGTGGCAAGGAGGAGTTTGTTTTCGGTGTCCGCGCGGTCGAGAACCGTTCCGTTTGCGAGCTTCACTTCCACAACTTTCTTGCCCGTTTCGCCCGCGGGGTCGTAGGCATAGGAGAACCCGCTGCATTGCAGGAAAGAGCCGCTCACTTTCCCGCACAGAAGAAGCCCCGTTTCGTCCTGTCCCGTCGTGACAAGTCCCTTTTCGATCGCCGCAAACAGCTCGGCGGGGGAAACTTTCAAAACTTCCACCAAATTGCCGTGGTTGAAAGCGTTCATCACGTCGCCTACGGTCACTTCTTTGCCGTCCGTGTGCCAGGTCGGCAGGCTCTGCGAAATGCCGCCGCCGTTTTCCACCGCCACAACGGGAAGATTAAGACTCTCGTTTTCCGCAAACTTTTCGGCATAATATTTGAAAGCGTCCGTCACAAAGTCGCCATACGCGGTCTCCACAATGCGGGATTCCACATAGTTATAGCACACATAGCCGCCGAAGAGGGGATGGTCGATTTCGCAGAGGACCTCGTCCAAAATTTCTTTCTGTTGGAGTTCGATCGCCTCGAACTTCTCTTCAACCTTGTGCGCCTTTTGCTCTCCCGCCTCGGTCGCGGCATAGCTCATCGCCGCGGCATAATCAAGCACCTCGCCCGCGGCGGTAACCTTCGCGCCCGCCTCGCCGTCCGTAAACGTGAGGGTCAGCTTGCCGAGATTTGTAAAGTTCACCCCCGTTTGGAGAACGGGAACGCCCTGCACCGTTTTGTTCTCCACGGTGTGGCTGTGTCCGTCGATGACGGCGGTCACTTCCTTCTGTTCCTCCGCGGAGAGCGCGGAAAGAAGCTGTTCGCTCGTGCAGGACACCGCTTTTTCGTTGTCGCCCATGTGGCAGACGAGGACGATCGCATCCGTGTTATCTTTGAGGGCGGCAATCTCTTTCTTCGCGGTCTCAACTTCGCCCTCAAAGGTCACGCCCGTAAGGAGAGTGGGGTTGGTGGAGGTCGCGGTGGAGACGGTGGTCAGCCCGATAAAGCCGATCTTGTAGCCCGCGCTTTCGAGTACGGCGGAGCTGTCTAAAAGGGGCGCGCCGTCTCTCAGCACGTTTGCGGCGAGAATGGGGAAGTTGGCAAGTTCCTCGTTTTCGAGAAGAACGTCTGCGCCGTAATCGAACTCGTGGTTGCCCGCCGCCATAAGGTCGTAGCCCGCCTCGTTCATCATGCGCACCACGTCCGCGCCCTGCGAAATGGAGGCAAAGGACGCGCCCTGCGTAGCGTCTCCCGCGTCCACGAGGAGCGCGTTTTGGGTAGAGGCCTTGATTTGGGCCGCCTGCACGATGCCGATCGTTTTGTTCTTTTCGTCGTTTTGAAGATTGCCGTGCATGTCGTTGGTCGTAAAGACCGTCACCGTCGCGCTGTCGCGGGGAGTAAACTGTTCGGGCGGCGTAGGGTTGGAGGGAGTAGTGGGCTTGCAAGCCGCAAGTCCCAGAAGTGCCGCCGCCAGCGCCGCGGAAAGAAACAACGTGATCCATCGTTTCATACTTTTTACCTCTGTTTTCGATTTTTTTCTTATTTTATCACCCTGTTTTGGAAATTGCAAGCGCGGGAAGATACTTCGATCATTTTCTTGCCTTTTTGTTGCGGGGGTGCTATAATGATGTGGAAAAAAATCAAAACGGAGGACGTTATGTCTGAAAAAAAGAGCAAGGGGCAGGAGCTTTTGGAACAGCTCTCCTATAAAAAACGCAACTACTATGAGATCGCAAGCGAAAGCGAGCGGAGGGCGATCTTCGATTACGCAGAGAACTATAAGGCTTTCCTCGACGCCGCCAAAACCGAGCGCGAAGCGTGCGACTTCGCCGTAGAAACGGCAAAGTGCCACGGCTTTACCGAGTACCGCTTCGGCGACAAGCTCAAAGCGGGCGATAAAAAATATTTCGTGAACCGCGGCAAGTCCGTGGTCGTGTTCCGCGTGGGGACGAAAAACCTCGAAGAGGACGGTATGCGCATCATCGCTTCCCATATCGACGCGCCCCGCATCGACATCAAACAAAATCCGCTCTACGAGGACAGCGGCATGGCATTTTTCAAGACCCATTACTACGGCGGCATCAAAAAGTACCAGTGGACGGCGATCCCGCTCGCTCTGCACGGCGTGATCATGCTCAAAAACGGCGAAAAAGTGACCGTCCGCGTGGGGGAGGACCCCGCCGATCCCGTGTTCTACATCAACGATCTTCTCCCGCACCTCGGCGGCGAACAGATGAGCGGGAGCGCGAACAAGCTCATCGAGGGCGAACAGCTCAACGTGGTCGTGGGCGGGCTTCCTTACGGCGATAAAGAGGTCTCCGACAAGATCAAGCTCTCCGTCCTCTCCGTCCTGCATGAAAAGTACGGCGTGTGCGAAGAGGACCTCCTCTCGGCGGAACTTTCCGCCGTTCCCGCATACGGCGCGCGCGACATCGGGTTCGACCGCGCGCTCATCGGCGCATACGGACACGACGACAGAGTGTGCGCCTATCCCGCGCTCACCGCGGTCGTTTGGAACGATACGGAGCATACCGTGCTTGCCATGCTCGTCGATAAAGAGGAGATCGGCAGCGAGGGGACAACGGGCATCCAGTGCAAGGTGTACGAGGACCTCATGGAAGAAATTTCCCTCGCGCTCGGGGCGAACTTCCGCAAGGTGCGTTCGGCCTCCAAGTGCCTTTCCTCCGACGTAACGGCGGCATACGACCCCAATTTTGCAAATGTCTACGAAAAGATGAACAGCGCAATGCTCTCCTGCGGAACGGCGATGTGCAAGTTTACGGGCGCGCGCGGGAAGAGCGGCTCCAACGACGCAAATGCGGAATTTGTGGGCGAAGTGCGCAAGATGTTTGCCGAGGGCGACGTGGTGTGGCAGACCGCGGAGCTGGGCAAAGTGGATATCGGCGGCGGCGGAACGGTCGCAAAGTTCGTGGCGCAACTCAATATCGATACCGTCGATTTGGGGGTACCCGTTATCTCCATGCACGCCCCGTGGGAGCTTGTCTCCAAAGCGGACGTATACAGCAACTATAAAGCGTTCCTCGCCTTTATGAAGTAAAGAGAAGAAAAGAGCGGCTTCACGGGAAGCCGCTCTTTTGCTTAATATGACAAATGGAAAAATAAGGTAGAGACCCATTCGACTTCACTTCGTTTCGCTCAGGGTGACGTGATTTGGAACTGGTGTTACACCTTTCTCGCCCTCCCCCAACTTGTTGGGGGAGGGGTAGGGGAGGGGCGCAAAAGGCGGGGGCATAATTTCCCCGAGAGCGTGGAATGATAGGGGTATGAGACATCATACCGTCTGGAACTTGTTCTGGGATTGGTCGCGCGTCATCGACCGCGCCAACTATGCCAAAAGAGACCCCGAAAAACGGCAAAAGACGAAACGGTTCGGTATTTTCGCCGTCATATACGCCGTTTTGGCGGCGGCATGCGCTTGCGCCTTGCTTCTCTTCCGCTATCTCGGAAAGGTCTGGCTGGTCACATCCCTGCTCTGTATCTCCCTTGCCGTCGGGATCGGGATCGTCGGCACCCTCGTTTGTCTCATCACAACGTTCGTCTACTGGTTCTGCCAGCTCTCTGTCAACAAGAGGGCGGTCACGTGGATAAGTCTTGCGCTGATTTTTGCCGTTCTCGGCTTCGGCGGCGCGTTCGTTTTCATGATGTTCTGAATTACGGCAAAAAAGGCGCCCGCCTCATTTTGAGGCGGGCGCCTTTTTGCTACTTAAATTTACGCCGTAACGAGACGGGACCATTCGCCGGGATAGCCCGCCGTGAGCCAGTGCGCCATGTCGGACTGCGACTTTTCGTCTCCGCTCGGGTTCGGGTTGACGCTTCTGCCGATGTAACGTTCGGTCGTGCCGGGGCGGAAAGACCATGCGAGGAAGTTCGCCTTGCCCTTTATAATGGCTTTCGAGAGCTTCGAACAGCCGCTGAACGCCTGCTGGCCGATAAATTCCACTTTCTCGCCGATCGTGACCTTTTCCAACTGATCGCAGTTTTGGAACGCGCGGGCGCTGATCGTAACGGTGTTCTCTTTGATCTCGATCTCTCCCTGCGTCACGGCGACTCCTGCGGGGATCTTCGTCATCTCGGCAAGGTTGGGTACCGCCGCAATCGTATCTACGACAGCCTCTTTGCCCGAGTTCGCCTTGATGAGGTGGTTCCCGATGTAAAGAATGCCGTGTTCGTCCCAATGAGAGGCGGTTTGATAGTACTTTGTTCCCGCAAAGGCGTTTTCGCCGATGAAGTAAGATTCCGTTCTCTGCACTTGGCTCGTCACGGATTTGAACGTAATGGTTTCAAGCGACGTGCAACCGTAGAACGCATATGCGCCGATGGAGATCACCGTGTCGGGGATCGTTACGCTCGTGAGCGAGGTGCATTCGAAGAACGCTGCTGCGCCGATGTGCGTTACGGTATCGGGGATCGTTACGCTCTCGATCGCATCGCCGCGGAAGGTTCCCACGGGGATATAGGTGGCGTCTTCGGGGATCTTGATGTCGCCCTCTAAGCCGACGATGTTGAACGCATGCGTATAATTGAGCGGGCTTGCGTCGTCGTTTTCAAAGGTGATCTTAAACCATGCCTTTAAGAGTTCGTCCGAAGTTTGCTTTTCGTCCGCCTTTTCGAACTTGACCGACGTCAATCCCGTGCAACCCTTGAATGCGTCTGTATCAAACCTCAGAATGCCCGCATAAATCGTAAGCTCCGTAAGCCCCACGCAATTTTCGAACGCGCCTTCCGCGACCGAGAGGGTGCCTTTCTTGATCGTGAACGTGCCTTTATGGCTCTCTATCACGCGGATGAGGTGTTTGCCGAGGTAGAGCGCGTCTCCTTCGAGTTTCGCGGCCCGTACGTGCTTGGTCTCGTTGAACGCGCCCTTTCCGATCTCTTCGGCGCCTTCGGGAACTTCGAAATTGTCGTACTTGGCGCATCTCTCGAACGCATAAGCGCCGATCGTGGTCAGGGTTTCGGGAAGGTCGAACGTGACGAGTTCCTTATCTCCTTGCAAGGCGTATGCGCCGATCGAGGTAAGTTGCGAAGTCACGCTCTCGTCGATCGCGCTACCGTCTTCGGTGTCGCCGAAAGTGACTTTTTCGAGCTTGGAGCAGTAGTTGAGTCCGTAATCGCCGATCGTTTTGACGGTAGAGGGGATCACGATCTCGGTCATTGCGAAGTCGCGGAACGCCTGGTTGCCGATCTCCACGACGGTCTTGCCGTTGTGGGTCGCGGGAATGATGATCTTCGCCGCGCCGCTCAGGTCGGGATTGCGCTTTACGCGGAGATCGCCGCCCACTTCTTCGTAGAGGAGTCCGTCGAAGCCGCAGTCGCAGAAGTTGGATTTGCTGAAATCATGTCCGCTACGCGTTTCTTGCGCCTCGCAAAGCAGACATTTGCGTTCATGTTCGCCGTTGTCTTTTATGCTCCATTTGTCCCACTGATGTCCGAGGGGTTTTTCGATGGTCTTCGTGGTCGAGTTGTGGCAGTCTCTGCAAGTAGCGGTTTGCTCGGTAGGGGTGACGCAATTTCCCTCTTTGAGAACATAATCGATCTGGCACTTGACAGGTTCGGAATAACGGCAACGGGTGCAAGTGCGCACGTGGGTATTGTTATAGAGATAGGTGTAGGTATAGATGTGTCCGAGCGCCTCGGAGTCCGCGCGATCCAAAATATGGTTACATACTTTGCAGATGAGGTCATTGTCGCCGCCCATCGTGCAGGTCGCAACCGTCGTGCGCGGAATGAGCGTGCATTCGACCTCTTCGTTCAGATTGCACTTTTCACAGGTAACGCGGTGGGTGTTATGATCCTGTTCGTTTCCCGTGTACTCATACTTATACACATGCCCGCTCGTCGGGAAGACCGTCTTGGAAAATTCGCCATGACATGCGGTGCAATATCTCCGCGTATAGCCGTCTGTCGTGCAGGTTACCTGAACGGTCTCGTCCTCATAAGTGCAGGATACGAACATGCTTGCGATGCAACGGGAACATTTTACCGCGTGCTGATTGTATTGTCTGTCGTAGGAACCCGCGCTGACTACCCAGTCGTGTCCGCCGTAAGATTTGACTTCCTGCTCTTTCCAACTGTTGCCGCAAACCGAGCAGGTCTGGCGGGTATAGCCGTTGAGGTTGCAGGTCGGCTTTTGCACGAATTCCTTTTTGGGATCGGGGGTGCATTCCGTGGGGTTTATTTCTATTCCGCAACGCATACAGGTACCTGCGTGCGTATGACGATCGGGGTCGAAAGTATAGCCTCCGTTGGGCGTGTGTCCCTTTGCGTCTTCGGTGATGTATTTATGGACATGCCCGCAACGGATGCAGTTGACGGTCCTTGTGCCGCTTTCCGTGCAGGTAGCGGAGGTCGTACCCGTTTCTTGGAGCTGGCAAGCCTCTCTTACGTCCTGCGTACAACGTTTGCAATAGCCCTTATGATAGTGATATTCGACGCCGTCGCTGCCCGTATGGGACTCGAACGTATATGTTTCGATGTCATGCCCGAGACGGGTGAGAACTTCCCTTACGACGTTTTGGCAGAGCGTGCAGGTCTTTACGCGCTCGCCGTCCTGGTCGCACTTGGGGTCCGTTAGTTGTTCGGTATATTGGCAACTCTTTTCTTCGCTGAATGTGCAGACGCTGCATTCGCGCTTATGTTTGCCGTTCGCGGTGGGGGTCCAGCCGTCGTTTTGTGCGTTTTTCCACTTGTGGCCGTTGGCGGGGATCACCGTTCCTCTTTCCGTATAACCGCAGTAGGAGCATCTCTTGTCTGCGGTGGAGCCTGCCTGCGTGCAGGAGTTGGGAATGCTCGTTCCCGCCACCATATTGCACGTTCCTTCCTCTTTTGCGCCCTCTTCGTTGCAGTTTCTGGTACACATGCGGTAGTGGGTGCCGTCTTTTCCGGAAACGTAAGCGGCGCCCTCGAAGTTATGCCCGAGCGCGGGGAGTACTTTTGTTTCCTCGTGCTGGCAGATGGGGCAGACGTCCTTTTCGGAACCTGCGGTCATGCAGGTCGCGGGAGACACGACGTTCTCTTCGGCAAAGACGCAGGCGTCGGTACTCGTCTCCTCGCAATCGGGGTTCGAACACGTTGCGGTGTGCATATGCTTGCCGTCTTTGAAGACGTACTGATAATTCTTAAATTCGTGACCCTTTGCGCCGTCCGTCTCGGTGACGGTCTCATATTGGCAGTCGTTGCACTTCTTGGTCTCGGTGCCGGCCTCCGTGCAGGTCGCGGCTTTTTGCGTCGTGGTGAAGTTCGTGCAAGCCTCCTCGTCCCGCTCTTCGCAACCCTGGCGGGTGCAGACGCGGTAGTGGGTGCCGTTGTGGTTGGAAACGTACTCGGCGCCGTCAAAGTTGTGGTTCAACGCCTCTTTATAGTCCTCCACTTTGGAGGCATGGCAGTCGGGGCAGGTCTTGGTGGTGTAGCCGCGGTCGAGGCAGGTGGGGGCGGTCACAACTTCTTCCGTAAACTTGCATTCTTTCTCTTCCCGCGCCCCGCAATCGGGGTTGGTGCAGATGTGGTAGTGCTTTTCGCCCTCCATCTGTTCCCAGGTCTCGGGATAGGAATGTCCCGTCGCCTTTTGGGTCGTTTCGTCATAGGTGTCAAATTTGCCTAAGCAGACTTTGCAGATATAGCTCGTATAGCCGTTTTGCGTGCAGGTGGGTTTCGTTTCGAGGCCGTCCGTCATGTCGCACTTCGTAGGGCCGAGCTTGTGCGTCTCGTCGTTGTTGCAAACGGCGCTGTGCGTTTGGGTCTTTTCGTCAAACGTATACCGCCAGTCGTGGTCGAGCTTGTCGATCTTATCCTCGTAGCTCCCGTCGCAATATTCGCAGGTATACAATTTTTTGCCGTCTTCCGTGCAGGTGGGCGCAAGGGTCACCACGCCGTCATCGAAAGTGCAAACCGTCGCCTCCAACGTGTGCGTGTTGTCGCGCTTGCATACGGCGGTGTGGGTATGGGTCTCTTTGTCAAAGAAATACTCGTAGTCATGCCCGAGCTTCCCCGTTTCGCTGTCCGTATATGAATACTTGCACACCGAGCAGGTGTGGGTGGTATAGCCGCCCTCGTCGCAGGTGGGGTCGGTGACGGAAGTCTCCATGCTGTTTTCGCACTTTTCCGTTTCCACGTGCGTTGCGTCCAGCGTACAGACGCGGGTATGGTTGCCCTTTTCGTCGGACGTCCATGCTCCCCATTGATGGACGTGGGTCTCCGAGGGAGCGGGTTCGGGGTCTTTTTCATCGCAGGCCGCGATCCCTAACATTCCGCAAAGGACTGCCGCCAGCGCCAAAAAGACGGTCAAAAGTTTTTTCATAATACTCTCCTATGATTTGAATTTCGCAAAACAAAGCGGTTTGCATGCAGATTTTATCATACGGACTTTGTTTTGTCAACAATTCGACACAAAATTTCTCCATAGAAATAGTGAAAGCGCCCATGCGCGCGGGAGAATATCAACTTTTTTGGAAAAAAGTGTAAAAAATTCTCTCCGCAGGCGCGGAGAGAACGGAAAATCAAAAAAAACTGTGAGGGCTTTTTTTGTTGCAATTCACCGAAGCGGAAACGCGACAGGTGACTCCGACAAAGCTCCCTCATGGCACACGCGCGGCTCCGTTTAGTGCTGCTGTATCCCTACCCTGACACGGTTCGCGGACGCACGTTGCATGAGACCTTGTTATCAACATTCCTTATCGCGCGCAGCCTTCCATAAACTGCACCGAGAAAAGCGTTCGGCTCTGCTATAGCGGATTGCAGATACAGGGCACCGCTAACTCCCCGCCTATCAC
>CANRND010000028.1 GCA_947631905.1 uncultured Clostridia bacterium | reverse complement strand
TTCCACAGCATAGTCCTGGGCAGTTGGCAGCAGTGGATGCGCGACCCCTACGAGGTAGTAGTAAACGGCCGCGTTAAGGTAAGTACAAACTATAAGTACGACGTAACCGGCGCTTCCTACCTTGATACCGGCATCCAGGTGCCGGACAATATGGAGTGGGACCAGAACCACAACGCGATGGCCTACCCTTCCTATTACCGAACGGTTCCGGGGTATGGGGCTATTCCCGCGCTTGAGATGAAGGGCGGGAGCACCGCCACCGGCGGGTGCGACGGCCTCTGGAGACACGACCCGAAGGAAACGTTTACGGCGGTCGCCCTTCGGTTCGGTCGTTGCGACTGCGGAGCCGGTGGCGGCCCGCGCGCCCGGCTTTGGAACGACGCCGCCGCGGATGCGTACTGGGACTTCGGCGCGGCCATTCTTCTATTACCACCTGTCGGCGTAGCCGCATAGGGGGTCCGGGGGTGCGAAGCAATTCCCCCGGAAAAGTAGAGGCCTTCGTAATTTTGACTTGAGCGCAAAAAGTAAAAATATAACAGGGGATAAAACCGGCGTCAGCCTGGGCGGTCGCCCTTCGGTTCGGTAATTGCAACAACGGAGCCAATGGCGGCCCGCGCGCCCGGAATTGGAACAACACCGCCACGAATGCGAACTGGAACATCGGCGCGGCCTTTTTCTATCCTACTTTGGAAGATAGACAAAAAGCCGGTTTTATTCCTACACCCCTGACCGTTGAAATACGGTTTAACCGCCATTATTGGAAGGGTGAGTGGAAATTAACTTGATACAGGGCGGGCAGTAAAGCGGTCGCACCTGCTGCCCGTAGAGGATAGAAGAAAAAATATTCTTATAGGAGTACAGAGCTTATGCGAAGGAAAGAGTTGTGGCAGCAGCGGCAAGCCATAGACACTGCCACGCCGGAAACCAACGGTAAGCAGTACAAATATTTGTATCGCCGTATGCTTGACGAGGACGTTATAAGAAAAGCATACAAGAAACTGCGCAAGGGCAAGACGAAGCGAGCCGAGATAAAAGCTATTGACGCCGATTTAGACAACGAAGTGGCCGCCATGCGGCGGATGATTGAGAACACGAAGCCGCCAGGCGTTCCGGTTGAGCACCCGGAGCTGGCATACAGACCCAGGAAGCGAACGCCGAAGATCATAACCGAAAAGGGCAAGCGCCGGAAGATATATATGCCGGAGATACACGAGCAGTGGCTGCACCATATAATCGTCCTTATTTTGGAACCGATTATAACCGCCACGGCTTACCCGTTTTCCTGCGGCAGCTTTCCGAAGCGCGGCGCCCATTACGGAAAGAAACAGGTTGAGCGCTGGATCAGAAGCGGCGAGGATATAAGGTACTTCGCGAAGCTGGATATACGGCACTTCTACGACAACATAAGCCACCGCGTACTGATGCGGGAGCTTCGCGTCCGGATAAAGGACGACTGGTTTTTATATATTATTCAACTTTGCCTTACAGGCTTTAAGAAGGGCGTACCGTTGGGCTTCTACATTTCCCAGTGGCTGGCGAATTATTTACTTGAGCCTTTGGACAAGTTTATAACAGAGACCCTGGGCCTTAAGCGAACGATGCGTTACATGGACGATATAAGCATCTTCGGAGCGGCAAAGAAGGGATTGCACCAGGCCGTCCAGGCGATCCGGATATTTTTAGGGCGCCGGTTCCGGTTGAGGTTAAAGCGGAATTTTCAAGTTTGCAAATTTGACTTTACGACAAAGAAGGGGAAGCGCATAGGGCGCCCGCTTGATTATATGGGCTTCCTATTCTTCCGGGAAAAGACCTTGATCCGGAAAAGCATTATGCTGGCAGCGACGCGGCTGGCCAGCCAGTTACACAGGGCGAAGGAAGCCGGTCGCGGCTACTTTTCGACACACATAAAGGCCATGTTGAGCTATATGGGCTGGTTTGATTGTAGCGACACTTACGGCTGCTACGAGGAGCATATAAAACCGTTCGTAAAGATTGGCAGGCTTAAAAAGATCGTTTCAAAATTAGACAGGAGGGAAAAAAGAAATGAAACAGTGGCAGACAGAGCGATGCGCGGAGGAACCCCAGGCCTTGCAGGTTGTGGGGCCTGACCTTTTGATCCAGCGCCGGAACATTCACCAGGTAACGCACCAGCCCACGACGGAGGGCGAGGAGGCTTACACGGACTACGAGTGCGAGAGCCGCGAGATCACGGTCAGCGAGTACGAGACACTTAAGAGCATTGAGGAGATCGACACCAGCAAGGCGCTGGACGATTACACGCTGCAGCTTATAGAGGAAGGGGTGTTATAATATGGCGAGCATTTTAGTAAACAGCCTTAAGCGGCTTTACGAGAGCGGCAGGCTGACAAAGGAACAGATCGCGGAGCGCGTAAAGAAGGGCAGCATCTCCCCGGAGGACTACGCCTACATTACCGGCGAGGAGTACCAGGCGGATCTGCAGGAGGGGCGCGGCGATGCTTAACCCGGTTGAGATCGTAGAGAAGCAGAACGCCATTATACGCATACAGAGCGACGTTATAGACGAGCTTTTCCTGCTTCTTATGCAGCACGTAAGCGCCGACGAGGTAGACCGGCTCCCATGCGTTGAGAGGATCAACGAGGCGGCCAGAATCCGCCGGGAAATTGAATAAAGGTTATTTTATACCTTGAGGCAAAAAAGAGGGCTTGTGGAGCCGCCAGCGCGGCCACGCGGGCCCTTTTAAGTTTTAAGGAAGGAGGTGGGCCGGGATGATAAGTATAAACCTTGTGGGCCTTATTTTAGCCTTTGCGGTTTGCGTTCCCAGCGCGGCGGTAGGCTTCGCTTTTTGGGCGCTTGAGAAGCGCCTGGAGAAGCGCGAGAAGCGCGACGAGCTTAAACGCCTGGAGCGCCAGAAGGAGATCGACGACCGGGAAGCGAAGCGCCAGGAAAACGAGTATTTGACCTTACGGTGCGTTACAGCAGCGCTCGCCCTAGGAGAAGCTACGGCGCGGGCGGTTCAGCGAATACCGGACGCGCACTGCAACGGCGACATGAAGGAAGCCCTGGAGTACGCGACGAAGGTTAAACACGAACAAAAAGAGTTTATCCAGCGCGAGGGCGTACAGAGCATTTACAGGGACAGGGAGGCGGGCTGAGTATGGACGATTACGAGCGAAGGCGCCGCGAGCGCATCCGGAGACGGGAGCAGGAGCAGCGCCGAAAAAGGGAGCCGCTTTTTAAGAGGCTGCGGGCGGGGCTGGCCAACGCCATAAACAAGGCCGGAACCTTAAATATTGTATTGTTACTTGTCTTCGGCTTTTTCCTTTTCTTCAATTACCAGATGCTGCAGCTTTTCAGAACCTACGGCACGATCCCGGAGACCTACGCCTGCGCCGTTGTAGCGGCCACAATAGGCGAGTGCGGGATCTGCGGATGGATACGGACAAATAAGGACCGGAAGCGCGAGCACGACTGGCAGCAGGAGGAGGAGCAGCGGAGACACAAAGACGCCCCGGCCCAGGAGCCGGAGGACACAGACACCATACAGGAGGTAGAAAATGGGTAAAAACGTTATTTATTATTTCTTACTTTTCGCGTTCGCGTTGGGCGGCTGGCTTCTTAAAAGCTACGTTTTCCCGACCGTAAAGAGCATCGGCCAGCTGGACCCGGACACCTTAGACGGCCTGGCAAAATGGGCGCTTAAACTTTGCCGGGCGGCGAAGAACATGGTCGATACCTTGACGACCGGAGCGGACCGGCGCCAGTGGGTAATGGATCAGCTGGAGGCCTTGAGCCAGAAGGCGGGGCTTAATTTGACGGAGGAGCAGAAGCGGGCCCTGTTGGAAGCAGCCTACGACGAGATGAACGCCACGGACGCAACGGACCAGGCGGCGGCCATTATTACGCATACGGCCAGATTAACCGGAGGCCTGGAGGTACAGACCGACATCGAGATCGAGGACGAGCCGGAGCCGGAAAAAGAGGAGGCCCCGGCCGATTAGAGGAGGGGCGGCGGTGTTTCGTTTGATTTTGGGCGCCTACTTGTTAGGCGCCTTCTTTGAGTTTTGCAGTACGTTTATTATTCTTGTTTTCTTTGCTTTCCGCCCAGGGGTCGGGATCATTCCAGGAATTAAAGAGGCGTTCGCCGCGCTTGCGGTCTTCGCGGTTTTTGCGTTCCTTGCGGCCGTTATTTGGCCCGGAATTGGCCCGACGCTTGTGGCCCTTATTTACTACGACCTGCAGGCGCAAAAGGCCCAGGAAGGCAAAGAGGACGGCCAGGAAGGGAGGCAAACCGATGGCAATTAAGTGGGGCAGCTTCGAGAAGCAGCTTTACACATTCTTTAAGAGTAAAGGACTGAGCGACGAGGGTATTTACGGCCTTTTCGGCAACCTTTACGGGGAGAGCGCCATGAACCCGAAGAACCTGCAGGACACCAGCAACAAAAAGCTGAGCCTTACGGACGAGGCCTACACGGCGGCCGTGGATAACGGCAGCTATACAAATTTCGTACACGATAGCGCGGGCTTCGGGATCGCACAATGGACATTTTGGAGCAGGAAGCAGGGGCTTCTTGAATTTTGCCGGAAGGCCGGTAAGAGCATCGGCGACGGCATGACACAGGCGGAGTATTTGTATAAAGAGCTTTCCGAAAACTACAAAGCGGTGCTTACCGTTCTTAAGACGGCGGCCAGCATACGGGCAGCGTCCGACGCGGTACTGCTTAAGTTTGAGCAGCCAGCGGACCAGAGCGCGGCCGTACAGGAGCTGCGGGCCGGTTACGGCTTAGAGTACCAGAAGGCACACAAGGCGGCCCAGGGCGGCCAGGTAGAGCCGGAGAGCAGCGGAGGAGGTAAGAACATGATTTCAAACTGCGGACACGACGAAAACAACAAATATACGGGCGGAGCAGCCGGAGACCAGACCGGCGGAGAATGGGCCTTAATTGCATGGTATAACCGGCCCTGGAAGTGCGTACTTCGGCACCCGGACGCGGCGATCCGGCAGGAGATCGCCAGGCTGGCCACGGCGGCAGCAAAGAACAACCTGGTCGGCTACGACCAGGGGCAGCGGTACACCTTCTGGGAGCACCTTAAGGCCAGCAACTACGACCCGGCGAAGATTACGATCAAGTGCGAGGCCGACTGCAGCAGCGGGGTCGCGGCCATTGTAAAGGCCGTAGGGTACTTAACCGGAAACGCGAAGCTGCAGGCGGTAAGTATTTATTGCTACACCGGGAACCTGCGGGCAGCGCTTAAGGCGGCAGGCTTTACGGTACTTACGGAGAGTAAATACTTAACCGGCCCCGACTACCTTCTGGCCGGGGACATTCTTCTGAACGACGACCACCACACGGCCACCAACGTCACGGACGGCAGCAAGGCCACCAGCGGCGGCAGCAGCAGCGGAGGATCTGCAGGCGGCAGCACCGGGGGCAGCACCGGCGGAGCCTTGAGCAGGGCCGTAAAGTTTGAGGGCCAGACCACGACAGAGCTTAACGTCCGGAGCTGGGCCGGAACGGAAAACAGCCTTTGCAGCTTTTCCCCGCTTAAGGCAGGCGAGCGGATCAGCATCTGCGACGAGGTAAAGGCGGCGGACGGGGCGACCTGGTATTATATTAAAAACGCGGCCGGAAAATACGGCTTCGTTTCCGCGGCCTACGTAAAGAAGATCACCAGCACCAGCAGCGCGGCCAGCGCGGCCAGCTTCGCGCCGGGCGACAAGGTAAAGGTCACCGGCACGATCTACGGCAACGGGAACGGCACCGGCGGCAGCCTTAAGAAGAACGGCGAAGTAATGTACGTTACGGAGCTGGTAAGCGCCAGCGCGTACCGGTATTATATCGGCGTAGCCGGAAAGAAGGGCGGAGCCCGCCAGGGATGGGCGGAGCCTTCGGCCCTTAAAAAAGTTTGATAAAAAGCGCTTGACTGTTCCGGCGGATCGTAGTAAGATGTGCGCTGGGAGGGGGCTCCGGGGGTGAAACCGGGGCCCTTAATTCACACAAAAAGAGAAGGGCTCCGCTTGCCACGTTCGGCAGGTTGGAGCCCTTTTTTATTTCTTCGATATGACGATCCGGTCGCCTTCGAGCGCGGCGACAACGACGCGATGATCCGCATCCAGGCCGAGGGCCTTAACCCAGGGCATGGGCAGGGAGAGCTTACAGCTGGTGGAGCCGGAGCCGCCCTTTGAAAAGATTACGTTTAATTCCCTTTTATCCTTATTCACTTTTTAACCTTCCTTCCGTATTGCGACGTCGCAACGGTTTTTATAATATTACAGACTTCCCGGTCGCCCTTCGGTACGGCCCGAAGGATAGAGCCTGCAGAGCTCGGCTACACATCACCTTATAACCTTTCTTCCACGCGCCAGGCGCGGAGCCTACGAAGTTTACGAGTTGCGCCGCTTCCCCTTGCGGCTTTAAGGCTTTCACATTAAAAGCCAGCGAAACCTGTTAAACGACATTCAGACCGGGAAATCTGATAATATTTACATGGCACCCGTCCCACAAGCCGGGGAGCTTGCTTTACTTCTTCCCGCCGGGCTTCGGACCGGCCGTCGGTGGTTTAGTGCCTGGGGCGGCAGCCGCGCCGCCCCGCTTCGGTTATTCTATTATTTCGGCCGGAGCTTCCGGGTAATATTTCTGGTTTAGGCTTCCTTCCCAGCTTTCCGGCGGATAACAATCGCAGGCATTATATACATTTTCGTGCCGGTCTTTATATTTTGCCCTAAACTTCCGGATCGCTTCGTGCCGGTCCTTCGCCTTTACGATCAAGTAAGTATTCTGGTACGGGTAGAGCGGATCGGAACCGAAGGTAAAATAATAATTTTTCAGCACTTGCATATATACCACGGTAAAGATCTCGCTTACGTTTCGAGTAATTGAGAGGCCGCAGCCTTCCGCCTTTTCAATTCCCAGCAATTCATATATTTTACTTTCCCAAGCTGCCCGCGCCGTTTCCTTTTCCGCCTTATAGGCTTCCCATTCTTCCTGTTTTTCGTAGCACATACGATCATTTAACAGACTTGAAAAAATCCATTCATTCATAGCGACCGGATTAAGCCGGATAGTAATGGCTGTTATTTCGCAGCCCTGATCTACAAAGGTCCCCTTAGATACGACACTAATATTAAATTCCTTATTCATTGTTAAGCCTCCTTATTTTCAAAGTATTCATACGCGCTGCGGGCTTCCGCTACCGCTTTCATACGGGCCGCCGCCCTTGTTATTCTTTCAATATGGGAAGCATACCCGGCACCGTAGTCCACGGCCACGAACGCCGACATATTTTTAATTTCTTCGGCCGCTTCCGCCTTTGCCTTGTTAAATTCAGCTTCCGCCTTTTCGTATTCCTCGTTAAGGTATTCAAGATAATTTTTAGCCATTTTCGAGACCCCCTTAAAAAGCTATTCTTTTATAAAATTCAATTCCTTTTACTTCGTAGGCGCCAGCGTTGCAGATGTACATATTTTCCGCGAAGTTCTTAAGGGCTTCGGCTTCGTTATCGCCGTAAGCGGAACCTACCATATTGTCGCCTTCGTTGCTTTTGTAGTAGACCGTATAAACATTTTTCATATTGAGCGCCTCCGTATTTTTTCTTTATTTCCCTTTCGGTGATGATACTATAACTCTGAAAAGACGTACCGTCAATAGGTTTTTGAAAAGTTTTTCAAAAAATTTTTTGCAGCAGAAAAGCCCGTATTTTCAACGAAAAACGGGCCCCGGAAAAGGTAACTACAAATATATTTTCATTTCAATAATAAGTAGTTTGAAAAAATGCGAAGAAGATAGGATCCTGAAAAGAGAGGGACATGGGATGTGAAAAAGGAGAAGGAAATGTATACATATGCGATGTTGTCAAGAGACGGCGGACGGGAACAAAATGAAGATTTTATCGGGATGGCAAAATGCGGGGAACAGGCATGCTTCGCCCTTGCAGATGGATTAGGCGGGCATAAGGGCGGGGCGGACGCGTCCCGGCTGGTCGTTGAGGATATCCTTGAGGATTTTAGAAACCGGGGAGAAGTTTCGGGAGAATATTTAAGGAGATGTTTTCGGGATAGCCAGGAACACTTGCTGGAAGAGCAGAAGAAGCAGGAGCAGGAGGATGGGATGAAGACAACCCTTGTCGTCCTCTTAGCAGACGGGGAACAGGCAGTATGGGGGCATATTGGGGATTCCCGCCTATATTATTTTGAAAACAAACGGCAGAAAGCGCGGACATTGGATCATAGCGTCCCGCAGATGCTTGTGGCGGCGGGAGAGATTACCGAGAAAGAGATCCGCGGGCATGAAGACCGGAACCGCCTGCTGCATGTGATGGGGATGGAAGAGGAAGACGAGTATTATTGCATCGCGCCCAGGCGGGAACAGGGAAAACGGACGGAGTTTCTCTTATGCACAGACGGATTTTGGGAATGGATTGAAGAAAAAGAAATGGAAAAAACGCTGAAGAGATCGCAGACCCCAAAAGAATGGCTGGACGCAATGGAAGAAAAAGTGAAAGAAAACGGGGAAGGGAAGGAAATGGACAATTATTCGGCAATCGCGGTATTTTTCGAGAAGGGGGATTAACGTGGCGGTTATCAGATGTGAGAACGGGCATTTTTATGACAGCGGGAAATATAGGAAATGTCCGCATTGTGAGAATGGAATGACGATGGATTCCGTGACGGTGGCGGAAGAAAGTGGAAGACAGATTGAGGATTATGCGATGCAGTATGGCCAGGGACGGGATTCTATTTTTGTAAAGATGGACGAGGAGCGGACAGTAGGGCTTTATTCTGGTCGAGGGACGACTTCCTATGTCGCCGGATGGCTTGTCTGCACAGACGGTCCGGAAAAAGGGAATGACTATCGGATCTTTGCAGGATTTAACCGGATCGGCAGGGGATTCGGGAATGATATTGTCCTGCAAGATCCCCAGGTGGCAGGGAAGAATCATTGCGCCGTCTGTTATGAAGAAAAGAAAAACCTGTTTTACCTGACGCCCCAGGAGGGGAACGCGGCCTATCTGGACGGGGAGCTGTTAAGCCAGGCAAAAGAGCTTTTGGAAGGACAGAAGATACAGATTGGGAGCTGCACGTTGGAATTGGCGGCATTCTGCAAAGGAGAACGGCGATGGGAGAAGTAGGAAAGGAAGGAATCCGGATCGAGAGCGTGCGGGCGAATATGCCTGTGATGAAGGCATACTGCTATCTTCCGGAAGAATTGGCGAAGGGAGAGCTAAAAGCGTCCTATGGAGATGAGGAGCTGGAAGCTGGGACGCTGCAAAAGTTTGAGGAGTCTGGGGAGGGGATCAGCTATTATCTGCTGATCGACCAGTCAGGATCCATCGCGCCATCGTATTTTGAGGAGATGAAAGCGGCTGTCCTGCAATTTTCAAAAAATATGGGGAAAAAAGACGACCTGACGCTGATCGCGTTTGGGAACGAGGTGAAAGTGGTGTGCGAGGGTGTTTCTAAGGAAGCGGATCTGTCAGAGCTGGTTCTGTCCCTCAAAAATTCAGATGAAAACACGCTCCTTTTCCAGGCAATCCAAAAGACGGCGGAGCTGGCGGATAAACGGAAAGAGAAATTGAAACGGAAAGTTGCGGTGGTGATGACGGATGGGGAGGATTTTTCCCAGAATACGGCCACTCGTACAGAAGCCCTGCAGGCATTGCAGGAAAAAGGCGTGCCGCTTTATGGGATGGCAGTAAAAGAACGGAACAATGGGGAAGAGAATCCCTATATAGACGGCATGGGCGAGTTTGCGAGAAGCGCCGGAGGGGTTTTGGAAATATTTGGGGAAGGGGAAGCCGGGACGAAGCTGGACGCGCTCCAAAACTTATTCCGCGATGCATACTTTGTGAAAATGAAGGCGGACAGCAACCGCACATCCTATACGGCGAAGCCTCTGGCGATCACGTTTGGGGACGGGCAGATAGAAACAACGGAAGTGACGGCAATCTACCATAAGGCGGATAAGACGGCTCCGGAGGCGTCCGTGCGAAAAGCGGGAAAGCGGGCATTTGAAGTTACGTTCAGCGAGCCGATGGAGCATGCGGGCGAAAAAGAAAATTATAAAGTCTCCTTTGGGGAGGGGGAGCCGTTGGCTGTCTATGACGTCAGCTATCAGGACGAGGCGTGCAGGGCGAAGCTTGTTTTTGAGAAAGAGCTTGCGAATGGGACCTATCGGGTTTCGTTCGAGCATATGACCGACCGATCCATGGAGGAAAATGCGCTGACCGGGGTGTGCGCCGTGAAGGTTACGGACGGAATATCCGGGCAGGCGGAAGAGGATACGGGAGGAGGGGGAAACGCGTGGATATTCCTTGCCGCGGCATTGGCTGGGATCTTAGCCCTGCTTGTACTGGCGGCGTTTCTGATCGCGGACAGGAGGCGCAAAGGCATGGTCATGGTGGAAGGAAAGGCCGTCCTTATGCCGAATCTGGAAAAAAAGCACCATGTTTCCCTGGAGAAGAAGGAACTCCCGTCGCAGGAGATCCAGTTTTTGTTTGAGGGGAACAAGGAGCCTGTCAAGGCCGAAGTCTCAGGGAGCTTTTTTGTGGGAAGGTCGTCGATCTGCGACCTGTATATTGACGATGAAAAAATGTCGAAGCAGCATTTTGTACTTTATGGCGATGGAAGGGGATTTGAGATCGAAGATTTGAAAAGCACGAACGGGACAATGGTAAATGGGGACAGGATACGGAAAAAGACCCGGCTGAAGCCAGGGGACAAGATAAAGGCGGGCGAAGCGCAGATGATCGTAAGGTGGTGAGGAGGCTATGAATGATTGGTGTCCGGATTGTTTCCGAAGGACTTGGAAGAATGGCGTTTGCAGCAGTTGCGGGTTCCAGGAGGGGAAGGAAGGGAAGAACCTCCTTCGCCTGGCGTTGTTCTGCAAGCTGAATGGACGTTATCTGGTAGGAAGGGTGCTGGGCAGCGGCGGGTTTGGGATCACTTACAAGGCGTATGACCTGGCGTCGCAGGAAGTGTGCGCGTTAAAGGAATTTGTGCCGCGCGGTCTGGTGAACCGTTTTGACGGGCAAAGCCAGCTTTATGTCACCTCGCGGGAAAATGAAAGCGATTTTGAGCATGGGAAGGAACGCTTTATGGAGGAGGCCCGTATCCTGAAAAAACTGGAGGGGATACCGGAAGTCGTTACGGTAAAGGATTATTTTGAAGAAAATAATACCGTATATTTCGTGATGGATTACATACGGGGCGTGAATTTGATCCAGTTGATGAAAGTATACGGCGGGGCTATCCCGGCAAAGGAGGCGTCGGAGATCATATGCCGTGTGGGGAATTGCCTGGAGCAGGCTCATACGCGGGGGCATATTTTCCATAGGGATATCAGCCCGGATAATATCATGATCACGCAGGACGGCGGGATCAAGCTGATCGATTTTGGCAATGCGAAATACCTTGTCAGCAGCCAGAATAAAACGATGTCCCCCGTCCTGAAGCATGGCTATGCCCCGCCGGAGCAATATTCTTCCAGCGGGAACCAGGGCAGCTTTACGGATGTCTATGCGCTTGCGGCGACTTTTTACCATATTGTTACGGGGACGCGCCTAAAACCGTCTCCGGACCGCTGGGGGGATGATAATTATGTCCCGTTGGAGGAGCAGATACCGGAAATCCCAAAGAAATGCTCGGATGCGGTAAGCCGCGCGCTCATATTGAACAGCAGGCAGCGCACGCAGGGCATGGGGGAGTTTGTAAGAGGGATGCAATGGGACGGCGGGACGGATAGCGGCGGGGGAAGCGGACAGGCTGGAACAGGGACAAGCAGGGGCATGAATGTGATCCCGTACGTGCGGTTAGCTGCGCAGGGGAAGGAGATCAAGTGGAATCTTGCGCCGAATCGGATCACGAGGATCGGGCGTTCCGGGAAATGCGCGGACATCGTCCCAGGAAAAGACGAGCGCATGAGCAAAGCGCACTGCGAGATTTATTATGACAGCATCCTGGAATGCTTCTGTTTGGTGGATATTTCTACGAACGGCACGTTCTTGAAAGGGCATAAGCTGGAAAAAGGGAAGATTTACGGGCTGAAAGCAGGGGAGAGATTTGCGATCGGGAAGGACATTTATGTGATGGAGGTGGGGATAGAAACATGAAGGGGGCAATGGAAAAGGATGTGGTGACAGTCCGTATTTTTGAGGAAGACAAGATCGCGTTAGGGATCTCAAGCATCGTAGGCACCAGGAAAAATCAGGAAGACAGTATTTACGGCCATGTGGAAGGGGGGAATGCGATCGGCATCGTATGCGATGGGATGGGAGGGCTTCAGGGAGGGGAGGCGGCCAGCAATGCCGCTGTGGAAAGCCTTGCAGAGGCATGGTACGGCCAGAAGGATATCGGGGATATCCCGGAATTTTTGAAAAACCAGGCAGTCGCCGCGGATGAGAAAGTGTTTTATCTGCAGAATGAGAAAGGCGAGCCGTTGCGGGCTGGCACGACGATCGTGGCCGTTATTGTGCAGGATAAGAAGCTGTATTGGCTGTCCGTTGGGGACAGCAGGATCTATCTGATCCGCGGGAATGAGATCTTGTCTGTGTGCAAAGACCATAATTATCGGCTGACGCTGGACGAGATGCTGCGCAGCGGGCGGATCACGGAGGAAGAATATGCAAAGGAGGAGGGACGCGCGGAGGCGCTGATCAGTTATCTGGGCATGGGGGACGTGAGCTTGATGGAGATCAATAAGAATCCGTTCATGCTGGAAAACAGGGATATCATCCTATTGAGCAGCGATGGGCTTTACCGAAGCTTGTCAGAGCAGGAGATCTTGCAGATCGTCAAGGAGTGCGGAGAGGATATGCAAAAGGCGGCCAGCGAGCTTACGGCGCAGGCATTGGGGGAAAAAGTATCCGGGCAGGACAATACGTCCGTTGTGGTGATGCAGGTACAATATTCATAACAGGAAGGTGAGGGAAAGATGAATTTAAAAAGATGTGAGAATGGGCATTTCTATGATACCGATAAATTCCAGTCATGCCCGCATTGCGCGGCAGTGGGAGGCGACAGCAGGCAGACTGTTCCGGCAAGTCAGGCCAATGTGGAGACGGAGCCAGTTACGGTGCCGATCAAGACGCCGCCGATCGCAGAAAGCCAGGAGAGCCAGGGATTTTCCTTGAAGGCGGCCGTTGGGCAGGCGATGGCGGATTCCGCGGTCACGCAGGAGGACGATGGAAAGACAGTCAGCCTTTATCAGACGAAAATGGGGATGGAGCCAGTGACGGGCTGGTTGGTGTGCATAGAAGGTCCGGCGTTTGGAGAGAGCTTCCAGTTGAAGAGCGGCAGGAATTTCATT
This sequence comes from uncultured Clostridia bacterium, assembly GCA_947631905.1. Taxonomy (GTDB): domain Bacteria; phylum Bacillota; class Clostridia; order Christensenellales; family Borkfalkiaceae; genus Gallimonas. The sequence goes on along the minus strand of CANRND010000028.1, from coordinate 8,930 downwards.
GGGCGTTCCCCGAATATGGACGTCGTGCTTCCGGGAGACAGCAGCATTTCCAGGGAAAAGCACGCTATTATCCTGTATGAGCCCAAAAAGCGGGAATTTATCGCGCAGGCAGGGGAATCCAGAGAACTGTTCTATCTGAACGACGAGGTGGTATTGAACCCGGTGAGGCTAAAGCAGTATGATATTTTGACGATTGGGAACACCCGGCTGATGCTGTTCCCATGCTGCGGAGAAAAATTCAGTTGGGAGGATTACAAGAAGGAAGAAAAAGAGAATGCTTAAAGTTGCCATATGTGATGACGACGAAAAGGTTTTGGGGCAGCTTGGCGAGGCGGTCGGGAAGATCCTGTTTGCCAGGGATGAATATGAGATTTCTTATTTCCGGAGCGGGGAAGAGATCCGGGAGTCGGTGGAGCAAAAGCTTTTTTCCAGTCAACTGTTGCTTCTGGACATCCATATGCATCCATGGGACGGGATGCAGACGGCGGCATGGCTTAGGAAGAGATGCGTTGACGTGGACATCATATTTGTGACCGTTTCCCAGGAGCATGTGTATGAAGGGTATACCTATAAGGCTTTTGCGTACCTGCTCAAGCCGTTGTCCATGGAGCGGCTTGGCAATGAGCTGAACCGATATCTGGATGAAATTGCGCAGGGCGGGGAATGCCTGAACATTTCAGTGCGGGGTTATGAGAGGAAGGTGGCGGTTGGCCGGATCTTGTATGCGGAGAGCGACAAGCGCAAGATCCGCCTTCACCTTCCGGAGGAGACGCTGGAATTTTATGGAAAGATGGATGAGCTGGCGGGAATACTGGAGAAGCATGGGTTTTTAAGGTGCCATCAGAGCTATTTGGTAAACACCAGCCATATCCGGGGAATCGGGAGGAGCGGGATTGAGATGGAGGGCATGAAAATTCCGATCAGCCGGAAATACTGGGAGATCTTAAGAGGAAAATGATGGAGGGAAAGGCATGGCGCATCTGTCAGTGACAAAGAGCTTGGCGATGAATCGGCCGGAAGGCGGGGCGATCATAGGGATCCGTGGGTCGAATATCGGAAGGATCCTAAGGATCCAGCCGGAAGTTGAGATCGTGCTGGGGCGCGATGCGGAACGATGCGACATTTGTTTCCAGGGCCAAAAGGTGAGCAGGCGCCATTGCGGGGTGGTGTACCATTCGGCGAAGAAGGACTATACCGTGTTGGACTATTCTTCAAACGGAATCCTGAAAGCGGATGGGCAGGCTTTAAAAAAGGGCGAGAACCATGGTGTTGCGCCGGGGACAGAGCTGTGGCTGGGGACAAAGGAAGAAGCGATCTGCCTGGGATGACAGAAGGCACGGAAAAGGAAAAGTAGAGAAAGAAGGGAACTGCATGAGAAAGAAGAAGCGTGGAATCGGATATTTAATACCATATATTGTGAATGTCATCATTAATGTATTCCTAGATGTGGTCATAATCGCGGTCTATACGAACCCGGTTGTCCAGGGGCTGCAGGATGTGGGAAGCCTTTTCGGGGTGGAGGCATCAATCGGGGATATTATGAAGACAGCAGTGGATTGGGGGATGGTGCCTGCGTGGGAGGTCGCCCTGTTGGTTGGCATCCTTGTGCTGCAGGCCGCGATCGCAATTTACGGGATCGTATTGTTTTGCAGATTTACAGATCGGATCAATCGGCTGTGCATGGAAAATGAGCTTGGGAATCCGAAGGGTTCCTTCCATTATCTGATCGTTTTGCTGCTGTCTCTCGTGACATTGGGGATTTATTATCTGTATTGGATCTATCGGCAGGGAAGCCGCCTGGCTGAGGCGGATAAGCGTATTTACGGAACCGGGCTAAGGGAAACGAACGGGATGGTTTATATGCTGCTGTCATTATTCGGGGTATTTACCTGCGGGATCACGACATGCGTCCTTGTGTATCGGATCATGAATGCCTTAGACGCGATGGAAGGGGCGCGGGAAGAAGCGAAAAGCGATCCTGTGGGCTGGAAGATGGAAGAAGCGGAGGGATCGGCTGGATGGAATCAGGAAGAAGACGCCCTGACGCTCCCGGTGACAGGATGGGCGAATGAAGGCAGGGCCGCCATGGGAAGGATCCAGTGCTGCGCAGGGGCATACGAGGGAGCGGAGTTTGAGCTGCGCGACCAGGAAGAAGTTATCATTGGAAGAGATGAGACGACGGCCCATGTCGTGATCAAAAATCCGAAGATCAGCCGGAAGCATTGCGGGATCTGCTACCATGCGCAGGACGGGAGCTATTCTGTGACAGATTATTCCACGAATGGGACGTATTACAAAAACGGGCAGAGGTTTCCGCAAGGCAGGCCTGTTGCCTGCCAGGCAGGCACGATCGTAGTCGTGGCACAGAGCGGCAATGAATTTTTGCTGTGTTAAGGAAGAGGGAGAGAAAGGGAAGAGAGACGTGAGAGAACTGATCATTATTGATGAGCAAGGAAAGATACGGGAGATTTCCCCGGAAAAGTTTGGGAAAGAGAGGATATATTGGGGGAGGGAAGCCCAGAAGAACGATATCGTGTCAGGATCGGCGATCGTCTCACGCAGCCATGGGGAGTTTAAGGCGACGCCGGACGGGTTGTGGTATGCGGATCTAGGAAGCACGAACGGGACTTATCTTGAGGATGGATCCGGGAAAAAACTTTTGCAGGCGGATACGGGGTTCCAAAAGCTCAAAGACGGGGATATGCTCCGGGTGCAGCAGAAAGGCGGCGGCGGGGCGTCCGTTCTGATCTTGTACAGGGAAGAGACGCAAAGCCCGAAAGGCGATAAGGGAAAATGGCAGCATTATCCGATCCAGGGCGGGCGTATTACGATCGGGCGCGGGACAGAGAATGATATCGTGCTGACGCATCCCGGCGTATCCAGGCTGCACGCCATGTTAGAGCAGACTGCGGACGGGTATGAGATCCGCGATTGCGACAGCACAAATGGGATCTTGGTCAACGAGCATCCGCTGGTGGAAAGGCGCAAGCTGAATGAGCAGGATGTCATACGCATTCTGAACAGCGTGCTGATCTTTGCGGGAGGGCATCTTTTTTACAAGTCTTCCGTGCAGGGCGTCAGCTTAAAAGCGCGGCATATTGAGAAAACGGTGGCAAAAGGGAAGAAGATCCTGGACGATGTGAGCCTGGATATTGAGAGCAATGAGTTTGTCGCCATCATCGGCGGATCCGGAGCCGGGAAATCCACGCTGATGAATGCGATCAGCGGATTTGACAAGAAAAAAAGCGGGAAGGTCTTGTTCTCCGGCATGGATCTGGATGAGAATTTCCCGATCTTAAAGAGCTTGATCGGTTATGTGCCGCAGCAGGATATTATTTATGAAAACCTGACGCTGAAAAAAATGCTCCAGTACACGGCGAAGCTGAAAATGCCAAAAGATACGGGAAAAGAGGAAATTGAGGCGCGGATCAAAGAAGTGCTAAAGATGGTGGAACTGTCGGAACATCAAGATACATATATCCGAAAATTGTCCGGAGGGCAGAAGAAGCGGGCGAGCATAGCCGTTGAGCTTTTGGCGGATCCGGTGCTGTTTTTCCTGGATGAGCCGACTTCCGGATTAGATCCGGGAACGGAAAAAAAGCTGATGCAGACGTTGGGCAGGCTGTCAAAATCCCAGGGGAAGACGATCGTCATGGTAACGCATACGACGCAGAGCCTTGACCTGTGCGATAAGGTGGTTTTCATGGGACAAGGCGGGAGGCTGTGTTTCTGCGGGACGTGCGAAGAAGCGAAGATGTTTTTTGACACGGACAACCTGGTGGACATTTATAATAAGATGGCGGAAGAGCCGAAGATGTGGGCGGAGCAGTATCAGAACTGCATTCCGGCGGAGCCTATTGATGAGGATAAGGGAAAGGAGACGCCGCAAAAAAGGAAAAGCTCGGGGCTGCGCCAGCTTGCGATCCTTACGGCGCGCTATGCGCAGCTAATGGGGAACGACCTGCCGAGGATGGGAATGCTGTTTTTGCAGCCAGTATTGATCGCGCTTCTTTTAGGCGTTGTAGCGGACGACAAGGTGTTTGAAGTCTATGAGAGCACGAAATCCATATTGTTCGCGTTAAGCTGCGCAGGGATCTGGATCGGGCTGTTCAACTCCATCCAGGAGATCTGCAAGGAGAGGACGATCTTAAAGAGGGAATATATGGGCGGCTTGAAGTTATGGGCCTATACGCTTTCTAAATTCCTGATACAGATGGTCTTAGGGGCGCTGCAGGCAGCGGTGATGATGTTGGTATTTTCTTTGGCAGTGGGACTTCCGGAGAAAGGGATCTTTGGGAGCAGTTTTCTGGAACTGTTCCTGACCCTGTGGCTGACGGTGATCGCGTCCATGTCGTTGGGGCTGGTGATCTCCGCAGTGGTAAAGAGCGGGGATAAGGCCATGACGTGCGCTCCGTTTGTGCTGATCATCCAGCTGCTGTTTTCCGGCATTCTCTTCGCATTGGAAGGGATCGGAAGCCAGATCGCAAAGGTCACGATCAGTAAGTGGTCTGTTGAAAGCCTTGGGAGCATTGCGGGCCTAAACAGCCTTACAACGAAGATGCAGGAGGAAATCCCGGGCGCGGAGCATGAATTTGAGGAAATCTTTGAGGCGGCGGGGCAGCATTTGCTGCAGAATTGGGGAATCTTGGCGGCAATGGCGTTGTTATGCGGCGTGATCACAGTGGCTGCGCTTCGGCGCGTGGCGCGGGATGGGAGGTAGGCTTATGGCAAAATTCCGATAAAATTGCAGAAAACATCATTTTCCTTGCTAAAAATGACAATTGGGCAAAAAGGGGGATTCTCCCGGTTATAATGGAACCATCAAAAGGAAGTGAGTTCCAGAAGGGAGAAATGGATATGGGAAAAACAATAAGGAAGATGATGGGAAAAATCGTTGCGATCGGGTTGGCGGCAAGCGTTTTGGCATCGGCCCTTCCAATTGGCACGGGCGTGCAGGCGGCAAACACAAGCGGAAGCTTTGCGGAGCGCATCGGGCAGCTCCAGGGGAAATTCCCGGCGGGGAAATACTGGAACCATATGGGAAGCTCTGAGAATAACCCGGACGGGTATACAAGCACGCCTTGCACGCATCACGGCGGATGCAGCAGAAATGGCTACAATGGCTGGTGCGGGTGCAACAGCTTCAATAACCAGTCGATCCAATGCTTTGGGTTTGCGGAAAAATTAGGATATGACGTATTTGGGACAAATCCCAGATCCTGGGCAAAAACTTACAGTATTTCAAATGTGCAGGCCGGGGATATCATACGTTATAAGAACAACGGGCATTCCATTTTTGTGACGAATGTTTCCGGTAATTCCATCACGTATGCGGACTGTAATTCGGATGGGCATTGCAAGATCCGTTGGAATGCCACAATAAAGAAATCCGACGTATGGGGGCTTAGCTATATCTCCCATGCAGGCAACTATCAGGATGTGATGAGCATTTCTTCGGATACGGAGAAGCCGTCGGTTTCTGATGTTAAGATTGAGAGCGTGGATGCAAACGGCTATACGGTAGTTGCAAAAGTGTCGGACAATGTCGGGATCGCTTCCGTGAAATGCGCTACGTGGACTTCCGGGAATGACCAGGACGACCTGATCTGGAAGGATATGGCAGTGAGCGGGGATAAGGCGTGGGTGTATATTTCCTTCGCGGAGCATGGAGGGTATGTTGACTATTATAACAACCATGTCTATGCGTATGATGCAGCAGGGAATTACGCGGCAATGGCGGCGGAATACGATCGGTGCGAGGATATTGGCACAGATTTTTATGCCAAGATAGCGAATAAGAAATTAAACCGTGTAGTCGCGAACCTGGATGACAATGCCGTTTCAGTTTCAGATCGGCAGGACGCGGGAACCCTGTGGAAGTTTGAGAGGCAGGCAGACCATTCTTATAAGATCATTTCCTGCTTAGATGGGAATGTGCTGGAAGTGAAGGGATCTGATTCATCCGAAGGCGCGAATGTCCAGGTGGGCGCATGGGGAAATGGCGGGAATCAGAAATGGTATGTCAGCAAAAATGCCGGAGGATATGCATTGATGCCAGCATGCGCCCAGGGGCGCGCGGTGGACGTGAAGGATATTTCAGCGGCGGAGAACGCCAACATCCAGATCTGGGGATGGGGTTACAATAATGATGCGCAGGTTTACGGCATTAACCGGATAAGCGATGTGGGCGGGTATTATCCATCCATGCAGGCCCCAAAACTCTGCAGCCAGCCGTCGCTGGACGAAGAATGCACGGAATTTCGGCCGGGGGATACGCTTTACTTCCAGGCGCAGTGCAAGAATGCGGAAAAATTTTATGTAAAAATGCAGAAAGACGGGAAGGTGGTATTGGAAAATACAGTTGCGGCAGGGAAATACAAGTATTTAGATCTGGCGGAGGGGAATTACCGCATGGATTTTACGCCTGTGAATGAGATCTCATCTTCCAGCGGGACAGTTACGAAGACATTTGCCGTAAAGCAGGAAGAACCGAAAGAAGAAGTGAAGCCGGATCCGGAAGAGCCGAAGGAAGAGGCGGATCCAGAGCCGGAAGAACCGAAGGAAGAAGAGCAGGAAGATTCAGAGCCGGAAGAGCCGAAGGAAGAAGTGAAGCCGGAGCAGGCAGAGCCGGAAGAACCGAAGGAAGAAGAGCAGGAAGATTCAGAGCCGGAAGAGCCGAAGGAAGAAGTGAAGCCGGATTCAGAAGAGCCGAAGGAAGAAGTGAAGCCGGATTCGGAAGAGCCGAAGGAAGAAGTGAAGCCGGAGCAGGCAGAGCCGGAAGAACCGAAGGAAGAAGAGCAGGAAGATTCAGAGCCGGAAAAGCCGAAGGAAGAAAAAGCAGGGGACGTGACAGGATTCTGCGTAAAATCCGAGAAGACAACGAGCATCACATTGTCCTGGAAGGGAGCAAAGAATGCTTCTGGTTATGAAATTTACCGTTATCCTGCAGATTCTTCAAAAGTGGAGAAGAAGGTAAAGCTTTCGGGCGCGAAGAGCGTAAGCTATACGGATAAGGGCTTGAAGCAGGCGACCGCGTACCGTTATCGGATCCGGGCATATTCCGTAAAAAACGGAAAAGTGTCATATGGAGGGTTTTCCGAGATGATAAAAGGATACACAATGCTTGTGAAGCCAAAGGCACAGATGATAAAAATAAAGTTTTTAAGGCAGGCAAACTTGCTGTGGAAAAAAGTAAAGAACGCATCGGGGTATGAGGTATACCGTTCAGAAAGCAAGAAAGGGAAGTATGTTAAGGTGCGGACGGTTTTGAAGAGCAAAGCCATAAATTATTACAGGGATAAGAACCTAAAGAAGAATAAGTCTTACTATTACAAAATACGCGCATACAAGACCATAGATGGGAAAAAGATATACAGCGATTATTCTGCAGTGAAAACGGCGCGTATGTGAGGAAATGGAGGAAACGAAGATGGGAAAGAAGATTCAGGTTGGGAAAAAGGCCATAGCCAGCATGGCGGTTGCACTGGCGGCAGTCGCTGCGGTCCTCATGGGAGGGCCGCAAGCGAACGCGGAGACGATCTCAAATGTGACAGCATATACCCTGGGGCAGACGCAAAACGGGACGTTGACGGAAAATGGGGAGGAGGGGCAGTATTACAGGTTCACGCTGCCTTCTTCCGGGAAGATCCAGGTTACAGGGACGGCATATATGGACTATATCCACATGGCCTTGTATGACGCGGACGCGCAGGAACTTTGGAACAGCGATCCGCACTGGAACAGCACGTCGGAGGTCATACCGATCGACCAGACGTTTTACCTGACGTCAGGGACGTATTATTTCTGCATGGAAAAGTTTTCTTCGAATCGTTTTGGGGATTACAATTTTAAGATAGAGCTGATGTCGTCGGACGAGACATTCCAGGAGATAAACGGCGGCTCAAACAACAGCATCGATTCCGCCAATACCGTGGGGACAGGCGGGCAGGTATGCAATGCGCAGCTGGCACTGAACGACGAAAAGGATTTCTGGAAGTTCACCCTGGACAGATCCGGGAAAATAGATTTTAATGCAACGTTCTATCATATGGAGTATGTGCAGTGGAAATTATATGATGAAAATGGGGAGGAATTACTGTCAGATACTCCAAGATGGAACTCAACGACGGAGAATATCACGGTTGATGAGGATCTGCAGCTTACAAAAGGGACTTATTATATCTCGACGGATGTCAACAATCGTAATTATGGGAAATACAACTTCTCGCTGCGCTTCACGTCCTCCAATGAATCTTATGGGGAGACAAACGGCGGGAGCAACAACACCGTGGGGACGGCGTCCGCCATGGCGTTGGGAAAGGCTTATGCGGGGCAGCTTGCGATCAATGACGAGAAGGATTTTTACAAATTCACGATACCGTCAAAGAAATCGCTGAAGATCAGCGTCAATGCATCGATCGAATGCGTATACATAAAATTATTTGACGGCAAGGGGAATGAGATCTGGTCCAATAGCCCGAGCTGGAACTCCGTGACAAACCGGATTTCCTATATACGGCTGACATCCTTGGAAAGAGGGACGTATTACCTTGCGATACAGAGGTATGGCTCTTATGGGAACTCTTATACCGGGAATTATACGGCAAAGGCGGAGTACCTGACCCAAAAGAACTGCCCGCATGAGACATATCAGACATCTTGGAAAGACGCGACCTATTTTGCGAAAGGGTATACCTTGCATAGGTGCGAGGACTGCGGATACTCCTATAAAACGGATTATACTCCGGCGCTGAAATTAGATCAGGGGTATTTGTCCAGTTGGTCCTCGACAACAGGAAAGGGATCGCTAAAGCTGCAGTGGTCGACAGTCTCAAACGCGTCCGGCTACCAGATCCGGTACAGTAAGGCAAAAGCCATGAATGAAACAGTATCAATCCCCCAGCTGAGCTGGGGGAATAACAGATGCAAGT
>CANRND010000027.1 GCA_947631905.1 uncultured Clostridia bacterium | reverse complement strand
TCGCTAAATTATAAAAGTAAATCCGAACCATTCACTCGTTACGAGTATTTGGTTCGGATTATACTGACTTGGTGCCGCTGGTCGGGCTCGAACCGACACGAACTCGCGTTCGAGGGATTTTAAGTCCCTTGCGTCTGCCAATTCCACCACAGCGGCGTGTTATGCGATTAAGTTCATTATCCCCTATCGGTTGACTGACTCCACAAGGGACTTAAAATAATAGGTCTCGCGAAAAAGACGAAGTATTTTTTCGCGAAGAGGTGGAGCGGTGCAATTCTGTTCAACAGCGCGGCGCGCTGTGAACTGCACCGCGACAGCCGAGCTGGAAACGAGGCGGGGTGCGGCGGACACTACCGCCGCACCGCAACGGAGCGCACTTGCGGTTTCCCGCAGGGGAACCGCTCAAAGCGCAGTTTGTGGCGACGCGCGCCGTCCAAAACAAAAGGACACCTTGCTCTGCGGGTGCCCTTAGGTTGGAGGCGCCACCCGGATTTGAACCGGGGAGTCAGGGTTTTGCAGACCCTTGCCTTACCACTTGGCTATGGCGCCAAAAAAACAGTGCGGATAGCATGTTTGGAGCGGGAAACGAGATTCGAACCCGCGACATCCACCTTGGCAAGGTGGCGCTCTACCACTGAGCTATTCCCGCATAATCAACAATCCGCACTGTATTGGTGGAAATTGACGGGCTCGAACCGCCGACCCTCTGCTTGTAAGGCAGATGCTCTCCCAACTGAGCTAAACTTCCGACTTGCTTGATTATAGTACCACATTCGATTGCAGAAATCAAGCGTTTTTCTTTTATTTTATGAATTTTTTGCGAAAAAATTTCCGAAGCGGCGATCCCGCGCAAAACGGATGAAAAAGGCAGCCTTGCAAAAATCTGCCGCAAGACTGCTTTCTCTTTCGTCTTTCCTTTGTGGGTCTTTTGTACGTCTTCCCCTCTTTTGTGGCTGTTTTGCGGTTACGCCGCCTCTTCGTCTACCGAGACGCTGAACCTCTGACCGTCGGGGAGGACCATATGGATCTGCTTACCGTCTTCGAGGACCTTACCTTCAAAACAGACCGAAAGCATATCCTTGATCTCTTCCCGCATGTCTTTAAGCGATATTTGTTGCATTTGCGCCACCTCCTGTGTTTTTCTTTTGCAACAGGATTGTAACAAAATATTCGCCGCGATTTCACAGAGAAAGCGTCGAAGGTTGTCGGATTTGATAGAAAGTGTGGAAAACTTTTCAATGTGTTGGAGTCAGAGTTTGAATTTTTGCGCCGCGGCCTTCCACGCGCAACGCGTGGAAGGCCGCGGCTTGGAAAGACGCGGTTAGCGCTTGCCTATACCTGCCCCCCCCCACTTGTGGGAGTTGCGACATTTCCAAATCACGTTACCCTGCCTGCACGTTTCAAATTGTCATGTCTAGCGTAGTCGCCCCGCGCGCTGTTCTGTTTCTCTAAGCGCGGCACGAGGAGCGTCAGCGACGAAGTAGAAATCTCTACCGCTTTATTTTAAGGTTGAGATTTCTCCACTCCGCCTGCGGCTTCGGTCGAAATGACATATTGGAGACATTTTTTGCAACGGGAGTCGCGCCTTTGGCGGCGCGCCCATTATGGACTCCCAAAAAAGATTTGCGAAGCAAAGATTTTTTGGGAAGAGGAGCAACCGGCGTAAAAAGCATAGCCCTTGCTGGTCGGCAAGGGCTTGCAAAATGCGTCGTGTTGCGACGATGGAGCAGGAAACGGGAGTCGAACCCGCCGGAACCAGCTTGGGAAGCTGGCGCCATACCGCTAGGCGATTCCTGCATCACATGCCCATTATAATCCAAATCCGCACGCATGTCAAGGCAAAACGTTAGCTTTTTGCACGCTTTTTGAAAAATTCCGCCCGCGCGAACCTCTCTTTACAGCTTATACTTCGCCGTAAGTTTCAAAATAGAAGCGAGACAATCGTTGACCTGCCGCGTCTCCTCTTCCCCGAGCGCGCGGCCCTTGCAACTTTCGAGCTTTCTCCCCAGCGCGTCCGCTTCAAGCCGATCGCCCGCGCTCAGATCGCACTTTTTCAGCTGTTCGAGTAAGGACAGCGCATGTTCGAGCCGAACGTTCTCCCCGCCCGCCGCTCCGGCAGGCTCTTCCGCGCTCTCCGCTTCCTCCCCGAGGGGAACGTTCAGCGGCATATGGAACTTTTCATACAGCTCGTCCGCCCGCTCTTCCTTGCTTCCGCGCACGGGGAACGGAATGAGAAAAAGCAGACTCACAAGAACCGCAAAAACCACGTAAGCCGCGGCATAGATGAACAGCACTGCGCTCGCGCCCGCCTCACAGCCGACGAGAAAAGCTCCCGCGCCGCCAAGACCTACCGCAAGCGGCAAATAGGCTTTCTTCTTATGAAAGACCGCGAGCAATAAGCCCGCAACGAGTAAGAGCGCGGGGCAGAGAATGAGAGAGAGAAGGTCGGGCATCGCCTCTCCGATCAGTTGTAAAAAGTGCGAAAATTCTTCCATGACAGTTGACTCCGTTTTGATTTTATCCCATGCGTATGGCGTTATTATACACGATTTTGTCGAAAAACGCAAACCATACTCACATTTCCACTTCAAAAAGCCCCAAAAGATTGACAAGACGGGCGCGGATCGTCCTTTCGTCTACGCCTTTGATCTTTGCGACCGCCTTGCGGTAGAGATCGATCTGCGGGGCGTAATCCTCTTTCAGCCGTTCGGCGGCATGCGAGGAATACTTGTAATCCAGAATGAGATACCCCGCCTCGTCCTCGCAGAGCAGATCGAGTGCGCCCTGCAACACGATCTCGTCCTCCGCCGACGTTTTGAGCGCGGGAAGCGCACAGGCGGGCAACGAGACCAAAAAGGTCTGTTCGCGCCACACCCGTTTCCCTTTGAGCGCCGCCACCGAGGGCAGATCGAGGATCTTTTGCAATTTTTCCTCATCGAGCAGGGCAAGTTCTGCCGCCGAGAGCGTGCCGTCCCGCTCCATGCGGGAAAGTTCGTTTCTTGCGCTCTCCCCGAAGCGGACATGCTCCAAAAACGCATGGTAGGCAAGGCCCTGTTCCACGGTCGCCCCGCCTCCTCCCGCCGCGGGTGCGGGTGCGGGCGCGTCCTCCCGCTCCGTGCGCAACATGGCCGTAGCGGAACTCTTTACGGGGAGACAAGCGCTGTCCTCGAAACGGTAGGGTTTTTCATACACCGCGCGGAGCTTTTCGAGCGTTTCTCCGTCCGCGCGGTAGACGAGCGCAGAGCGGGGAAGCGGAGCCTCGCGGCTTTCGCCCTCGGGAACAAAATATCCCGCGCAGTCGTTCAGATCAATGAAGTCTGAGAAGCGCTCAGCATATTCTGGCGCCAAGGCGCTCTTCCGCTCGCGGAAAAACATGTGCAGGCGGAATTTCGCGCGCGTCATGGCGACGTAGAGCAGGTTCAGTTCCCCTTTCACCGTCTCGCGGTCTTCGAGAAGAAGAGAAGCGCGGCGCAAAACGGTCTCCCGCACGGTGCGGGCGGAGAGGTCGAAACTCTTGGGCGCAAACAAAAAGCGGTCCGTATACAGAACTTCGTCCCGTTCGCTCCCGCGGAACGCGGTATCCAGCCCCACGAGAAAGACCACGGGATATTCCAACCCCTTTGAAGAGTGCATCGTGACGACTTTTACGGCGTTCTCGCCCCCGCCCTCGGCGTATTTTACCCGATAGTTCAGCGTTTTGAGGCGGCGCAGAAAGGCGTTCACGCTCCCGTCCGCTTCCTCGGCAAGGCGCAGCACCCTGCGGAGCCGCGCGTCGCCGTCCTTTTTGGCGGCGATCTCGGCTTCGAGACCGTCGGCAAGCAAGAGCGCGATCATCTCCGCCGCCGTCTTTACCCGCATCAGATCGCGGTACCGTGCAACTTTTTGTGCAAACGTATTGAGTTTTTCCGTTATCCCGTCCTCATTTTTCTCCCGCTTCCGCCTCTCGGCATACTCGCGGCAGGCTTCGCGGAAAGCGCCGTGCGGCACTTGCAGGCGGATACGGGCAAGCTCGCCGTCGGTAAAGCCCCCTATGCGGGAGAGGAGCGCGCCAGCAAACGGAATATCCTGTTCGCCGTTATCGAGGAAAGAGAGCCAGTCGATGAGAAGACGGGCTTCCCAGAAGTCGCAGACGTTTACGCTCGCGGCCGTGGAGACGGGGACGTCGCGCGCGCTCAGCGCGGCAATAATGTTCTCCGTTCCGCTGTCGCCCGCCCGCACCAGAATTGCGATGTCCCCGAAGCCGAGAGGTCGCACTACGCCCGCGTCGGCGTCGAACCACTCCGATCCGACCTCCTCTTCGATGAGGCGGCACACCAGTTCCGCCTGCGGGTCCGCGCGCGTTTCTTCGGCGGCGAGAACGGAATATACGCCGCGCTCCCGCTTCTCCTCTTTGACCGCGGGAACGTTATGGAAAAAGACGCCGCCGCTGTGGCCGCCGTACCGCTTCCCGCCCCGCATGGGCGCTTCCCGGTAGGCGATGCCCGCGCTCTTTTCCGTCATGGAGCGGGAAAACACGCGGTTCACGCATTCGAGGATCGCGGGCGCGCTTCTGAAATTTTCGGTGAGGAGCAAAGAATCGTATTCCCTGCACTTATTCACGAAATAGTCCGAACGGCTGCCGCGGAACGCGTAGATGGATTGCTTCGCGTCCCCCACCAAAAAGACCTCGTCCCCGCAGATGAGGGAGAGGATCCGCTCCTGCGCGGGGTTGACGTCCTGATATTCATCGACGAACACGTAGCGGTATTTTTCCCGCACCGCGGCGCGGGCTTCCCCGTTTTCGAGAACTTTGATCGCGCAATGCTCCAAATCGTTATAGTCGAGAACGCCCGCCTCGTTTTTGTACCGCGAATATGCCTCGTCGAAGCGGAGCAAGAAGCGGCCGAGCGCGCGCGACGTTTCCCGCCCGTCGAGATAGCGCGCATACTCTTCCTCGCGGGAAGAGAACTTCGCAAGCCGTTGGTAGAGTTCCTTGACCGCGGCGGAGAGCTTGCCCCCGTATTTGAGGCGGTATAGCGTTTCCCCCGCCGCCCGCGTGGAGGGCGGCATATTGTTGATCGCGGGCATTTCCCGCGCGGCGAGCGCAAACAGATCGCCCGATAAGAGCGCCTCCGCCGCCGAAAGCACCTGTCCCATGACCGCGGCGGCTTTGGGGTTTTCACCCGCGAAATACGCCGCCTGCTCCCTCGCCTCTCTTGCGATAAACCGCGCGCGGTCGCGCACGTCGGAAGCGAGAAACTCGCATACGTCCGCAAATTCATCCGCTTCCCCCATCGTTTCGAGCAGCTCGGTATAGTCCGCCCGTTCCCGAAGTTTTGCATAAAGGGAGAGCAGGATCTCTCTGAGTTTCGCGTCCTTTTTGTTGCGGAAATAGACGGACAACAGCCGCTTAAAGCCGGGGTCGTCCGTTTCGTAGCCCCACTCGAACACTTCGTCGAGCGCGCGGGCGAGGATGAGCGCCCCCTCGTGGTCCTCCGCGTCGATCACACGGAACGCGGGGTCTACGCCCACGAGATAGAAATGGGTGCGCACCAAACGCGCACAAAAGGCGTGGATGGTGGAAATATCGGCAAGCGGAAGCGCGGAGAGCTGGGCTTTGAGCCGCGCCCGCTCTTTTTCCGAACTTTCGGAGAGTTTTTTGATGAGCGCGGACCGCAACCGTTCGCGCATCTGGGAAGCCGCCTTTTTGGTGAACGTGACGGCGAGCGTGCGCGTGACGTCCGCCCCCTCCGTGATGAGGGAGACGAGACGCTCGATCATGACGAACGTTTTGCCGCTCCCCGCCGAGGCGGAGACGATGACCCTGCCGCGTGCCGCGATCGCGCGCGCCTGTTCTTCGGTAAGTTTTACGCTCATTCTTCCCCCCTTTCGCGGCGGACGACGGAGACGATCTCCGCGCACTTGACGGATCTTTCCTTTCTCGGTTCACCCACAAACCCGCAGAGAGACTTCATCTTGCACCATCTGCAACAATCGCCGAACGGCGAGGGGGCGATGTTTCCCGCCCGCATCTCATTCTCCGCCTTTTGGGAGACGAGCAGGGAATAGTCGAGGAACGCCTCGAAATCCGCCCGCGGCAAGCCGCTTCCGTCGTAGCCGCCCTTGAACAGCTCGCTCTTGCCCTCTTTGAGCGAAGCGTCCATGCGGGAGACGACTTCCTCGTCTCCGCAATAAAAGCCCGTCATGCGGAACTTGGCTTCTCCCTCCTGGGTAAAGCCGTCCGCCGCGGGAAAATAGAACGCCCCCGCCGCCCGTTTGCCGCGCGCCGCCGCGCGGAGATAGAGTTCGAGTTGGAGCTTTCTGCCCGTATAATAGGCGCCCGCGCTGTCCTCGATCTTGCCCGTCTTATAGTCGATGACGCGGACAAATTCATCCGATTCGTCGATACGGTCCGCCTTTCCCGAGAGAGAAAGCTCCCCGAGCGCGATCCGCTCTTCGGTGCGGGACACGCGGAACTTCGAACGCGCGAGCTGGCGGTAGGCCGCCGCGGTGACGGTGGCCGCCTCCTCCGCGAGACGGTCGCACGCATACCTGCCCGCGCCCGTATCCGCAAGCGCGGAAAAGCGGGCCGCAAGGAGAGAATGCGCCGTCTCTCGCGCGAACGCCGCGCACTCCTCCTCCGAACCGAAATCGTTGAACTTCGGAGCGGACAGTTCGAGGACGGCATGGACGAAGTTGCCCGTATCGGTGTCGAGAACGGGACGGTCGGCGCGCTCTTCAAGACGCAGACTGCGCGCAAACCCGCCGTAGGGGCATTCGAAATAGCGTTCGAGCAGAGAGGGCGACACGGAAGAGGAAAAGATGAGTTGCCCCGCCTCGGGGACCGCTTTCTTTTCCCCGCCGAACAGCTCCCTCGGCTCCCCGAGGAGGGCGTACAGCGAGGAAAATTTCTTACTGTCCTCTTCCCGCCCCGCTTCGAAGTCGTTTTTCAGCGAGAGAAGTCTGAGCGCCGCGGGTTGCCGCTCCGAACAGTCGAACGGAAAGAGATCGGGCATGGGCGGCATTTCGAAGAGAGATTCTATGTAGGATAAAATTTCGCTCGGCTCGGTCTCCTCTCTTCCCCGCCGCAGAGGGCGCGAGAGATAGAGGGCCTCCGAAAAAGCGCACAGATTGAGTCCGAGGCTCTCCCGTGCGCGCGCGTTGACCTGCGCGATCGCGGGGTCGATCTCCACCTTGATCTCGGCAAGGGACGCCATTTCGCCGTCCGTGATGACGGCCGTATCCTGCGATACGCGGGGAACGGCGTCCGTCAGCCCGCTCGCAAACACAATGGGCGCGCGGCTGAATTTGCTCTCGGTAATCTCCCCCACGTACACCGCGTCGAGATACTGCGGGATCATGGAGATTTCGAGTGCGGAGAGCGCGCCTTTGAGGCCGTCGCCGAACTCCTTTGCCGTAAACGGGCGACCTGATGCCACGCTCTCGATCTCGGTGAGAATTTTTTCGAGCGGGTCGAGGGAGAGAAACTGCCGTTCTTCCCCCGTGAACGCGTTTTGGAGCCGTTCGGTAAGGTTGTCCGCGGCCGCCGCTTTGCGCAGGGCGCGGATCGCCCCCACATAATCTTTCCCCTTTCCCTTGCGGGGGAAAAGCCCCAAAAAGGAGAGCATTTTTTCGCGGCAGGCAACAAGCTCGGCGCGGTCAAAGCCCTCCGCTTCCTCGCGGATTTCCCGCTTCGCCCCGCCGCGGTAGCTGCCGTAACGGAGCAGATAGTTGCGGTAATTGTCCCCGTTCCCGAAATAGTAATTGGAAGCGACCGCGTCCGCGTCGTCGGGCAGAACGCCGTTTGAAACGGCTTGGAGCAAGTCTAAAACGAGCGCGCAGAACGGATGCTCCGAAAACGCCCGTTTTTTATCCGCGAAAAACGGGATACGGTAGGCGTTGAATGCCTTTTCCACGGAGAGAAAACTCTCGGTGGAGACGAGAACGACGATGTCGCGGTAGCGCGCGCCCGCGAAGACGTGCTTTTTGATGAGCGCGGCGATCGCGGAAAACTCCGCCGCCTCGTCCGCCGCCGTAAAACGGCGGATCTTTTCCGTGCGGTATTTGGGATGGGAGAGCTTTTCGGGAGAGAACAGACCGTCGCGCAAGATCCCGGCTTCTCCGTCGAGGGAATCCTGCACCGTTTCGGTCTCCGCCCCGCCGAACTCCCCGCAGACGTTGCCAAAGAGCCGCGCCGCCTCGTTCGTATACAGCTCCGCGCCGCCCGCGAGGAACACCCCCGTGACGTTGCGGAACGCCGTCAGCGCCGCGCGCACCCCTTCCAGCGCCTGTTTGGTGAAAGAACGGAACCCGAAGAACACGAGATTTTCCCGCCGCTCTTCGCGGGCGAGCTTTTCGGGCAACAGCGCGAGATAGCCGTTCTCGTCGAGCAAGCCTTTCTCTTGTAGCCGCGCGCCGTATTTTTCAAGCAGGAACGCAAGGTCCGAAAGTTTGCCTTTGAGCGCGCCGTCCGAAAGCTCCGCGCTGCTTCTGAGCATGTCCGCGTCGACGCGGGAGGCGGAGAGCTGGGCGATCGTCTCGTACACCGCCTGCGCCGCGCGCGGGCGGAAACACTTCAACTCGTCCTCGTATTCGGAGAGCAGGGAAGAGATCTCCAAAACCGAACCCTCTTTGGAGAGTACGCCGGGGCCTGATAAAAAGCGGGCGAACGTGGTGACCTCGGTGAGGAACGTTCCGCCGCATGCCGAAAGCACCGCCCGCTCCGCGAGCAGTGTAAAACGGTCCTCGCAGAAGACGAGCGTGCGTTCCCCGCGCGCCTCCGCCTCGCGGACAAGCCCGCCCAAACGGCGTAAGGCGTCGTCCAATGTGGCCGCTTTGATGATTTTCGCCATGATCTCCTCCGCGTTTTCTCCATTATATCACAGAGCGGAGAAAAATTTCTCGTATTTTCACCGATTTGTTTTTACAAAACGAAAAAATTATGCTATAATTGTTCCCGTATCCTGCGGCAAGCAAGCGGCGCCTACGCAAAAGCGCTTTGGGCAAGCTAAGCGCCGATCAACGAAGCCGCGATTTTTACGGAGACATTCATGAAAAAAAGAATTTTCGCAAGCCTGTTCCTGTTGCTCCCGCTCGCGCTGTGCGCCGCGTGCGGCGGAGGAGTGCAACGCACGGAGATCAGCACGAACTGGTACCGCAATACCGCCCTCGGCAACGACATCGCGGGGACGAACGAGACGCTCGAATACGCCGTGAGCGTAACCGATCCCACGCCCCACAACGGCCTTTCCGCCGACTACTCGGGCGTTTATACCATGACGCTCGTCAACGCGTCCGTCACGCTCGACAACAGCACAAAAGAGGGCTACGTGTTGGAGACTTCCCTTTCCGTAAGCGTCACGTTCACCTATGAGGGAAAGTCCACGGCGGCGTTGAACGATACCGTTACTTCCCGCGTGGAGTTCTTGCCCGTGGGGGACAACCTCAAACCCGTTTCGAGTACCAAAACGGCGCATACCCATGTTCCCAACGACGCGCCGCAGTCCGTTGAAACGGCCTATACAGAATATCACTACACCTACGCCGTGGAATACGACGACGCGCTGACGACCGCTTCCGTCACCTATACCGACTATCTCCCCGACAGGGAGGGAAAGATCCCCCAGCCCGTAAAGAGCGAGATCGAAATCGGCGGCAAGACGACCTATCTCGACAACGAGCAGATCCTCTTCGCCCTGCGCGGCATGAACGTTTCCTCCGCGCTCACTTTCCGAAGCATTAACCCCACAATGGGGACGGTGCAAAACGTCGGCTTGCGGCAGGCGGGCAAGGACGTAACGGAGGCCGTCTCGTTTGAACGGAACGGGGAGCCGTTTTCTTCCGACGCGATCGACGCCACCGAATTCCGCGTGGGATACGGGAACAATATCGGGCAAGGGTGCAAAATCATCATGGCCAAAAAGACGAGCAATACCGACAACGAATACCGCAACGTACCGCTCCGCATGGAGTATCCGCTCATCCGTTCGCTCGGGACCCTCCGCTATACCCTCGTAAAAGCAACGTTTGCCAACAAATAAAACGATCGCAAGGCAGCCCGCCGCAAAATGCGGCGGGCTGCCTTTTTGTTGCAAAACAATTTTATTTCTCGTAAACTTCCCGTTTCAGCACCCCGATGTAGGGCAGATGGCGGTATTGTTCGTTGTAGTCGAGACCGTAGCCGATGACAAACTCATTCTCGATATAGAAGCAGTTATAATCGGGCGCGATGTCGTATTCCCGCCGCGCGGCCTTATTGAGGAGGGTGGCGATGCGCACCGAAGAGGCGCCCCGCTCCATGAGCAACGCTTTGAGATTAGCGAGCGTAAAGCCGCTGTCGATAATGTCCTCCACGATGATGACGTCCCTGCCCTTAACGTCGCGGTCCAAATCCTTTCTGATTTTGAGCTTACCCGAGGACACTGTGCCGCTCCCGTAGGACGAGACCGCCATGAAATCCAGCTCCACGGGCATGGTGAGCCGCCGCACGAAATCGGCATAAAAGATGATGCTCCCTTTCAGAATGCCCACGACCAGCGGGTTTTTCCCCTGATAGTCCCGGTCCACCGCTTCGGCAATCTCCCGCACGCGGGAATTGATCTGCTCCTCCGTCAACAAAATCCGTTCGCAATCCTGGTGCATTGTGTGTGTTTGCATGTTTGTATGTTCTCCTTTGTGGGTTTTTTATAAGGTAGAGATGTCTCGACACGCCTCACTTTGCTCGGCGGCTCGACATGACAGTTTTTAATATGTCATTTCGCCCCGCCCGCACGTTCCGACCTATATCTCAAAAGTACCCGACCCGTTTGGTGTTTTCGGTCACTTTTACCTTGTCCGAAATTTCCACGCCGACGACGACGAGAATTTCCGACCCGCACGCCACAAGCGACAATCTCCGCCCCAACCGCGCCGAAATTTTCCGATCCGTCAAAAACTTTTTGAGGGTCTTTTTCTGCCCGCCGTAGGGGGTGATGAAGTCCCTCTCCCGCCGCGCACGCACCACGCAGCCCGCGGGGAAAGCGTCGAGATCGGCGCGCAGCCCGGGGCGGGGAGCAAGAACGAAAAAGTCCTCTTCAAACGGGCGCTCCTCTATGGGCTTTGCGTCCTCGTAATAAAAGACGACGTTCCCATACTCCCGCGCGGCGGTCTTCCCGCACGGCAGGCATACTTTTTTGCCCGTCTGCAAAGTTTTCAGTTTGGAAATCTCCTCTAAGTTTGCGGACGTATAGTCTGTTTTTGTCCCCATGCAAATTAGACACGCCCGCGAAAAGAGCGGCTCGGGGAGATTTACGGGAACGAGCATATCCCCGTGCGCCCCGATGTATTTGATCTCTTTTTTCGCAAGGTCGGTGAGGTACTCGTCGTCCCGCGCGCACTGTTCCGCAAACCGCGCGAGGTGTTCCACCGCGTTCCCGTGGATCTTTTCAAAGGCGGGCAGCACAGTGTGGCGGATATAATTGCGGGTGTAGCTTTCGTCCGAATTGGTCGAATCTTCGACATATGGAAGCCCATTTTCGCGGACGTATTGCAAAATAGCGCCGCGCGAAACGCCGAGGAGCGGGCGGACGAGGAAAGGAAAGTTTTGGATCGTCTTCATGCCCGCGGGAGAAGTCCCCCGCGCAAGACGGAAGAGAACCGTTTCCGCGACGTCATTTTGATGATGCGCCGTGGCGACGAGGTCGGCCTCGTCGTGATCGATGAGTTCTCGGAAAGCGTTGAGCCGCACGAGCCGCGCCGCGCTCTCGACGTTGCCTCCTCCGTTCTCTTCGATAAGGGCGGGTACGTCCGCGCGCACGGTCTTGATCGGCACCCCCCACTCTTTGCAGAGGACTTCGCAGAACGCCATGTCGCGGAGCGACTCCTCCCCGCGGATACCGTGTTCGACGTGGATCGCAGAGAGAATGACGCCGTATTCCTGCATACGGGTGTAAAAACAGTGCAAAAGGCACACCGAATCGGCGCCGCCCGACAGCGCGACGCACACCCGCTTTCCCCTGTACTGTTCCAGATTGAATAGAGTCATCTTCCCCTCTTGCAAATGCGATTTCGTTCGTATTTTTATCATCTTGTTCTTCCACACGGCACAGGAAGTAAACGGCACACAATGTTTTCCGTTTCCATTATACCATAAACCGCCACGAAAATCAAGCGGGGCAGGTATCTTGCAAAAGATTTCATGATAATGGGCCGCCGACGGGGCGCAACGCCACGTCGGCGGCCTTTTTGAAATTCTGCTTTTATTCGTCGGGCAATTCAAAGAGGTATACTTTTCCGATATTGATCCCCGGGGTTCTTAGTCCGTCGCCCCCATAGGAGTATGTCGGATGGGGATCGTCATCGAATTTGAGGATATAAAAACTTGTGATCCCGACATTCCCTTTATCTCCCGTGTCTTTGGCGCACCAGTAAAACGCCATGCGGAATACGTCGGTTGATGTTGTTACATCGCTCGACTTGACATACCATTTCCGCTCAATGCCGCTGTCCTTGTCTCTATCCGTAATCAAACCGTTTTTTGTGTAAGACTCGATCTCCCCGTCATAATATTCAAACAGCGCGTCGAGGCTTTCGTCGAAGTCCGAAAGCCCCGCAATGGCGTTGGGCGCGAATAGCTCTTTGATACCATCTTTGTCCTCGTCTTGCAGGCGGTCAAGAAAGGTTTCGAGTTTATAAAGAGCGTCGTCCTCGTCCGAGTCGATAAAAAATCCCATCGGAATACATGCCGCCATCCCGACAGAGGAGAACAGCAAGATGAGCGCGGCCCAAATTGCAAGAAAACATTTCCTCATCACAATTACTTTCCCTTTTTGCAAATTCCGATGAGCGTGGAACAAAAGCACAGCGCGCCCACGGCAAGCAGGACGGGTGAGGCCGAAACGACCGCCGCTTTGAAAGCGGTCTCTTCCCGCAACAGGGCAAAAACGGCGCATGCAATGCCGAGCAAAAACAAGCCCCCCTCGATAAACAGCGCAAATTTGAACGTATTCGTTCTGTTTTTGAACACAAAACTCAATACGAGCCCCAAAAGGGCAAGGCAAATGCCGCCGATCAGCATGATTTTAAGCCACTGAGGCAACTCGTAAAATTCTTCCGCCGCGGGGTAACGTTCCGAAAGCGCAAGCGCGAGTCCGGCGCAAAACGCTCCGACAAATGTCACACAGGACGATAAACAGGACAATAACCTTGATTTCGGTTTCATCATTCCCCCACACACCCGTTTTCCCTGTATTGTTCCAAGTCGAAAAGGCTCATGTTATTTTTTATAAATTTTGTATATGATATTCATTCCACAGGGCGGGATTCTCCCAAAATGCGGGCGGAATACCTACGATGCGTCCGTCGGGCGTGACAGCTTCGTGCAAAAGATATAACTTTGCCGCTAATACTTCGCAATTCACTCCATTCACACTAACCCCATATATCTTCTTATAATCCTCCGCGGAACTGTGATATCCATATGAGCCGACGCTTTCCCAAGGGACTCGCATTTCAATGGTGTGCGTAAACTCATGAAGATACACTTCCAAAAGTTCGTCCCAATACAATCCCGAAAGAAGTCGTTCATAAGTTTCTTGCTTTGTCTTTGCAGATATGTTATATGAGAGCAATATACTGTCGAAACTGACCGCTCCATATTTTGCTGATGCCTCCCCCTCGTTCTCGCGCAATGCGCCCAGTGGGTCGTTCATGCTGTCTGAACCGATTGCTCCGTGATAATCGTCCAACATGTCATGTATTTCGGGAATGCGTTGCGGCCACGACAGTCTATTTGACACGGCATCGCCCCTTCCCACTCGATTTTCTGTACTACCGAAAGCCTGTATCGTATAATAAGCGTCCACTTCAAAGATTACCTTCCCCGCAAACCACTCGTTCAAATACTCGCCGAATTTTGCGGGAATAAAAGCATAGATTTTCTTTTCCATATAGGACATTTTATAATCGACAACGTAGTCCTTCTGCTCTGTGTAGGAATATAGCAGGGCATGCACCTCGTCCACGACAGGCATCAGAATTTTGAAAGTTGTAATTTCCTCGCCCTGCTTTTGCCATTTCGCATAGAGGGTATCGGTTTCCAAAAGGAAAGTATAATAACCCGTGAACAACTTGCCGCCTGCGTCCGAAACCTTCATTCGGAAGTCACTATCCGCATACCAACCGCAGAAAGTATATCCCGCAACCTGCGGAATGACAAACTTCGTATTTTGTATTTGATAACGGTTGATCGTTATCTCCGTCGCAGTCGGCGTGCCGCTTGCAATGCCGTAATCGTAACGGAAAGTCTTTTCTATCGGCTCGAAATAGGCGTAGTATGCCTCGCGCGCCCGCTTGGAATTGTCCCTTCGTTCCGCGCTCATCACTCCGTCCGACCAACCCATAAAGAGATAACCTGCGTCGGGAACGGCGGTCACGCTTTCAAACTCCTCGTATGTCAACGCCTCTTGGTGCGCCTTTCCCGCAATCGTTCCGCCCACGCCGCCATACACCTTATAATCAATATAATCTCCGAAATATGCGGTCACGGTGATCGGAAAGCGGATATTCGTATCTTGGCGCACGGGATCCGTGGAACCGTCCGACCAATAGAGAAACGTGCGGTTTTCATAAGGCACTGCCTTGACGGGCGGCGCGTCACCTTCGTAGAGAACGGAATACCGAAATACTTCTTCTCCCGTGTTCAGATCGACGATCGTACCCCCTCCGTTACGGCGATAAGTTACCTCTCTGTATTGTATTTTTGTAAATTCCGCCGTGACGGTGAGGCTGCGCGTAACATTAATGTCCCTGCGGGTCGCGTTCTTTTCCCCGTCAGACCACCCTGCAAACTTGTAGCCTTCGTTGGGAATTGCCGTCACGGACGAGGCGTTTTCGCCGTAAAGAAGGGTCTGCTCCGTTTCGCCCTCGACCGTCCCGTTCTCGCCCGCAAGATAGCGCAATGTGCAGGTGATTTTCTCGAACTCCGCCTTGACGGTGAGATCTTCTGTCACATTCTTATCCGTGCGGGTGGGTGTTTCGGTTCCGTCCGACCACTTCACGAACTCATAGCCCTCGTTGGGAATTGCCGTCACGGACGAGGCGTTCTTTCCGTGTTCCACGCTTTGCTCGGCTTTCCCTTCGACCGTTCCGTTCCCGTCCGTTTCGTAGCGCACGGTATAATACGTCTTTTTCTCGAACTCTGCCGTAACGGTGAGATCTTGCGAAAGATTCTTGTCCGTGCGGGTGGGCGTTTCAATTCCGTCCGACCACTTCACAAACGTATAGCCCTCGTCCGCTTGCGCCGTGACGGGAGCCGCATCCGCGCCCGCTTTGAGAATTTGATCGGCTATGCCCTTGATCTTGCCCCCCTCTTCCGCAAGATAGTGGACGGTAAAAGTTTGCGGCTCCTCTGCCTGCCCCGTTGCGCACGCCGCGCATACAAGGGACAACACACAAAAAAGGAAGATCAAAAGAATCGATCGAAAAGCATGCTTCATTGCGTACTCCCTCCCTGCAAGCTGTTTAAACCATTATAACACATCGCGCAAAAATAGGCAAGACGAAGAAACCGTTTTTTATCGCGCCGCGCCGCCCGTTTAGAAAAACGGGCGGCGCGGCAGTCTTTTAAGGCAGTCTTCCAAAATCGCGCAACACGTGGCACGGCGCACACCCTTTTTCATGATACGCTTTTTACGTGCTTACTCACAAACGGTCATTCGATTTCGTCCTTTTTACGCCTATCCGAAATGTACTCGAAGATCCCGCCGAAGTAGGACGTATGACAGAAGTAATCTACCATGACATTCATCTCTTCATCAAATTCAATGACCAACACGATATTTTTCGGAGGAGACGATAACGGGCTTCTAAAATACTCTTGTAGAACGGCTCGATCTTCTATTACATAGCAAGCGATATTTCCCGAGGAAATTTCTCCTTCCGTAAACAGTTCGACCGTTTTTTCTTCGTCCGACAATTCAATTTGATTTCCCGCATCGTCCACGCCGCAAACGGGTCGAAAGTCCCACAGTGCCTTAAAAGGAACTTTTTTTGCCCGATACTTTTCGCACAGTTCCCGATCGAGTTCCGTAAAACGAAGGTTATACGCGATCGGTCGTCCGTCGGAATAAAATTTCATTGCAATGTTCCCCTCGTTATTTTTAAAGAAAGGTATCTTATTTTTCAACTGCTCTGGCGGATAGAATTTTATACGGTCAAATCAAATTCAACATAAACAGCAGGTGCATCAGAGGAAACGCCACGATCAGGCCGAGATAAAAGCCGATCAGCACTCCCATGCCGTATTGCGAACGGGTCCGAACAAAAATTGTGCGATAGCGGTCCGTCTTTTTGAAAATATCATTTTTCCTTGCAGTGTTCAAAAAGTATTGCCCCAAGAAAACTCCTGCGAGTCCCGTTATGACACACATGAGCATTATGGGAAGAAATAAAAGAAATCCCGGTTCTTCGATCTCTTTCGGAAAGGAGCCGAGAAGTAAGGAGAGGATACTCACCGCCGCGCAGAGTACGACCGTTAAAGCGATCTTTCCCTCGAGCAGCAAGAATCTGTTTTCGAGATACCGATCGAGCGGTTTGTTTTTCTTGTTCTTTGTGATGTCGATCTTTTTGACCCACGCGGGAAAACGGATCAATTCTATGATAAAGAGCGGCATAGCGACGAAGAAAGTAAGATACAACAATCCGTCAAAGAAATAATTCATATTCTCTTTCCCCATCTCTTATTGCTTTTTTCGCATGTCTTTCGGGCTTTCACCGTTACTTTGCCCTATTATAGCACATCGCGCAAAAATAGGCAAGACGAAGAAACCGATTTTTATTGCGCTGCGCCGCCCGTTTCGGTAAACGGGCGGCGCGGCAGGCCTTTTACGGCGGTCTTCCAAAATCGCGCAACGCGCGGTGGCAAGGATGAATGTGCGCAGGTCTTTCAAAAGAAAAATAAT
This sequence comes from uncultured Clostridia bacterium, assembly GCA_947631905.1. GTDB lineage: Bacteria > Bacillota > Clostridia > Christensenellales > Borkfalkiaceae > Gallimonas. The sequence continues at coordinate 6,032 of CANRND010000027.1, read as the reverse complement.
TTTTGAAATTCCTCCAAAAACGATTGACAAACGCGCATTCTTCCGTTACAATAAATAAGCTATACGGTGCGCCGCATAGTTATATCGCGGGGTAGAGCAGCCAGGTAGCTCGTCGGGCTCATAACCCGGAGGTCGTAGGTTCGAATCCTACCCCCGCAACCATACATGGCGATGTAGCTTAGTTGGTTAGAGCGATCGGTTCATACCCGATAGGTCAGCGGTTCGACTCCACTCATCGCTACCAGAAAAAATAAGACGCGCGTCTTTTTTATATTTTGTGGCCCCATGGTCAAGCGGTTAAGACACCACCCTTTCACGGTGGTATCATGGGTTCGAATCCCGTTGGGGTCACCAATCGCGGTCTGATAGAACCCGTAAAAAGGCTCTATCAGACCTCTTTTTTGCGCTTTTTTGGCGTTTTTATATCCAAAGGACGATTGCATAAGTCTGTTTCTCCGCTTCGCCGCCGAAAGTATGGCGGTCTACCTCCACCGTCATTTTTACCTCATAAAAAGAAAACTCCCGATGGCTGTCATTGCCATCGGGATCATGATTTTCTATGGATTTACAGTAGACATCTATGTGGTCGTTGAACAGGACTACTTTTCGGACAAAATAGGATATCAACTGTTTCGGGCTTCGTTTGAGTGCTGCGTGCAGGTGTTCCAATATTTGCTCTTTGGTTATCATTTGCAACGCCCGCGCCTTCTCGCAAGCTATTTTGGTTTCAAGTTCGGTCTTTCGTGCTTCTAACTGTTCCAACCTATCTTTGGTCGATTGAGTGAAGATGCCTTGCTCTACCGCTCGCAGAAGATTGTCGATTGCCCGCGTCGTTTCTTCATATTCCATCGTAAGCAAGTTCAGAACAGACGAGTCCTCGGCAATCTTCTTTCCTTGTTCCAAAATCCCGTCCGCGAGTGCTTCCAAATCGGTCTTTTGAAGTGCTTCCTGCACGGCATTGACGACGAGTTCCTCCAAAAGTTCCTTACGAACGGGTAGCGATTCGCACCCCGCTTTCGTGCTTCTTCCGTTGCATCGGTAATATCTCATGACCTTGCCGCTCTTGGAAGTACCAGACCCCGATCCAACGTGTTTGCCGCAGTAGCCGCAGTAGAGCTTGTTTTTGAGCATATAGCAAATGTCGCCGTGATGCTTTCCGTAATGATTTTTCTCGGCTTTCTGCCGAACGATCTCAAAAATCTCGGTCGGCACAATTTGTGGATAGATGTTTGTGTAGACTTCATCCCCATGACGGAAGATCCCCGCGTATTTCTCGCTTACAATCATACGATAAAATGTAGATGTCGCAAACGGTCTGCCGTGATATAAGATGCCTTCCGCGTTCAGCTCGTCCATGATAACATTTCCGGGCTTGCCGTTTGCATAGTCGGTGAAAATGCGGAGAACGATTTTTGCTTCGTCCTCGTGGATAACTACCTTCTTGTCAACGACACGATAGCCGTACATGACCGTGCCGCCGGGGAAATTCCCTTTGCTTCTCGTTTCTCTCATACCTCGCGTTACCTTCTGTGACAGCTCTGCGCTGTAATATTGGTTCATGCCTTCGAGCAGACTTTCAAGGATGATGCCTTCGGGCGTGTCTGGTATGTTCTCCATAGCCGACACGAGCTTGACACCGTTCATCTTCAAAGTGTGACGGTGCATGGCGGATTCGTACTTGTCACGGGAAAATCGGTCGAGCTTGTAAACGATCACATAGTCCCATGCCCGCTTTGCACTGTCCTTCATCATCTTTTGGAACGCCGCTCTGTTGTCGTTCGTTCCCGTCGTCGCCCTGTCGATGTAGGTATCGACGATCACGATATTGTTTCGCGCCGCGTAGTCATTGCAAATACGGAGCTGCCCCTCTATGGACTGCTCCGTCTGTTTGTCGCAACTATACCTTGCATAGATAACTGCTGTTTTCACTACTCATTACTCCTTTTATTTTTTTTACCTTTCGGCGCGAGCGACCCTAAACGAAAACGCATAGGCATTTCTTTTCATGTTTTCTTGCCTACTTCCCGAAAAGTGCGGTGAAGCCGTCAATCTCATTTTCTTTTCTATCATTTAGAGCTGAACCGTGCATTTTACACTTTGAAGGGAAGTGCGATTTCGTTTAAGCTCCGCGCAACGAAAGTAAAAATTTCAGTTTTCTTCTTTTATGAGATCTTGTATCGTCAAAAAAAGTGCAGCGCACAATGCCGATCTTTCTCCATCGGACAAACTTTCAAGCGTCGGTTTTTCGACAACATTGACCTCAAATTCCTCGTCCATAAAAAACACCTCTCACTTATAAGCGGTGAGCGGGGTATTATCGTTAAGAGGTTTTTGGAAAAAAGTTTTAGATTCCCACAAAAACTTTTGGTTATAAAAGAAAAAGCCGGCTTTCACCGGCAAATAAAATCAAGTAAAGTTTATCTTTTAATTAAAAACGGCTCTCCGCAAGGAAAGCCGTCGTTAGTCTGAAATATCGTCGAATATAGGATCGTCAAAAAATTCTTTTAGGCTTATTCCCAATGTTGCCGCCACTTGATACACCGAGTCAACGGCGACCTTGTTATGCTGCGCCTTGACAAGGATATACACAAGCTGTTTAGACACGCCGCCCATTCTGCTCAATTTGTAGGCGGTCAGTCCGCGCTCTTTCATCAAATCGGCAATTCTCTTTCCGATTGCCTCGTTCAGTTTCATCTGCGCCCTTCTTCAAAGATAGTTTTCCCTACAAGTATAAAATAGTTACAAGAAAAATGTGGGAAACGCCCGTTTCCTTTTTGACATTTTTAGGCAACAATGATAGACTATTTTTATGGCGAAGTGCGCATTTTTCGGACATCGGCAATTTAATTATGCTCCGTATCGGGAGAAAATCGAAACGCTTATTTGCGACCTCATAGAAAATCATGGCGTGACCGAGTTCTACAACGGCAGCCGCGGCAATTTTGACGGCGTATGTGCGGAGATCGTCTTTGCTTTGAAAGCGAAGTTTCCCGATATAAAAAACATCATGGTCGTGTCCTATCATCCGCACGACGGCTTTGCGCTTCCGAAGTATTTTGACGAATCAATCTATTTGCTCGAAAAGAGCGTCCCCCCGAAGTACGCTATATCCTACACAAATCAAGCGATTGTGGAGCGGGTGGATTATATCATTTCGGGTGTCGCCTATGATTGGGGCGGCGCGTGGACTGCTTGCGAATATGCCCGCAGGAAAAAGAAAATCATTCTGAATGTGATAGAGGGCAAGTAGACCCTTGCTTTTTCGCTAAAAATCTGCTAAAATAGTATTTGGAAAATTTTACAGGAAATTTTTTAATCGTGACAATGGCTGTCATATTTCATGTGTTATCATGTGAGTGTAGCGGGAGGATTTTATGGGTATTTTTGATTGGCTCTGCGGTGATACAGACGACGAGGAAGCACAGCTCGACGATATGATCCTCATGGACATGGACGACGAGGACGATTAAAGTATAAATTGGTACGATGCAAATAGATTAGAGGTGGCGTAATATGAACGAGGCTTATTGGGCGGCAATTATAGGTGTGGGCGGCACACTTTTAGGCACTATTTTAGGGTTTGTATTGGGTAAAATAACTTGCGGCAAATTATATGTAAATATCAAAACAAAAGATGAAATCAATTATGACACACAGAAGGGAAAAACAATTTATATGCTCACATTGGTTATCAGGCTTTTTAATGCCGCAGGAAAGAACAAAATCGTGAGTGATGTCAAATTGCTTTTTGATTGTCCGAGTTATCCATTGCTTACTGTTTCAATTAAAGACTTAAACACGTTAAAAATTGCCCCTTACGGCAATAGCATTGAGGATGTCGGAATAAATAATATCATGCCAAAGACCAGCGTTTATATTAACGGTCGCCTTGATTTGGAGGCGGACAAAATAGAGTTGGTGGAACACGCAAAAAACATTTACTTGCAATATCAAAATGCAAGGTTTCATACTTGCAAAAAGAAATTATCCAAAAGCGATTGTCAACAGTTTCTCGCCTGCCTTATGAAGGAGTAGGCATTATAAGTGGTCGGTTACATCGGAGTGGAAATGGAGATAGCAGAGATAAACAGCATTGATATTAAGGAGAATTACATCAAGCAGCTGGATGCTGCTCTTTTGGGCGTTCTCCTCAAAGATAAAAGCTCCGGGCAAAATCTTCTGTGGGCGACGGATACCTATGTTTCGCGCGGGTTCGGGTTTGCGCCGCAAGATGAAATCACGGTGCAGGCGATCACGGGCAGGCGCGGAACGGTGATAAAGCCGAGGATCACGAAGTCGAAGAAAGAGCAAAAAGAGCGCATCAAGAAGAAAGGCGAAGTGTTCACGCCCTCGTGGATCTGCAACGAAATGGCAAGCGGCTTCGACGAGTGGTTCGGGCGGCAGAACGTGTTCAACACCCCCGACGGCGTAACATGGCATAAGACGGAAGATAAGATCACCTTCCCCGAAGGGAAAACGTGGCAACAGTATATACGGCTTCGCATTTTGGAGATCACCTGCGGGGAAGCTCCCTTCCTCGCAAGCAGGTACGATACCGTCACGGGGGAATGGATCGACGTCAATTCGCGCGTGGGTCTGCTCGACCGGAAGCTCCGCGTCATCAATGAAAACGTCGATTCGGAGGACGATTGGGTAAAGTACGCTTTTGAAGCCTATCAATCGACCTACGGCTTCGAGTGGCAGGGCGACAGCCTCCTCATTGCGCGGGAAAATCTGCTGTTTACGTTTATCGACTACTATATTGACAAATTCGGTAATTTCCCGAAGAAGGAATATTTGATAACGCTTGCAAATATCCTCGCTTGGAATATCTTCCAGATGGACGGATTGAAGTACGTTATCCCGTATAGTTGCAAGCCGACAAAAAACGGTCAAATCTCGCTGTTCGACATAGAGGAAGAATTTCCCTGCCCCGGCTGTGAGAGCGGCGATTGTTCAAAACACACGGGGATCTATCCCGTCGTAAAAAATTGGCGAACCAAAGTAAATTACAGGTTTTATGATCTGCTCGGAGGAAATAAGATGAAATTCGATTTTATAATCGGCAACCCGCCCTATCAAGATGAAACAGTTGGGGAGCAAAAGGCTTTTGCGCCGCCCGTTTACAACTTGTTTATGGACGAAGCATATAAGTTAGCCGACCGTGTGGAACTGATTCATCCCGCAAGGTTTTTATTCAATGCAGGCGGCACTCCGAAGGTATGGAATGAAAAAATGCTGGCAGACCCTCATTTTAAGGTGGTTTGGCATGAACAGAACAGCGCGAATGTTTTTCCGAACACAGACATAAAGGGCGGTGTTGCGGTTACATATCGTGACGCGACAAGAGATTTTGGCGCGATTGAGATATACACCGCGTTTGATGAACTGAACGGCATTATGCACAAGGTCAAAAAAGACGAAAACTTTGCGCCGTTTAGCAAAATCATCTATAATCGTGGGTTGTACCGTTTTTCCGAAAAAATTTATGAAGAATACCCCGAAGAGATGAAACAATTCACCGATTCGCGTATTGGGGCAAGCTCTTTTGAACGTCTGCCCGATTTATTCTTTGAGGAAAAGCCAAACGACGGGAAAAAATATATCCAAATATACGGACTTTTGCACGGAAATCGTGTTTATCGTTGGTTTAATAAAGCGTATGTAAAAGTTGTTGATAACTTGGATAAATTCAAAGTTTTCGTTCCTGCGGCAAATGGATCCGGTGCGCTGGGAGAAGTGTTATCTACGCCCGTGATCGGGCAGCCCGTGATCGGGCAGCCCGTGATCGGGCATACTGAAACATTCCTCTCTATTGGGTGTTTTGATACGGAAAACGAAGCTGCCGCTTGCTTGAAATATGTAAAGTCTAAATTTGCAAGAGCCATGCTTGGTGTTTTGAAGATTACGCAGCATAACTCTGCGGAAAAATGGATGTACGTTCCCCTTCAAGACTTTACGTCAAGTTCCGACATTGATTGGTCACAATCGGTGGCGGAAATTGACGTTCAGTTATATCGAAAATACGGGCT
>CANRND010000026.1 GCA_947631905.1 uncultured Clostridia bacterium | reverse complement strand
CAAGCAGCTCTTTCATGCGCCCCTCGGCGTTGTCCGCTCCGCGGAGCAAGGGACGGGTATCGTCGGCAAGCACCCGCCCGAGGAGGGTATCGAGGGAGGCCCGCAAAAAGAAGAGCTTGCCGTTCTTTTTCAGAAGATCGCTGTTCTCACGGTTGAGGACGAGACCTCCGCCCGTGGAAACGACCAACCCGTCCTGCGAGGCGATCTCCTTTACGATCTCCGTTTCGAGGCCGCGGAAGTACGCCTCCCCGTAATATTCGAAGATGTCCGAGATCCTGCCGTAGCGGGCGGTGATGATCCCGTCCGTATCCACCCAGCGCCGCCCCGTGAGTTCTGCGATTTTGATCCCGATCGTGGACTTGCCCACGCCCATCATGCCGCAAAGAATGATATTCATAACCAAAAACTCTCCAATGCCAGCTTATAGCTGTTCTTTCCGAAGCCTAAAATTTCGCCCTTGCAGACTTCGGTGAGAACGGACTTTTTGCGGAACTCCTCGCGCGCATGCACGTTGCTCATGTGGACCTCCACAACGGGAACGCGGATGCCCGCAATGGCGTCGCGGATCGCATAGGAATAGTGGGTATACGCGCCCGCGTTGAGAACGATCCCGTCGTAATTGCCGTCCGCCTGCCCGAGGCGCGCGCAGATCTCTCCCTCAACGTCCGATTGGAAGAACTCCGCTTCATGTCCGTGCGCATGCGCAAACGCGCCGAGTTCCGCGTTGATTTGCTCCAAAGTCTCCTCGCCGTAAACGCCCTTTTCGCGCGCGCCCGTCCTCGAAAGGTTGACGCCGTTGATGACCAAAAATTTCATCTCATTCTCCTTGATATTCTTTCCACAGACTGCCCGCTTCCGCCGCATCCGGCGTTGCCGAAAGATAGATGCAATCTGCCATATATGCCTGATAAAAGAGCATGGAAGCGCCGTTGAGTACGGGTTTTCCGTACCGCGCCGCCACGCGCAGAAATTCGGACTGCGCGGGGACATAGATGAGATCCACCGCCCGCCCGCACTTCTGTAAGATCCGCTCGGCGGTGTCCGTCTCCCCGTTCTCATAGATAAGGGCGGGAAGCATGCCCTCCGTGGCGTGCATTCCGACCCCCGTGCAGTTGACTACGACGTCGAACGCGCGCTCGGGGACCTTTTCGAGGGGGGTAAAACCCCCAAATTCCCGTAGGGCCGCTTGAAGCCGCGCCCCGTCCCGCTCGAACACGGAGACCTCTGCGCCCGCCTCCGAAAGGGTGCGGATACAGCTCCTGCCCGCGCCCCCCGCTCCGAGGACGAGAACGGACTTCTTTCGGACCGCAACGCCCGCATTTCCGAGCATGAGCAAAAAACCGTAACCGTCCGTATTGTAGCCGAGGCGGGGCTGTGATAAGACGGTATTCACCGCGCCGAACACGGAAGCGTCGCCCCTGAGTTCTTTCAGGTAGGGAATGATCTCTCCCTTGAACGGAATGGTGACGTTGAACCCGTCGTAGCGGGCAAAGAGTTCCTCCGCACGCTCTGCAAAATGCTCGGGCGGGATGCTCACCCGCTCGTAAGAACAGGCCGTGCGAAAACGGCGGCGGAGGATAAATTCATGGATGGCGGGACTGTCCGAGCGGGACACGTCCTTTCCGACGACTGCGAGCCTCAGCATAATTCCTCCGCGATCTCTTTGAGTTCTCTTTCGTACTGCTCTGAGGAGAGTTCCATGAGTTCGTATTTTTCGGGAGCGGCAGGGACCGTCAGCACGACCTTTCCCGCCGCCGTGTTCTTTTTGTCATGAAGCGCAAGGCGCGCGCCCGCCACGGACGGGAGCTCGCCGTTTTCGAGCGCGGCGCGGCAAAGCGCATAGAGACTGCTCAAAAATTTCCCGTCCGCATGGCAATGCCGTTCGGCGAGCTTGCCCTCAAAGAGCAGGCCCCACAGCACGCATTCGCCGTGGGACAGCGCCGTACCCCCGAGTTCGAGCGCGTGCGCCGTGGTATGCCCGAGGTTGAGACATTTTCTGAGTCCCTTCTCCCGCGGGTCCTGCCGCACAACAGAGGCCTTAAACGCGATGTTCTCGGGTACGATCTCCGCAAGAAAGGATAGCGAAAACAGGTTTTCGCGGTTTGTCTGCAATTTTTCGAAGATGGGAGTGCAGAGCGCGCCGTGCTTTACGATCTCGCCCAGCCCGCAACGGAGTTCGCGGCGGGGCAGGGTTTTGAGAAAGACGGGGTCGACGATCACCCGCGACGGCTGGTGGAACGCCCCGATGAGATTTTTTACGCCGCCGAAATCGACGGCGGTCTTGCCGCCCACCGAACTGTCCGTCTGCGCAAGGAGGGTCGTAGGCACCTGCACGCAAGCGATCCCGCGCATATAGAGGTCCGCCGCCAGCCCGCCGACGTCGCCCACCACGCCGCCGCCGAGCGCGACGAGCATGGAATTGCGGCGCAAACCCGCTTCCTGCATCGCTCCGAGCAAGGCAAACAGCGTTTCGCTGTTTTTATGTTCTTCCCCCGCGGGCATGACGAAAAGCGGCACGCCGCCGAGGTATTTTTCGAGTTCTTTCCGATAGAGCGCATATACGTTGGAGTCGGTAAACACGATCCCGCCGCCCCCGAGAAGCTGTTCCCGCAGCGGCGCAAGCTCGGCATGAAAGGCGTTTTTGCGGCAGACGATCACGCTCTCCCGCTCCTGCCGCTCCTTGATCCTGACCGTTCTCATAATCTTTCGTACCGCTCCTTGACCTGCGCCATCGTATCGCCGCCCAACCGCTCCGAAACTGCCTCGCAGAGTACGGCGCAGAGCGCGCTCTCCACAACAACCTCGCATGCCGTGACCGCGCAGACGTCGCTCCGCTCGGGCGCGGCGACGGCAGGGCTTCCCGTTAAAACGTCCACCGTGGAAAGTCCTTTCATGAGGGTGGGAATGGGTTTCATGGCGGCGCGCAGAACGAGTTCTTCCCCGTTCGACATGCCGCCCTCGATCCCGCCCGCACGGTTGGTGCGGCGGATATACTTCCCGTCCTCCGCAAAAATTTCATCGTGGGCGGCGCTTCCCTTTGCGGAGGCGAGGGAAAAGCCGCACCCGACCTCCACGCCCTTGACCGCCTGCACGCCCATAAGCGCGGCGGCAATGCGGGCGTCTAACTTCTCCGCATACATCATACAGCTGCCGAAGCCGCTTTTCAATCCTTTTACGCGAAGTTCTATTAAGCCGCCGAGGGTATCCCCCGCCGCTTTCGTCTCCTCGATGAGTGCGACCGCCTCACGCTCTTTTTCCTCGCTCATCATGCCGAGCAAAGGACGGCGGCCGCGCAAGATCTGCCCGAACGCATATTGCTCCCCGTCGCAGACCTGCCCGATAGAACGGACATACCCCGTCACCGAGATCTGCAACTCCTCCAAAAACGCGCGGAAGACGCCGCCCGCCGCAACTCTCGCCGCCGTTTCCCGCGCCGAAGCGCGCTCCAAAACGTTCCGCGCGTCGGACGTTCCGAATTTGCACATTCCAGGAAGGTCCGCATGGCCCGGGCGCACCCGCGTGACCCGTTTCTCCTCCGCGGAGCATCCCTCGGGCGCCATGCACCCTTTCCAGTTTTCGTAATCGCGGTTCCATACGGCAAGCGTAATGGGACTTCCGAGCGTGACGAGATTACGCACGCCCGAAAGAATTTCCACGCGGTCCTGCTCGATGTTCTGCCGCCCGCCCCTGCCGTATCCGCTCTGGCGGCGGGCAAGTTCGCGGTCGATCTTACCAAGATCGAGCTTCAACCCCGCGGGGATCCCCTCCAAAATGGCGAAAAGCCCCTTTCCGTGCGATTCTCCCGCTGTTGTCAGTTTCATATTTGTCACCTCGCTGATACGGTGTAACTTCCGTGTTTTACGGAGACGATCACGTCGCCGAGTTCATCCGTGCGATAAATTTCTCCCCCGGGAGAGACCTCGCGGAAACGGGCGAGCGCTTCCCCCGACGGGTGTTTGTATGCGTTATCCGCCCCGCAGGAAACGATGTAAGTCTGCGGGCGGAGAAGTTCCAGAAATTCTTCCGACGAGGAGTACGCCGAGGCGTGGTGCGGCGCTTTGAGAATGTCGATCCCGTCAAGTTGCACCGTATATTCCCCGCTGTCGAAAATGCCTTCGATCCCCGTATATTCCCTCACGAGCCGCTTTTCCCGCGTTTCGGAAATGTCGCCGCACAGGAGCGCCGTCACGCCGCCGAAGTCGAAATAAAGCACGGTGGAAGAGTCGTTTTCGTCCTCTTCCCCCGCAAGATAGGGCGAAAGGCAGACGAGATAGCCGTCCTCTTTCACGATCTTGCCGTAGCGGGTGAGCGTATCCGTTTCGCACCCCTCCCTTTCCACCGCCGCGAGAAATTCGAGGTAATCTTCGGCCTCGGAGGAAAGAACGGGCAGATAACACCGTTCGATGTCGAAATTTTTGCACAAGGCGGTAAGGCCGCCGTAATGGTCTGCGTCCGCATGGGTCAAAAGCAACGAGACCGCCCGCGGGCGAAGTCCTTTGAGATAGCGTAAAATTTTATTCCGCGCCCCGAACGAGCCGTCGCCGCCGTCCACGACAAGTACCTCGCCGTCGGGAAACTCCGCAACGGTGCAGTCCCCTTGCCCTACGTCGAGAAAATGGAGACGGAACTCCCCCTCCTCCCGCGCGGGGATCGCATATGCGGGCAGAAACAGATAGACGGGAACGAAGTAGGCAAGGAGCGCCGAGAGCAGAACGGCAAACAGCGCGACGCCCGCGACGATCAGCTTTTTGTACGGGAACTTCTTCCCCTCTTTTTGGGACATCTTTTGATCGCTTCCTTGATTTCCGCCATATGTTCTTTGGCGGTTTCGTATCCGATGTCGAACATCCTGCCCATGCCCGCGCGGGAAACGTCCGTCGCACGGTAGTCCAAAAGATTGGGCTGTAACATAAGATCGGCGCTTTCATAGCCGCGGCTCTTGCAGTCCGCGTTGTATTTGACGGGGGAAATTTTTGCGATCGCCGCGCCGAACATGCGCGAAACGCGGCTCTTGTCCTCTTCCGCCCTGACATAGGCGGACAGATCGATGCCGATGACGACGTCCGCCCCGAGCGCGCGGCACGCTTCGGCGGGGACCGCGTTGGAAAACGCTCCGTCGTAATACCGCTTGCCGCCGATGTCTACGCCGCGGAAAAAGGGCGGGATCGCAGAGGAAGCGGTGAGTACCCGCGCCGTCTTGCCCTCGGAAAGCATTTCGCCCTCGTTCGTCTCCCCGTCCGTCACCCACGCCGCAAACGGCAGGCCCAGATCGGAAATATCTCCGTCGAGGTAGCGGCTCAAAAATTCCTCCGCAAAGCCGAGGTCGGCAAAGGGCCGCAGGTTTTTGCTGAACTCCTTGCGGTTGAGGCCCTCGATGACCTGGATCATGTCGTCCGAAGTGAAGCCCTTTGCATAAAGCGCGCCCACAATGGAGCCGATGGACGAACCCGCAACCACTTGGAAGCGGATCCCCTCCTCTTCGAACGCTTTGAGCGCGCCGAGATGGGCCATGCCCTTTGCGCCGCCGCTGCCGAGCGCAAGCCCCACGACCCTCTTACGGGAAAATAAGTTTTTAATGCGGGCAAAAAATCCCATTTTGCGCTCCTTTTCCTTATTTTACACGATTTTTAGTAAAAAGTAAACCCCTTTACGGGGTTTTTCGCTTGCGCGGAAAAAATCAAATTTCCAGCGTCATGCCGTCGTAGGCCGCGATCACGCCGAATTCTTCCTCCGCGCGGCGCAGGTTTTCCTCCGTCGGACAGGCGTTGTGCGAAAAATGGGAGATGACTCGTTTCGTATGGCCGTCCGCAAGCCCGATCTCTTCGAGCCGTTTGAGGACTTGCATATCCTCGTAAATGCCCATATGGCGGGCGTTTTCGTCTACACGGTCGAATAAAAACGTGCAGTCGAGGGTGACGAGATCGACGGGCGCGCCGCCGACCTTTGCGAGATACTCGTAGTCCTCCTCGGGGAGAAGCCCGGTATCATGCAGGTGCAGAACGCGTTTCCCGCCCTTTTCGAGCAAAAACAGGAGCGGCTCGCGCGACGAATGTTTGGCTTTGAGCGGGTAAACCCGCCACTCCCCGAAGCGCGCTTCCTCGAACGCGCCGAGAACATAGAGATGGATGTGCTGCCCGATCTCGGGACGGAGTTCCCGCCGCGTGCTTTCGCAAAAAATCTCGCACACCTCTTCGCTCCCGAAAATGTTGAGGTCGGGTTCCGCCATGTCGGCGGCGAACTTATATCCCCGCAAAATAAAATCGTTTGCGAAAAAATGGTCTTGATGGGCGTGGGTCACGAGCAGATAGCGGATACCCGAAAAGTCAACGCCGCTTTTTGCCATATGGTAGAATGCGTCGGGCGGAAAATCGACGGACAGTTCTCCGTCGATCAAAACCTGCGTGCGAGAACGCAAAACCCCTTTTTTTCTCGCTTCTTTGCAGAACGCGCAGTTGCAGAACATGGCGGGAACGCCCTCGGCGGCGCCCGTCCCCAAATATTGTACTTTCATCGTTTTTTCCGTATGGTTCAAATTTCAAAGAGAATGGTAACGGGGCCGTCGTTCACCTGCCGAATCTGCATATCCGCGCCGAAGACACCCGTTTTTACGGGGACGTTTTGCGCGCGCAGACACTCCGCGGCATACGCGTAGAGCGGTTCCGCCCGTTGGGGGCGTTCCGCCTCGGTGAAGCTCGGGCGGTTTCCTTTCCGCGCGTCGCCGTACAGCGTGAACTGGGAAACGAACAGCACCTCTCCCCCGACGTCCTTGACGGAGAGGTTCATCTTGCCCGCCTCATCCTCGAATACGCGCAGGTTTGCGATCTTCTCCGCGCACTTTTCGGCCTGTTTCTCCCCGTCGCCGTTTTTTACGCCGAAATAAACGACAAGCCCGCGTCCGATCTCGGAGACAGGCTCACCGTTTACCGTAAGTTTTGCGCAAAGTACCCGTTGCGCCACGAATTTCATAGGTTACACTCTCGACATGTACTCGCCCGTTCTCGTATCGATGCGGATGGTATCGCCCTCTTCGACGAACATGGGGACCTGGAACGTAGCGCCCGTTTCCACTTTGGCGGCTTTGGTGACGTTCGTTGCCGTGTTGCCCTTTACGCCCGGTTCCGCCTCGATGACTTTGAGTTCCACAAAGTTTTCGGGTTCCACGGAGAACGCGTTGCCGTAGAGGAAGCGCACCGTGACGGTATCGTTCTCACGGATGTATTGAAGCGCGTCTTCCACCTGGGAATGGTTGAGCGGCGTAAGGTTGAACTCGTCGTCCATGAAATAATAGAACTCCCCGTCGTTATAAGAGTAGGTCATCTTCTTGGTTTCGACCTGCGCCGTTTCGAGCTTTGTGGTGGGGTTGAACGTTTCATCCGACAAAACTTGTCCCGTGACGACGTTTTTGAGCGTCGTGCGGACGAACGCCGCGCCCTTGCCCGGTTTTACATGCTGAAATTCGGTGACCGTATAAACGCCGCTCTTATACTCGAACGTGGTGCCTTTCCGAATGTCGCCTGCCAAAATTTGTGCCATAAGTTTGATCTCCTTAATTGATTTCCGAAATTTGTTTTTTATGCCGCGCCGATCACAAAACGATGAGATTTCTGTCCGTCTTGTGCATGAACGTCTGCACTTTGCCGTCTTTCATAAAACAGCTGTCCTCGATGCGCACGCCGTATTTGCCCGCAACGTACACCCCGGGTTCGTCCGAAAAGACCATGCCGTCCCTAAGAACTTCCTCCCCGCGGGGCGAAAGAGTGGGATATTCATGGATCATAAGTCCGATCCCATGCCCCAAAGAATGGGTGAAATACTTGTCGAGGCCCGCTTGCCGCAGGGAGCCGCGCGCCACCTCGTCCGCTTCTTTCCCCGTCATGCCCGCCTTTACGGTCTCTTTGACAAGCTCGTGTGCTTTGAGTACTTCTCCGTAAACTTTTTTGAACTCTTCGTGCTTCCCGTCGTCCCCGAACAGGAACGTGCGGGTGCAATCCGAACAGTAGCCCTCCACTTTACACCCGAAGTCGATGAGGACGATGTCTCCGAATTTCAGCTTTGTCTCCCCCGTTTCGTGATGGGGAACGCTCGAATTTGCACCGAACGCGACGATCGTCTCGAAAGACGTTCCGCTCGCGCCGAGCTGCCGCATCCTGTATTCGAGCAGAGCGGCGACTTCGCTCTCCGTCATCCCCTCTTTGATTTCGGGAAGGATGGACAGGAGTGCGTCCTCCGCGACGTTACAGGCCGTTTGGATGAGGGAAAGCTCCCGCTCCGTTTTGATTTCCATCGCCTTTTTGAGAGCGGGCATACAGTCTACGAGCGCAAACCCCTTTCCCCGCAACGCCTCCGCCGAAGAGAGGGTGATGAACGGGAACGGGACCCCGAGCATCTTGCAAGTTTGCACAAGTTCCAACGCCTGCGCATATGCGCCCGCCACGACCGTGACGTCCGTTCCTTTGAGCGCCTTTTCCGCCGCCTCGAAGTAGCGGGGATCTGCGACAAAATAGCAGGCAGACTCGGTAACAACGACGTATCCGTCCGTAGAATAGAACCCCGTGAAGTATCTGCGGAGAAAATCCGGCTCCAAAAAGAGGGCGTCCGCGCCCGCTTCACGGAATATTTTGCGCTTTTCTTCCCGTAACATACCCATATTATACCAAATGCGCCATGACAAGTCAACAACTTTTCATGAAAAAACCGACCCGCTCACGCGTTGCGCGCCCGCTCGTACATCTGTTTCATCGCAACCGCGTCCTCCGTCTGGGTCCCCGCCGATTCGGAGACGACGTAGGGTTCCAGCTTCAACCCGACGAGCGCCGCGGCGAGCGGTTCAAATTCGGGGCCGAACACATCGTCTTGAAAGGTGAGATGTTTGATCTCCCCCTTCGCGCCGTACTGGATCTTGGAGAAATGCACGTGGAAGTGCTTCATGCGCTCATAGCCGAGCTGTTCGATGAGATATTCGAGCCGTATCCGATAGTCCTGTTCCGTTTTCAGGCTCCCCTGTTCGCGGGCGTTCACATGTCCGAAATCGACGCAGGGGGTATATACGGGGTCGATCCTGCAAAAGCGCGCGATCTCCTCCACGGTGCCGATCTGCGCCGTCTTTCCCATTGTTTCGGGGCAGAACATGAGGTGTTCCAGATTGTTCAGATAGATGTAATCGCGCAGGACTTTGAGACGGTCCTCGGTGCGGGAGACGGCGGTCCCGCGCTCCTCTTTCCCCTGCGCGGCGGGGTGAAAGACGACCCGCTTCCCGCCCATGAGATCGACCATTTTGCCGCTGTCGAGAACATACCCGTAGGACTTTGCCGCCATCTCGTCATCAGGGTTGGCAAAATTGACAAAATAGGGCGCGTGGACGGAAATTTCCACGCCGTTTGCTTGGAACGCGTCGCAGATCGAGACCGCCTTGTCCTCGCTCATACGCACGCCGCGGCCGAAAGAGTATTCGAAGCAGTCCAGCCCGTGTGCGCGGACAAACGCCGCCGATTCCTCGGTGTGGGAATAGCCCGCCGCATAGAAGCTCTCCGAGTTGCCGCTCGGCCCGAATTTTATCATGTATGTACCTCTCTTTGGATGCTTTCTTTGTCCCGCGCGAGTTGCTCTTTGAGCGCTTCAGCGCCTGTAAAACGCGATACGGGGCGCAAAAACCGCGTCGGATACACCCGCACCGCCGCCCCGTACAGATTGCCCGAGAAGTCGAGAAGATGCGCTTCGATCTTGCGTTCTTCCACCCCGAACGTGGGGCGCGCGCCGATGTTGACAATGGTTTGGAAATTCCCCTCAGGCGTTGCCGCAACCCCGCCGTAAACGCCGTCGGGCGGGAGCAGTTTGTTCTTCGGAACACTCAGATTCAATGTGGGGAACCCGTAGGTCCTGCCCACCTGCCTGCCATGCTCCACTTCGCCCCCGATGAAGTAGGCGCCGCGGTAAAAGTCCTCCGCGGAGGAATACAGGCAAGCGTTCAAAAGGGAAAGTTCCCCCTTTTTCAAAAATTCCTTGCAGGCCGAGGAGGAAAATTTGCGCGTCCTCCCGCTCTCCTCCGCAAGATATTTTACCGTTTTTTGGACGGAAACGGGGCAATTTGCCAGGCGCCCGATCAGCTCCGCCGTTCCCGCCGCGTCTTTGCCGAAGCGGAAATCTTCGCCGCAGACGATGAGTTTTACGTCCAGCCGCCCGAGAATGCCGCGCAAAAACTCCTCCGCAGAGGTGTTTTTCAGGTCGTCCGTAAAGGGAAATTCCAGCACAAAACGCACACCGTTTTGCGAAAAGAGATATTCCCGCTCCGTTTGGGTGAAGAGCGCCTTGCCCTTGCCGCCCGCAATAGACGTGATCCCGACGGGAAGCCCGCTCTTCTTTGCGCGTTCGAGCAGGACGCGGTGTCCGAGGTGCAGGCCGTCGAACCCGCCGAGCAGGAGCGCGCAAGGCCCGAAAAACCGCTCCTCTCCGCGCAAAACGCTCAACATAGTTTCTTCTCCGTCTTTGCCGCCCCGTTCTCTACCCGCGCAAGGCCGTAAAATTCCCCGTTGCGGTAGAGCTTATAGCGGCCGTCCGCCTGCCGGACGGGAACGGACAGCCCGTGATACAACTTCTCGTCGTCGATCTCCAACGCGGGGAAAGGCAACACTTCTTCGGTGGGAATAACGTACTGCGCAAAATTCTCGGGGGTCAGCTTGTCGAGCGGGACCGCCGTTTGTTCGGCGAATACGCCGCTTTGGATGCGCCTGAGAGCCGCCATGAACCCCACGGTGCCGAGCGCTCCGGACACATCGCGCGCGAGCGAGCGGATATACGTCCCGCCGCCGCAGACGATCTCGAAGAGAAACTCGTCTTTTTCCGTCTGTCCGATGAGGCGGAAAGATGAAATGCGCACCCGTTTTGCATTTAACGGCACTTCTTTCCCCTGCCGCGCGTATTCATAACTGCGCTTTCCGCCCACGCAAACCGCGCTGAACGCGGGAGGGACCTGCTCGATCTCCCCGACAAAACGCGGCAAAACCTCCTCGATCTCCTCCTTTTCGGGAACTTTGCCGCCGAATACAAGTTCACTCTCGCGGTCGAGGGTCTTGGTCGTCACCCCGAAGCGGAAGCGCGCGAGATAGGTCTTTTCCTTATTGAGAAAATACTCAAAGAGGCGGGCGGCGTTGCCGATCCCGATCGGCAGGACCCCCGAGGCGAGCGGGTCGAGCGTTCCCATATGCCCGCAGGGCATCCCCGAGAGCCGCTTGACGCGGTTCACCGCATACGCGGAGGACACCCCCTCCCCTTTATCGATGTTGACAAAACCCGTCATTTATTCCCCCATGTGCTGCAACACGCAATAGCGCAACTTATCGACGATCTCCTCAAACTCGCCGAAGAACATACAGCCCGAGGCAAGCACATGCCCGCCGCCGCCGAATACCCCCGCGACCTCGTTGACGTTCACTTTTCCTTTCGAGCGGAAAGACGCCTTATAACGGCCTTTCCCGAACTCCATGAGACAGACGCTCACTTCCACGCCCTCCACCGTAAGCCCGAAATCCACGATGCCTTCGGTGGCGTCCTGCCCGAGTCCGAAGCGGTCAAGCATTTCCTGCGTGACGAGGGCGACGGCGAGCCGATCGTCCAAAAGATAGCGCAAATGGGAGATCGTCTCCGCATACATGGTCGCGCGCGCCTTGCTCTGCTTGCGGAACATGTGATAAGTAATTTCATTGACGTCCGCGCCGCCGTCCGCAACGGCCGCCGCCGCGCGGAAAGTATCCCCGTTCACGTCGCTGTGCGAAAAACTGCCCGAATCGGTGACGATCCCCGTCATCAGATACTGTGAAATTTCCCTGTCCGCCCGCACGCCGAGCGTTTGGATGAGTTCCAGAACGTTTTCGCTGTTGCTCGCGCGTTCGCGGACGAAATTATACTTGCAGAAGCGCGTATTGGAAATATGGTGGTCGATATTGACCGTGATTTTTCCCTTTTTCGCGCCTTTGCGGAAAGTACTCGTGAGTTCCCCGAGGCGGACGTCGTCGCTCGCGTCCACGCAGATGTAGCCCTCCGCGTCGAGCGTGGGATATTTTGAAACGGAGAGACCGAGAAAAGCAAATTTCTCGGGGATCTCGCTGTCGCACACCACCTGGTTTTTGATTTTGCATAAAGAAAGAGCGCGGGAAAGCGCCATAGAGGAGCCGAGGGCGTCGCCGTCGGGACGGGTATGGGTAAAGATCACCGCGCTGCCGAGGCGTTTGATAACGCCTGCGATTTCTTCGATTGTGTTCATTCGTCGTCCTTGTGATTGATTTCCAGCCCCGAAAGGATCGCGTCCATTTTGGAGCCGTACTCCATGCTTGCGTCCTCTAAGAAAGTGAGTTGCGGCACCGTGCGCATCCGCATGACCTGCGAAAGCTCATGCCGCACAAACCCCGCGTTTTCCTTTAAGATGCGGAAGCTCTCTTTCTTTTCCGCCTCGCCCGCCGCCAGAATGCTGACATAGACTTTGGCTGTTTTGAGGTCGGGCGCAACGTCCGTTTCCGTCACGGAGATGATGCCGCTAAGCCCCGGTTCCCTGTTCTTCAAAGGTCCCGCAACGATCTCGGAGATCGCGCGGCGAAATTCGCTGTCCAACCGCTGTGTTCTCGTGGGTTTCATTGCTTGATCTCCTCAACGATGTAGCACTCGATAAAGTCGCCCACCTTGATGTCGTTGAACCCGTCGATCGCGCAACCGCATTCGAGGCCGCCCGAAACTTCTTTCGCGTCGTCCTTGAAGCGTTTGAGCTGCTTGACATTGCCCTCGACAATCATAACGTCGTCGCGATAAATGCGGAGTTTGCCGCCGCGCACGAGCTTGCCCTCGGTGACATAGCAACCCGCGACGGTCCCCACGCCCGTGATGTTGAACGTCTGCAAGACCTGCGCCTTGCCCATATAAATTTCGTGGAATTTGGGTGCGAGCATGCCTTTGAGCGCCGCTTCCATATCGTCGATGAGTTCGTAAATGATGCGGTAGGTACGCACGTCCACTTTACTGCGCTCCGCAAGCTGTTTGGCTTTGGTATCGGGACGGACGTTGAAGCCGATGATGATCGCGTTTGCGCTGTCCGCGAGCATGACGTCGCTCTCGTTGACCGCGCCCGCGCCCGCATGGATGACCTTGACCTTGACTTCTTCGTTGGAAAGTTTTTCAAGCGATGCTTTCACCGCCTCGACGGAACCCTGCACGTCGCCTTTTACGATGACGTTGAGTTCTTTCATGCCGCCCGCGACCTGTGCGAACACGTCGTCGAGGGTGACTTTGGTCGTCTCCTTGATCATGGATTCGCGCTGTTTGCTCTTGCGCTCCTCCTGCACCTGTTTCATGAGGGACTGTTCCACCGCGAAGATCGTGTCGCCCGCGTTGGGAACGTCCTCCAAACCGAGTACGGAGACCGCCGTCGAAGGACCCGCCTCTTTGACCGTTCTGCCCTTGTCGTCGATCATGGCGCGGACCCTGCCCATCGTGGTACCCGAGATGAGGTTGTCTCCCGTGCGGAGGGTGCCGTTCTGCACGAGGACGCTCGCCACGGGACCCTTGCCCTTGTCGAGTTTCGCTTCGATGATGACCCCTTTCGCCTTGCGGTCGGGATTGGCTTTCAGCTCCTGCATCTCGGCGACGAGATAGATATTTTCGAGCAAACTGTCGATGCCCATGCCCGTCTTTGCCGAGACGGGGACGATGATGACGTCGCCGCCCCACTCTTCGGGGACGAGGTCCTGCTTCACAAGCCCCTGTTTCACCTTGTCGGGATCGACATGGGGCTTATCCATCTTGTTCATGGCGACGATGATGGGAACGTTCGCCGCTTTTGCATGGTCGATCGCCTCGATCGTCTGCGGCATGATGCCGTCGTCCGCGGCGACAACGAGAACGACGATGTCCGTCACCTGCGCGCCGCGTGCGCGCATCGCCGTGAACGCCGCATGACCGGGCGTATCGATAAACGTGATCTTTTTCCCTTCGCCGAGCGAAACGGTGTACGCGCCGATGCTCTGCGTAATGCCGCCCGCCTCGCCCGCAGTGACGTTGGTCTTGCGGATACAGTCGAGAAGAGACGTCTTGCCGTGGTCGACATGCCCCATGACCGTGACGACGGGCGCGCGCGGAACGGTATTTTCAGCCGTCTTTTCGGGTTTATATTCGAGGTCGATGCCGAGTTCTAAGGCGATAAACGCCGCGTTGTCGTAATCGACGGACTCGTTGACCGTTTTCATGACCCCTTCGCGGAAGAGACGCTTTGTGATCTCCACCGCGGAAATGCCGAGTTTTTCGGAAAGGACCTTGATGGGGATCTCCTTGCTCGTCACCACGGCGTGGTCGATCTTGATGGTCTGGGTCTCCTTTTTGACCCCTTTCTTGGCAAACCGCGCCTTGCGGTAGCCGCTCTTATCCTCGTCGAAATCGCCCACCGTTGCGCCCTGTCTCCTTTGGAGCGCGCGCTTGTTCTCGGGGCGTTTTTCCACATACGTCTTTTCGAATTTTTTGCCGCCCGCGGGTTCTCTGCGGGTCGTGGGCGGAGCGGGAGGCGCCGCTGCGGGGCGGGGAACTCTCGCAGCGCCTGCCGCGGGGCGCACGGGACGGGTCCCTGCGGCTCCGCTCTGCGCGGGACGCATGCCGCCTGCCGCGGGGCGGGCGGGACGGTTATCCGCGGGACGGAATGTGGCGCGGGGAACGCGCTCGGGCGCTTTATAAGTACCCTGCGGTTCAAGGCGCTCCCTCTTGACAGGACGGGCGGGCGCGGACGGCGCGGATGCGGCGGGGGCCGTGTGAGCTGCGGCGGGGGCCGTTGCGGAAACTTCCGTTCCTGCGGGCGTTTCCTCGGGAACAGGCTCCGGCTCGGGAGCGGGGGCGTTTTTCGCGGCCTCCCTTTCCGCTTCCTCTTTGAGCCGCTGTTCTTCTTTTGCGCGCGCTTCTGCCAGAAGCCGCTCCTCTTCCAGCCGCTTCGCTTCCTCTTCGGCGCGCTTCAAATTGGCCGCCGTCTCCATTTCGGTGAGCTTTTTGAGGATCTCCGTGAGCTGGCGCTCTCCCTGCGACACCGCCTTTTGCAGCGTCGGGACCGTCTTGCTTTCGATGAGCGAACCTAAACTTTCGATGTTTTCGTATGCCATACGGTTTTTGATTATTTCCTTATTACTCTTTCTCTTTATTCTCTTTCAAAATCGCCGCGGCGAGATGTTCGTCCCGCAGGGCGGCTAGCTTACAGGAAGCCTTGCCCGTCATTCCCCCGAGGTCCTCCGTGAACACGAGGGGGCAGCCGAACCGCTTTTGCAATTTTTCGATCTCTTTCAGGCTGTTCTTGGCGACCGTGACGTCCGCGACGAGAAGAAAGACGCCTTTTTTCACCGTCGCCGCCGCCTGTACGCCGAGCGTCAGTTTCCCCGCCCGCCGCGCAAAGCCGAGATAGCTTGCGGTTTTACTTCGCTCCATACTCTTCCTCGATACGGGCGTACACCTCTTCGGGGACCTCGCAGGAAAAATTTTTGTTGAGCAGACGGTATTTCCGCAACTTTTGGATACACGCCGCGCTGTCGCAGATGTACGCCCCCCGCCCGGGGAGCTTGCCCGAAAAATCGAGCCGTATCTCGCCCGCGGCGTTCTTCACGACGCGGAGCATTTCCCGCTTCGGCTTTTCTTCGCGGCAGGCGATACAGGTGCGCATGGGAACCTGCTTCATTCCTCGGCGCTCTCCTCTGTTTCTTCGCCGCTTCCTTCTGCGGCCTCTTCGGCAAGCGCGAGCTTTTGCGCCGCGCTCTCGCTCTTTACGTCGATCTTCCAGCCCGTGAGCCGCGCGGCAAGGCGCGCGTTCTGCCCGTCCCTGCCGATCGCAAGAGACAGCTTGTCGTCGGGAACGACCGCCACCGCGGACTTCTCGGACATCTGCGTGACGGAGACGACCGTTGCGGGAGAGAGCGACTTTGCAATAAATTCGAGGGGATTTTCGCTCCAAAGAATGATGTCCACCTTTTCGCCGCCGAGTTCCGAGACGACCGCATTCACGCGCGCACCCTTATTGCCGACGCATGCGCCGACGGGATCGACGCGGGGATCCGCCGTATAGATCGCCATCTTGGTGCGGTGGCCCGCTTCGCGGGCGATCGACTTGATGACGACCGTCCCCTGCTTGATCTCGGGAACTTCTTCCTCGAACAGCCGCTTGACGAACCCGGGGGCGGCGCGCGAAACGAGGACCTGCGCGTTCTTGCCGCCGCTCTTGACGCGCTTCACGTATACCTTGATACGGTCGCCCGTCTCGTAGCGTTCGCCGGGGACCTGGTCCTGAGGGAGCATGAGACCCTCGATTTGGCCCTTCCCGAGTTCGATATAGACGTTCTTCATATCGACCTTGCGCACAAGCCCGTTCATGAGTTCCCCCTCTTTGTCGGAAAACTCGGAGAGGGTATTGTCGCGCTCGGTCTCGTGGATCTTTTGCAGGATGACCTGCTTGGCCGTCTGCGCCGCAATGCGGGAGAAATCTTTCGGGACAAATTCCTCGGAGAGGATGTCCCCCACCTTTGCGCTCTTCTTGATCGTAACGGCGTCTTTCAGAAGAATTTCGCCGTCGAGCGCCTCGTCGTTGTCCACGACGACGTGTTCGAGGAAGAAACGGATCGTTCCTTTTTCCGCGTCGAAGTCGATGCGGACTGCGCCCGTCTCGTCCTCATACTGTTTTTTGTAAGCGGAAGAGAGCGCGCCGCGGAGCGCTTCGAAGAACACTTCTTCGCTGATCCCCTTTTCCCGTTCCAGATCGGCAAGCGCCGCAAAGAAATCTTTGTTTACCATGATAATTTTCTCCTTTCGTTCACGAAAATCTTTGCTGACGCAAAATCTTTTTCCGTGAGGAAATTTATTTCCTTGTTTTATTCTTCATTACACCTCTATCAAAAGGCAGGCTTTCGAGATCTTATCGAGCGGGAATTTCTTTTCGCCCGCGCCCGTCTCCACGCTGACGCAGCCATCCTCCAACCCGAGGAGTACGCCCTCGTGATACTTTGCTCCCTCCGAGGACGCATAGAGATGGATCTCCACCTTTTCGCCCACGTGCCGCAGGTAATCTCTCTCCGTTTTGAACGGCCTGTCTAAGCCCGCCGAAGAACAGTTGAGCGTGTAGGGCGCCCCGTAAGTGGGATCGAGTTCGTCCAGCGGCCCGTCCACCGCGCGGTGGAATTTTTCGCAGAGGAGCAGGTCCACGCCGCCCGGCGAATCGATAAAGAGCGAGAGCGAATTTTCCCGCATGTTCCAGTTTGCGTCTACGATCTCCACGCCGACCTCTTCGGCGACGGGGGCAAGATAGGCAATAACTTCCGCGATCGGCTTGACTTTCATTCCTCTCCTTTATAAAGAATTGAGAGCGGAGACCCGCTCTCAATCACCTTTCCTTGATCAAGCAACTTGATTATACCACGTCTTTGCGGGAATTGCAAGCGTTTTGCGCCAAATTTTCTCAAAACGACGAGAACGGCTTGGGCAAATCCCCTCTCTCGCGCACAAGCTCGATAAAGATCTTCGCCGTCACGAACGCGTCGTCGAACGCGCGGTGGTGGTTGAACGTAAACCCATAGTGATCGGCAATGGTGTTGAGACGGTAGTTGTTGAGCCGCAACTGCTCCTGCGCAATGGTGACCGTATCGAACAGGCGGTGGTTGAACAGATACCCCTCTTCCTCGCCGTAGTGGCGGACGAACGCGCTGTCGAACGCCGCATTGTGTGCAACAAGGTCGCAATTCTCGCAGAATTTATAAAAATCCGCCATCACCTTGCCGACCTCGGGCGCACCCACGAGCATTTCGTCCGTAATGCCCGTGAGGTCCTTGATCTCGGCGGAGAGCCGCACGGGGCAGGCGACGAATGAGGAGAATTTCTCCGAGATCGCCCCGCCCACGATCTTTACCGCGCCGATCTCGATGATACGGTCCATCATGCCGCCCGCGGAGGTGTAATTGAGGCCCGTCGTTTCGAGGTCAAACACGACGTACTGCGCGGAACAGAACCCCTCGGGGAGCGCCTTGCCCCCGAACAGATCGGCCTGGACGAGATCTGCGCACGCCTCGGGCTTTACGGCCGCATAGGCGAGCGGAACGGGCAGATAGTTCTTTTTTGCGACATAGCCCTCGGGCGGTCTGCCTAAATCGAGCTTATTGGCGGTAAAGCGGAAACTCCCGTTATAAAGCTCGTTCGCGCCCGTTGCGCAGACGCAGACACCCGCTTGGAGCGCGCGCACTTTCTCCACCGTCGCTTTCTTTGCAAAGTAAGAAAAGGAGACCACGCCGCTCGAATCGCGCAGGCTCATGCGGAAATAGGGTTTCCCCGTCTTGGTGGTGCGTTCTTCGAGGTGGACGAGTTCGCCGCACAGCGTGGCGGACATCTCCCCTTTGAGGTCGGCGACGCACAGCGCGTTCTTCACTTCCGCGCCGTCGATCGCCTCGAACCCCTCCACGGGAAAAACGCGGGGCAGAGCGAGATTTTCGGCGGGGGGAAGCTCCGCGTGTTCGATCTCCTGCGGCGCACGTTCGACGCGGCGGAAATCGCCGATCCAGCTCCCGCAAAAGCGGCGAGCAAGCTCCCGCGAAAGAACGTTGAGCGCGTCCCCCGCGGCAAATTTTTCCCGCTCGCTCTCCCCTGCGGACAGCAGAAACCTTCCTCCCGCGCCGTCCACCGACACTTCGACGTCCGCGGGCGTGAGAAACGCCGAGGCCGAGGGGAATTTCTCGCGCAGGATCCCGAACGCCGTCGCCTGTACGCCCTCCGCGCTCGGCACGGATTTTACCACCTCCGCTGCGGCGGTATATCCCGCGGGGACGTACCCCTGCGAAACTTTCTCCGCGTAACTGACGTCCTCCGGGCGGTATGTAAGATCGGTGACAAGGTGGAACGTGATCTTTTCCCCCTCGATGACGATCTTTTTGAGAACGGCGCGCTTCAACGCCTCCGCCTTGCGTATTTCGTTCAAATATTCATCGCTCTTCATGCTTTCAAAAATTCTTCGAGTTTTATAAAAAAGACGCGCTCCGCTTCCTCCGCAGGCACCCGCTCGCTCTCCGTTCCGCGGAAGATGACGCAATACTTGTCTCCGCCCGCAATGCCGAGGTCGGCGTCTTTCGCCTCTCCCGGGCCGTTCACCACGCACCCCATCACGGCGACCTTGCCCCGTTTTTTCACGGTGCGCACCCGCTCGGAAACTTTCTCCGCCAGTCCCATGCAATCGTAACGGCACCTCCCGCAGGTGGGACAGGAGACCACTTCGATGTAGTCCCGCTCCAAACCGCAGGCGCGTAAAATGTCGTGCGCCGCGTACACTTCTTCCACGGGATCGGACGTGAGGGATACGCGGATGGTATCGCCGACGCCCGAAAGGAGCAATGCGCCGACGCCGACGCTGCTCTTGACGACGGCGGCGCGCCCTACGCCCGCCTCCGTCACGCCGACATGCAGAGGATAGTCCGTCTGCCCTGCGAGAAGTTCATAAGCCTTTACCGTGAGCGGAACGTCGGACGCTTTCACGGAGATGACGAGATCGCTTAACCCGTGGCGTTCGAAAATGCGGACGTTTTCGAGCGCGGAAAGCACGAGCGCCTCGGCGCTTCTGCCGTACTTGCTCAGGAAATGCGGCTCGATGCTTCCCGTGTTCGCCCCCACGCGGACGGGGATCTTGTGCGCCTTTACGCAGTCCGCGACGAGCGAAAGCTCCCTTTCCCCGCCGATGTTGCCCGGGTTGACGCGCAGTTTATCCGCTCCGCTCTCGGCAGACAGCACCGCGAGCTTTGCCGAAAAGTGAATATCGGCGACGATCGGGATATGGATGCGCGCTTTCACGGCTCCGATCGCGCGCGCGTCGTCCTCATCGAGAACGGCGACCCGCACGATGTCGCAACCCGCCTCTTCGAGGCGCAGAATTTGAGCGACGCTTTTTTCAACGTCGCTCGTCTTTTCCGTCGTCATGCTCTGGACGGCGATCTTCCCGCCGCCGAGCGTAACATTTCCGACTTTTACCTGTAATTTCGACATATCATTTCTTTTCCGACTCTTTCCGCTCCATCATGCGCTGTAATTCGGACATGAAAGAATTGATGTCCTTAAAGGAGCGGTAGACCGAAGCATACCGCACGTAGGCGACTTCGTCTAAACTTTTGAGGCCCTCCATGACCATCTCGCCGATGTCTTTGGAGCTGACTTCCTGTTCCATGGAGTTATATACTTTCTTGGCGATCTCCTCGGCGAGCGCGTCGATCTGTTCGATGGAGACGGGGCGCTTTTCGCAGGCCTTTACGATGCCGCGCTTGATCTTTCCGATGTCGAACGCCTGCCGCGTGCCGTCCGACTTGACGACGAGAAGCGGGGATATTTCGATCGTTTCATAGGTGGTGAACCGTCTGCCGCAACCCAGACACTCTCTGCGGCGGCGGATCGTCTTGTCGTCGTCCGCCGAACGGGAATCGATCACCTTGCTCTCCGTACAGTTGCAATATAAACAGCGCATACCTCACCCCTTGTGGTTCTCTTTTGCCTATTATACCATATACAGCGGAAAAAAGCAAGAATTTTTATAAAGTTTGAAAAAGCTCCCTTGCGGGAGCGATCGTTAAGGCGATTGGGTATCGTCGGGTTTCGGGGCGGCGGGCGGGTCGGCTTCCTCCTCGTCCTTTCCCTCCAACTCTTTGGGAAGCCGTATCCCCTCCGAGCTGAACCCTCTGCCGCGGACTTCGGAGACGACGGAGATCGTCATAAACGCCTCGGGGTCGATCTCCTGCACCTTGTTTTTGAGCTTGACCAGCTCGCGGTTACTGACGATCGTGAGCAACACGTAGCACTTTTCCCGCAGATAGCCCGTCTGGCCGTAGAGTACGGTGACGCCGCGGTTGAGTTCCTGTAAGATCATTTCGCGGATGGCGCGATATTGTTTGCTGACGATCTTCACCTGCGTCTTTTTTCTGCCGATGGGAGATAGTTTTTCGATGACAAAGGAAGAAATGAGACAGATGACGATGCCGTAAAGAATAGGGCTGATGTCGTCTACCGCAAAGAGTTGCAGAAGAACGATAGAGGCGTCTAAACACCACATTGTGACCGAAATGGGCCAGCCGAAAAACTTGTTGAAAATGAGCGGCGGAATGTCGGTGCCGCCTGTGCTTGCGCCCACGCGGACGACCATAGCGACGCCGAGACCGAATATGAACGCGCCCACGATCGCCGCAAGCATCACGTCGTCGACGAGCGGCTTTCCGCCGGACACAAGGGTGTATAAACTCTTAAAAGAGGGATAGAGCAGGGTCCCCGCAAGGGTAGCCGCCGCAAACTTCTTGCCGAGCAATACCGCGCCGATGACGAAGAGAATGATGTTCGTCGCGTAAACGGTGATGTTTTCCGCTAATTTTGCCTTGCTCTCATCGGCGGCGCCGTACTTGATGAACAGATTGTGGACAAAGATGCCAACGCCCGTCGCGCCCCCCATCACCAGTCCGTCGTTCGAGGCGATGAAGAATTCGGCTCCTGCGGCGGCGACCGCGTTGCCGATAAGGATGATGAGACAGTAAAGGAGAAAACTTTCGACCTGTTTTTTTGTGGGTTTTTTGGGTTTGATGCGTTTCATATTTTTCCCCGATTTCTTTTCCGCCGATTATTATAGCATTTCCCCCCTCGCTTTGCAATGATTTTCCGAAAGGAAACAAAAAAATTTTTACTCTTCGCTTCCGCCCGCGCGGGCGGAAAGCGGAAAAGCGGTAAAAAAAGAGGGCGGGAAAAACTCCCGCCCGTTCCCCGCAACGTTAATTGTTGCAGCAGGAATTGAGTGCGTATTGCCGTACATAGTAGGCGTCGTAGGTATTCCCACAGCCGCAGCCGTTATTGCCTTGACAGCCGCAACCGCAACCGTTGTTATTTTGCCCACAGCCGCAACCGCCGAAGCCCGTACCGCCGCTGAAACCCGACGTGGGATTGAAACCGTAGTTGTTGTTGCCGTTGCCCTGACAGCCGCAGCCGTTGTTGTTCCGCCCGCAGCCGCAACCGTTGTTGCCTTGACAGCCGCAGCCGCCGCGCGTTTGAACCGTGCCGAGATTGTTCACGAGTACGAGGGAACCGTTGTTCCTGTTATAGCAACCGCAACCGAGCGGCGCAAACAGATTGGTGAGCGCGGCAAGGAGCGGATCGTAGCCGCCGCATCCGCAGGTGTTGCAAGAATTACACATAATCAGACCTCTGTCGTAAAATTTTACGGACATTTCCGCACTAACAGTGTATGCCACGGCGGCAGAAACGCGTGCCGCGCTTGCGCCCCCTTGCAGGCAATTACGGCAGATATGAGAAACGCCGCGGCAGATTCATCGCCGCGGCGTTTCGTTTTCTGAAATTTACTTCGCGTATTCCACACTGCGGAATTCGCGGATGACGTTCACCTTGATCTGGCCGGGATATTCGAGTTCCGCCTCGATCTTTTTGGCGATGTCCTTTGCGAGGAAGAGCGCCTGCGCGTCGTCCACCATTTCGGGTTTGACGATAACGCGCACCTCTCTGCCCGCCTGTATCGCATAGCTCTTATCCACGCCCTTGAACGAGGACGCGATCTCTTCGAGCTTTTCGAGCCGCTTGACGTACCCCGCGCCCGTCTCTCTTCTTGCGCCCGGACGGGAACCCGAGATGGCGTCCGCCGCCTGCACTAAGATCGCTTCAATCGTCTTGGGTTCCACGTCGCCGTGGTGCGCCATGATGGCGTTGACGATCATCGCGTTTTCTTTGTACTTCTTCGCAAGATCGGCGCCGAGCTGGATGTGGGTCCCCTCCTGCTCATGGTCGACCGCCTTGCCGATGTCGTGCAGAAGTCCCGCGCGCTTGGCAAAGTTGACGTCAAGCCCCAGCTCCTGCGCCATGAGGCCCGCGAGCTGTGCGACCTCGATGGAATGGCGGTAGACGTTTTGGCCGTAGCTCGTGCGGAATTTGAGCCGCCCGATGAGCTTGATGAGTTCGGGATGAAGCCCGAAAATGCCGACTTCGAACATTGCGTTCTCGCCCGCGGCTTTGATCTGCT
>CANRND010000025.1 GCA_947631905.1 uncultured Clostridia bacterium | reverse complement strand
GTCCTTACGTTCCACTTCGTATTAACCTTTTCTTTCTAAGAATTCTGATTGCCTTACGTACTTGGTCTTTCCATTCCACGCTTCTCCTCACCGGAAAAACGCAAAACGTAAAAACTTCGTTTGCTATGCAGTTGTCAATCTGCGGTATTCCGGCAAACGGCCGAAACTGCGCCAAAAGGCCTCTGCCTTTCGGACAGCTTATTCATCTTAACACTTTGCTTATTTTTCGTCAAGCGATTTTTAGAGGAAATTTTGACTTTTTTACGAAATTATCGGAAAAATTTTTCGCAAATATACATGTTTGGGACAAAAAATTCCCCACCACAAGATGTAGTGGGGAATATTGGTGCGGCGCGGCGGAAAGCCGCGCCGCATTCTTAATAAGGTAGAGATGTCTCCACTTCGGTCGACATGACAGTTTAGGAAATGATATTTTAGAATATGTGCCTTAGGCGGAATTGACTTCCGCCGTGGGCGACCCAATTCGCCGCACTCTTACGGCTTGTTGTAAAAGCCAAGCGAATGAGAGGACAACCCCGTTAATGCAGGAGGAAGGTTTCCTCGCACAATTCTTTTCGAAGCGACACCCCCTCAGTCACCTCTGGTGACAGCTCCCCCTCAAGGGGGAGCCAAGAGGGGTGGCGCGAGCAAAGAATTGTGCGAAACCCTTACTCGTACATCTCCGTCGAAAGGTACCTGTCGCCCGAATCGGGAAATACAACGACGATGTTTTTGCCCTCGTTCTCTTCGCGCTGTGCAAGCACCGTTGCCGCATAGAGCGCCGCGCCCGAGGAGATCCCGACGAGAACGCCCTCCGTTTTTGCAATTTCCCTGCCCGCCTTGAACGCCACTTCGTTTTCCACCGCGATCACCTCGCTATAAACGGAAGTATCGAGCGTAGACGGCACAAACCCCGCGCCGATGCCCTGTATCTTATGCGCGCCTGCGCGCCCTTCCGATAATACGGGCGAAGAGGCGGGTTCCACGGCGACGATTTTTACCGACCCGTTCCGCTCTTTCAAATACTTTCCCGTACCCGTAAGCGTGCCGCCCGTGCCGACGCCCGCCACAAAAAGATCGACCGCGCCGCGCATGTCTTTCCAGATTTCGGGACCCGTAGTTTGGTAGTGCATTTGGGGATTGACGGGGTTTTCAAATTGCGACGGGATGAAACTGCCCGCGATCTCTCCCGCAAGCTCGTTTGCCTTTGCGATTGCCCCTTTCATCCCCTTTGCGCCCTCCGTAAGGACGATCTCCGCGCCGTACGCTTTGAGCAATTTTCTGCGCTCTAAGCTCATTGTTTCGGGCATGGTGAGAATGCAGCGGTATCCCTTTGCCGCCGCGATCGCCGCAAGCCCGATTCCCGTGTTTCCCGACGTGGGTTCGATGATGACCGATCCCCTTTTGAGAACGCCGCGCTTTTCCGCGTCTTCGATCATCGCTTTGGCGATCCTGTCTTTCACCGACCCCGTAGGATTGAAATATTCGAGCTTTGCGAAAATTCTCGCCTTTAAGCCGAGCTTTTTTGCATACCGTTTGAGTTCGAGAATGGGCGTGTCGCCCACAAGTTCGGAAACGCTTCCAAAGAGTGCCATACTGTTTTTCTCCTTTATTCACTTATTTCCTATCGGAATACTATGAATTTATGATAAACTGTTTGCCCGCATAAGTCAAGCGTTTTGCGGGCATTGTTCAAAGGATTTCGCCGAATTTTATTCAAAAACTTTACGGCGGCTTTATATCATATAGTTATCTCCCCCGTCCGGGAGGCGGTCGAGGAGGGTCTGCAAAGTAACCGATTGCAAATAATCGTTGATGATCTTGTCAAGCCCCCTCCAAAGCCCGCGGACAACGCAGCTCTCTTCGCGCGGGCAAACGCCGCTCTCGGCGGCGCACTCGACGGGAGTAAAATTTCCCTCCGCCTTATGCAAGATCTCGGCGATCGTATATTGGTTCGGCTGTTTTACGAGGCAGTAGCCGCCGCCCGCGCCGCGGACCGAACGCAGAAGCCCGCCCTTGACGAGGAGTGCGGTGAGTTGCTCGGTATATTTGGGCGTGATCTGCTGGCGGAGAGCGATGTCCTGCGTGCGTACCGAACCCCCGCCGCCGTTTTGCGCGATGTCCAACAAGATGCGAACCGCATATCTGCCCTTTGTGGAAATATACATGCTTCCCCCTATTATATGAAACCTTTTTGACGTGCGTGACTCTTCCGCTTGCCGCGGAGAGAGAGGAACGCGCAGAGCGGAATGACAGAACAGCGTGCGGGATTAAGCCACCCTCTCCCCTACCCCTCTCCCGCGCGGGGGAGGGCAAGATTACCTACCGATTGCCTCCCTCACTTCTCTTCCATCTGCGGGGGAGGGCAAGATTACCTGCCGATTGCCTCCCTCACTTCTCTTCCATTTGCGGGGGGAGGGCAAATTTTACTCATTTCTCTTCCATTGTGCGGAAATAGCGCAGATAGCTCTTGCGGCAGTAGCGGCAGACTTCGCCGTCTGCGGCGGGTTCGCCCTCGAACGTGTACGCCCCGTTCACCCGCCAGCCGTTGAGCAGGGAGATCCTGACCGCGTCTTGGGGACACCCGAACGAACAACCCATGCAGGCGGCGCAGTTTTTGCCGAACACGGGTTTTCCGTCCACCATTTTAATATTCCCCTGCGGACAAATTTTGGCGCACTTTCCGCAACCGATGCAACTTTCCGTCGCCTTGAACCGTCTGCCGACGATGGGCATTGCGGTATGCTCGACGCGGAGGGTAAACGCCACCATTCTGCGCAACGGGTTATTTTTGCAGAGAGTCCCCTTGCCCGCCGCGATGAGCGCCGCGTCGCGCGGGATCGCCCGTTCGGCGCAGAGCTTCATGCGGGCCGCCATGCCGTCCGAATGGCGGAAAATGATGTTATAGGGCATGACGTAGTGCAATTCTCCCTTGACGGTATAGCCCTTTCCGCCCAAAATGCGCTTCGGCGTAATGCCCGAGGCGTTGTTGAGTTTTAACGGTTCGCCCGAAGTGCGCACGAGCCACACGGGCAGATATTTGTGCGCCTGCGGCAACCGTTTGAGAAATTTCAGCACGGGCGCGGGCGCGTTGAAAGCGTGGACGGGATAGCCCACGATCACGCAGTCGTATCCGTTGGCGGGCGGAGGGGTAAAGTCGGCGGCGATGGGAAACACTTCCGCCGCCGCGCCCAGGCCGCGCAGTTCCTCCGCGAGCTTCTCGCACACCCATTTGGTGTTGCCGGTTCCCGAAAAATAGTAGAAGATCGCTCTCATCTTTCAAACCGCTCCGCCAAATGTTCGCCGTTTTCCCCGTAGCGGTATGTGACGTTTTCGTCCTTTTCGTGACTGTCGTACCACACCTGCGCAAAGAACGGGTTGTCCTTTGCAAGACGGTCAAAGTCCCACGGCGCGGGCTGGCCGCACACGGGACACCAATGCCCGCCACAAAGAACGGTGTAGGGCGTCATTCCGAACTCGTGTCCGTCGTGGCATTTCCACGTCAATTTTGTATACGGACCGTTGTATTGCTCGGAAACGCACTCCCCGCCGCGGAAAGAAGCCGCGGAGCGCATGTCCGAAAGGGTCCACTCTTCCATCGGCTTTTCCTCGTCGTATCCGTGAGAGAGCAACAGCCCGCTATTTTTTGCGTTCTCCACGCTGCGCAGTTTGTCGTAATCCCCGAAGTCCCCCTTTGCCAAAAGTTTGACCTCTTTCCATGACTTAGGCGGAACGGCGTTGCCGAACGTTGCGAATGCGCGCGCGTCCGTTTGGGCGTTTTTCTTCCATACGTATGGAGAATTAGGGTGTTTTAACAGCCGTTTGAAGACGACCAGGTCGATGAGCTTTGCGGGAACGAGCTTGCCGAGCGCATAGAGTTTATGATGCTTGCCGATCTCTTTCCAATAGTCCGAGGGGTTGTCCCGCTGGTAGCCGAACAGCGTTTCCAGATCGCCTCCGTCCGCAAACCACACGCCGTGGAAATTGCGCGCCGCAAGCCATTCGGGCTTGAAGAACTTCTCCGCGCTGCCGCCGATGATGCCGAACCCGTCTTTGAACGTATCGTAGCCCGTCTGCATCGCCTTTTCGCCCGCGCCGATGTTGTAGATCTTCTTCCAGAAGTCCTCGATCTCCCCCTTGCTGTCCCGTTCGAGAATGCGCTTGATAAGGTATCCGCTGTCCCGCGAACTCACCCATTCGAGGGGGGCGTTGAGGCAAGTGTGGAACATGAGGCCGTCGCTCACGTTGTCGTGCATCATGTTGGGGTGGAGCATGGCCGTCTGGCGGAGGACCGCCCAGCGCTTTAAGCCCGCTTCGAGGCAATAGCGCTCCCCTTCGAGCTTGTGCATGGCGTAGCAGTCGAACGCGCTGACGAGGAGCGGATCGCCCACTCTGCCGAACGGGTGCTTTTCGTTGCGGTTGCCGTAGAGCGCCACGGTGGAGATGTGGATGTAGCTCGGTTGCGGCTCCGCCGCCTTGACGGCGTTGACCATTGCGATCGCGCCGCGCTTATTGCATTCTTCGCTTGCCTTGAAATCGGCGTCCGAACGGGGCGGGATGACCGCCGCCATATGGACGACGTAGTCCATGCCCGCGACCAGTTTTTTACAGAGTTCTTCGTCCGCGACCGAACCGCGCAACACCTCCACGCGGTCGCCGTAGAGACGGCGGTATTGTTTGGCGAGTTTATCGTTCTTTTTGCGGGGAGAGAGCAACACGCGCACTTTCTCCACGCCGCGGAGGGCGAGCGTCTGTATAAGGACTTCCCGCCCCATATTTCCGCTCGTACCCGTCATTGCGATCTTCATAACATCCCTCATCGGTGAAAATTCTACACAAAAGTATAGTAGATTTCAAAGTGCTTGTCAACTCTGTAACGAATATTTATGACAGAAAAAACGAAATGCCGCGGCGCCTTTTTTTCAAAAGGCGCCGCGGCGGAAAGTATGCCCACCCCCTTAGTCCCCCTCCGATAGAGGGGGTTCACGTTTTGCCCCCTCCCACGGAGGGGGGCAGGGGGTGGGGCACTTGATGTTTTAATATATCATTCCGCCCCGCGTTTCTTTATTTGTCATTTCGACCAAGCGCAGCGCGTGGAGAAATCTCGCCTTATTATAATGCGGTAGAGATTTCTCCACTTCGTTCGCTACGCTCACTTCGGTCGAAATGACGAAATTGGAATGGTGGCGAATGTTCCGCGCAAAGTTTCCTCACGGAAAAAGATTTTGCGAAGCAAAAGATTTTTCGTGAACTACCTCTTCATTGTCAGCGAAATCCTGCCCTTTTTCTCGTCGACTTCTTTTACCCACACCGTAACGACGTCCCCTACCGACAAAACCTCGGAGGGATGGCGGATAAAGCGGTCGGAAATTTCCGAAATATGCACCAAACCGTCCTGATGCACGCCGATGTCCACAAACGCGCCGAAATCGATGACGTTGCGTACCGTACCGCGAAGTTCCATGCCCGGTTTTAAGTCCTTGATCTCCAAGACATCGGTCCTGAGAACGGGCGGGGGCAACTCCTCGCGGGGGTCCCGCCCCGGCTGTTTTAGCTCTTTCGCCACGTCGAACAGCGTGGGAAGCCCCACACCGCAGGCGGCCGCCGCCTTTTCCTCCCCGTAGCCGTGGAGCCGCTCCATAAGGTGGCCTAAATTGCCCGCTTTTACGTCGCTCTTCGTGTAGCCGCACAGTTCGAGCAACTTTTCCGCCGCTTTGTAACTCTCGGGATGAACGCCCGTGTTGTCCAATACGTCCCCGCTCTCGGGAACGCGCAAAAAGCCCGCGCACTGCTCGAACGCTTTCGCGCCCAGCTTCGGCACTTTCAACAACTGTTTTCTCGACGTGAACATGCCGTTCTCCTCGCGGTAGGAGACGACGTTTGCCGCAACGCCCGCGTTCAGCCCCGCCACCCGCGCCAAAAGGGGTGCGGAAGCCGTGTTCACGTCTACGCCCACCGCGTTTACGCAGTCCTCCACCACCCCGTCGAGCGTCTCGGAGAGCCGCTTTTCGGGCATGTCGTGCTGGTACTGCCCCACGCCGATGCTCTTCGGATCGATCTTTACCAGCTCGGCAAGCGGGTCTTGCAATCTTCTTGCGATCGACACCGCCGAGCGCAGGTTGACGTCGAACTCGGGGAACTCCTTTGCCGCGAGCGGGGATGCCGAGTAGACCGACGCTCCCGCCTCGTTGACGATAATATAACTCACGCCAGAATCTTTTCCCAGCTCGTGCAAAAGTTCCACCGTCATCGCCTCCGTTTCGCGGCTTGCCGTGCCGTTGCCGATGGCGATGTGTTTTACGCCGTATTTCTTGATATGTCCCTTTAATTTCTCGATACATTCCCGCTTTTGGCGTTCGCCGTAGGTGGGATAGACGACGTCCGTAGAGAGAACTTTGCCCGTGCCGTCCACAACGGCGACTTTACAGCCCATGCGGTAACCGGGGTCGAGGCCCATCGTCACAAACCCCTTGACGGGCGGTTGCATGAGGAGGGGGCGCAGATTGAGCGCGAACTGCCCGATCGCGCCCTCGCAGGCCTTTTCGGTGAGCGCGGCGCGGACTTCCCGCTCCACGGAGGGGGCGATCAGACGGTCGTAGCTGTCCTCGATCGCCGCCTTGATAAACGCCGTCGAAGCGCAGGCGGGCTTTTTGAGGACCCGCCGCCCGATGAGGGAAAGCGCGCCCTCGCGGTCTGCTTCCACCGAAACTTTTAAGAACCCCTCCCGCTCGCCGCGGTTGATCGCAAGAACCTGATGCCCCGCGATCTTCGTGACGGGCGAGGTAAATTTATAATAATTGCGGTAAACGGAGTCCTCCTGCTCCTTTTTCGCCGCCGCGCTGAAAACGTCGGCGCGGGCAAGCCAATATTCCCGCATCCCGCCGCGCACCGCCGCGTCGTCCGAAATGTTCTCCGCGATGATGTCGCTTGCGCCCTGCAAGGCCTTTTCCGCCGTTTCCACCCCCTTTTCGGGATCCACATAGCCCTGCGCCGCGGCGAGCGGGTCGGGACAGCCCGCTTCCTGCGCAAACAAAAGATCCGCAAGCGGCTCCAACTCCTTTTCGCGGGCGACGGTGGCGCGGGTGCGCCGCTTTTGCTTATACGGGCGGTAGAGGTCCTCTACGGCGGCGAGGGTCTCCGCGCCGTCGACGGCGTTTTTCAGCTCCTCGGTGAGCTTCCCCTGCGCCTCGATCGCCGTCTTTACCTCCTCTTTGCGCGCTTCGAGGTTGCGCAGATATTGCAACCTTTCCGCAAGCAGACGGATGGTCTGGTCGTCCATCATGCCGTGCATCTCCTTGCGGTAGCGGGCGATAAACGGAACGGTGTTCCCCTCGTCGAGGAGGGTGACGACGTTCCCGACGTACTCCTCTTTTTTGCCCGTTTCCGCGGCAAGCCTTTCAATGATCGTTGGCATATATAAAGTCTCCTTATGGGTAGGGTTCTATCTTATCACAAATACAAAAGTTTTGCAAGAAATTTTTTCCGCGCGGCAAACGGAAACAGTTGCGCGTTTCTCCCCGTTCGTGGTACAATAAAAGGGAAAGGAGGTTTTGAAATGAAGAAATTATTCATAAAGTTCGGAGCGGTTTTAACGGCGGCGTGCCTTATTTGCGCGGCGGGCGCTCTTGCCGCGTGCGGCGAAAAAGAACAACCGGGCGGAGAGACCGTCGCCTATACGGTCACCGTACTCGATCCTGCGGGCGAACCCTTAAAGGGCGTGAATGTGAAATGGAGCGGCGTAAAAACGGCGTACCCTACCCTCGAAACGGGCAAGGCGACCGCCAATTTGCAGAGCGGGGATTACGATATCTCCCTCGAAAATTTGTCTCCCGTCTACAAATACACACCCGTGAAAGCGACCGCAAGCGACCGCGATAAGACGGTTACGCTTGCGTGGAACCCCGAGGACGGGAAGATCGTTTACACGGTGAAAGTGCTTGATCCCGACGGAAAACCCGTGAAAGGCGTGAGCGTGGAACTGTGCGTGCTGGCAGACGAGGGCGGCAGTTGCCAACCTTTCCCCGCAGTGACGAACGCAAAGGGCGAAGCGTACAGCATAGGGGTCATCGACGAGGAGTTCAAAATCTATCTGCGCGGGATGGACGCGGGCGAATACGAGGCGAAAATTTTCGGCTATCCCAACGGCTATACCTATGAGCAGGACGCGGACGGCTACTACACGGGCGGCACGGCGACCGCCGCAAACCCCACCCTCACTATCCAGCTGAAAGCGGCGGAATAAATTCCGTAAAAAGACGAAAACAGACGGCGTTTTGTGCCGTCTGTTTTTTGATTTCCCGCATGCGCCCCGATTACGCAACGAGACCCTCGATCAAGATTTTAATGCCGATCGCAAGCAGGATCACGCCGCCCAAAAGTTCGGCTTTGTCCGAAAAACGGTCCCCGATCTTTTTGCCGAGCAAAAGAGCAACAAGAGAAAGAAGCAAGGTAATGGCGCCGATGACGAGCGCGCAGAACACGACGTGCATGGGAAGCCCCTCCGCCGTTTCCTCTGCGAGAAGCGTCACCCCCACCGCGAGCGCGTCGATACTCGTTGCCACCGCCTGTGCCAACAGCTTCCCCGCGCCGAGCGGCTTGCTGTTGCCTATGGGTGCTTCGGATTTTTTCTTCGCCGCGGCGGATTTCACAAAGTCGAAGATCATTTTGCCGCCGAGGAACCCCAAAAGCGCAAACGACAGCCACGGCGCGATTTTTTTCACGAGCGCGCTGAACGCATACCCGCAATAATACCCCAAAACGGGCATGAGAAACTGGAAGAGCGCATACGCTCCCGCCACGCAGAACATCTTCAAAACGCGCATCTTCGGCTCCGACATGCCGTTCGTCATGCCGACCGCAAACGCGTCCATCGACAGCGCGATCCCGATGAGTATAATTTCGTATAGTTGCATAATGGTTGAACACCCCGCGCAAAGGGTAGCCGAGAAACCCCACCACCCGCTTTTCAAAATGTCATCCGAGCGTAGCCGCCTTGCGCTGTTCCAAATGTCATCCCGAGCGTAGTCGCCTTGCGCTGTTCCAAATGTCATCCCGAGCGTAGTCGCCTTGCGCTTTTCAAAATGTCATCCCGAGCGTAGCCGAGGGATCTCTACCTTATTTTTAATAATGTTGAGATTTCTCCACTCGGCTCGCGTTGCTCGCTTCGGTACTTCGCCTGCGGCTCGTGCCGCCCTTAGACAACATAGAACGTGCGGGCGGTCGAAATGACAAAAGAAAAACGTGCGCACGGAGCGAAATGACAGATGGGAAGCATTGCTTCGGTACTTCGCCTACGGCTTGTGCCGCCCTTCGACAAAACAGAACATGCGGGCGATCGAAATGACAAAACGGGCGGGCGGCTCAGAGTGACAATATTCTATCCCAATCGCTTGCGTTTGTCAATTCTTTCCGCTATAATATACGCATGGCAATTACCTTGTATCTCAAAAAAGGGGAAGAAAAACGCATTCTGGCGGGAAGCCCTTTCGTGTATGCCAACGAGGTGGCCCGCACCGAGGGCAAAGAGAAAAACGGCAGCCTTGCCGCCGTGCGCTCCTTTGACGGCCGCTATTTAGGCAGAGGATATATCAACTACGCGAGCAAAATTCTCGTGCGCATCTTTTTGCGCGGAGACGAGGAGGACGGCGAGGAACTCTTTTTTGACCGCATCCACGCCGCCAACGCCTACCGCCGATCCCTCGGCTATGAAAACTGTTACCGCGCCGTGTTCGGTGAGGCGGACGACTTGCCCGCTTTCATCGTGGATAAATACGGCGACTATCTCTCCGTGCAGATCCTCTCCCTCGGCATGTATCTGCGCAAGAAAGAACTCGTCGACGCGCTCGTGAAAGAATTTTCCCCGAAAGGAATTTATGAACGTTCGGACGTTGCCGTGCGCAAGAAAGAGGGCCTGCCCGAGGAGGCAGGCGTTTTATACGGCGAAGTTCCCGACGAAGCGGAGATCTGCGAAAACGGCTTAGAGATGCTCGTCGACATCAAGCGCGGACAAAAGACGGGTTACTTTCTCGACCAAAAGGAGAACCGTTTCGCCGTGCGCCGCTACGCAAGGGGCAACGTACTTGATTGTTTTTGCAACAGCGGCGGATTTTCTCTCAACGCGGCAACGGTTGCGGAACGGGTGATCGCGGCAGATATTTCTCCGCTTGCCCTCGAAACGGTGAAGAAGAACGCCGCGCTCAACGGGTTTACCAACATCGGCACGGTGTGCGGCGACGCGTTTGAACTCCTGCGCGCCTTTCGCGCCGAGGGCAGACAATTCGACCTCGTAATTTTAGACCCGCCCGCCTTTTGCAAGAGTGCGGACGAGGCAAAGGACGCCTGCAAGGGATATTTCGACGTGAACTTTTCGGCGTTCAAGCTCGTGAAAAAGGGAGGATTCCTCGTCACCTGCTCCTGTTCCCACTATGTGCCGCCCGCTCTTTTCGCAAAGACGGTGGCGGAGGCGGGCAGGCGCGCGGGCAGACGGGTGCAGTGCGTGGAACAGCGCACGCAGGCCCCCGACCACCCCGTCCTCTTCGGCGCGGACGAAACGCAATATTTGAAGTGTTTGATTTTGAGAGTGGAGTAGAAATTCACAGATTTCTTTTTCTTGCCGCTTATTTCACCCTCGCGGCGCTCGGGTTCAAATGCGTTTGTCGCTCCACGTCGTCGCCGCACGAGTGCTTTTAACGCTTTTCTACGAAAAGCTCTGTTTACCCTCGGCGGCTCCTCTTCCCATAAAAGTACTTCGTCCTTTTACGGGAACCCTGTGACGCCAAACGTGAAGCGGCAATCGTAGTAAAAAGAAATCTCGTGATTGTTGCGGTCGTTCGCCGCTTAACGCGCGAAGTAAATTCGCGCTACGGCTCTCGGCAAAGGCGAGGGTAATTGCCAAATTGTGTGCGTTGCCGCAGGGGAACCCTGCTCCGCGCAGGAATTGATGAAAACGCCCCACCCCCTACCCCCCTCCCACGGAGGGGGCAAAGAGGCGGAACCCCCTCCCACGGAGGGGGCAAAGAGGCGGAACCCCCTCCCACGGAGGGGGATTAAGGGGGTGGGCAAGAGGATTGATGCGGGCGGGAAGAAATGACAGGGCACGGGAGAAGCCCCCGCGGGACTTGACAAAGCGCGCGGGGCATGGTAAAATCCGGTTATGAATATCGTACAATACGTAAAAAAATTCGGCGGGGAGATGTTCTCCGAACGCCCCTTGAACGAAGTGGACAGCCTCATCTTTTCCGAGCTGTCCTATTTGAACTTTACGGGCGTCGTCCGGAACGCAGCCCCCGCGCATACGCTCGGCGAGCTTTCCGAAACCTGCGCGGAGCAGCTCGTTTCCGACACCCTGATGCCCAAAAGCAACGCCCGCCTGCTCGGCGCGATATTGACGAGCAAGCGCTTCAAAGACGTTTCGGTGGGCTATTTCCACGAACACAACGACGAACGGCGGGAGATCCGCTTCGCCGCCGTCACTTTCTTTTGGGAGGGCGGGTGCTATGTTTGCTTCCGCGGCACAGACGTAACTTTGCTCGGCTGGAAAGAGGACTTTAATATGGCGTTCCGCGCGAGCATCCCCTCGCAAAAACTTGCGGCGGATTATCTCCTTGACATTGCGGAAAAGACGGACGCTCCCCTCTATGCGGGCGGACACAGCAAGGGCGGAAACCTCGTTCTCTATGCGGCCGTCAATGCGCCCGAAGAAGTGCAGGACCGCCTCGTTGCCATATACAATCACGACGGCCCAGGCTTCCGCGAGAGCATTTTCGAGAGCGCGGAATACCTCAGGATCGCCGACCGTGTGCATAAAACGGTGCCGCACGACTCCCTCATCGGGATCCTGCTCTTCCACAGCGACAACTACAAAGTGGTGGTGAGCCGAAGCGTACTTATCGGACAGCACAATCCCTTTGCATGGGGGGTGGAAAATGAGAACGGCTTTACCGAGTTGCCCGAGACGACGAAAGGTTCCAAACATACGGACATTGCCCTGCGCGACTGGATCTCCGCGATGAACGACGCGGACAGACGGCTGTTCGTAAACGCGCTTTTCAAGATTATAGAGGGAAGCGGCGCAACAAAAGTCCCCGAGTTCACGCACGGATTTTTGCGCAAACTGCGGGGGATGAAAAAGGCGTATAAAGCGCTCTCCGAACGGGAGAAAACCATGATACAGACGGGCGGCAAAAAGCTCTTGAAGCTCTGGTTCCGCTCCCTGCGCAAAAAGCCCAAAGTGAGCGAAGAATAAGAAAACAGGTAGAAAGCGGGAGACGGGGCCTAAGCTCCGTCTCCCGCTCTTTTTAAGTATTTTCCGTCTTAAAAGAACACGCCGCGCGCCGCTTCTTTGGTCTCCTTGCTCGCCGCATACGGAATGCGGGTGGTGTAGCCCGCTTTTGCCGCCACGATCTGCTTGGTGGGCCACGAAAAGATTTCGCGGTTCCAGGTATTCACGGTGTCGTTGTACACCTCGCGCGCCGCCGTGATCTCCCGTTGCAGATAGGAGTTCTGCTGCATGGCGTCGGCAAGTTCGCGGTGCGCCTTCAAATCGGGATAGTTCTCAAAGGCGATGTTCACCGAACGGGCGATGTTTTCCACGCTCTCGGAATATTCCATGCGCGCGCCGTCGCCCTCCGCTCCCGCGTTACTGCGGTATTGCGCGATCTTCGTGAACGTCTCCTTGTCGAGATCGATCGCCTTGTCGAGGAGCCGCGCGCAGTTCTGCAAGATCTGCACCCGCTGTTCGAGATAGTTGTCGATCTGCGAAGCGTCGTGCTGGATCTTCTGTTGAAGCTGCTGGAAATAATTTTTCGCTTTCGCTTTCATGATGAGCCACACGATCCCGCCGATGACGGGCGGGAGAAACCACCAGATCACGTCGAACACTTTCGAGCCTGCGCCCACCGTGACGGGAAGCTGTTTTGCGATGACTTTTACGTCGTTTCCGCCCTCCGCTTCGGGTGCGTTCATTTCGTCGAGTTCGTTTGCCATTGTTTTCTATACCTCCGAAAAAATCTTTTTATGCGAACGCCCGCTTCTTCCGTGAGACGGGCGTAGGACGCGTCAATCTTCCGCCGTCCAAACCGCGTCGAAATCCGTATCGTCCTCGTCTACCACGCAACACAAAATGCCGTGTCCGTAGCCGAACCCGCCGCCGTACTTTTGCATGGCGGCTTGATATTTTCCGCCCTTGGCCGCAGACAGAAAGTCTCTGTCCGACAGTCCGATCTCTTTCATTTTCACGACCCGCGTTTCGGAAACGGGGAGATATTCCACCCAATGCACGGGGACCTCGTGCATGTAGCCGTCGCCGCCCATGCGGGAGACATAGTCTACGCGGTCGAACGCCTCGTAGGCGTTTGCGGTAACGCGGACGCGGTCGCTCTTGCCGTCCCGCGAGAGGAAATTTGTCTTTAAGATGCACGCCGTAGCCGCCGTGAGCGGCGCAAAACACGACACGTCCATATTGTTGACGGCGAACTCCGTCTCTTTGCGCGTGAACATGCGGGGATAATTCTCCTGATAGATATACTCGCGCGGTTTCTGCTGTTGGTACAACGGAATGGACAGAAGGGGCGCGAGGTCGAAGTACAGGGAACGGAAATACCGCTCGTTGAAGTCGAGGAATTTCGCGCGGGCGTCGTCGATGCTGTAAGAGCGGTAACGGGTGCGGTTTTCCCGCATATCCCACTGCGCGGAATGTTCGGAGAAAATATAGTTGAGACAGCCGTCTTTCTCCATGCGGAAATCGTCGCCGTAGCCCTCTTCGTCCTTGATGAGGGCGAGCAGGTTCTTCTGCGCGAGCGGCGTGAAGAGCAGACGGAACTGCACCTCGTTGTCGCGGTCGAGCGCGCCGAAGAGGACGTCGAACTCCTCGTTTCCCATTCCCGTAAAGCCGCCGCCCGCCTCCATTGCCTCCTTTTGGCGCTTGCGGATCTTCTTCCCGCCCGCCTTGACCTTGCGCGCCCGCTCTTTTTCGCTCAAATCTTCCGCGTGCGCGGGGCGCCGCGTAAAGTGCAGATCGGGCGCCGCCTCGTTGCCGTAAATGAGACGGGTCTCGGCATGATAAAAAGGTTTCGGCTTGGTAACGGACGCCGTGAGCGTCTGGGAGTGATGAT
This sequence comes from uncultured Clostridia bacterium, assembly GCA_947631905.1. GTDB lineage: Bacteria > Bacillota > Clostridia > Christensenellales > Borkfalkiaceae > Gallimonas. The sequence continues at coordinate 13,099 of CANRND010000025.1, read as the reverse complement.
CTGTAACGCGGTTTCCTTTGGAATCGGTATGGGTGGTCGTCCAGTGGATGACGATGGACCCCGTATAGGTCTGCACGCCCATCCTGTGGATGAGTTCGCGGTCCTCCACAAAGGGATTGCCCACGATCTCGCCCGTGAGGACGCCGAGCGTGGAAGCGTCGGGATCGTCGTACTTCCCGTAGCCGTATTTTCCGTTGAGATAATCGTAGCGGCGGACGTCGAAATAATCGTCGAGCTTCAAAAGGGGCGCCGTTTCGCGGATGAGTTTTTTTGTGACGTCCCCCTCGAAAAGTTCGTTGAGCGGTTGCATCTGCTTCCACGCCTCTTGCAAAAGTTCGTCCGCCTTTTGCTGTAACTTCCGCTGTTTTTCCTCCGTCTGTTTGAGGAGGGGCTTGATCTTCGCCGCGTAGACCGAAGCCCCGACGGCGACGAGCGCGATCCCCGAAAGAAGCAGAGCGATGCCCGCGATAAGGTTCTTCCCCACGAGGGCAAGCGCGCCCGAAACGGCAAGAATCGCCCCGAGGACCATGAGAAAGATCAAAAAGCCTTTCAGCCCCCTGTACCTTGATAGCCGTTCCCCGAGACGGGCGGCCTTGCGCATTTCCGCCTGATAGGCGCTCACCGTGCGGCGGTTCTCCTCGGCATTGACCCCCGACTGCTCGGCAAGACCGTCGAAATAGCGGTTGCAGTTCTCGCGGAAAGCCTGTTCGTAATGATTTTTGTAGGCGGACAGCGGTTCTAGCAAAAGGTCGTCCGTTCCCCTCTCATTTTCCGACATCATTCGACAATAATCATATCACTTACCGCCCTGTTTGTCAAGAAGCCCCGAGATTGTTTTCCGCGATTTTCGTCTTGCGCCGTAAAAAAATCAAAAAAACGTTGCAAAAAGGCGTGGTATAAGCAATAATTATCCTCTTTCGGTTGCTTTTTTCCGAAAAATGAATTAAACTAATATGTATGAATGTATAATTATCGGGGAATTTCCCTCATTTATACGGGAAAAACCTTTTATAGGAGGCAAATATGAAATTAAGGCACAAATTTTATGCGCTTGTTGCGGCGCTTCTGATGACGCTTGCGCTCGGGCTTGCGGCATGCGGAGAGGAACAGGTAAAAGAGAAGCGCTTTTCCGTGAAAGCAGAGTTCGACGCGACGCAGGGAAGCGTGATCCTCTCGGGCGAAAGCGCGGGAGCCGACGGCACCTATGCGGAGAACGCTTCCGTCACCGTCACCGTTACGCCCAACGCCGATTATGAGGTGGAAACGTTCACCGTGAACGGCGCGCAGCAGTCTCTCTCGGCGGACGGAAAATACACGTTCACCGTGAAAGAGGACACGACCGTAAAGGCGACGTTCGCCTTGAAGCCCCCGCAGACCTTTTCCGTGACCCTTGTGAAGCAATTCACGGAAGAGATGGGGACCGCTTCCCTCTCCGCGCCCAAAAACGGAGAAAAGTATGAAAAAGACGAACTCGTCACCCTCACCGTCTCCGTAAACAGCGGCTATGTGCTGGAAAGCGTAACGGTCGGCGGAGAGTCCGTGGAGCTGGACGGCGGCGGGTACTCTTTCAGAGTGAAAGCGGACGTTGAGGTGACGGTTGCGATGCGCGCGATCGCCTATTACGGCGTGACCGTTTCGGTATCCGACGAAAATATGGGGACGGCGGAAGTGACCCCCGAACCGGGCGCGGACGGAAAGTACCGCGAACATACGGAAGTCACGCTCACCGTAAAAGCGAAGAGCGACTATAAACTTGTCTCCGTGAAAGTGGACGGCGAGGCAAAAGAACTCACCCCCGAGGGGACGTACTCCTTTACGGTCGAAAAAGATACGCAGATCGAAGTGACCTTTGCGGAACTCGAAGAATTTAACGTATCCGTTAAGCTCGACGAGAAGATGTGCGACGTGACCTATATCGGCTCGGATAAACAGGCAACCTCGCTCAAAGAGGGCGGGACGTTCCGTGAAAATACCGAACTTGCGCTCACCGTGGTGTTGAACGGGGGCTATAAATTGAAGTCCGTGACCGTAAACGGGACCCCCGCGACGATGACGGGCAACGGCTTCATCGTGACGGTGACGGGCGATCTGAAAATCGTGATCGAATGCGAGTGGGACGTGACCTCTTTGACGTCGCTTGCGGGAGAATATGCCTTAAAGGACGACAAATGGTACACCTTTACCCTTGCCGAAGGGACGGTGTTCGAGTTCTCCGCCGACAACTACATGGCTTACGCGGCGGTCTATAAAGTGGCGCAAGTTGCGGAACCCGGCAAGGACGACAAACCCGTATGGAGCTTCTTCAATACCGACCACGCTTTCCATGCGTTCGAAGCGGGGACCTATGTGGCGCGGCTTTCTTCCAACACGGGCGACGGCACGCTCGAAACGACCCTCACCGTAAGCTATATCTCCCCCGTTCTTGCGGTCTCTTTCCCCGAAGCGTTCCGCGGGAACTGGAAGAGTACGGACGACGCTTACACCCTTCTCCTCGACGAAAACTGGCTGATCCTCAAAGACAAGAGCGGCAGCACCGTAACCACGGCCGTGCAGAGTGACGGCGATTCCTATACGATCACGGTAGGCGGCTCGCAGTATGAACTGATGCCCTACGGCGTTGAGGGAACGCTCGGCTTCTTCCAAAAAGGCGCCGCAACTCCCCAGACCCTCTTCCTGCCCGATCCTCTGCCCGAGTTCGTCGTTCCCGCCGCGCTTTTCGGCGACTATGAGGACGCCAAGGGCGGAAGCGACGATCTCTCGCTCTCCACCAACGGGATCAAGTGGGGCGAAAAAGAACTTATTCTTTTGTCCGAACTTCCTTACGGCAAGGACCCGCAGGTAAAAGAGGTGAGCGCGGGCGTCTATTACGACGGCGACACGGACGAAGTGTATCAACTGACCGCCAAAGAGGCGGGCAAACACCCCGTCATTACGCTCAGCAACAGTACGGGAACGTATCAGTTCACCTATAAAGAGGAACAGCCTCCCATGACGTTCTCCTCCGAATATTTGGGGACCTGGGTGGGTACAGGCACGTTGAGCGGCTATCGCTTCGTCATCGAAGAACACAATATTACGATCACGAAAGACGGGCAGCCCGTTGAAACAACGCTGGGCCAATACGAAAGCAAGAGCGGCTTCTTCCCCACCTTTACTTTGGACGGTGTGGAATATTATCTCGGGACGGTCGTAAGAGGGAGCATTACCGTGTCCGCTGTCGCAAACGGGAAATTTTTCGGTACGATTACTGCGCGTTGGACGATCACCGTGCAAGCCGAACATGCGAACGTTGCGATCGAAAATCAACAGAATGAATATGTGAACAATGCCAAGATCACCTTTACCGTCACCGCGGAAACGGGTTACACCGTGAGCGCCGTCAAACAGAACGGCAAGGCGCTTACGGCGGGTACGGACGGTAAATATTCTTTCTATATCACGGCGAACACCGTGATCACGGTGGAGTGCGAACCCGCGCCGGCTACGGCGGCCGCTCTCCCCTTTGCGGAAAACTTTATCGGGGAATGGAAAAACGCAGACCTCTACCTCAAACTCGAACAAAACAGCGTTACCTTAACGGGTGCGGACGGCTCCGCGCTTGCCTATACCGTGGGGACGGCGAAATACGGATCGCAACGGTATAACAGCGTAAAATTGTACGGCGCGACTTACGTCTTTTTGAAAGCGGAGGGTACTTGAAACCAACTCACCCTCTTCCCCGTTGATAAAAAGCCCGCGGTTGCGATCTTTCTCTCACGGCAGTTCCGCATAGAGCTTGCGGCGGGCGGAAACGGGGAAGCGGAGCTGTTGCCGAAGCGGGAGACATACTCCGCGGGAAGCATGGCGACCCTCTTATTTTCCCCCGACGAGGGCTATTCCCCCGTTCTTACGCTGAACGGCGAAGAGACCGCTTTGCGGGGCAACACCTTTTCCTTTGCGGTGAACGGGGACGCCCGCCTCGAAGTGCGCTTTGAAAAGACCGCCGCGGAGGAACCGCAAGACGTGCGCTTTCCGCGGGAGTTCCAGACAAGTTGGGTCTCCACCGACGGCGTTTACTCGCTCGGCATAATGACGCGCACGCTGACGCTCAAACGGGACGGAGAGCCGCTCGACGTAAAAGTTTCGTGCTTCGAGGACCCCGCTTACGGCGGAACGACCTACTACTTTTTGGAATTTGGCGGGGAGCGCTACGAGCTTAGCTGTTTCGGAAACGTGAACGCGCTCGCGCTCCGCTCCCGCAACGAAACCATTGTGTTCGTTTACGCTACGCTCCCCGAGTACCGCGCGGGAAAGAGCCTCTACCATACCTACGCGGAGACAAACGACGGCGACCGCGCGGGAAAGACCGTGACGATCTCCGAGCAGGGCTTCTTTTGGGGAGAGGAGGAAGTGCGTCTCCTCGAAAACATCCGTATCAGCGGAAGCACCCCCTCTCTGGTGCTTGCGGGCGGCAGGGTATACGCGCTGTTCGTCTTTCAGCGGCTGGACGGCGGAACGGGATACGACCTCGCGTTGCGCGACCCCCTCACGGGTATGGAATACCGCTATTCGATAAAATAAAAGAAAAGCGCCCGCCGCACGAACTGTGCGGCGGGCGCGCTTTTTATGAAGGAAAGCGCCCGCGCGGCTGTTGCCGCGCGGGCGCTGTTTACACCTTTTAAGGTTCCTCTACGATCTCGTCGTCCACCGTTACGGTGTACTTGCCGCTCCCGCCCTTTGTGAACGTGAGCGTGTATTTGCGCAGGGGTTCTGTTTCGGTCTCTTTGCCGTAGAACGTCCATACGTCGCCGTCTTTCGAAATGTTATATACGCTCAGGAATTTCGTACTGCCGTACCATGCCGCCATGATTTCGGCCGCGTCGCCCTTTGCGTCTACAAAGAGATAGAAGTTATAGGTTGCGGAAAGCCCCACGGCCTGCACGCTCCCCTTTTGCACGCTTCCCGAGCGGACTTTTCCCGCGTTGTCGCCCTCGCCGTAATTGAACGTGACGAGGTAGGCCGCGCCCGCATAGCCCTTGTCGTTTTCCACGAGCCATACGCCGTTCTCCGTGTACCGCACGCCCGTCGAGACCGCCACAACGGGCGTATCTTTTTCCTTGCCGCCGAGCAGGGTGACCGACACGGGTTTGCCGACCGCTGTATCGTCTCCGTAACCGGGCGAACCCGAGAGGTTGGTGCGGATCAGATATTTCACGCCGAGCTTGTATTCTCCCGCGTCCACTTCCTCATACTCCGAGAACCCGTAGAGCAGATAGTGGTAGGTGGTGAGCGTTTCGATGCCGCCGCTCGTAAGGGAGTACTCGAAGAAATCGATCGCGTACTTCTTGTCTCCGAAATCGAACAAGATCTCGCGCAGGTAGTTGTATCCGCCGAGCTGGGAGCCGAGGTTGTGATAGCCGATTGTGCGGACTTCGCTCGCGGGAAGATCTTCGAACGAGATGAGGCCCTTGTCCTCCGCATCTGCGTCGTAGCAATAGTAGAATTTGCCACTGTACGTCGGCTTTTCCAGCTCGTAACCGCCGAACCCGTTGTAGGTGACGTCGAGCTTGCCGCCCGAGTAGACCTTGCCCCCGGTAACGTCCGCGCCGTCGTAGAACGGCTCCTTGTTGTCGTTCCGCGTAAAGACGCGCACTCCCGCGTCCGTTACGGTGAACGTCCAACCGTTTGCATTGCGGTCGAAGTCGATATTGTAAACCAAATTGTTGTATTCGAGCCTCGGGTCGATCTTCTGCTTCGTGTAGCTGTAAAGCAGGAAGCCGCCGTAGTTCTCGTTTTCGATGGTAAAGGTGACCTCGAACGCGATGAAGCTACGCGGGCGCGCCTCAAAGGAGAGGGTCGCGCTCACCTCGGGAGTTCCCGTCTGCGGCTCGCCGTCCCGGTCGAGCATCTTGATCTTGCCCTCCGCCGTGAAATACTCTTCGGTATAACGGTAATACGTCTTTTCGTTGTATTCGTATACGTCCGTGCCGAGGGCGGGAAGCTCGTACTTGCGGTAAACGTAGCTATATTGGTCGTAGATATACACGTTGACCCCTTTCTCCGTCACGAGATAATCGCCGTTCTGCATATTGCCGAGGAAAGCCGCGCCGTCGTCGCGGAATGCAACATGGTCGAGGTCGGAGGCGATATAGAGTTCGTTCGTGTATTCGAGGATCTCGAACGTCCCGTGTTCGTAGTCGAGCAACAGGTGGACGATCTCGTACTCATAGCCCGTGTTGAGGGTGGTGAATTGGAAATAGCCGAACCCGAGGTCATCGTCGATGACGTAGAAGTTGCCGTTACTGCTGTATTCGTTGCCCTTGATGGAACCCGAACCGAACCCGTTGAGGGAGAGTACGTTATAATTCTCATCCACATACACCCCGCTGGCGCGGTCGCGCACCACGCAGTTGTAGTTGGCATATTCCACATACTCCATAAAGCGGACGTAATAGTTGTCCTTTCTTCCGCCGATGGTCGCCTGATAGAGAATGTACTCGCCGTGAGCGGGATCCGAGATCTCGTAGAGCCCCTGTTGCAGAACGCCCGTACCGTGGGAGACGGTGATGGTATAGTTCCCCTTTCCGTCGAAAAAGATCTTTGAAAAGTCGTTGAGCGGATGGAAATTGCCGTCCACGAGGTCCCATTCGCCGTAAGCGGGATCGAGCGCGGTGAACGATTCGCCGCTTAACTCAAATTCGCACTGCGTGCCGTCGGCGGAATCGAAGCGGAGAATATTATCGGTCAAAAAGTAATAAGACCCGCTCATCGAAACTTCGTCCAAAGAATAGCGCGCGGTGCCGTAGCCGTCGAGGAAGAGGGTGCCGCCGCCCTCCTCGGTGTACACGCCCTCTTTCCCGATCTCGCGGAAATATCCGTCGTAGGACATCCCGAAAAAGTTCACGGTGCCGAGAACGAACGTAAAACGCACTTCGTTGCCGAAGACAAGTTCATAGACCGGCGCGCCCAATACGGTGTTCTTATCCGCCGCACGGTAGGAGCCGACGCTCCACGACGTGTTCGTTCCCGTTTCATCGTATGCCGCCCTGCCGCCCGAGCCGAGAACGAGGCTCGAAAAGATCGGTCCGTTGGCGGGGCTGTAATCGGGATCGAAATAACAGTACTCGCGGGGAAGCCCTTCCGCCTCTTTTGCGGTGTAGTCGATCCCCTCTTCGCTGCTCGCGGTGAGCAGATAGAGAATGCTGTCGCCCACCTCGCTGTTTTCTTCGCTGTAAGAAACTTCGCCGTACAGTTCGTTGAAATAGGTGTCCCTGTATGTCAGGAAAGAGCAGCGGTAGCCCTTTCCGCCGATGAAGTAGAGGGAGCCTTCGCCCTCGGCCGTCACTTTGAGGTTTGCCCAGACTTCGCCGCCGTTGGAAAGTTTTACGACCTGATAATTATTCTGCCCGTTTTCGGCGAGAACGCTGTATGCGGAATAACGCACCCCGCTGCTGATCAGTTGCACCACGGTGAGGGTGAAGACCATGCTTTCGGGTATGGTTTGATCGAAGCCGTATTCCACGGAAGTGCGGTGGAAAGTGTAGAGCAGGATGTTCTGTCCCTTTTCGGCGGGCTGAGATGTGACATAACCGCTCGCCGCATGGGAAGCGACCCCGCGCGAATTGTTGGCGTAGAACTCCGCGCGCATACTGCCGGGGATCCGCTCGCCGCCGGGGGTCTGTTCGTATTCCTCCTCGAACAGGGCGAGCAGAACGGGCTTAATAGACTCGCCTTCGAGGAGATAGTATTCGGTGTAAGGGACCTCGGGGCCGTTGTACACGGAGAACGAGCCGTCCGACGAAAGGCGGAAGCGTTTGGCAACGTCCCCCTTGCTATCGAGAACTTCGATGACCGAACCGCTCACAAAGTCGCTCGTGATCCTGTAACCGCCTTTCAGACTGCCGCCCGCGCCGTCTTCGTAAACGGCGCTGTCGGTATAGTAACCGTGTCCGTCCAGCGTGAGGGTCGCGCCGCCGTTTTCATACACGCCGCGGGAAGAGTCCGCAAAGAAATACTGTCCGTAGTCCGGCCCGATCTCGGGCAGAACGCCGGGAAGCATGCAAAGATAGTAAACTTTCCAGCCTTGACCGCCCGCCACAAGGCCTGCGGTATCGTTGAGCCAGCAGACGACTTTATAGCTGAAATAGCGGTCGTACGCCATGCCGTTTCCCTCGATATAGTAGATCCCCTGCACGCTGTAATATTCCCCGGAGGCGTAGATTTCGAGGAACGCGGTGCCGTAGCCGTCGAGGACGATGATCTGGCCGCTCGAATTGGAGTAATAGCCGAATTCCTCGCCGCCGACCGAGAAGATCTTCCTGCTCTGGTCCGAGGACTGCATAAACAAGGTGTGGAAGCTCCTCGAACCGTCGTCGCTCGTAAAGAGATAGTCGCCGCGGTTGGGATCGAACGTGAGCGCGCCGTGTACCGTATTGTTCTTTTCGGTATATACGGCATTCAGATACTCGTCAACATCGAGGGTGCGGGTCTCGTCGTAGCGGTCCTGCTCCTCGAAATCCTCGTCCTCGGGACGGGGATAGTTGTCGTAAAAAACGTATTTGCCCACGATTTCGCGGTTTTCATAGCAGAACGCGCCGCCGACCACCACGCCGCCGAACGTATCGCCCGCGCCCGTGGTAAAAGAGAATTGATTGCCGTCTCTCGTTCCCTCAAACTCCACACCGTTGCGCGCGAGGATCGCCTTGTGATCATCGGTGCGGGGGAAGTAGATGAGATCGTCTCCGCCGAAGCGGTCGGTAAAGCCCTTATCCCAGATCGCATAGAGCGTGACGGGCGCTTCGACCGCGATCGGCGCATCGGGAAGATAGTCTATATCCCCTGTGGGAGAGAGACTCCACCCCGCAAAGCGGTAGCCGGGGACGGAGAATCCGCTCTTGCTCGCCGCCGCCGTGCCGCCGAACACCACGGACGCATGGGGCGTTGTCCCCGTAACTTCCGTTCCCGCGGGCGGGTTGCCGTCGTAAACAACGAGATACTCGTTGCGGTCGTAGTAGAGAGAATAGACGTTCTCCTCAGCGTTTTCTTTGAGCGTGAGCGTCGGAACGGGGTTCCTGCCCTCGGGCGAGGGCTGGTAGGTATAGTCCGCTACGGCAGGCGGGTCGGGCGTGACGGCCGTATTCACATAGCCGCTGCCCGTCGTCTCCAACGCGTCGTTGCGCTGGTAGGAGTTTCTGCTCAGATTCTGCAAATAAATCTGGATAATATAGCTTGCCTTGTATTTTGCGGTGAGCGTAACCCCTTGCGCGGGCATGCGGTAAGCGCGCGGAAGCTCCGCGCCGTCCAAAAACCACGCCCCGAACGAAAGCCCGCTCTTCACGGGGACAAGCCCCGATACCGCTTCAAAGACGTTCGCCCCCGCTTTCAGCCAGAGGGAACCCGTTGTAAGCGCGCCGCCGTCGGCGTCCAGCTTCACTTCGTAGCCCTTCGCCCATTTTGCATAGTATTTCGCGCTCTTTTTGGGCGCAACAATCTTTCCCTCAAACCGTTCGCCCGAAAAATCGGAGGTCGTATACCAGCCATCGAACGCAAAGCCGCTCTTCGTCGTGGATGGCAGAACGACCTCGTCCCCCGCCTTTGCCGTGATCTCCGCGACGGGGATACCGCCGTCCGTTTCGAAAGAGAGCTTCACCTCGTCCGAACAAGCCGCGCCGAAAACCGCACACAGCAGCATTGCCGCCGCCGCAAGCGCAACAAATAAACTTCTTCTCTTCATACCGTTACCTTTCATACCGTTTTATCTCCAAAGGCAAGAATAAACTCAAACCGTTCTGCGCTTTTCGGGCAGAATTGCCGCCTCGCAGAGCGAAACGCGCTCCGCCGCGGGCGCGGATGTTTTCAGATAGTCGTCCGCGGTGTACTTTGCAAAGAGCCGCTCAAATTCCGAACTGCTTTGGGGACCCATGAGGACCTCGCATACCACGCCCTCCGCGTCGATGACGACGCTCGTGGGGAAGTTGTATACGCCGAAGTATCCCGCAAGTCCCACTACCGCATTCTGCGCAAACTGGAACGTGAGCGACGGGTTCGAGGCGAGATAGCCGTTGATCTCCTCCATGCTCCCCGTTTCGCCGTACAGCGACTGCGGAACGTTGAGCGCGATCACTTCCGCAACGTTCTTATATTTCATATACACGTTCTGCAAATCGGGAAATTCCTGTTCGCAATATCCGCAGTTCACGAACCAGAAGTTGAGAAGCACCATCCGCTTGGTTTTGAGGATCTCGCTGAGTTTGAGTTCCGTCTTCGCCGTGTTGTTTCCCGCGGGAATGGTGAAATCGTACATCACCGAGCCTTTGGAATATTTGGAAGGCGTCCCCTGCCGCACAGAAGCGGTGAGATAGACGTTGCAGTAGGGATCGAACGGCGAAACGGTAAAGTTCGTGCCGCAGGTATAACCCTCGGGCGCGTTCTCCACCGTGACGGTGTAATTTTTGGGAAGAAGCGGCTTGACGAACACGCCGCCGTTGAGATCGGCGGGCGTACTGCGGGCGACCTCTTCGCCCGTCTCCGCGTCCTTTATAATGAGCGTTACCGCGGGCGCGATGAGCAGCTCCCCGTTGTTGCGCAGGGTGCGGAACTCATAGTCGATGGGCGTATTGAGATTGAGTTGCGGGATCTCCGTTTGCCCCGTCGTCTTTTCGCAACGGTTGCAGTGATAAGATTTGGAACCGGCGTGGTCGAACGTCGCCTGCACGTCCACCGTGTAGTAATTCTGCCAGCTGTGGTTGAGCGCGGGGATCGGTACCGTCTGCGTCTTTGTGGGGCAACCGGGGCGCTGGCAGGCCTGCTCCTGCTCGCCCGCCTCTTCGCAGGTCGCGGGTTTGATGACTTTCGTGTTCATCCACTGATGCCCGAGTTTCCCGATCGTCTCCGTCACATCCTTGCCGCAGTCTGCGCGCTTGCAGACCTTGCGTTGCACCCCGTCCTCCTCGCAGTTGGCGGGCTTGATGATCTCGGGATCCCCCCAGTCGTGTTCGAGGGGTTTTGTGTCCTCCTCGCGCGTCTGCCGGCACATGGAACAGCGTTGCAGTTCCTTGCCGCCCTCTTCGCAGGTGGCGGCTTTGATCACGTTCTCGGGGACCCAGTCGTGTTCGAGGGGATCCGTGTCCTCCGTTTTGTCAGTTCCGCAACGGTTGCAGGTCTTTACGCGCTTGCCGCCGTGCTGGCAGGTAGCGGCTTCGGTGACTTTGGAAACGCCCCAATCATGGCCGAGCGCGGGGATCTCCTCGGTGAGTTCCGCCCCGCAACCCGGGATCGTGCAGAACTGTTTTTTGACCCCGTTTACCTCGCAGCCAGCGGGAGTCACTTCCACCCAATCGCTGTAAACATGGTCGCCGCTGTGAGCTTCTTCGTTGCAGGCAACAAACGCCCCGCCGCAAAGAGCAAGCGAAGCCGCCGCAATCAAAAGTAAAATCTTTCGCGTATATTTTTTCATAAATGTTCCTCCGTGGGAATTTGCCGAAAACGATTTTATTCTATTGTATAGTATACGGAAAATTCGGGAAAAAGTCAAGAAAACGCCCCTGCTCCCGATGTAATTTCACTCATTTATCAAACTTTTTTCCATTAGAATTTCTTATAGTATGCAAAATGATGAATAAAAATAAAAACGCCGCCTCCGCGGCGCGCTTGTCACAACATGCCAAATGGACTTTTGTTATTAAAAGTTGGCGTTCAAATTTATTGCAGCATAGACAAATAAATGCTATAATGATTGCACGAAATTACAAAACAGGTGTATTTTATGACAAAGCCGTATAAGAAGTTGGCATCGTTGACAAAATTTTCTGCAATCGCTATCCTTATGTCAATGTTTTTATCGTTAGTACCATTATTTGTATTTTTAATTGTTGATAAAAGCAAATTGTGGATTGGCGGAATATCCTTTATTGTAATATGGATGGCATTGTGCATTCTTGATTATATTATCTGTAAACGCCTTGTAAACAAAGAAAATGAAAAAAGAGCGAAATATTTGACATTGATGTCAGATGTTTGTAGTTTTGAAAATCTAACTACTAACAACCGTATTGACATAAGTACAGATATTTCAATATTTGTTTATCATGAAAGAATGTTAAATACTGTTACATTATATAAGATGACCGAAAATGGTTTACTAAAAAATATGAGAAAACAATCTCAGTGCTACTTAAAAGAAAATTATAAAGAAGCAAGAGAAAACAATGCAAGAAAACGGCATCATGAGTTGAAAGTACAGTTGTATGCAATGGAAGAAGGCGATGAGGTTACATGCAAATTCAATCCAAATTTTGAACAGTTATTGTCTGTTGGATATATTGAAGCATATTGGATAATGAACAAAGGATTAATTATTTTGCGGATGTATACGGGGAAAGAATTAGAATTATCTTCACTAAAAAATTATGATAAAGCAATAAATAAGCTAATAAATATATTTAATGTCAAAAGCGTTGGTGAGCAAAATACTATTGTATAACTTCGGATTCATTGTTCTTGGGCTGTCGCTTGTTTTTTTCAAAAAGGATACTGCACAATGAGAAGAAAGCGAGGGCTGTTTGCCCTCGCTTTTCGCAGTAAAAAAGAACGCAAGCTGAAATGGTTCAACTTACGTTCAGAGTGGTGCCGCTGGTACTTCGCGGAAAACCACTCGTGCCGCGCTTAGAGAAACAGAATTTCGCGCGGGGCGGGCTCATCGCCCTTTCTATGCGGCACCAAAAAGAGCAACCTTGAAAGGTTGCTCTTTTTGGTGCCGCTGGTCGGGCTCGAACCGACACGAACTCGCGTTCGAGGGATTTTAAGTCCCTTGTAGATACCCCAAATGCCTCATTTTAATCGATTCTTGCCTCAAAAACAGCCCAAAATCGGGCTGTTTTTACGTTGTACCCAAATTGCACCCAAAATATTTTTGCTACGAGTCGCGGAGTTTGCCGCCCTAAATTGAAATCAATGCGCGCTTGAAGAGCCAAATTGGCTCATGTCGTCTTTTGTATGCGTCAAAGTTATAGCGGATTGCAAAAACGGTATTTTACATTGTGCGCTGCCCGCGCTATAATATAGGCAAGAAAAACAAGTGAGGTCGATATGAAAAGAGTTTTGGTTATATCGGGAAGTCCCC
>CANRND010000024.1 GCA_947631905.1 uncultured Clostridia bacterium | reverse complement strand
GTGCGCCTGAAGAGACTCGAACTCCTGACACACGGCTTAGAAGGCCGTTGCTCTATCCACCTGAGCTACAGGCGCATTCTGTACTCATGTGCGAAATTGGAGCGGGTGATGGGAATCGGACCCACGCGGCCAGCTTGGAAGGCTGGAATTCTACCATTGAACTACACCCGCATTCAATCAACGCTTGTTCATTCTATCAAAGTTTTCTTTCCTTGTCAATTATTTTCGACCCGTTTTCCGAATTTTTCCGAAATATATTTTCACGTCTTGTCATTCAACCTTTCAACATATGTTACGGCAGTTGACTTTTCCGTTTGCATATGCTAAAATGAAATCGTTCGTAAATTTCCCAAGTCTCTTGCAGAAAAAGGAATCTATGAAAACACTCTTCGTAACCGACCTCGACGGCACTCTGCTCACCAAAGAACAGCGCGTTTCCGTGTACAGCTGCGAACATCTCAACCAACTCATTTCGGCGGGACTTTTGTTCACTTTCGCTACGGCGCGCTCCGCGGAAAGCGCAAAAAGAGCCACCTCGGAACTCAACGTCAATATCCCCGTCGTTTTATATAACGGCGGGCTTCTCTACGACTTCCGCACCGAAACGACCCTGCGCGCCATCCTTTTGACCGACGAGGAGAAGCGCTATGTCCTTGACGTGCTAAATTCCTTTGACATTTACCCATTCGCCTATGCCGCGCAAGAGGGGAAAGAAAAGGTAAAATGGATCGCCGAGCGCGAAACGGAGGGGATGCGCCGCTATCTCTTCCGCCGCCGCGGGGAGAGCCGCCTCGCGCCCGTCCACTCCGAAAGCGAGCTTTTGAGCGATTACGTCTTCTACTTCCACTGCATCGGCGCGCGCGAAAAGCTCGAACAGGCGTGGAACATCTTAAAATACGATCCACGCTTCATCTGTATCTTCCACCAGGAAATGTATCAGAACGATTTTTGGATGGAGATTTCCCCGCGGGAGGCGACCAAAGCGAACGGGGTCGTCTTTTTAAGGCAGTACCTCGGTTGCGACAAGGTGGTTTGCTTCGGCGATACCGCAAACGACTCCGACATGTTCGACGTCTGCGAGGAAAAATACGCCGTAATGAACGCCGACCAGTGGCTCAAAGAGAAAGCAACGGGCGTGATCGGCTATTGCGAAGAGGACGGCGTGTGCAAATGGCTGATGGAACACGCGTTCGGCTCATAAAAACATCCATACCGAACGATACCCGAGATAAAAGGCATAGACGTTGAGTACGGCGAGAACGGGCATTGCGATCATGAGCAGCAAATTGCTCAGACGGTAGCGCATGGCGAACATCGAGACATAGATCGCCGCCGCGCCCCCCAAGACCGCCGCAAGAATGAGTTTTCCGTCTCCGCTCGGTTCGCCGCCCGCTTCAAACTCCTCGCGCTGTGTTTTGACAAGGCGGAACGAGTAAAAATTGACGGCAAGGATATAGACCGTGATCAGGATATAGAGCAATACCATAGCTTTTTCAGTATGTGCGATTGCGGAAAAGATACAAAAAACATCGGGAAAGGGAGGAAGACGGCGGCTAAGAACGGCGCACAAGCTGTCCCCGCTTTCCCGAGAGACCGAAAAGATCGCCGCTCCTTTCGGCGTCAAAACTGCTTATGGAATCTTTACGAGAACTTTATAAAATCGGTAAGGGACCTTCGAGTTCCCACACAATGGGACCCGAGCGCGCCGCAGAACACTTTCTTGCCCGCTACCCGCAGGCGGAACGCTTCCGCGTCACTCTCTACGGCTCTCTCGCATATACGGGAATAGGACATCTGACGGACGAGATCATTCTCTCGACTTTCGCGCCAAAGCCCTGCGAGATCGTGTTCAACTACGACAGGGAGGATCTTCCGCACCCCAACACCCTCGACATCGAGGGATTTTGCGGGAACCGTTCCGTCGGGAAACAGACCTATCTCTCGGTCGGCGGGGGAACGATCCAGGTATACGGCGAACCCGAGGCGGACAAAAAGGACGTCTATCCTTTCAAAAATTTTGAAGAGATCATCGCATATTGCGACGCCCGCGGCTGTACCCTCGACCAAGTGGTGTATGATTTCGAGGACGAGCATATCAAAGACTTTTTGCTTGAAGTCTGGCAGACGATGCAGGCGGCGATCAAAAGGGGACTTACCGCAGAGGGGACCCTGCCCGGGAAATTAAAGGTCGTCCGCAAGGCGAAAACCCTCTTCGAGACGGTGGACCGCGAGGAGACGCCTCCCCAAATGGAGAAGAGGCACCTCTGCGCTTTCGCATTCGCCACGAGCGAGGAGAACGCAAGCGGCGGAACGATCGTCACGGCGCCCACCTGCGGCGCATGCGGTGTGCTTCCCGCAGTACTCTTCTATCTGAGCAGGATGCACGGCTATTCGGACAACCGCATCGTTGCGGCGCTCGCCGTGGCGGGATTGATCGGCGTAACCGTCAAGCAGAACGCGTCCGTGAGCGGCGCGGAGGCGGGTTGCCAGGCCGAAGTCGGAACGGCGACCAGCATGGCCGCCGCGGCCGTTTGCCGCCTGTTCAATGCGCCCATCGACGAGATCGAGTATGCCGCCGAGATCGCCCTCGAACATCAGTTGGGGCTGACCTGCGATCCCGTCTGCGGGTACGTCCAGATCCCGTGCATCGAGCGCAACGCAGTCGCCGCGCTCCGCGCGCTTTCGAGCGCGGAACTCGCCAAAGTCCTGCACGGCACGAGAAAGATCTCGTTCGATCTCATCGTACACACGATGTACGAGACGGGCAAGGACCTCAACGCCCGCTACCGCGAGACGAGCGAGGGGGGGCTTGCCAAAAACTATAAAGTGAGTTGAAAGACAAAAAGCCTGCCGCTACGGCAGGCTTTTTGCGTTATAAAACGGTTATGCTTCCTTCGGAACGATCTGCTCTTCCAGCGCTTTCGCAAGCTGATCGGGGCAGGAAGTGTTCTGGCGGCAACGGATGCCTTTCAAAAGAGGAATGACCTCTTCTGCCGTTCTGCCTTCGACAAGGCGGCTGATGCCCTGCAAATTGCCGCTGCAACCGCCGATGAATTTCAGATTGTGGATGCGATGCTCTTCGTCCAGATCGAACACGATCTGTTTGGAGCAGGTGCCTTTGGGGGAAAATGTGATCATAGTTTACCTCTCAGTCAACGAGCGTTTCGTAGAGTACCGAATACACCTCGGAAGCCTTGTCCTCCCATTTTTTATAGATATAGCTCGCCGTTTTTTTGTCGGGAACGACAAATTTCAGTTCAAGCATGGGCTGCATGGGGGCGAGGATCTTCAAAAAGACCGTATAGGTGCCGTCCGCGTTCAGATAGTAGTCGGACTTGCAGTCCTGGCGGGTACGGAACTTCGCGCTGTTGTTTTTGACAAATCTCGAAATCTCTTCGCGGAGACTTCTCGGGATATTGATGTAAAAGTTGGCGAGCGTCTCCCTGCCCTCGCTCGTGAGCGTATAGAGCGGGTCGTCGCTGCTGGGGATCTCGCAGATAAAGCCGTCCGAGAGCAATTTGTGGATGAGTACCATGCAATCCATGTAATTGATCCAGTCGTTGGATGAAGTACACATATCGATCAAGGTACGCTCGGAGAGAGGGCATTCCATCTTATCGAATACAAAGAGCAGTATTAACTTGTTGACGGAAGTTTCTCCCTTTACCAACATGGCGGCTTATTCCTTTGCGTGCTTTTTTAACACAAATTGCCGCTTAAAAAACTTTAAGCGGCCGTCTGTTACTGTTTTGGGTTCGGTTATGCCGCGAAGTTTTGAAGCTGGGCCAACAGCTCCGCGCAGTCGTCGCTGTAAATTTCCACCGTAAGGGGCTTGCTCAGATCGAGGCTGAAAATGCCGAGGATGGACTTCGCGTCGACAACGTATTTCCCGCTCTTCAAGAGGATCTCGTAGTCGCAGGCCTGGGTAAGCGTAACAAATTCCTTTACTTTCTGTGCCATTTCGAGAGAAATTTTCAAAGATTTCATGATTGGTCTCCTCCATACATCATAAATTTTCTATATTATACCGAAAATCGAGGACAAAATCAAGATATTTTCAAAAAAAACTTTAATTATTTTCCGATTTGTGCTATAATAGCAAAAGAAGAATACAAAGTTGGATATTATGCCGAAAAGGACGGGAACCGACATGGAAGATAATCAAGGGAAAATGCAACGCTTCTTTACCGCTTGCGACGAGCTGATCACGGGGAAATTTATCCTCGCAGACACAAAGATCGGGGAACTCCTCCGCGCCATCGCCACCTGCGACGAGCTGAGGGGGCTGTTCGCCGCCGTCACCGCAGGGTTCGATTATCCCGCCGCCAAAAAGGCCTATCTGAAAGAACCGGGGCAGGGCGGCAGATACACCCGCGGCGAAGCGTATCTTCCCGCCGAGCGGAGCGAAATTTTGGCGTTTGTGTTCTGCCTGCTCGCCGATTTCGACAGCGGCGCCATGAAGTTCAACGACTTTCTCCTCCGCTACTTTTACGAGGACGGCAGTTACACGGCGAGCTATGCGCTCTTTGCCGACCGCGTCATCCGCCCGTTCCGCGACATCGTGCGGGATTGTTATCCCGACCTCGGCAAGCAGAACGCGCCTGCCCTCAAACGCAAACAGGAGGAGAACCGCCTCGAAAAACTTTCGGAGTGCATCTCGTTGGAGCGCACCCGCGTTGCGGCGCTTTCTTTGGGGAAAGAGGACGCGATCGCCGCGGAAATGATCCTGAACGAGCTGTATGCGGCGGTGGGAAGAGGGGACTATTCCGAACTCAAAGCGTTGCTTTGCGGCTATCTTTACTTTTTGCAGGTGACCGACTGTTCCGCCGAGAACAGCAACGAGATATTCCGCTTGGCGGGAGAGCTGTAAACAATGGATCTTGAAGAAAAGACCGTCCGCAAAAACTATATTTACAAAGGAAAGATCGTTAATCTGCGGTGCGACGACGCGGAACTTCCCAACGGCGATCTCTGCAAGCGCGAGATCGTGGAGCATCCGGGCGGCGCGGCCGTACTGTGTGTGGAGGGGGAAAACGTCGTGCTGGTGCGGCAGTTCCGCTACGCATATAAAGAGGAACTTTTGGAGATCCCCGCGGGAAAACTCAATTTCGGCGAGGACCCCTCCGCCGCGGCAAAAAGAGAACTTGAAGAGGAGACGGGGCTGGTTGCCGACCTCGTCCCGCTCACCGTCCTTTATCCCACACCCGGCTATTCCAATGAAAAAATCTATATCTACGAGGCAAAAAACATCCGCCGTGGGACCCGCCACCCCGATGAGGACGAATTTCTCGACGTAGTGAAAATGCCCCTTGAAGAGGCGCTCAGGCTTGTGAAAAGCGGCGCGATCCGCGACGCAAAGACGATCGCGGCGCTGTTGTTATATAAAAATAAATAAAACAGCGGGCAACATTCCAATCACGTCATTCCGAGCGCAGTCGAGGAATGTCCTAATGATAATACGGACACCCATTCGGCAAGCTCATGGTGACGTAATTATATTTCAACCACGCGACAGCCCTCCCGCTCTCGGGAGGGCTGTTTTCATGGAACCGGATTCAAAACGCCGAATTGCTTTTTCAGTTGTTGCAGCCGCAGCCGCCGAGAATGGTACGCAACGTGCCGTTCCGCCACATGCAATAGAGCAACGCGACGAGGATCGGTAAACCGCAACCGGTGAACACACTCGAATTGAAAACGTTCCCGCACGTCCCCAAAATGAGCAGGATGATGAGAATCCAAAGGCAGCTATTGCCTTGCAGACAGCTATTCATAGTTTTTCCTCCTTGAATGCGGCGGGAAGTATGTAATTTTTTCTCCGCAACCGCTTCTACTTTATGCTATGTGCCTAAGGAAAAAAATGTTACCCGAAACGTCGTTCATTTAGTTGCCAACCGACCGAATATTTGATATAATTATACAGATGTTCTCGCTAAGCGGAGAGATACGGCATCGGTTTCATCCGTTTTGAGACATCAAAATACTTTATTTTCACGGATATTCCGTCATGGAAATCCGATGGAGGGAATTGAATATGAAAAAAGATGTGGCTCACCGTGTTGCCTTTCTTGGCGTCATGTCCGCGCTGATTTTTGTGGTGCTGACATTGGAAACCTATGTTTTTATAGGTATCCTCGGTATCAATCCTGCATTTCTGTCACTTCCATTGGCAATCGCACTTTGCCTTTACGGTGATTGGAAAGATGAGTTTTGCGGCGGAACGATATTCGGCATTTGTGCCTTTATCATCTCTTTTATGGTCGGCTACGTTCCTATGTACAATCCTCTGATCTCCATATTGCCACGCGTATTGATGGGAGTAGGAGCCTATTGGATTTATCACTTGCTTTCTTACATCACGCATAAAATTCTCGGAAACGCAGAAAAAAAAGGGAAAATTTATAGCAAAAAGAAAAACATTTTTTATCGGGAAACAATTCCCGCTGCTGTTGCAGGCGCTATCGGTGCGCTGATAAACACCGTTCTTGTTCTTACTATGATGTCCTTTTTCGGCGGTGATGCGTTTGCCACAGCATTCAAAGTTGCGATTTCTTTCAACAGCCCGATCGAAATGGCTTGCTGTTTTGTCTTAGTACCGATCTATGTGCGGGTAATGAAAGTTGCTCTGAAAAGTCAAAACAAGTTCTTGTTTGTACCCGCCGCGGAGAAAGACCAATGATCCTCTGTATCGACATCGGAAATTCCAATATCAAATATGCCGTGTTCGACAAAGACGCGCTGAAACTTTCTTTCCGTGTGGCGACCGATCTCAAAAAGACGTCGGACGAATACGGGACCCAGCTTCTCGCCATGCTATCTTTTAACGGGATCGAGGCGAGCGCGGTCACTGGCGGGATCGTTTCTTCCGTGGTGCCGTCCCTTGATTACACTCTCGTGCATATGCTCGATCTGTACCTGCACATCAAACCGATGCAGGTCGGTCCGGGCATCAAAACGGGGCTGAAAATGCGGGCGGACAACGCGCGGGAAGTGGGTGCGGACCGCATCGTAAACAACGTCGCCGCGCTCAAAAAATACGGGGCGGGGAAACCGATCGTCATCGTAGATTTCGGCACCGCCACCACGTTTAACGTTCTCAACGAGGCGGGGGAGTTCATCGGCGGGGTGATCGCCCCGGGGATCAAAGGCTCGCTCGACAGCTTAGTCAACGGCACTGCAAAATTGCCGCGCGTGGAGATCGAAGCGCCCAAAAGCGCGATCGCAACCAACACCGTCACCAACATGCAGGCGGGCATCGTGTTCGGCTTTGCGGGCCTGGTGGAATATATCGTCAAAAAAATCAAGAGAGAGCTTTGCCAAACGGACGTGCTGACCATTGCGACGGGAGGGTTTTCCGAAACCATCGCGCATGAAACGAAGTGCATCGACGTGATCGACAAAACGCTCACTCTCTATGGCTTAAAATATCTCTATGATTTGAATTTTGGGGGGGATACCAAATGAAAAAAGTAGGCGTAGCCATTCTCGGACTCGGCGTAGTGGGGGGCGGAACTTACCGCATCCTCACCGAACACAGAGAATTTTACAAAACCACGCAGGCCGTTGACGTCAACGTCGAATGCGTTCTCGAACCTAATCGGGACCGCCTGCAAGAACTGGGCGTTCCCGACGCCATCGTGGCGCACAATATCGCGGAAGTCGCCTGCAATCCCGATGTCAATATCGTTGTGGAGTGTATCGGCGGCGTGGAAGCGGCGCGCGACTATGTTCTCGACGTCCTCTACGGCGGCAAGACCGTCGTCACGAGCAACAAAGAATTGATCGCAAAATATTATCACGAACTCGAACGGGCGGCAAAGCGCCACAACGCGGGCCTTTACTTCGAGGCGAGTTGCGTGGGCGGCGTTCCCATCATCCGCACGTTGCTCGACGGCGTGCATTCCAACAAGATCCTCTCAATGATGGGGATCATCAACGGGACGACCAACTATATCCTCACAAAAATGACGGAAGAGGGGACTTCTTACGAGGCGGCGCTTGCAGAAGCGCAACGGCTCGGCTATGCGGAAGCAGACCCCGACGCGGACGTGGAAGGCTTCGACGCGGCATATAAGCTCTCCGTTCTTTCCTCGCTCGCGTTCCATACGAAGATCCCTTATACTAAGGTTTTGCGCGAGGGGATCACGGGCGTTACCGCGGAGGACATTGCACGCGGCAACGCGCTCGGCTACCGCTTGAAACTGCTCGCTATCGCAAAACAATCTGACGAGGGGATCGAGGTGCGCGTGCATCCCGCTTTTGTCAAAAAAGAACACCCGCTCGCTTCCGTCTCGGGGTGCAACAACGCCGTATTTTTGTCGGGAGATTCCGTAGGCGATCTCATGCTCTACGGCA
This sequence comes from uncultured Clostridia bacterium, assembly GCA_947631905.1. Taxonomy (GTDB): domain Bacteria; phylum Bacillota; class Clostridia; order Christensenellales; family Borkfalkiaceae; genus Gallimonas. The sequence continues at coordinate 24,443 of CANRND010000024.1, read as the reverse complement.
AGGGCGCGGGGGATCTTCCCACGGGAAGCGCTATCGTCAGTGATATTCTCTATGCCTCCACGCGCACGGAACCCCGCTATTCCACATTCAAAAACAATGCGAACCCCGAAAAAGACGTCAAATTCCTCACCGACTTTGCGAGCGCTTACTACATGCGCCTGACCGTCAACGACAAAACGGGGGTCCTCTCCAAGATCGCCGCGATCTTCGGGAAAAACAATATCTCCATTCTCGAACTCTTGCAAACGCCCGAGAGCGACAAGGCGACCCTCGTCATCGTCACGCACGAGACGCACGAACAGGCGATCAAAAACGCCGTCGCCAAACTGAACGGTTCGGAGATCGCAAAAGTCGAAACGGTGCTTCGCGTCGTATCGTAAAAGGAGCAAGCGGGGCAAATTGCCCCGCTTTTTTTCTATGAAAAAGGCATTTATCGTCATCAACGCCTATACCGGGTCTTTGCACGAACTTCACCAGCCGCAACGGCTCAAAGAGGAGCTTTTGGCGCTCGGCGTCGAAACCGAGATCGTCCGCAACTCCCCGAAGCTCATCGAGCGGGAGGGGGACTTTTGCGTGTACTTCGACAAAGACAAGTATTATGCCCGCCTGCTCGAACGAAAATTCCGTCTTTTCAACCGCGCGGAGGCGATCGAGATTTGCGACGACAAACTGCTCACTTATTTCGCCCTCGAAGACTTTCCGCAACCGAAAACGCTTCCCTCCCTGCTCTGCTACACCGAAGATGCGCCGCCCTCCGAAGAGTTGCTGCATGCGGCGGAAACGCTCGGCTATCCGCTCGTTGTAAAGGAGTGCTTCGGTTCGCTCGGAAAACAGGTCTATCTTGCAAAAAACAATGAGGAGCTTTTGTCGCTCTCCCGCCGGTTACAATACAAACCGCATCTTTATCAAGAGTTTATTGCCGAGAGCGCGGGAACGGATCTGAGGGTGATTGTCGTGGGCGGAAAGGCCGTTGCGGCAATTCGCCGCGTGTCGGAGAGCGATTTCCGCTCCAACGCCGAACTCGGCGGCAGGGGAGAGGCCGCGGTCATTGACGAAAGTGCCGCGACGCTCTCGGAAGCGGTTGCAAACAGGCTGCAACTTGATTATTGCGGCATCGATCTGCTATACGGCAAAGAGGGCTACCTTGTGTGCGAAGTCAACTCCAACGCGTTCTTCGGAACGCTGGAAAAGGTCACAAACATCAACGTAGCCGCCATATATGCCCGCCATATTTACAACGAAATTTATAAAAACGGCATTTAACATAGTATTATGTCAGACATAACATAGCAAAAAGCCCTCCTGTGAGGGCTTTTTGCTAAAACAGTGCGGAAATATCCGTGTCGATCAACAGAGAGCGTTGTTTAATCTCGTCGGGACAGACTGCCTCGGGATTGATGCAGATATAGATCGCCGCGGGATTTTGTTGCGTAAATCTCCAAAAAGGATATTTGATGATGGCGGGCGTGTTCCAGCCGACGCCGAGTTCCAGAAACACAACTCGTTTTTTGCGGCAGTTTTCGAGAAATTTACGGTATCTTTCGGAGGCGTTATGCCAGCCTACGTCCTCGACGAAGCGGTCGTCGCTCCGCAAGTTCATCGCCATCGGTCTCCCGCAGACGGGACAGCGCGGAACAAGTTCCGACGGGATCTTCATCCCGCGCTGTTTTTGCACCATGCGAAGAACAATCTCTTCGTTTTCATAGGTTTTCTTGTGGCAGGGGACGGAACATTGGAACAGCCCATAATCTCCCTGCGTATAGAAAAGGCGGCTCTTATCAAATCCCGCTTTTTGGAAGCAATGATCGACGTTGGTGGTGATCACAAAATAATCTTTGTCTCTCACGCGTTCTAAAAGCCGCCGATAGACGGGCTTGGGGGGATCCCGGTAGCGGTTGATCAAGATATAGCGGGACCAGTACGCCCAAAACTCTTCGGGGGTGTGATAGGGGTAAAAACCGCCCGTATACATATCGTGAAAGCCGTATTTTTCCTCGAAGTCGGAAAAATTATCGTGAAAACGCTCCCCCGAATATTCAAAACCCGCCGAAACAGAGAGTCCCGCGCCTGCGCCGATCACCACCGCCTCCGCTTCATCGAGGGCGGAGGCGGCTCTTTTGAGCTTTTCGGCAAGCTCCATTTCTCAAAGCACCGCGTCGGATGCAGTGTAGTTTTCGAGCGAATTTGCCTTTACCTGAATGCAGACGTACTTGATCCCCTCGTCCGCCGCGGCAAAAAATTGCCTCTTGGCGGGCGGCGCAATGCGGAGCCAGTCGCCCGCGGCAAGCTCTACGGTCTCGCCGTCGATCACGGCCTTGCCTTTCCCTTCGAGAACGGCATAGATCTCCTCGTTCTGCCGATGGGCATGGACGAAAGGCACGCTTGCGCCTGCGGGGAGCGCGTTCACGCTGATCTCCGCGCCCGTCAGATGAAGCGCGTCATGAAGTTCGGTGCGAGCGGTTGCGGTCACGGTTGTCTTGTCAAAATTTTTCATGTTATTACCTCCGATTCAATCGATAACATCATTCTATCTTTCCGCGGCAAAAAAATCCCGAAAGTTACAAATTGATTACTTGAAAATTTTTTATATTTCGCTTGAAAGGGGTGGGGAATTGTGTTATACTGTCCCAAAGGAGAAATCATGCTGACGAAAGACGAACTGCCCGAATGCCCCGTCGCCACCACGGTGCGGCTCATCGGAAACAAGTGGAAGATGCTCATCATCCGCGATCTGCTCTCCGCGCCGCAAAGGTTTTCCGACCTTTTGAAGAGCATCCCGATCAGCAATAAGGTCTTGGCGGACAATCTGCGCGCTTTGGAAGAGGACGGACTCGTTTTGCGGGAAGTTTTTTCGGAAGTGCCGCCGCGCGTCGTTTACTCTCTTTCCGAACTCGGAAATTCCCTCCGCCCGATATGGGACGCGTTGGAGGCGTGGGGGACGGAATATAAAAACAGTTTATAGTGCGGGCTTTGCGATACGGAAGCCGCCCCGCGCCATAAGGCGCGGGGCGGCTGTTTCTTTTCGTTAACCGAAGATGAGATTGACGAGCCGCCCAGGGACGACCACGCACTTTTTGAGTTCCTTTCCCGCCGTTTTTTCCTGCACTTCGGGGAGTGAGAGCGCAAGGTCGCGGATCTCGTCGTTGCTCGAACCGTTTGCGACCATCGCCTTGCAGACGATCTTGCTGTTCACCTGCACGGCGTATTCCGTCTCGTCGAGAACGAGCGCATTGGGATCCTCTTTCGGATAGGGCTGTTCGAACACCGAGCCCTTGCCGTCCATCTGTTCCCAAAGCTCTTCGCAGAAGTGGGGCGCGCAGGGCGCCATGAGCAGAACGAGGTCTTTTACCGTGTTTTTGAGCAGGGTATAGTTCTTTTCCGCAAGCCCGTCGTATTTATAGACCGCGTTCACCAGCTCCATGAGCCTTGCCACCGCGGTGTTGAACGAGAAAGCCTCCATATCGCGCGAGACGCGGCTGATCGCAAAGTGGCGCGCATAATTGAGTTTCTTCTCTTCCGCTCCGAGCATCCCGCCGCCCGACGGATAGTCCGTGACTTTGAGGACGATCTTCTCCACCCGCTCCATGAAGCGCGCGATCGCCTTGATGCCGTCGTCGTTCCACGGTCCGCCCTCCGTGTAGGAGAAGCCGAACATCAAATAGAGGCGGAATGCGTCGGCGCCGTAGGTCTCCACATAATCATCGGGCGAAACGATGTTGCCGTGCGACTTGCTCATGCGGTTGCCGTCGGGGCCTAAAATCACTCCTTGATGCACGAGGCGCAAAAACGGCTCGTCGAAGTCGAGATAGCCCATATCCCGCAGGGCTTTGGTGAAGAAGCGGGCATACAGCAAGTGCATGCAGGCATGTTCCGCGCCGCCGACATAGGTATCGACGGGCAGTAATTTATCCACTTTTTCGCGGTCGAACGGCTCGCGGTCGTTCTTCGGGTCCGCATAGCGCAGGTAGTACCAGCTCGAACAGACGAACGTATCGAGCGTATCCGCTTCGCGGGTCGCCTCGCAGCCGCACTGCGGGCAGGTGGTGTGCATGAATTTTTCATGTTTTGCAAGAGGGGACTTCCCGTCGGGGTGGAACTCCACGTCGTAGGGAAGACGCACGGGAAGCTCCTTTTCGGGAACGGGGACCGTGCCGCAGACGGGGCAATAGACCACGGGAATGGGCGCGCCCCAGTAGCGCTGGCGGGACACGAGCCAATCGCGCAGGCGATAATTGACTTTCTTGCCCCCCTTGCCGATCTTTGCAATGTGGTTGGCGACCTCGCTCCGCGCCTCTTCGCCGTAAAGGCCGTCGAAGTTGAGCGAACCGACCATGATCCCGTCCTCCGTGAAAGGCAAAACGGTTTCACCGTGGGTATTTTCAATCACTTTGACGATGGGAAGCCCATATTTCGTGGCAAAGGCAAAGTCGCGCTCGTCGTGTGCGGGGACCGCCATGACCGCACCCGTGCCGTAGGAATAGAGGACGTAATCGGCAAGATATATGGGTACTTTCTTGCCGTTTACGGGGTTGGTGCAGTAGGCTCCCGTGAAAACGCCCGTCTTTTCGCGGGTGGTGGAGAGGCGGTCGATCTCGTTGACTTTGGAAGTTTCCGCGATGTACGCCTCCACTGCGGGGAGCTGTTCGGGCGTCGCCAGTTTGAGCGCAAGGGGATGTTCGGGCGCAAGAACAACGTAAGAGACGCCGAAAACCGTGTCGCAACGCGTAGTGAACACGCGGATCTTATCGCCCGTATCGCAGTCGAACTCGATCTCACAGCCCGTGGACTTGCCGATCCAGTTCTTCTGCATGAGTTTTGTCTTTTCGGGCCAGTCCAGATTTTCAAGCCCCGTTAAAAGTTCTTCCGCGTATTCGGTGATCTTAAAGAACCATTGCGTGAGGTTCTTGCGTACCACCACGCTCCCGCAACGCTCGCACGCTCCGTTTACGACCTGCTCGTTGGCCAGGACCGTGGAACAGGAGGGACACCAGTTCACGGGAGCTTCCTTGCGGTAGGCAAGTCCCCGCTTGTAGAGTTGCAGGAACATCCATTGCGTCCACTTATAATAATCTTCCTCGCAGGTCTTGATCTCGGACGACCAGTCGAACATGGCGCCCATCGCGCGGAGCTGCCCCTCCATCGTGGCAATGTTGCGCTCGGTGGAGTCTTTGGGATGTACGCCCGTCTTGATCGCGTAGTTCTCGGCGGGAAGCCCGAATGCGTCAAAGCCCATCGGCTGGAACACGTTGTAGCCCTGCATCCGCTTGAAGCGGGCATAGGAATCGGTCGGCCCGTAATTGTACCAATGCCCGATGTGCAACTTCGCCCCCGATGGATAGGAAAACATTTCCAGAATATACTTTTTGGGCTTGTTGCTCTTTTCGTCGAAATTGTTGAACTTTGCTTTCTCCCATCTGGATTGCCATTTGCGTTCAACATCTTTCATATTCATAAAAAATGACCTCTGAAATTTTAATCGATCATAATGATTTTACTATTGCGGCGGTAAAAAGTCAAGCAATTATACTTTATTTAGGGAAAATCTTGGCGTCGCCCCCAAAATAGGGGAAAGCGAAAGTGGAAATCCACTTCCGCTCCCGTCCATATCCAAAAATTCCGCCGCCGGGGATCCGGTTGATCGATAGCCCCTAAAAGGGGTACCCCGGCCGGCTCGGACATTTACAGTATGCCCCGTCCCGCCCGTTTTACCCGCCGCAGAGCGAAATCTGCCCCAAAGAAAACAAGGGTAAATAAATCGGCGGAATCGGCATACAATAAGGTTGTGGCTGAAATCACCGTATCCGAGGAGCTTTGCAAAAGCGCCTATATTACCTATTTATATAACGCCGTTGCCGCGCCCGTGCGTAGGGCGGGCGGACGGGGGGAACTGCTCCTCGGCGGGGAACGCGCCGTCCTGAAACTCACTGCGGAAAACGCGGAAAAGCAACTGCGGGAATATCTCTGCGAAAAGATCGCGGAGATCATCGACATCGGTTATAAATATACCTTTCTTTGCGAGAACCTGCACGTCTGCCTTGCGGAACGGGAACGCCGTTTGCTCTCCGCGGCCTTGATCGCCGCCGACTTTGACGGCGACTGCGCCTTTATCCGCCGCAAGCTCGATGGGACGGCAGAATACTGTATCGACGGCTTTTACCGCTTCCGCCTCTCTGCGCTCCGCGAAAAGTGGGGCAAGATCCTCGACTATATCCCCCTGAGTTTTTCCGCCTCCGACTTAAAGCATTTCTGCGATTTTCTCGTGGGGGAGAGCAAGCGCAAGATCTACATTAAGGGGAACGCTGTATTCGGGGAAAACTTCATGCCGCTCAGACGGAGCCGTTTGACGGGAAAAGAGGACCTCGAAACGGAGATCATGCTCTCCGACGCGGGATTTGTGTACTGCCTCGGCAAAGTGGAGTCGTCCGTCGAAGATTTTCTGCAAAAATATTATGCGGAACGCACGGTATTTTCTTGACAAGACGGCGCGCAACGTCTATAATATAACCGAAAGACAAGTAGCGCCCGTCGCCGTTCCCAGAGAGCGGATCCGAGGCTGGAAGATCCGCAATGCGCGGCGGGACCGTGAAACCGCTTTCCTCGTAAATCATCAATCAAAAGAGCGGCCGAGGGGTATCTCACGGCAATTAAGGTGGAACCGCGCATTAACTAACATTGCGTCCTTAAAAATTCCGATGTTTCGGATTTTTTAAGGACGGTTTTTTGTTTTTTGCGATTTTGCATAGTACTATGCGTGACATAATAACGACAAAAGGAGAGGACAATATGAATATTACACTCAAAAACGGGGATCGGCTCGAAGTCGCCGACGGCGCAGACTGCATGGAAGCCGCCAAAACGATTTCGGAAGGGCTTGCGCGAAGCGCCGTAGCCGCAAAAATCAACGGGGAACTTGTCGATCTTTCCGCCCCCTTGCACGAGGGAGACGCGCTCGAAATCGTTACCCTGAAAGACCCCGAGGGGCTTCACGTTTACCGCCACACCTGCGCCCATATTCTGGCGCAAGCGATCAAAACGATCTATCCCACCTGTAAACTTGCGATCGGCCCCGTCATCGACAACGGTTTTTACTATGACATCGACTTCAAAACGCCCATTACAATGGATGATTTTGCCAAGATCGAGGCGGAAATGAAGAGCATCATCAAGAGTAATCTGCCGATTGAGCGGTTCACGTTGCCGCGTAGCGAGGCGATCGCCCTCATGAGCAAATACCATGAAAATTACAAGGTAGAACTCATCCAGGACCTGCCCGAGGGAGAGACGATCTCGTTCTACAAACAGGGCGACTTTACCGACCTCTGCAAGGGGCCGCATCTTCCGTCGACGGGCAAGATCAAGGCGTTCAAGCTCGTCTCCATCGCGGGGGCGTATTGGCGGGGAGACGAAAAGAAGAAGATGCTCACCCGCATCTACGGCACCGCTTTCGCCAAAAAGGAGGAGATGGACGAGTATTTCCAAATGCTTGAAGAGGCGAAAAAACGCGACCACATCAAGCTCGGCAAAGAACTCAAACTCTTCGCTCTTCTGAACGAGGGCAAGGGCTTCCCGTTCTTCCTCCCGAACGGCATGGTGCTGAAAAACACCCTCATCGACTATTGGCGGCAGATCCACAGGAGAGAGGGCTATGTGGAAGTGCAGACGCCGATCATCATGACGCGTTCTCTTTGGGAAAACTCGGGCCACTGGGACCACTATAAGGACAATATGTACACGACAAAAATCGACGGGGAGGACTGCGCCGTAAAGCCCATGAACTGCCCGGGCGGCATGCTCGTGTACAAGCTCTCCCCGCACAGCTATAAAGACCTGCCCATCCGCATGGGCGAACTCGGGCTTGTCCACCGGCACGAGAAGAGCGGACAGCTCCACGGCCTCATGCGCGTGCGGTGCTTCACGCAGGACGACGCGCACATCTTCATGCTCCCCGAACAGATCACGCAGGAGATCAAGGGGGTGGTGCGCATCATCGATGAGGTGTATTCGCTCTTCGGCTTCAAGTATCATGTGGAACTCTCCACCCGCCCCGAGAACAGCATGGGGTCGGACGAAGACTGGGAGAACGCGACCAACGCGCTCATCAAGGCGCTCGACGAACTTGGGCTGCCCTACGTCGTCAACGAGGGCGACGGCGCGTTCTACGGCCCCAAGATCGACTTCCATCTCGAAGATTGTATCGGCAGGACATGGCAATGCGGCACCATCCAGCTCGACTTCCAGATGCCGCAACGCTTCGAACTCGAATATGTAGGCGAGGACGGCGAAAAGCACCGCCCGATCATGATCCACCGCGTCGTGTTCGGCTCCATCGAGCGGTTTATCGGCATTCTCATCGAACACTATGCGGGCAAATTCCCCGTGTGGCTCTCACCCGTGCAGGTGAAAGTGTTGCCCATTACCGACCGCGCCGCCGATTACGCCGCCCGTCTCGCCGCCGAGATGAACGCAACGGGCTTGCGCGCCGAAGCCGATCTCAGAAAGGAAAAGCTCGGCAGGAAGATTTTGGACGCCGAGAACGAAAAAGTTCCCTATAAGCTCGTCGTGGGGGACAAGGAAGTGGAAGAGGGGACGGTGTCCGTTCGCAAGCGCGGGCAGGGCGACATCGGAAGCATGAAGAAAGAGGAATTTATCGCCCTCTGCAAAGACGAGGACGCCCGCAAGATCGTTTTCTGAAATCAAAGTCACAAGCCCCGCCGCGCAAAATAATTCGCGCGGCGGGGCAAAATCTTTCCGAAACTTGCCAAAAAACGTTGACAAAGCCGCCGCAAGTGTGATATAGTATGTTATAGTCAAAGCAGAAGCGAACCTTCTCTCCGCAAAGCAAGCACGCTCTACGGGTCGATCAGTATCGGAACACAAGCGCTTTACCGCGCGGTTTTTCGGAAGCTATCGGGGTCACGCATTCTGCGCGGCCCTTAAATTTTTTTCTGTTGAGAGGAGTATGGCAGTCAAAAATCAAACGCAGATGAACGGAGAGATCCGCGACCGTGAGATCCGCGTGATCTCGCAGACGGGCGAAATGCTCGGCATTATGAGCCCGCGCGAAGCGATGCGGCTCGCAGAAGAGGCGGAACTCGACCTCGTAAAAATTTCTCCGACCGCGGTACCGCCCGTATGCAAGATCATGGACTACGGGAAGTACAAGTTCGAGCAGGCGAAAAAAGAGAAAGAAAACCGCCGCAACCAAAAGGTTGTTGAAATCAAAGAAGTCCAGCTTTCGATGACGATCGACGTAGGGGACCTTGCCGTAAAAGCAAAGGCGGCGACCAAGTTCCTCACGGCGGGCAACAAAGTTAAGGTTTCCATCCGTCTCCGCGGCCGCCAGATGGCGCACGCAAACCTTGCAAAAGATGTGATGAACAACTTCTACGCGGGCTTGCAGGAGATCGCCGCGGTCGAAAAACCCATGAATATGGAGGGGCGCAACATCATTATGATTTTGGCCCCGAAAAAACAGGCGTAAACTCCCGCTTTTGCGCATCGCGCCACGGCGGAGTAAAATAAAAATCTGTAACATCATTTTGGAGGATAAAGGTATGCCGAAACAGAAATCGCACAGCGGTTCCAAAAAGCGCTTCTGGCTCACCGGCTCGGGAAAGGTCAACAGACCCCACGGCGGCAAGAACCACAAAGCGGAAACCAAGAACAGAAAGAGAAAGAGAAATCTTCGTCAAGTCGTTCTCGTCTCCCCGACGCAGGCCGACACCGTGAAGAAGATGATTCCCTATAAGGATTGACGGAGGCGATAAGCGATGAGAATCAAGAGAGGCGTAAACGCCGTTAAAAAGAGAAGAAAGATATTCAAACTTGCCAAAGGCTACTTCGGCAACAAGAGCAAGAACTATCGCATCGCCCGCCAAGCGGTGATGAAGTCGTTGCGCTATGCCTATGTGGGAAGAAAGCTGAGAAAGCGCGATATGCGCAGTCTCTGGATCGCCCGCATCAACGCAGGCGCGCATGAGAACGGAATTTCCTATTCCAGACTCATTCACGGTCTGAAAGTCGCGGGCATCGAGCTCAACCGCAAGGTGCTTTCCGACCTCGCCATCTCCGACGCGGAGGGCTTTGCGGCGCTCTGCGAAAAGGCGAAAGCCGCCCTTTAACGCAAAACACGAGAGCCTTTTCAACGAGAAAGGCTCTTTTCGCATTTTTCACACGGTCTATGCTCATTGTATCCCGCAACAATCCCACCGTAAAAGAATTTGCCGCCCTCAAAGAGAAAAAAGGCAGACGGGAGAGCGGCTCTTTTCTCGTCGAAGGCGGGAAAATGGTGCGTGAATGCGTGGAGAGCGGGTTAAAAGTCGTCCGTCTCGCGGTGCGGGAGGGCTATACGGGAGAGACTTATTCCTTGCCCTCTGTCACCCTCGGGGAGGACGCGTTCCGCGCCGTCTGCGAAGAAAAGACCCCGCAGGGGATCGTTGCGGAAGTCAAGATCCCGCACTTTTCCGTCGTGCCGCCGCAAAAGAGCTGCGTCCTGCTCGACGGGGTGTCCGATCCCGCAAACGTGGGCGCGATCGTGAGAACGGCAGTCGCGGCAGGGTACGAAGAACTCTATCTCGCCGCCTGCGCGGACCCGTATTCGCCCAAGAGCGTGCGCGCCAGCATGTCGGGCGTGTTCTTCGCAAAGCTTATGTGCGGATCGCGGGAAGAAATAGTAAAGGCGCTCGCGGGCGTTCCGCTCATCGCGGCGGATATGGGCGGCGAAAACGTATTTTCCTTTGTCCCGCCCGAAAAGTTCTGCCTGTGCATCGGCAACGAGGGGAACGGGCTTTCGGAAGAAGTGCGAAGTGCGGCAAGTTACACGGTGCGCATCCCGATGGGAGAACACACCGAGAGCTTGAACGCCGCCGTCTCCGCGGGAATTTTAATGTATGAATTGAAAAAACAGGGAGGTTAAACCATGTCAGGTCACAGCAAATGGCACAATATACAGGCAAAGAAAGGCAAAGCGGACGCCGCAAGGGGCAAGATCTTCACCAAGATCGGCAGAGAACTTGCGGTCGCCGCTAAGGGAAATCCCAATCCCGCCACCAACAGCAAGCTCGCAGACGTCATCGCCAAAGCGAAAGCCGCGAACATGCCCAACGACAACATCGAACGTTCCATCAAAAAAGCGGCGGGCGAAATGGGGGATAAGGACTACAAGGAACTCACCTACGAGGGATACGGCGCAGGCGGCGCGGCAGTCATCATCACTACCCTTACCGATAACATCAACCGCACGGCGAGCGACGTCCGCGCGATCATGAGTAAGTGCGGCGGGTCGCTCGGCATGACGGGTTGCGTCTCGTACATGTTCGACAACAAGGGGCTGATCGTGATCGAACGCACGCCCACGCTCGACGAGGACACCGTCACCGAGTACGCCATCGACGCGGGCGCGGACGACGTGGTCACGACGGACGACGTATTTGAAGTTTACACCGCTCCCGAGGCGTTCTCCGAAGTGAGAAAGTATCTCGAAGAGAAAGGGCTCAACTTCTTGCAGGCGGAACTCACCATGATCCCGCAGAACAAGATCGTTTTGGAGGGCGAGAAGCTCGAACTCTTCCAGAAGATGCTCGAAAAACTCGACGAGAACGACGACGTGCAGGAAATTTACCACAACGTCGAACTCCCCGAAGAGGAAGAAGAGGAATAAAGCGTCACACGGCAAGACGGCACGATCGTTTTGTCATGTCTGGCATAAGCATCGCCATTTCTCGATTGTCATGTCGAGCGTAGTCGAGACATCTCTACCGCATAATACAGCCGCCCGAGCGCAAACGCGCTCGGGCGGCTTTCCGTAAAAGAGCAGAAAAAGTCAAGATTTTCAATGCAAAACGCGCTATCCTGATGATAAGGAGACGAAAAAATGGAGACGAAAGACATTCAAACCGCGATCCGCTACATCGAAGAACATTTGGAGGAGCCGCTTCCACCCGCGCAAGTGGCGGAAGCGGCCTATTGTTCCGCCTTTCATTTCCAGCGGACGTTCGGGATCCTGTGCGGGATCTCCCTCGGGGAGTACATCCGCCGCCGCAGGCTCTCCCGCGCCGCGCTCGATCTCATGAGAGGGGAAAAGGTACTTGATGTCGCGCTCCGTTACGGCTACGGAACAGGCGAAAGTTTTTCCCGCGCGTTCATGAAATTTCACGGCGTAAAACCCGCGCAGGCAAAGCGGGGCGCGCCCGTCAAAAACTTCCCTCCCATAGACTTTGCGGAGGGAGAAACGGATTTGGCGTGCGAGATCAAAGAACTCCCCGCAAAGACGCTCGTCGGGTATAAAGTTCGCTTTCACGGCGCGCCTTTCGGGGAAGAACGCCTTTTGCAAGAGCATGCCTTTTACGAGAGTACCCGCGGCAAGCAATGGCTACTCTTCGGCGCAAGCGGCGGAAAGGCAGAGGAATACGCCGTCGTTTCGGACGTTACGGAAGAGGGCTACGACTATTATATTGCGTATGAGCTTGACGAATGGTCGGGGCGGGCGGTGTTCGATCCCGCAGTCACGGGAATGGACACAAAGCGGTGCGGCTTCGAGGTCTTGCGGCTCCCGCAATGCCGCGCGGCGGTATTCTCCACGCCGAAAAGCGTTCACCCGATCGCGGACTATTCCGCCCTCCGCACCGCGATCATGCGGCTTCTCGACCGCTACGATTTCGAGTTTGCCCAGGCTCCCGAACGCGTCGTCTACCACTGGCACTTGCCGCAAAGGGAAGCGCGCTATATTGAAATTTGTCTGCCGATCGTATAAAAATCGCCGCGCGCCCCGCAAAAATGCGGGGCGCGCGGCGTTCGCAAGAGCCGTCACTCAAACATCGCGTTCAGCCAGGCGATAAAACCGCTCACAAGGGTTGAAAAGTCCTTGCCGTCCACCACTGCGGCGTCCCAAAGGCGGTCCACCGTGCAAAGGGCTTCCAAACCGTAGTTGGTATAGAGGTAGTCTACGAAAGCGATTTTGATCAGATCGTATTCGGAATAGAAGTCGGAACGGTCGTTTAGCTTCTCGTAGGTCGCGCCGTCGCGGCAGACGCGCGCCAAAACGTATTTGATGTAGGAATAGGTCTCTTCCGTCGGCATACCGAACGCTTTCAGATAGAGTTCCTTTGCCTTTTTGAAACCCTCGAACTGTTCTTTTGTCGTTTCTTGCGGGTTACATTTATCGTGGTGCGGTTCTTCCCGCACAAACACATTGTAGTACATTTTGTTCTCCCACGGCATGTCGGGCGAAAGGTGGGCAAAGTACTCTGGCATCGCTTCATTGAGCGTCCAAACGTAATTTTGTCCGCCCGCAATGATCACGGCGTGCGCAAGTTCATGCGCGAGCGTACACACCGTATTGCAGACGATGTAGGGTCTTCTCTGCTTGTCATAGTCCAGATAGCCCGCAAAGGAGGAACCGTCGCCGTGCAAAAAGTCGTAGCCGCTGTTGATCCCGCCGAGATAGAGGTCAATGGGTTCTTGAAACTTTTCCACCCCCCAAATGCCTCTTAGCCACTCCATGTACTTTGCGCCGCCGCGCGCAAACTCCGTCAGCACGGGATAGGAGAGGGAGAACTCCTCTTCGTCATAAAAGCGGTCAACGTAGTCCCGCGGGAAGAGATAGCGCAGTTCGCCTACCTCTAAGCGGGTCGCATAATAGTTATCGCCCACGCGGAAGCGGTAATCGGGAAGTTCAACGCCGCATTGTCCGAAAATTTCCGTCCAGTCGTCGGGCGAGGAGGCGAGCAAGCCGTCGAGCGTATCCTCGGAAAGCCACGCCGAAGCGACTTCGTAGCCCAAACTCCACGCGGTGTCGCGCTCCTTTGCGGTGATTTCGTAGGTTGTGAAGAGGGGATATTGGAGTTCGCGGCAGTAGGGGAACTCGTCTAATTTTTTATCGAGCGCCTTTCCCGCATAGCGCGGCTTTTCCCCGAGCAGATAGGAACTTGCGCCCGCATATACCCCAAAGGGCAACTCTTCGCCGTCTTTGTTTGCCAACAGGCAGGCGAGGATGAGCGCGGGGTCGTCGCTAAGGTCCACCCAAAGTTCCTCGCCGTAGACGTGGGTCACCGCCGCAGAGGAGAGGTAAACCGTGCAGTCGGTGGGGCAATAGGGCAAAACTTCTTTCACTTTGTCGATGGCTCCGTCCACCTTGCCCGCGCGGTCTTCCGAGCGAAAATAAAACCTGCGGCCGTCCTCCTGATAAAGACGGTCGAGATACAGCCCGTTCTTTTCGGGCAGACAGAGATAATTGTTGTTCTCATAGAGATAGCCGCTCGGAGAGGCGCTCTCTCCCGCATATTTCGGCGCGCAACCGAAGAGGGGAAGAGCCATCGCTCCCGCAAGAAATACAGACGCCGCCCGAGAAATCTTCATACTGCTATTATCCCATGCCGTCTTGAAAAAGTCAATAAAATCGCAGAAAAAAACCTCTCTTGCGAGAGGTTTTCCGTTACTTCTTTTTCCCGAGTTCGGGAAGGGCGCCGAGCAGGAAATATTCCGCCGTGGAACCTTTCCGTATCAACTCTTTCGCTTCCTCGGGCGTACACCACTGCGTTTCTTCGATCTCCTCGTTCAGAGCGATCTCCGCATTCTCATCCACGGTCACGATAAAGTTGAGCATCAAAATGTCCTTTGCTTCATGGTAGCGCGAACCGAAATACCGCCATTTGAGCGCGTTTAAGCGGGTCTCCTCTTTCAGTTCGCGCGGAATGGTCTTTTCCGCACTTTCGCCCTTCTTGATGTACCCCGCAAACAGTTTGAAGTCTTGGTCGCCGACATGCTTCGCCAACAAAATTTTCGTCTCCGAACGGTTGACAACCGTCATTGACACCGCCACGGGGAAGAAGGGGAACTTGAATTTTCCGCAACGCGGGCAGAACGGGACTAAGCCTTCGTTTTCCATGAAACGCAAAGTGAGCTTTTCGCCGCAGTCTCTGCAATACATGTTCTTTTCCTCCCTAATTTATTTTAATAATTCTACTCCTATTCGGCGGAATTGTCAATCCGTTTCTGCAAAAAAATTGCAAAAAATCGGTAAAAAACTTCCATGTTTTTATCAATATGCACAGAGGCGCATTTGTCGGAATCCAAAAGTTTTCGGAAGATTTCGGGAAAATATCGGGAGTATGCTTGACTTTCCTCCGCAAGGCATTGTATAATAAAATGTATTTTGTTTTCGGCCTTTTCGCGGGGGTACCCGCTATAAGCGCCGCACGGGAGAAATCGATGCTCACATCTATCTGCGGGATCAACTGGGGAGACGAAGGAAAGGGGAAGATGGTAGACCTCCTCTCCGAGGATTACGACATTGTCTGCCGCTATCAAGGCGGAAACAATGCCGGCCACACGGTCATCAACGAGCGCGGGAAATTCATCCTCAATCTGCTCCCCTCGGGCATTTTGCGTGAAAACGTCGTCAACGTTTTGGGCCTCGGCATGGTCATCGACATCAAGCATCTCACCGAAGAGGCAAACCGCCTGCGCGAAAAAGGGGTGAAGATCACCCCCGAAAATCTGAAAATTTCCGACCGCGCGGTCATCACCATGCCCTATCATGTCCTTTTGGACTGTCTCGAAGAGGACCGTCTCGCGGGCAAAAAGTTCGGCTCCACCCGCCGCGGCATCGCGCCAGTGTACGCCGACCGCTACATGAAAAAGGCTTTCCGCATGGGAGAGCTTCTCGACCCCGACCGCATGTACGCGCGGGTCAAAGAGATCGTGGAGTGGAA
The DNA here is from genome assembly GCA_947631905.1 of uncultured Clostridia bacterium. GTDB lineage: Bacteria > Bacillota > Clostridia > Christensenellales > Borkfalkiaceae > Gallimonas. Next base: position 8,733 of record CANRND010000024.1, on the reverse strand, counting down.
AAACCTCACCGTGGAGAAAGGGTACGGAGCCGCGCCCGTTTCCGTGGACGAGACGATCGATTATCTCAAAACCTACGGCGAACCTTTGAGAGAGTACATCTGCGACACGGGGCTGTATCTCACCAACGCCGCAAAAGCGGGCAAAAAAATCATGTTCGAGGCGCAGCTCGGCGCGCTGAGGGACGTCGATTACGGCATTCTGCCCTATACGTCGAGTTCGCTCACGATCGCGGCCTACGCGCCCATCGGCGCGGGCGTCCCCAACCTCAAACTCGATAGATCCATCGGGATCATGAAAGCATACTCCACCTGTGTGGGCGAGGGGCCTTTCACCGCGGAATATTTCGGGGAAAAAGCCGATGAGCTGCGCGCCGCGGGCGGGGAATACGGCGCGGCAACGGGCAGGCCCAGAAGAGTGGGGCCTTTCGACGTCGTCGCCTCTTCTTACGGCATCCGCTGCCAGGGCGCGGACGAGGTCGTTCTCACCAAACTCGACATTCTCTCCATCTACGAAGAGATCGAGGTCTGCACGGCGTATGAGCTGAACGGGAAGATCATCCATGATTTTCCCTATCCCGACGTTCTCGACGAGTGCAAGCCCGTGTTTGAGAAAGTCAAGGGCTGGCACTGCGACATTTCCAAGTGCCGCAAAAAGGAAGAACTCCCCAAAGAGGCGCTCGACTACATCGCGTTCATCGAAAAGGCATGCGGTTGCAACATCACCTATGTTGCGGTCGGCGCCGAGCGGGACGCCGTCATCAAGCTCAAATAACTTATCATGCAGAGAACTTTTTATAAAATGCACGGGATCGGCAACGACTATATCTATTTCGATTGTTTCGACGAGCCGATCAAAAATCCCAAAAAACTGGCGATAAAACTCTCCGACCGCCATTTCGCCGTGGGCGGGGACGGCGTGATCCTCGTGGAGCGGAGCGAAAAGGCGGACGGAAAAATGCGCATGTTCAACGCCGACGGCAGCGAGGGGAAGATGTGCGGCAACGGCGTGCGTTGCGTGGGCAAACTCCTCTACGACGTCCGCGGCATCCGCAAGAATACGCTCACCGTGGAAACCAAGTCGGGCGTAAAGACCTTAAACGTCGTGCGGAAGCGGGGCGGCAAGGCGACGGCGTTCACCGTGGATATGGGGAAAGCCGTCCTGCGTCCCGAAAAGATCCCCGCGCTGTTCGAGGGGGACCGCATCGTCGATCATCCGCTCCTTGTAGACGGCACGGCTTACCGAGTTACCTGCGTGAGCATGGGAAACCCGCATTGCGTGGTATTCTGCAAAGACCCCGACGCGCTCGGTCTCGAAACGCTCGGCCCGAAGTTTGAAAACCATCCTGCGTTCCCCGAGCGGGTGAACACGGAATTTGTGCAAGTTATCGGCAAAAACGAGCTGAAAATGCGGGTGTGGGAGCGCGGAAGCGGAGAGACATGGGCGTGCGGCACGGGCGCGTGCGCCGTCGCGGTGGCGGCCGTTTTGAACGGCTGCGCGGAAAAGGATGCCGACATTCTCGTTCATCTCAAAGGCGGCGACCTTGTGATCAGATACACGGATCGCGCCGTATTCATGACGGGACCCGCCGAACTTGCCTTTGTCGGAAGCGTAGACCTTTGAATGCAACAATTTAAGAGGTGTTTATGACGAAATACATTTTTGTTACGGGCGGCGTTGTTTCGGGACTCGGAAAGGGGATCACGGCGGCGTCTTTGGGACGGCTCCTCAAAATGCGCGGCTACAAAGTGGCGGCGCAAAAGCTCGATCCCTACATCAACATCGACCCCGGAACGATGAATCCCATCCAGCACGGCGAAGTGTACGTCACGGAGGACGGGGCGGAGACCGACCTCGACCTCGGGCATTACGAGCGTTTTATCGACGAGGACCTCAACCGCTTTTCCAACCTCACGACGGGGAAAGTGTATTGGAACGTCCTCAACAAAGAGCGCGCGGGGGAATACCTCGGGCAGACCGTGCAGGTCATTCCCCATATCACCAACGAGATCAAGAGTTTTATCTATCAAGTCGGCAGGACTTCGAACGCCGACATCGTCATCACCGAGATCGGCGGCACCACGGGCGACATCGAAAGCCAGCCTTTCCTCGAAGCCATCCGTCAGGTGGCGCGGGAGATCGGGCGGGAGAACTGCTGTTTCATCCACGTGACGCTGGTTCCCTATATCTCGGGGTCCTGCGAGTTCAAGAGCAAGCCCACCCAACATTCCGTCAAAGAACTTCAAGGCATGGGCATTTTCCCTGACATCATCGTTGCCCGCGTCGACAAGCATATGCCCGAGAGCATCATCGAAAAGATCGCCATGTTCTGCAACGTCACTCCCGATTGTTGCATCGAAAACTTGACCGTTCCCGTGCTTTACGAGGCTCCCATGATGCTCGAAAAGAGCAATCTTTCCACAACGGTGTGCCGCATTCTGCACCTCGAACCGCGCGAGATCGATCTTACGGAATGGGCGGAGATGCTCAAACGCGTCCACGCCCGCAAAAAAAAGGTCAAGATCGCCCTCTGCGGGAAATATATCACCCTGCACGACGCCTATCTTTCCGTCATCGAAGCGCTCTCCCACGGCGGGTTCGAGACGGGCGCAAGCGTCGAGATCGAGTGGGTGGACAGCGAAACCGTCCGCCCCGATAATGCGGAAGAACTCTTCGGCGGCGTAGACGGCATTCTCGTTCCCGGCGGGTTCGGAAACCGCGGCATCGAGGGCATGGTCGCCGCCTGCAAATATGCGCGCGAGCATAATATTCCTTACCTCGGCCTTTGCCTCGGCATGCACATCGCCGCGATCGAGTTCGCAAGGGACGCGCTGGGGATCCCCGACGCCAACTCCTCGGAGTTCGTCCCCGAGGGCAAGCACTCCGTTATCGATCTGATGCCCGACCAGTACGGGGTCAAGATGGGGGGGACAATGCGGCTCGGCGCCTATCCCTGCAAAGTTCTCGGCGAGCAGATGAAAGCCGCATATGGCACGGATACCATTTCCGAACGCCACCGCCACCGCTTTGAATTTAACAATGAGTACCGCGAGGCTTTCGAGCGGAACGGTATGAAGATCGCAGGGACTTCCCCCGACGGGAAGCTCGTGGAAGCGATCGAATATCCCGCAAACGACTTTTTCATCGCGGTGCAGTTCCACCCCGAGTTCAAGTCCCGCCCCAACAGCGCCCACCCGCTGTTCCGTGAATTTGTGCGTCATGCGCTCAAACATCAAAGATCATGAAAATCAATTCCAACTTTCTCAACTTAAAAGACAGCTATCTCTTTTCCACCGTGGGAAGAAAGACCGCGGAATACAAAGAGGCGCACCCCGATAAAAAGGTGATCCGCCTCTCCATCGGGGATGTCACCCGCCCGCTTGCGCCCGCGGTGATCGAGGCGATGCACCGCGCGGTGGACGACATGAGCCGCAAAGAAACTTTTAAGGGTTACGGTCCCGACCGCTATTGTTACGGCTACGAGGTCCTCATCGACTCCGTGAAGAGAAGTTACGCGCGCAAAGGGGTTTCGCTCGAAAGTTCCGAAGTGTTCATCTCGGACGGCGCGAAATCCGACCTCGGCAATATCCTCGATCTGTTTGCGCAGGAAAACACCGTTCTCGTTCCCGATCCCGTCTATCCCGTGTATGTGGATACCAACATCATGGCGGGGCGGAAGATCTTGTTCGCGGACGCGACCGCGGAAAACGGTTTCTTGCCCATGCCCGATTTTAAGGTGGACGCCGATCTCATCTATCTCTGCTCGCCCAACAATCCCACGGGCGCGGCATATACCCGCGAACAGCTTGCGGAGTGGGTGCGCTACGCGCGTGAAAAGAACGCCGTCCTGCTCTACGACGCGGCATATGAATACTTTATCACCGATCCCGCGCTTGCCCGCTCCGTATACCAGATCGAGGGGGCGAAAGAGTGCGCCATCGAGTTCTGTTCTTACTCCAAAACGGCAGGCTTTACGGGCGTGCGGTGCGGCTATACCGTCGTTCCGCATGCGCTCGTGCGGGAGGGGACTCCGCTCAACAAACTTTGGGCGCGGCGGCAGTCCACCAAGTTCAACGGCGTGAGCTACATCACGCAGATGGGCGCGGCGGCAGTCTTTACCGAGGAGGGAGAAAAGCAGATCGCGGAGAATCTCGGCTATTACCGCGAAAACGCGAAGATCATTGCGGATTGTCTCGATGAACTCGGCATTTTCTATACGGGAGGGAAAAATTCTCCCTATATCTGGATGAAATGCCCGTACAATATGGATAGCTGGACGTTTTTCGACTTTCTGCTCGAAAAAGCGAACGTCGTCGGAACGCCCGGAAGCGGCTTCGGCAAGAACGGCGAGGGATTTTTCCGTCTCACCGCATTCGGAACACGAGAAGATACGGCGGAGGCATGCTCCCGCTTAAAAACGGTATTGAAAAAGTAAGCGTTATGGAAGTAAAGAAAAACACGGGCGTTTTATGCCATATTTCCTCTCTGCCCGGAAAGTACGGGATCGGCAATCTGAAAGACGCCGCCCGTTTCGCGCTTGCCCTTGCAAGGTGCGGCGTCACCCATTGGCAGATCCTTCCGCTGGTGCAGACGGGCTACGGGGATTCTCCCTACCAGTCGGTCTCCTGCATCTCGGGCAATCCCTATTTCATCGACCTCGACGAACTCGGAAAAGCGGGGCTTCTCAAACAGAAAGAACTCAAAGACCTGCGCGCCCGCTACAAAGGCGTACGGAAAGCGGACTACGGCGCGCTCTATGAAGAGCGTTACGCCACTCTCCGCCTTGCGTTCTCCCGTTTCCATTTCGACGACGAGGACTTCCGCGCATTCGTCAAAGAGGGGAAATTCGAAGATTATGCCCTGTTCATGACCGCAAAGACCGTTTACGGCGGCAGTTTCTGCGATTGGGACGAACCTTTGAAGCGGCATGAACCCGACGCGGTGGAAACACTCCGCACCGACTACCATGAAGAGTATCTCTTCTGGCAGTTCGTGCAATATATGTTTTGGACGCAATGGGAAAACTTCCACAATGGATGCCGTTCCGCGGGAATCAGACTCATCGGCGACATCCCGCTCTATGTCGCCTACGACAGCGCGGACGTATGGGCGCGTCCCGAACTTTTTAAGCTGAACGAAGACTTGAACCCCCTGAAAGTCGCAGGGGTCCCGCCCGATTATTTTTCCGAAACGGGCCAGCTCTGGGGCAATCCCGTCTACGATTGGAAAGCGCACGAAAAAGAGAAATTCGGATGGTGGACGGCACGGCTCAGATCCGCGCTCTCAACTTACGATCTCGTGCGGATCGACCACTTCCGCGGGATCGACCGCTACTATGAGATCGATTTCGGAGAGGAAACTGCGATCGGCGGAAACTGGGAAGAGGGTCCCAAAGAAAAGCTCTTTGCGGGGATCGGCGGAGGCAGAAAGAACATCATCGCGGAAGATCTCGGCATCATCGACGACGGGGTGCGGGCGCTTCTGCAAAAGACGGGTTTCCCCGGCATGAAAGTGCTGCTCTTTGCGTTCGACGGCAACCCCGACAACCCGTTTTTGCCCCACAACCAGCCCGAAAATTGCGTCTGCTACACGGGAACGCACGACAACGACACCGTGGCGGGCTACGCGCAGTCGCTTTCCGCGGAAGAGTACATCTTATTCCGCTCCCGCGTTGCGGCGGAATTAAAGACCTGCGGGCTGGATATTCCGCTCAAAAAGAGCGCGCGTTCCCTTGCGCAGGCGTTTCTCGCTATGGCGCTTTGGAGCAAGGCGCGGCTCTCCGTTCTGCCCGTACAGGATATTCTCGCCCTCGACAATACGAGCCGCATGAACTATCCGGGGGTCGCGGAGGGGAATTGGCAGTACCGTCTCGATCGGCTTCCTTCTGCGCATGTTTTGCACAGATTGAAAAAAATGATAAAAATTTATCGGAGGTAACTTTATGGCAAAAGAAAAGAAAGGCTTTTTCAAGGAGTTCAAGGAGTTCATCGCGCGCGGAAACGTGGTGGATATGGCCGTAGGCGTTATCATCGGCGGCGCGTTCAGCGCCATCGTGACTGCGCTCACCAACCAGATCCTGATGCCCATCATCAACTGGGTCCTGTTCATGATCACGGGCGGAAAGGGTTTGGAGAATATCTACACCTACCTGCATCAGGCGCCGCTGGTCGACGAAGCGGGGAAAACAATCGTTGACGCGACTACGGGCGCTCCGATGATCGATCTTGCGAACTCCATTTATATCGACTGGGGTGCGTTCATCACCGCGATCATCAACTTCCTGCTCATCGCGCTCGTTCTCTTCCTCATCATCAAGGTCATCAACCGCGTTCATGAGGGTGCTGCCGATGCGAAAGCGAAGTATGCGCCTCTCACAAAAGAGGAGTTCAAACAGCTCCGCCATGAGGGCAAAAACCGCGACGAGATCCTTGCGATCGCAGCTGAAAAGCGCGCACAGGCAGAGGCCGAAGCAAAAGCGGCGGCAGAAGCCGCGGCGGCCGTTCCTCCCGCTCCCACGACGGAAGAACTGCTCACGCAGATCCGCGACTTGCTCAAAACAAAGAACGAATAACCGTTCCCACGGAAAGAGCCGACCCAAACGGGTCGGCTCTTTCACATCTTTGCCCGCTTTCCCATATCATGAACGGGGAGAAAGAAATGCGCATTTGTTTTGTCACGAGCGGAAATTTGGGCGACTTCCGCGGCGCAACGCGCGCGGCGGATATTTTCATGTTTCCTTTCCATGCCCTCGGAGAGGTCAGTTACGAGCGGGAGCTGAAAGGGGAGACGAACCTCTTCGAGGACGTTGCGATCCTCTCCAAAACGGGGCAGAACGTAGTCGTCTGCGGGTGCTATACGAACGCGCGCGGAATGCGCCGCAAGTCCGTTGTGGTGGCGGAGCGGGGGCGCATTTTGGGCGTTTCGGATATGGTGAACCGCATCGACGGCAGCGAGTTCCGAAGCGGCGCGGGTGTAAAGCTCTTCGACACGAAAGCGGGAAAATTGGGGATCGTGGTTGCGGAAGATCTCTATTTCCCGCACGTTCTCGAAACGCTCTCCCTCTGCGGGGCGGACGTTGCGCTGTGCGTGTTCGAACAGCTCAACGAGGGGCTGGAACTCAACCTCACCCGCGCGGGCGCATTTTTCTTCGGGATCCCCGTCTGCCTGTGCGCCTACGGCTATGCCGAAGCCGCCGATCCCGCAGGGAAACTGCGGTTTTCCTCCCCGAAAAGTCCCTGCGTTTTCGACCTGCCGCGCGAGCAGGAATACCATGTGGTGGAAACGCGTAAGCGCGGCTTTTTCTTGAAGCGCAAAACGGAATACTGAGTTATAGAACCTCTTTTTTTTCCGCAAACTGTTGACAGATTTGCCGTCATCGGTTAGGATAAAAGAGAGGTAACAGGATGAAGATCGCTTTTTTCGACGCAAAAGATTACGACATGCCCTCGTTCGTGAAATACGGGGAAGAGCATGACATCGAGTTCAAATTTTACGATACCAAACTGACAGCCGATACCGCGGGGCTTGCGCGGGGGTACGACGGCGTATGCGTGTTCGTCAACGACACGCTCGACGCACCCGTCATAGACAAGCTGTACGAACTCGGCATAAAAGTCATCGCCCTGCGCTGTGCGGGCTACAACAACGTGGACCTCGCCCATTGCTTCGGAAAGATCCACGTTTTGCGCGTTCCCGCCTATTCTCCCTACGCCGTTGCCGAGCATACGATGGCGCTTCTGCTCACCTCGGTGCGCCGCATCCACAAGGCGTATATCCGCACCAAAGATTTTAACTTTTCGTTGAGCGGCCTCATGGGCTTCGACCTGCACGGCAAGACGGTGGGGGTGATCGGCACGGGCAAGATCGGAAAGGTATTTATCGGCATCTGCAAGGGCTTCGGCATGAAAGTGATCGCTTACGACAAGTTCCCGTCGGCAGAGGGGGTGGAGTACGTCCCGCTCGACGAACTGTTTGCCCGTAGCGACGTCATCTCCCTGCATTGCCCGCTCACCGAGGAGACCGAACATCTCATCGACGCCGCCGCGGTGGAAAAACTCAAAAAGGGGGTCATCGTTCTCAACACTTCGCGCGGGGCGCTCATCGACGCGGAGGCGCTCTTGGATGGTATCAAAAAGCGCAAGATCGGCGCGGCCTGCCTCGATGTGTACGAGGAGGAATCGGACGTGTTTTTCCGCGACTTCTCGGGGCATATCATCGAGGACGACGTTCTCGCCCGCCTCTTGTCGATGCCGAACGTCATCGTCACATCCCACCAGGCGTTTTTGACGGAAGAGGCGCTCGCAGGCATCGCCGAAACGACGGTGAACAACCTCGTGACCTTTTTCAAGGGCGACATCTGCGAGAACGAACTCTGTTACAAGTGCGGCAATGTGGAAAACTGCATGAAAGAGCGAAAGGAGAAGTGTTTTTGAGCATTTTCTATATGAAAAGCGGGGGCAACATGCCCTCGCTTTCTTTGTATTCCGTTAAATTGAATTTACCGCTTTTTGGTTTTCGGCATTGGCAGGTCGTCATACATAGCCTCAAATAATCCTGCCAAAAAAGCCTTGTCGTCCACATTGTCCACATTGAGCATTTCCCTTGCGCCCTCATACGGCAAGGAATACTCTGCCTGGGGCAAATAGAATAAAGCAGATTTCACGGGTTTTACGAGCAATCTATCGTCGTAGATCCCGCCGACAAGTTTGCCGCGGTAGTAAATCAGAAATTCACCC
>CANRND010000023.1 GCA_947631905.1 uncultured Clostridia bacterium | reverse complement strand
TAAAAAGCAAAGAAGTTGTCCAAAGGACAACTTCTTGCAAGTGCGCCTTGCGGCGACGTGGCAGGGGAGACGCGACTCGAACACGCAACAGACGGTTTTGGAGACCGTTGCTCTACCATTGAACTACTCCCCTACGGACGATTATCATTATATAACAAACTTCCCGTTCCGTCAAGATATTTTCGGCGGGAAAACAAACTTTTTTTACTCCGATCTCGCCTCTACGAACCATCTTTGCCGCTCAGGCTCGAAGTAAAGCCACCGCTCTTTACCGAGGATCACGCAGGTATAACGGACGGGGAGCAAGGCTCCCACCCGCGCGGGCGCATGCTCCACCGCCTTTACCTTATCGACAGAAAGCGTTCTGCCGTCCTCCCAGACGAGGGAGAGAGGCCTCACACCCCCCTCCCTCGAAAATTTTGCCGTGACTTCTACGCAAACTTTCCTCAGTTGCATCCACCTTAGCTTCCGCAACCGCGCGCAAAATCATGCATAGATGGACTTCCATGCGCTCCATACGCCCTCGGATTTGAAGCGGATACGCGTAGCGCCGTCTTCTCTTCCCGAAAAGGCGATCTGCACGCAACGGGAGCCGTCCTGCATGGGGACCGCGAACAGCACCCAACAGCAATCTTTGCCGTTTACGTTGTCCAGCGAGGCGGGCATGTGCGAACAGGGTTTCTCCGACGTGCCGATCACATTATAGATCCCGCACGTCAGATTGTTGAAATCCGCGCCGTTCTCCCCCTCCCCGCTCAAAGGGAGGGTTTCGCTGATCCCCAAACTTTCCTTGTCCACGGTGACGTCCCCCGTTTTGCCGTTGACCGAAGTTACGCCCGTTTCAAGCGCGGTGGAAATTACCACATTGTTCTCCTCGTCCCGCGATACCGCGATGTTCGCGCCCGCTTTTACGGCTCCTTCGGCGAGCTTCGCGCCCGTCACCGCGCCCTCCGCGATCTTTTCCGCCGTCACGGCAAGGTCTTTCAGACGGTCCCCCGCGATCGTATTTGTTTTGAAATGTGTGTTCATGATCGAGTTTGCGGCGAGCTGAGAAGTCCCGACGGCGCCGATTGCGATCTCGGCGGATCGGACCTCGTCTTTCATGGCGAGTTTGCCCAGCCCGAGTTTCTCCGCGTCGAGCGTCACTTCTCCCGTCAGTCCGTTGACTTTCGTCACAAAGTCGGGCTTGTTGGTAAGATCGTCATAATCGCCGCTGACCGCAACGTCCGCAAGGCCGAGCGTTTTCCCAGTAAGCTGTACGTTGCCCGTCTGCCCGTTCACCGAAAGAACGCCCGATTCGGGCGCGTCGACAAGATCGCGGAAACTACCCGTCACGGCGATGTCGGCAAGTCCCAGAGTTCTTCTGTCGATGATCACCGACCCCGTTTGTCCGTTCACCGAATAAACCCCGGAATCCGGCGCGCCGACGAGATCGCGGTAATTCCCGCTGTAAGCAATGTTTGCAAGCCCGAGCGTGTCCTGATCGAGGGTAACGTCCCCTGTTTTCCCGTTCACGGAAAAGACGGAGCTTTCCGCACCGATGACGATGTCGTTTGTTTCATCCCGCGCAATCGTGATATGGTCGCCCGCTTTTACGGCTCCTTCGGCGAGCTTCGCGCCCGTCACCGCGCCCTCCGCGATCTTTTCCGTCGTCACGGCAAGGTCTTTCAGACGGTCCCCCGTGATCGTATTCGATTTCAAATGCGCGTTCATGATCACGTTGGAACCGATTTGCGAAGTTTTCACGGCGCCGATCGCAATTTGGGCGGTATCGACCTCGTTTTTGAAAGCAAGTTTGCCCAACGTCACCTGAACGTCCTCCGTGCCGTCGAACGTCTGCTCCCCGATCGTCAGGGTATGCCCGAGGTTTTTCGCCGTCATCGTAAGCGCCTCTAAGGTGTTTCCGTCGTAATAGCAAGGCGTATAAACGCCGTCTTTCGGGCGGAAGAAAATGCCGCCCGGCGCAAGGTTGTGCGAGGGCATGTCGCCCGACATCTTGCCCACTTCGATGATATTCATGCCTTTCGTCACGAGTCCCTTTTTATTGACTTGTACCGCGGAGTAGATCCCCTCGGCAACTTTATCCTCGAACGAATCCCAATCTTTTTGGTTCAAAAAGGACAGGATCTGCTCGTGCAGGGAGAGCGAGGGCTTCGGCTGCGGAAATCCGCCCGCACCCGCTTCACAGCGCAGACGCACAAAGGAAGACGCGATGCGCTTGTCCCCGAACTTGCTGTAAACGCCGATGAGAACGTTGTCCGCGTCGAGCGAGGCGATCTGCGGCATTTCGCATTCCGTACCCGTGAACAGCTTTTCCGCCGCGCCGTTCGCCCACATCACCACCGCAACGCGGACGGGATAATCGTTCCACTCTTCGTCGAAAGCGAATTTCAGGCGATAGACGCTGTTAAAGGAGACGACCTCCGAAAAGTCCGTCTCCGCAATCTTTTTTTTGATAGAAATTGCAATTTCTTGATCCAATTCAATATTTACCTCCCATTGAATTTCACCTCCATTATACCTTAGGCGCTCTGCGTTTTGGGCTCTATGTGCCAAAAAAACCGCGGCAAGCCGCGGTTTTTTTGGCGATTATGTCTGACATAATACTATGCAAAATTCAATTTTTCAAATCTTCATACGTTGACAACGCCCTTTTCTCCGAGCAAAGCGGCGTTCTTCTCCAAAACAGGCGCGATCTCGCTTGCAAGAAATTCCTCTACCTGTGCGGGCGCGCGCCCGATAAATTTTTTGACGTCGAGAATACCGCTGAGCTTCCCGCGGACCGCTTTGAAGAGGTCGTCCGCCTCGATCCGCGCGAGCAGATCGTTCTCCTCCCCCTCTTCTTTCACCCTGCGCCCCGCTTCCCGGGAGAGGCGGCGGATGCGCTCATGCAGCTTTTGGCGGTCTCCCCCCGCTTTCACGCATTCCATGATGATGTTCTCGGTGGCCATAAAGGGAAGTTCCGCCGCAATGTGTTTTGCAATCACTTTGTCGTAGACGACGAGGTTTTCCGAGACATTCAGATAGAGATTGAGGATCGCGTCTACCGTGAGGAACGCCTGCGCGTTGACGATGCGGCGGTTTGCCGAGTCGTCCAGCGTGCGCTCGAACCACTGCGTCGACGCGGTGACCGCGCTGTTCACGGGCAGGCCGATCATATAGCGGCACAGGCTTCCCATGCGCTCGCAACGCATCGGGTTGCGCTTATATGCCATTGCCGAAGAGCCGATCTGAGAGGTTTCAAACGGCTCCTCCACCTCTTTCATGCTCTGCAACAGGCGGATGTCGTTGGAGAATTTATAGGCGCTCTGGGCGATCCCGCTCAAAACGCTCAAAACATAATAATCAAACTTGCGGGGATAGGTCTGCCCCGTTACGCCGTACACCCTGTCGTAGCCGAGTTTTTCAACGACCCGCCTCTCCAACTCTTTCACCTTTTCGCCGTCGCCGTCGAAGAGATCGAGAAAGCTCGCCTGCGTACCCGTCGTCCCCTTTACGCCGCGCAGTTTGAAACGGGAAAGAAGATTTTCGAGATTTTCGAAGTCGAGCAAAAGGTCCTGCGCCCACAGCGTGGCGCGCTTGCCGACCGTCGTGAGCTGGGCGGGTTGCAGATGGGTGAACCCGAGCGTGGGCAGGTCCTTATATTTCAGGGCAAATTTTTTCAGCTTGTCGAGTACATTGACAAGTTTCTTGCGCAAGATCAAGAGTCCGTCGTGCAGAATGATGAGTTCGGAATTGCAATCGACAAAGCAACTCGTTGCGCCGAGATGGATGATCCCCGCGGCTTTCGGAGCGGCGTCCCCGTACGCCTTGACGTGCGCCATCACGTCGTGCCGCACCTGCCGCTCGTACTCTTCCGCGCGCGCATAGTCGATGTCCGCCGCATGCGCTTTGAGTTCTTCCACCTGCTCCTTTGTAATAGGCAGACCCAGCTCCATTTCGCTCTCCGCGAGGGCGATCCAGAGCGTTCTCCACAGGCGGAAACGCTTTTCGTCTCCGAAATTTTCCTGCATCTCCCTGCTTGCATAGCGGGTCGTGAGGGGGTTCTCGTAAATTTTTTTATCGGACATGCGACGCTCCTTTATGCCTTTACGGGCGCGGGATATTCCGTCCCGAACGTTTCGGCGGTCACTTTTTTCATTCTTTGCTCGGTGAGCGGGCGGTCGTTGCGGTCGGTGCGGACGGCGGCGATCCCGTCTATCACGTCCATGCCCTCAATGACCTTGCCGAACGCCGCGTATTGCCCGTCGAGATAAAAGGCGTCCGCGTGCATCACAAAGAACTGCGAACCCGCGCTGTCGGGGTTTTGCGTGCGCGCCATGGAGAGGACGCCCCGCTCATGTTTCAAGGGGTTGGAAAAGCCGTTCGCACGAAATTCCCCCTTGATGCAATACCCGGGGCCGCCCGTCCCTATGCCTTTGGGGTCTCCGCCCTGGATCATGAACCCCGCGATCACGCGGTGGAAGATCAGCCCGTCGTAAAATCCTTTCTTCACGAGGGAGAGAAAATTATTTACGGTGTTGGGCGCGACGGCGGGAAAGAGTTCGGCTTTGAACGTCTTTCCGTCCTGCATTTCAAACGTTACGATCGGATTTGCCATGATTGTTTACTCCTCGTATTTCTCCACTTTGGTCCCCGCCTCGCGGAAGAGTTCCATTGAGAACTCGTCGGGATAGCCCTCTTTATACACGACCCGCTCGATGCCCGCGTTGATGATCATTTTCGCGCAGATCACGCAGGGCTGGTGGGTGCAATAGAGGGTGGCGCCGTCGATATTCACGCCGTACTTCGCCGCCTGGATGATGGCGTTCTGCTCGGCGTGGGCGGCGTAGCACAGTTCCGCGCGGGTGCCGCTCGGGATATTGTTCTCGATGCGCAGGCATTTTCCCCGCTCTACGCAGGAGAGAATGCCCCCGGGCGCGCCGTTGTAGCCTGTCGTCATCACGCGGTTTTCACGCACGATGACCGCGCCCACCTTGCGGCGGATACAGCTCGCCCAGCTTCCCACCTGTTCGGTGAGTTCCATAAACCGCTTGTCCCACTTATCCATTTTTTTCCTCCTTTTTCCATTATAACATACCCCGCGCATTTGCGCAAGCGCTTTCTCCGCAATTTCAAAAAGGACGCTTTACGGAACGCACAGGACCTTGCGCCGCCCGCGCTTTTCCCGGGCGCGGGCGGCGCGCCAAAATGCAAACAAAACAAAATTACAAAAATTTCCAAAAAAAATGCGTATCTCCGTTTGACGGGGCGGCGTTGCTGTTTATAATAGATAGGAATAAAGCGGACAACCCGCAATCAAATCAAATCGGAGGTTATTATGAATATCAAACCCTTATTCGATAAGGTCGTCGTAGAAGCGCTGACCGTCGAAGAAAAGACGAAGAGCGGCTTCATTCTCCCCTCTTCCGCACAGGAAAAGCCCCAGACCTGCGTTGTCGTGGCGGTCGGCCCCGGCGGGATCGTAGACGGCAAAGAGACCGTGATGCAGGTAAAAGTCGGCGATAAAGTCCTCTGCTCCAAGTATGCGGGGAGCGATTTCAAGGTGGACGGCAAGGAATTTACCATCATCAAGCAGAGCGATATTTTGGCGATCGTAGAGTAAGTTCACGCGTTTCTTTTCTTCGCTGCGCCCGAAAAGAAACGCCGTGAGGAAACTGCCTATTCCGCCTTAACTTACTTGTCCTCTCGTTCGTTTCATCGGACAAGAAGTTGCAAGAGTGCAACAAATGTTGTCGCCCACGGCGGAAATAAATTCCGCCTAAGGCAAGAGATTTGGGAAACGGCGATTTCCCAACGCGCAGTAATTAGGGAAACATTCGGCGCGATTCCTAAATACGTCACCCTGAGCCTGTCGAAGGGTGACGTTGGCTCCCCCCCAAAAAAAACATTCAAAAATTATCTTTAAGGAGTAAAATATCATGGCAAAGCAGATCAAATACGGCGACGAGGCAAGACGGGCGCTCGAAACGGGCGTGAACACCCTCGCCGACACGGTTAAAATCACCCTCGGCCCTAAAGGCCGCAACGTCGTTCTTGACAAGAAGTTCGGCGCTCCCCTCATCACCAACGACGGCGTAACGATCGCAAAAGAGATCGAACTTCCCGATCCTTTCGAGAACATGGGCGCTCAGCTCGTGAAAGAGGTCTCCACCAAGACCAACGACGTTGCGGGCGACGGCACCACGACCGCCGTTCTCCTCGCACAGGCGATCATCCGCGAGGGCCTCAAAAACCTCGCCGCGGGCGCGAACCCCATCATCCTGAAAAAGGGCATCGATAAGGCCGTGGAAGCAGCGGTCGAACAAGTCAAGTCCATTTCCAAGACGGTGGACGGCAAGAAAGCGATCTCGCAGGTCGCTTCCATTTCCGCGGGCGACGAAACGGTCGGCGAACTCATCGCAAAGGCAATGGAGATCGTCGGCAAAGACGGCGTGATCACCGTGGAAGAGGGAAAATCCATGTCGACAGAACTCACCACCGTCGAGGGCATGCAGTTCGACAGAGGGTACGCCTCCGCTTACATGGTGACGAACACCGACAAGATGGAAGCCGTTCTCGACTCCCCTTATATCCTCATCACCGACAAGAAGATCTCCAATTTGCAGGAAATTCTCCCCATCGTGGAACCCCTCGCCCAGCAGGGACAGCGGCTCCTCATCATCGCCGAGGACGTGGAGGGCGACGCGCTCGCCGCGCTCATCGTCAACAAGCTCAAAGGCGTGTTCAACTGCGTGGCGGTAAAGGCTCCCGGGTTCGGCGACAGGAGAAAGGCGATGCTCGAAGACATCGCAACCCTCACGGGCGGCACGGTGATCACCTCCGATCTCGGCTATGAACTCAAAGACGCAACCGTGGATATGCTCGGCAGAGCCAACCAGGTGAAAGTCGACAAAGACAACACCACGATCATCGACGGCGCGGGCGACAAGGAAGCGATCAAGGCGCGCGTTGCCTCCATCAAGGCGCAGATCGAAGTCACCACTTCCGATTACGACAGGGAAAAATTGCAGGAACGCCTTGCAAAGCTCGCGGGCGGCGTAGCGGTCATCAACGTCGGCGCGGCGACCGAAGTAGAGATGAAAGAGAAGAAACTCCGCATCGACGACGCGCTCGCGGCAACGAGAGCGGCGGTCGAAGAGGGATATGTGCCGGGCGGCGGCTCTGCCCTTTTGAGCTGTGTCCCCGTACTGCAAAAACTCGTCGAAACCCTCACGGGCGACGAAAAGACGGGCGCGCAGATTATTTTGAAAGCGTGCGAGGAACCCGTGCGGCAGATCGCCAAGAACGCGGGCGTGGACGGCTCGGTCGTCGTGGACAAGATTTTGACGAACGGCAAGCCCACCTACGGCTTCGACGCATTGAAGAACGAATACACCGACATGGTGAAGAGCGGCATCATCGACCCCACCAAAGTCACGCGTTCGGTGCTTCAAAACGCGGCGTCCGTTGCCTCCACCCTGCTTACGACGGAATCGGTCGTGACGGATATTCCCACCCCTCCCGCTCCCCCCGCTCCCGCCGGCGGCATGGACGGAATGTACTAATTCACGAAATTCTTTTCTGCGAAAAGAATTTCCGTGAGTTGCTAAGGTTATACGATTACAATAAATATCCCCGCGTTTTACGCGGGGATATTTTATCTAGTTGCTTTACCCATTAACAATATTTCTTGCCGTTTCTATCTTCTTTTCCGCAAGAAGAGCGACATCATTTATGACAAGCTTCTGAATAGCGGAGATAAATTTATCCATGAACTTAAAATCGATTTCCCCATTTCTTGTAGGAAGAGATAATACACAATTTTTCGCTATTTTCCAATGTCTTGCATATCCGGTATTTGGAATTTGTTTTGCCCATTTTACAATAATAAATAGCAGGGCTTTCTCGTTATTGATGTATGGCTTTAACACTTTTACGTTATCCAATACCGAAAAACTTTTTTTTGCAATATTGAATACACGCGTGTGGTCTCCAAAAGTGATATGAAACGGCGTGTCCTTATTGCAGATAAATTCTGCGACGCTTGCATATCCAATAAGCCCACCTTTTTTTGTTTCGGATGAATAAGCCGGATATTGAAATCCGTCGGATAAATCCGCCTTTGAAAGTTTATTCCTTATCGGCTCTTCTTCAAACAGTTGCTCTATTTTATACTCTCTAGTTTGTACAGCTTTGATCCTGTGAAGTGCCTCCTCTTCCTCTTTTGTCAACGCGTAATCTTTAACTCCCGCAACCGTCAGATATGCTGCCAGCTTTGTATTGCTTTCTTCTTCCATTTTAGCAATATATTGAGCCTCAAGATCGACAATAAATCTCTCCATAAATTCAAAATCAATTTGATCATCTTTCGTAGGAAGCAATAATTTTTCATCTCTGATTTTCTCCCATGTACACATATTTTCAAAGCCAAACTTGTAGTGTAGAAAGTGTAAAGAATTTACCAAAAATTGACCTTGCCTTCCTGACATTTTGAAATTCGGCTTTAACGAGAATACTCTGGCATGCGTCACCAGTTTATATCTAAAGCGGCGATAGAATGCGTAACCAAACATATCAACGGTAATTGTTCCACAATCAAACAATCTTGCGGGCATGTCTGTCTTTCCTAACACTCCATTATTGACCAAGCCGGCGGTAACTACAAAATCGCCCTTGCCATTGATATGCTTTTTTTGAATATCATAATCGCCAATGCTGCTTGTAAATAAATCCCCGAGTCTGTATTCGCCCCACTTAACGCCTTGCAGTCTTTCGTTAAGTGAGGCATCTATTTTCCCAGGCGGTCATCCTCTTTTTCTTGCTTGATTGCGTAGGAAACTTCCCACGAAAGGTAGTCGCCTACCGTTTTCTTAAAGTCCTCAAGCGTAGGCTGAGTATCAACATGGCTCTTCTGATTCCAATCGGCTCCGTTTTGGGGATCAATATGTCCTTCAAAGTACTCTTGCGATGTAAAAATTTTTAGCTTGGACTTCCCGAAGCGCACCAAATCCACTACTTCTTGATAGCGTTCTTTTGCATGATCGGTATCCCTTAAATTACATCTTGCCTTTTTGCGATTCGAGCGTGTGTAGCCATCGTCAGAGAAATCGATAAATTTAACAACATCATCTTTTTGATGTGCTTCACCCACGCGAAAAACATAGATTTGTGTCTGTACGCTCGATCTACCGACAAATAAGTCGATCGGCATTTTAATGCTTGCAAGCAAAGTACTGTGCTTCAAGATTTTTTTATTATATTCTGTTGCTTTCCCCGATCCAGCCGAGCTTTGTATGATGATTGCCGCATAGCCTTTGTCCATCATGGATAGTGCGCGCTCGACAAAAATCATGCCATTCCCGGCCGCCGAATACGGCGGATTGAGAACAAATGCCGTCGCGGGGAACGGTTTATCTGTATTGATAAATCCATAATTGCCGTTAAAATCCTTTAACGAATCCTTATTGAGGATATTGGAGCTACCATCCCCCATCAAAATCATGTTAAGAATGGCAAGCATATAAATGCTCGGAAGGATTTCTAAGCCAAG
This sequence comes from uncultured Clostridia bacterium, assembly GCA_947631905.1. Classification (GTDB taxonomy): domain Bacteria; phylum Bacillota; class Clostridia; order Christensenellales; family Borkfalkiaceae; genus Gallimonas. The sequence continues at coordinate 26,782 of CANRND010000023.1, read as the reverse complement.
CAGTTGGTTCGCCTTGATCGCTACAGATTTAATTGCCAACTCTTCCGGAGATTTGATTTTATTTTTTGCATCAATGAGCATCTCGTTCATCGCGGCAACGAGAAGTCCCGCCGACCCCGTCGCAAAGTCCCAAACAAAAGAATCTTTATCTACACGCGCAAGCTTTGCTAAAAGTGTGGCAATATAAGCGGGCGTCAAAACAACATCATTTAGCTTGTCCTGTGAAAAATCAAGCCATTTGTACATTTCATTAAACAATTTCCCGGTAAAATCTGTCGTCAACCCGATTTTATAGTAAATTCCCAAGTCATCGACGATTTTTCTAAAAACTCGCTTTAATTGACTTTCCCCATTCTCGACTTTATTGATGTTATCGGTGGTAAGCGTATTGGCAAGCGTGCGCACAATCATTTCTTTCTTCTCTTGCGGAAGATTCTTTTCATTCAAAAATGCTTTGATTTTGCGTAAAATGATGTCTCCATCGCGACTGCCTTCTTCGGAAGAAGATTTTAACTCGCCTTTTTCAAGTGCAGCAACCTTATTCGGAATCCCAAGAGTTGCGATAATGGAAGCAGCGACAAGATAGACCCTATCTTGCTCTCCCAAGCCTTTTTCATTTTGATAAATATCATTGTTCAGCTTTACAAGACTTGCGTCAATTTCGCGCTCGCGCTGTTCCTTCAAGCGCTCGATTTCTTCTTGCGACAGGGAAAGTTGCTTGACCTTTTGAATAAACGCATCAAAATTTTTCTTTTTCAAAAAAGAGAAATCAGTATATTGATCAATCTCCTGTCCAACGCCAAAATTGTTCTTGGAAACATATACACGCCGATTTGATATTGCAATTTACCTAATTCGTCATAATAGCCTGTCATGCCGATAGCAATGATATCGGTATAACTTGTATAGTGAAGTAATGCGTTTGCGTAATGAACCGCACCGTTTACGGCATAAGAATTGATGGCTTTGTAATCGGGTTCGTTTTTTGCATTTTTATTTGCCACCTCGCCGTTACTATCCAATTTTACTAATCTGTCTTTATACCCTTTGTACTCAATCAAAATAGGATAGTCGACCAAATTTTTGTCGCGAAGCAAAAGTTTGGCGTCGGGACGATTGCCTCCACCCCCGCCATTTTTGGAAGCATAATCATTAAGAGCTTGATCGATTTCACTATTCAGTGATTCTTGCTCCAATTTATAATCTAAACCGTATGATTTCAGCCAACCATTCGCCAAATCTGCAACGTTAGGTTCAACCGACTGTATTTTACCGTTCACCGAGACTATTCTCCTTCAATGGTGTTCCTTTTTTGCGCTTTGCGGAAATCTCAGAACAAGAACGAAAAGTCTTTGTCGCCCGTGATTTGATAGATCACCGTATTTTTATCGCCCTCAATGAGAAATTTATCTGCGGACAAGATCAGAAGATCGACCCCGCCCGCGCTTTTCAGAACATAGCGCGGCGTGTTTTCGAGCAAGCCGTCGTAAACCCGAAATTCAAATTCGCCCAAGCCGTAAAAATCGCCGATCTTCTCGCTCTTTTCCGCATAGGTAAAGACCTCGTAGGGATCGTCGTCGGTAAAAGTGACGAACGCATGACACTCCACGTCGGGAGCGGCAAATTCAAAGAGCTTGCCGTCGAAGCGATAATATCGCTCGCCGATCAAAACGGTACTGTTGGAAAAAGTCACGCAGTAGGTCTCTTCCGCCGTAATAAAATCGTACCGCACATATCCGCCCCCGTCTATTTGCCCCTCGCTTTGCGAAATGGCATGAAGCGGCGACGAGAAAAGCCGATAGGCATTTGCAATATCCGTTTGGTCGGTGGAATAGGCAATATTTCTCAAATGATCGTACGGCGCAACGCCGATGAATGCTTGCTCATAGCGGACTTTAACAATATCTCCCTCTTCCAGTGTCTCCATCCACGGATAGAGGTTGCTCAAAACCGTCTGTTGGGGGAAGTAGAGATCGGGAACCGCGGCGTCGAACGTCGTGTCGGAGACGAAAAGTCTGTCGTACTGCGAAAGGCCCGCCGCAGGGTCGGGCAGGAAGTCGGGCAGAAACTTCACCGTGAACACGGAGCCGTCCGACACATCAAATTGGAAGAGGATCGCGCCCGAACCGATGTCCCTCTGCGGCTTGCCGATTTTTACGATGACTTCGTTCAGCCTCATCCCGATGGTAATGGCCTCGCATTGCGCGCGGGTCGGGAGAACTTCTTTATTCACCTCAAACCACGTGTAGGGGTCGGCTTTGTCGATCCCCTCCGCCGTAACGTTGACATTCACGTTGACGTCGAGATCGTTTCCGTTTTTCTCTTTCTCCGCGCACCCTGCAAAGGACAGGAGAAGCGAACCGCCGAGCAAGAGCGAAAGCATTGCGGTAAGAGTCTTTTTCACGACCGACCTCCCTTACGGAAAATTTATCCTATTTCATTATACCATAAAAACGGCTTCGCCGCAAGAACTTTGCAAGAATCCTTTGAAATTTTTTACATGCGCAAAGATTTAGTGTACTACGTCACGCATAGTACGCAAAATAAGGGAAAAGCCGCGCCGCGCAACTCGTTGCGCGGCGCGGCTTGTATCAGGCAACTTCCGATTCTCCCTCTTCCGCGGTTTCTGCGGAAAGAGAATTTGCGGAAAGGCGGCGCCATAGCCAAAGCATCACGGGAGCGGTGATAAGAAGCGCGGCGGCGTCGGCAAGCGGGGCCGCCCACGCCACCCCCATTACGCCGAGTCCCAGCGGGAGGAGAAAGGCAAAGACGATCAAAAGAAGATCCCGCAAAAATGACAGCGGAGCCGCGAGTTTGGCAAGCCCCATAGATTGCAGGAAGATGGCGCATACCTTTTGAAGGCATCCGAATGTGATGAACATGAGATATATCCTCAAACAGGGAATGGCAAATTCCCGATACAGTGCGGTAAATTCCCCCTCTCCCGCCGTTCCGCCGAACATGGCTATGAACAGTTGCGGCGCCGCTTCGAAGAAGACCGTAAACACAAGGCACAGCCCGCCCGTCCAAAGCAAAACAAGCACAAGCAACCTTTTCACGCGGTCATACTTTTTCGCGCCGTAATTATATCCCACGATCGGTTGCGCGCCCATTGCGATCCCGAACACCACATTCAACACGATTTGGAAGAGCTTCATAATGACGACAAACGCCGCAAGAGCAACATCCCCTCCGTACTGTGCGTTCCATGCGTAGCCGTACTTGACAAACAGCACGTTGTTGACAACGGTCGTCGCCACGATACAGAGCTGGGTAAACAAGCTCGAAAGCCCGAGGCGGCAAACATTTCCCAGAACTTTGAAATCGGGAACAAAACTTCCGAGAGTCAGTTTGAACGTCTTACTCCGCCAAAGATAGGCTGCGCAGATGAGAAAAGACACGAACTGCCCCAAAATAGTCGCCCACGCCGCGCCCGCGATCCCGAGGTGCAGACAGTAGATCGCAACGGGATCCCCGATGATATTGAGTACGGCGCCCACGATCATGGCAAGCATCGCGTAACGAGGCGCGCCGTCCGCACGGATGATCGCGGCAAGGCAGTTCTGCACAAGCGCAAGCGGGATCATGGCGTAAATGATGATGCCGTACGCATGCGCGAGCGGGAGGTTTGCCTCCGTTCCGCCGAGCAGCAACAGAAGATCGTCTCCCCAAAGATAGGCGGCGAGAATGAGGAGCGCACCCGTTACAAAAGAACCGAGCATCGCGTTTCCCACGCCCTTGTGAATCTTTTCCGTCTCTTGCTTGCCGAGCGCAATGGAGAGAAACGCCGCCGCGCCGTCGCCGAAAAACAGGGAGAGTCCCCATCCGACAACGGTGATCGGGAAAATGACTCCCGTTGCGGCATTGGCGAGCGGCCCCACGCCATGCCCGACAAAAATTTGGTCTACGATATTATAGAGGCAGGAAATAATGAGGGACAAAATACAGGGAACGGCAAATTTCAGGAGCAACTTGCCTACGCGTTCCTCGCCGAGATAGGCGCTTTCATTCATAAAATTCTCCTTCCGACACAAAAAAAGGCACATCGAAAGCAATGTGCCGAAAGAACTTTGACACACGCGCTCCAAACTGTACCGTGATCAGATTTACGCGCTTTGAGCGCAACGTGTGTCGTTTCTATGAATTTGATAACCTTGATTATTGTTATTGTATCAAAAATCCTCCGAAAAGTCAATCTTTTTGCCCGCGGAAAAACACGACATTTTTTGTCCCTTTTTTGCAGAAAAGCCGCCCCGCGCTTTTTCAAAGCGCGGGGCGGCGGCTGTGTACTGTTAAGAAATTTCAATCTTGGGCGGAAAGGCGGCGGCGACGTCGATAAAGTCGTTGAGGGTGATCACCGCATAATGCCCGTCTTGAAAGGAAAAGCCGCAACTTTCCTCATTCAGCCATTTCATAAAACCAGACTCCCCGCCCACTTTATAGAGCGGACAGCCGAAAAAATCATGCTTGCGATAGGTTTGGATATCCCCGATCCGATTGTAAGATTGGATGCGTCTGCCCTCATCGCAGATGCAGAGCGCCTCGACAAACCCAAAGGATATTTTCACCGAGTACCGCTCTCCCGCAAGCGAGATCGCCGTGCCGTCCTCGTCCCGCACAACGGAGACGACCTCGTAGCGGTCGTCGGGGACCGCACCGAACGGCGTATAATCCGTCGCGGACATTACTTCTTCATGAGCGGGGCGCCGCTTTGCCATGCCTGCCCCACCTTTTCGCCGATGGCATAGTATCCGCTCTGCATCTGGTCAAACACGAACGCGTTGAGCTTTTTCGGGTCCACTTTGCCCTTTTCGGTGAGTACTTTTTCGTCGGCAAGCACGTTCACGATCTCCCCGATTACGCGGTAACCCGACTTCTCCTCCCCCATTTGTACGACTTTGCATTCAAGCGTGAGCGGGAACTCTTCGATGACGGGCGCGTCCACATTCTTGCTCTTGACGGCGGTCAGCCCCGTCCGCTCGAATTTATCCTGCATTTTATTGCCCGTGGCGATGCCGAAGAAGTCCGCCTCGGCAATGTGCGGAACGTCGGCAACCGAAAGCGTGAACGCTCCCCTCTTCTTCAAATTTTCCGTCGTCTTGTGGTCCTCGCTGATGTTGAGCGCCACCATGTCCTCGGAGCAAATGCCGCCCCAGGCCATATTCATCACGTCCACTTTTCCGTCCTCGCCGTAGGTTGCAATGAGCAACACGGGCATGGGGAATACATAGGGTTTTACCCCCAAACTCTTTAACATTTCCATCCCTCCCGAAGTTTTTTCTGCATTTTACCACTGCGGCGGAAAAATGTCAAGCGTCTGCCGTAGAGAAACGCCGCCCCGCGCTTAAAAAAGCGCGGGGCGGCTGCCGTTTGACCGATCAAAAAGCGGACGCCGAAGCGTCCGCTCTCTTGTTCTTTACTTATTCTTTTTGCCGATGAGCCGCCTTACGAAATCGGGCAACTGCTGGTCGCGCGCGCTTCTCTCCTCGGGTTCCTCTTCGGGTTCGGGAGCGGGCTGTTGGGGCGCGGCCTGACGGTAATCGGGTTGCGCCTGCGGAGGATAGGGATTCTGTCCGTAGCCGTAAGCGGGCTGTTGCGGAACAGGCGGTTGCTGCTGGGGTGCGGGTTGCGGAGCATATCCAGCATAGGGATTATACGCGCCGCGCGGCGGAACGGCGGGCTGCTGGGGTGCGGGTTGCGGAGCAACGGGCCGCACGGGCGGTTGCTGTTGTGGGGCCGCCTGGCGGGGATCCACCGGTCTCTGGCCGGGTTGCGGCTGCGGAACGGGCGGCTGTTGCTGGGGCGCGGGCCGCTGATAGGTCTGCGTGCGGGTGTCGGGGCGGTTCCCCGCGGCGGGGAAGCCCGTTGCGATGACGGTGACTTCCACTTCGTCGCTGATGTTCTCGTCGATGCACGCGCCGAAGATGATGTTTGCGGAATAGTCCACAACGCTGTGGATGAGAGAAGCGGCGAGCTTCACCTCGTCGAACGTGAGGTCGTTGCCGCCGACGACGTTCAAAATCACGCCCGTCGCGCCCTCGATGGTGGTTTCAAGGAGCGGGCAGTTGACCGCAAGGCGCACCGCCTCCACGATCCTGTTCTCGCCCTTTGCAACGCCAACGCCCATGTGCGCCAAACCCTTGTCTTTGAGAATGGTCTTTACGTCGGCAAAGTCGAGATTGATGAGCGCGGGGGTGACGATGAGGTCTGCGATCCCGCGGATGCCCTGTTTCAAGACTTCGTCCGCCACGCGGAGCGCTTCGCTCATGGGAGCGTTCTTGGGAACGACGTCGCTGATCTTTTCATTGGGAATGATGATGAGGGTATCGACGTACTTTTTGAGATTGTCGAGGCCTTTCATCGTATTGTCCATTCTGCGCTTTCCTTCGAACGAGAACGGCTCTGTGACGACGGCGACGGTGAGGATCTTCATGTCCTTCGCCATCTTGGCGATGACGGGCGCCGCACCGGTACCCGTACCGCCGCCCATGCCGGCCGTGATGAACAAAAGGTCGGTCTTTTCGATCGCTTTTACAAGCTCATCTTTATTCTCTTCGGCGGCGGCTCTGCCGATCTCGGGGTCCGCGCCCGCGCCGAGGCCTTTGGTGAGGTGCGCGCCGATCTGGATCTTGGTCTCCGCCTTACTGCATGCAAGGATCTGCGCGTCGGTGTTGACGGCAATATATTCCGCGCTCGTGATGCCCGCGTCGATCATGCGGTTGACGGCGTTATTGCCCGCGCCGCCCACGCCGATGACTTTGATGCGCGCTCTGCCCGTGTACTCCGGTTCGAGGGGAGCGGCGGGCGCGTAGCTCTTCTCCTGCGGCTGGTTATCTCTTCCCACGAAAGGGATATTGTCGTTGTACATTGTTTAACCTCCGAATACGTTTAATAATCTAAAAAGTCTTCCGCTCGTGCGGTTGTCTTCATAAGCCATGTCGATGAGCGCGATACGGGAACTCATAGACGGTTTGTTGTAATAGGGCAGGTCGGGCGCGAGCTGTTCGCATACGCAGCCGAGCCTGCGGGAGATGTGTTCGAGCGCGCCGCGGATGCCGTCGAGCCCCTCGCCCGTAACATAGAGCGGCTTGCTGTCGAGTTCCTTGCCCGAGCATTCTTCGAGAAATCCGCTCACATGCTCGCAAAGCTCGTCCAGCCCCGCTTTCACCTCCTCGGTGAACTCCTCGGCGGGAATGTCGTAAGCAGCGCCGCGGAACACGAACTCCCTGCTCTTCGCCTCGCGTTTGAGATAGAGATTGGAGCGGGTAAGGAGTTGCAACGCGCCCTCATAGGGCAGGTTGAATTTTTGCATGAGCCTGACGGCGATCTGCCCTTCGCCCGCCCAGTAGGTCTCCTGCGCGAGAATGCCGCCGCCCAGCACGAGGCAGACGGTGGAAGAGAGAAATCCCACGTCTAAAAAGAGCGCGTACTCGTCCCGCGTTTCGGGGGGGATGAGATAGCACGCGGTCGCAAGCTGCGAGGGCAAAAATTTCAGCTCGGTCTTTGTTCCCGCAAAGATCTTTTCGAGGGTGGAAGCGAAATATTCGGTGCAGTAAAAATAAGACAGAACGCCCGAAAGCCCCGTGGAATAAAGCCCCGCGGGATCGGCGACGCGGCGGTTGTCCGCCGTGGTATAGATCATGCTCGTGACGCGGATGGCGCGGTAGCCTTTGAGCTGTCTCCTCCCGCTGTCGAAAAGCGCGTCCTTTTCCCTCTGCCCGATTTTGAGCCGTTTGGGAAAGCCGATGACCTGCTCTTTGGGGACCGCGAGGGTAAATTCCCCGGGTACGCCGACGTAGAGGGTGCGGAACGTCCTGCCGCAGATCTGCTCTACGGCTTCGAGCGCGCTATGCACCGCGCGGGTGAGTTCGTCGGTATCGTAAAACGCACCGTCCTCATAGCCGCCGTACGGCTCGGTTTTGCTCGCTTGAAAGACGAAAGTATTATTGACGCCTCTCTCGCCCACGAAGACGGCGATCTCCGAAGAACGGATGTCGAGGACGGCAACGCTCTTTTTTGCCATTCTTCTTCCCTCTCGTAAATTCTTTCACTATTATATCAAAGTACCCGCCCCATGTCAAGAGAATAGAACGATTTTTTTGTTGTATGTTTGCACATTTTGCGCTTTTCGGCGCGCATTACCCCCATATAAAGCGCAAAAAAACCGCCGCGGAGCGGACCGCGGCGGTTCTGCCGAAATACGTCAGAAAGGAAGTTTGTCTCTGTGTTCGCTCACGGTAAAGCCGCCGTCTACCGAATCCACCACATCGAAGAACCCGTAGAGCCGCTGTGCGTCCGTAAGCGAGCGGTAGCGGTCAAGCACCGCCATCGCCTTATTTTCGGTGAGATGGGCGGGGCTGTATACGTCGGCGTAGACCCCCTCCCTGAAAAACACGCGGAAGAAGTGGTCTCCCTCGACGGCGTTTTCCGTAGGAGTCAGGCGGATGGCGGAGATGTTGGCGCGCACATCGTCGAGATTTTCCGCAAACACCTTGCAAAATTGCAGCGCTTCGGCGAAATACTCGCCCGAAACGGGCGTACCCGCCTCCCCCACCGTCAGCGAAAATCCTTCGAGAAGCACGTTCTCCCCGTAGCGGCGGTTGGCGTTCTCCTCCTCTTGATAGAGATAAAGCCCCTCCTCGTCGAGAACGGCAAACGCGCCGTCCTCCCCGGGACGGAACGCATAGGTCTCTTTGCGCTCCGTGACCGAGAGCGCGAGGGTGCGCGGGAAATCCTTTTTGAGTTCGCCGAGCGAGAATGCGGGATATTTTGCGACGATCTCCCGAACGTCATTGAGGTCGAGAAAGGTGGTGCTGGACCCGACGAACTTTTGCTCCAACTCGCTTTGGAGCGCGTAGCCGTCGGCCATCCCCTCATCCGAGAGCGTGGAAAACCGCACTTTTACGTCCGTCACGGTAAAGACGGCGTTGAGGGCGGCGGCGATCACGGCGATGAGCAAAACCAGCCCGATCGCAGTCGTCAGCAGTATCTTTCCTTTCTTTTTCATAGGCATTCCTTACGGCGCATTCCGCGCGGGCGCGTAGCGGCAAAGGCTCGCTATATCCGCACGCGCTTGATCTTTGCGCCCAAATTTGTGAGTTTTCCCTGCAAGTCGGCGTAGCCGCGGTCGATATGGGAGAGGTCCAGCACCTCGCTCGTCCCCTCCGCGCCGAGCGCCGCCAGAACGAGCGCCGCGCCGCCGCGCAAATCCCCCGCCGTGAGCGACGCCCCGTGCAGACGCTTTACGCCGCGCACAAAGGCGAGCCTTCCTTTCACTTCGATGTCCGCCCCCATTTTTCTGAGTTCGGGGACGTATTTATAGCGGGTCTCGAAGAGGTTTTCCGCGATGACCGCCCCTCCCTCCGCGCCGCTGTTGAGCGCGGTCGCCTGCGCCTGCAAGTCGGTGGGAAAGCCGGGGAAAGGCATCGTTTCGATGCGGCGGTTGCATTTCAGCCTGCCGCTGCTGGTTATCCTTATTTTATCATTTTTTGCATGGATTTTGCAACCGTTTTCACGCAATTTATGTAAAAGCAGGCGAATATTCTCGGGCGCGACCCCCGTCACCTCGATCTCGCCGCCGCAAATGGCGCACGCCATGAGGTAAGTCCCCGCCTCGATCCTGTCCTTGATGGGGCGGTAGGTAACGCCGCCGAGCGTTTTCACCCCCTCGATCTCGATCACGTCCGTCCCCGCGCCGCGGACTTTCGCCCCCATCGCGTTGAGAAAGTTTTGCAGATCGACGATCTCGGGTTCTTTCGCCGCCCCCTGCACCACCGTTCTTCCCTCGGCTTTGACGGAAGCGAGCAGAATGTTTTCCGTTGCGCCCACGCTGGGGAAATCGAGCGCGATCTCCGCGCCGCGCAGGGCGTCGCACTTGCAGAAGATGAACCCGTCCTTCTCCTCGATCTTCACCCCGAGCCGTTTGAGGGCGGAAAGATGCAGGTCGATGGGACGGAGGCCGATGTCGCACCCGCCGGGATAGGCGATGACGGCGCGGCGGAAACGGGTCAAAAGGGATCCGAGCATGAACACCGAGGAACGGAGTTCCTTTGTGAGCGCGGAAGAGAGTTCATGGGAACAGGCGTTTGAGCTGTCGATCAAAACGTCGCTCCCGCGGAACTCCGCTTTTGCGCCGAGTTCGCGCAGGATCTGCATCATACAGAGGGCGTCCGTGATCATCGGAACGTCCTCGATCGTCACTTGTTTCTCCGTTAAAACAGACGCGGCGAGCAGGGGCAGCACGGAATTTTTCGCAGACTGCGCCGCGGCCGTGCCGCCCAGGCTCTTTCCCCCGTCTATTAAAAATTTATCCATAATGTCTCCTTGCGCAACGGAGCATAACCCCATAAAAGCCCTCACGGGGCTTTTGCGCATTTTTTCTCACTGCATCTTATGAAATTTCCCCCTTGCGTTGTGTCTTGAAATGCCGTACAGGACCCCCATCGCCGCCATCGTGACGATGAGCGAAGTATTGCCCGCGCTGACGAGCGGAAGCGGAAGCCCCGTGGGCGGGATACAGCCGCTCACCACGAGCGCGTTGAGCGCCGTCTGCACGGTAAAGGCGAGCGTAATGCCCGAGGCAAGCATGTAGCCGTAGAAATTATCGCATGAGCGTGCGATGCGAAAGCCCCGCCACACGATGAACCCGATGAGTGCAAAGAGAAGCAAAACCCCGACAAAGCCCGTCTCTTCGGCGATGACGGCGAGGATGAAGTCGCTCTCGGCAAAGGGCAGGAAGCGGTATTTCTGGCGGGAGCGGAAGAGGCCCGTGCCGAACAGATCGCCGTTGGCGAGGGCGTAAAGGGATTGGATGAGCTGGTAGCCCTCCCCTTTGGGCGATTGCCACGGGTCGAGGAACGCGGAGAGCCGCTTCAAGCGGTACGGCTCCATGAAGATGAGGGCGGGAACGGCCAGAAGCGCGGGAACGGCGATCGCAAAGAGGGTCTTCCACGAAGCGCCCGCAAGGAAGATCATGCCGATCGTGACCGCCGCGATCAGCATGGTGACGGACATATTCGGTTCCAGAATGACGAGCGCGCACACGGCAAGTCCCGCAAAGAGAACGGGGAGCGCCCCCCTCGCCGTGCGCATCCGCGCGGGGTCTTTGGCGAAATACCCCGCCGCAAACAGCACAAAGCCGTACTTCGCAAGCTCGGAGGGCTGGATCGTGAACCCGCCGAACCCGATCCAGCGGGTCGCGCCGTAGTTGCTCTTCCCCACGCCCGGCACGAACACGAGCGCGAGCAGAACGAGGGAAAGGATGAGCGCGGGCAGCCCCGCTTTTTTCAGCTTTTCGTAGTTGACAAAGGAGACCGCGATCATGGCGGCAAGCCCCAGCACGAACCCGACGATCTGCTTTTTGACGAAATAGAGGCTGTCTCCGTACTGCACCTCGGCGTTATAGGAACTTGCCGAGTAGACGCACACGACCCCGTAAGCGGCGAGCAGGATGACGGCCACGAGAAAGGGAACGTCGCCAAATGCCCCGCCCCGCGCGGCGGGGGCGGGGCGGGGCGCTTTCGGGAATTTAGCTCTATTCTTCGGCAACGTCGTCCTCCGCGGGCGGGACCACGCCGCCCGACCTCTTTTCCGCAGTCAGAACTTCCAGCATTTCGCGGAAGCGTTCTCCCCGCTCCTCGTAGTTGCGGAACGCGTCGAAACTTGCGGACGCAGGACTTAAAAGCACGTTCTGGCCCTTTTTTGCCGTGAGATATGCAACGCGCACCGCAACGTCGAACGGGCGGCACAGCGTGACGGCGGTATATCCCTTTTTGAGCGCCGCGCCCAAAATGCGGAACGCGTTCTCCCCGTAGATGACGGTATGGACGACCCCGCTGTTCTTCACGGCGTCGAAGAGCGGCTCGTAGGAATACCCCTTGTCCTTACCGCCCACGAGGAGAACGCTCTCCCCGCGCACGCTCTTGACCGCCTTAATGGCGGAATCCACGTTGGTCGCCTTGCTGTCGTCGATGAAGTTCACCCCGTCGAGTTCCCCCACCCGCTGTAAGCGGTGGGCGACCCCGCGGAAAGTCTTTAAGGCGGCGGCGATCGTCTCGTTGGGGATCCCGAACAGCTTCGCAGCGCAGATCGCCGCCAGCGCGTTGGCCGCGTTGTGTTCGCCGTCGAGCGGGAGGTCGGAGACGGGGAAGAGTTTTTCCCCCATGTAGCAGAAAGACCCCTCGTTGAGATATCCCCCCTCCACGGGTTCGCGCAGGGAGAACCAGACGGGCTTCGCTTTCGTCTTTTCGGCAAACCCGCGCACAATGGGATCGTCGTGGTTGAGAACGGAAAACTCGCTCTCCGCGCAGTTTTTGAGCAGGCGGGATTTGAGATAGATGTAGTTCTCCATGTTGTAGTGGCGGTTGAGGTGGTCCTCGGTGACGTTGAGGATGACCGCAACGTGCGGACGGAGCGAATAGAGCGTTTCGAGCTGGAAAGAGGAGACTTCGATGACGGCAAGCCCGTCCTCGCCGAGTTCTTTCACGCAGGAGCAGAGCGGTTTTCCGATGTTGCCGCAGGCGACGCTCTTTTTTCCCGCCGCCTTGAAAATGCCGTCGAGCATGGTGACGGTGGTCGTCTTGCCGTTGGTCCCCGTCACCGCGACCGCGTCGCAGTGCAGATTGAGCGCGCCCAGCTCCATTTCCCCGATCACGCGCTTGCCCGCCCGCTTGAAAGAGACGGGCAGAGGATGATCGACGGGAATGCCGGGACTTAATACGAGAATGTCGCATTCGGCGGCGCGCCGTTCGAGATCCTCCTTATGTAAGACGACGCACCCTTTCGCGCCTAATTCTTGGGCGGTCTTGGCGACGCTCCCGTCCTCCACGTCGTCGAAGCAATACACCCTCGCCCCGCGGGAGAGCAGATACTCGCTCGCCGCGATCCCCGAGCGGGAAAGCCCCGCCACGAGAAAGGTCTGTCCGGAATACAGCATAAAATCTCCTTTTTTCTTCCCCGTCCCGGGGAAAGACTACACAAACGGGAACAAGAGTAAGGCGCCGAGCAACGCGGTGACCGCCGCATAGACGTAAGAGATCTTCCCCTCGGAGTACCCTTTCATCTGGAAATGGTGGTGGATGGGCGCCATGAGAAAGACGCGCTTGCCCGTTTTTTTATAGTATATTACCTGTATGATGACGGATATGCTTGAAAGGACAAACATTGCCCCCGCGACGGGAATGACGAGGGCGTTCCCCGTGACGAGCGCGCAGGAAGCGGCGAACCCGCCGAGGGAAAGAGAACCCGTGTCCCCCATAAAAACGCTCGCGCGGTTGACATTGAAAATGAGATAGGCGCCGAGCGCGCCCACGAGGCTCATGCACAGGCAGGCGACGTCTCCGTCCCCGTATTGCAGTGTGAGAAGCAGCCCGAGCGAGAGAAAGAACATTGCCGAAGTTCCCCCCGCAAGCCCGTCCAGCCCGTCGGTGAGGTTGACCCCGTTCACCGTCGCCACATAGACGAAGATCCCGAGCGGAAACATCCACCAGCCGATGTCGAAGCCGAGAGAAGTGAACGGGATACGCAAGACCGTGAGGCCTTCGAGGCAGCAGTACAGGGAGGCGATGACGGCGACCGAAAGCTGGAAAAAGATCTTTTGGTAGGGTCTGAGGCCGAGATTATCGTGGCGGCGTTTTTTGAGCAGATCGTCGAGAAAGCCCACCAAAAGATACCCCGCGCCGACGGCGAGGCAGACGAGGAAAGGCTTGTCCGCGGCGCCGCGGACGCAGAGGACGGCCAAAACGGCGGCAAGGACAAATCCCAAACCGCCCATCGTGGGGGTCCCCCCCTTTTTCTCGTGTTCCTTGACATAGTGCAGAATGTTCTGCCCCGCGCCCAACTTTTTGAGGAGCGGTATTTCCGCCCAACAGAAGACAAAGGAGAGCGCGAACGACAGCGTAAGACAGACAAGCATCCCTTTCATGACAGTTTCCCGACGATCTTCTTCACGGTATCTTTGTCATTGTAGTCGAATTTTATCCCCATGATCTCCTGGTAGGTCTCCCCGCCCTTGCCCGCGATGAGAAGAATGTCCCCCTCGCCGAGGAGCCTTACGGCGTACTCGATCGCCTTTTCCCGCTCCTCCACCGCGACATATTCTTTCGAGATCCCGCAAAAGCCCTCCTCGATGGCGGCAATGATCGCGCAGGGGTCCTCGAAGCGGGGATTGTCCGACGTGATCACGGTAAAGTCGGCAAGGCGCGCCGCGGTCTCCCCCATCTCCCTGCGCTTCCCGCCGTCGCGGTTTCCCCCGCACCCGAAGAGGGCGATGAGCCGCCCCTCGCACAACTCTTTGAGGCAGGAGAGGGACTTTTCGAGGCCGTCGGGCGTGTGGGCGAAGTCCACGAAAATATCCGCGCCGCGGAAGCGCGCCACCCGTTCGAGCCTGCCGTCCACGCTCCCGACTTTTCCGAGGCCGCGGGCGACGTCCTCGGCCGTCGCGCCCAACCTCCTTGCCGCACAGGCGGCGGCGAGCGCGTTCTGCACGTTGTGCCGCCCGAGGAGCTTCAAATAGGTCTCGCACAGCTCGTCCGAAAGGTTCAGGATGAGCTTACTCCCCTCCACGCTCTCCTCCTCGCAAAGCGCAAAGGCGTCGGCGGGGTTTTCCGAACCGTACAGCACGTGCGGCGTCTCCCATTTGAGCAGTTCGCGCGTAAAGGGGTCGTCCGCATTGTAAACGGCAAAGCGGCAACGGGTGGGCGAAAAGAGGCTCTTTTTCGCCGCGCCGTATTTCTCCATGTCCCCGAAAAAGTCGAGGTGGTCCCGCGTGAGATTGGTGAAGATCCCCACGTCGAAGAGGATGGGGACGGTCTTTTCGAGGGCGAGCGCGTGCGCGGAGACCTCCATCACGACGTCCTGCACCCCCGCCTTTTTCATTTCGGCGAGAAGCGCAAAGAGCGAAACGGGGTCGGGCGTGGTGAGATCGGGCGGCACCGTCCTGCCCGCAAAACGCGCCCCGAGGGTGCCGATCAGCCCCACCCGCCTGCCGCTCTCTTCCAAAACCGAGGCGAGAAGATAACAGGTCGTCGTCTTGCCGTTGGTCCCCGTCACGCCCGCAAAGCGCATCCCCCGCTCGGGATGGCCGTAAAAGGCGGCGGAAATCTCAGCCATCGCCCGTCTGCCGTCGGGGACGATGAGCTGGGCGCAGGGAAGCGGAAGTTCCCGCTCGCACACGAGACACGCGCCCCGCTCCGCCGCTTCCTCGGCGTAGCTATGCAGGTCGGTCCCCGTTCCGCGGTAGCAAAAAAACAGCTCTCCCTCGGAAGCCGTGCGGCTGTCCGTACAGAGCGCCGTCACTTCGCAGTCGCCCGAAAGTTTTTTCTCCCTGAGTTCTTTTGCAAGCGCGGAAAGTTTCATAGCGCGCCTCCTTGTGCGGGGAGACCCGTAAACCCGATGATCCCCTCGAAAATTTCCTTTGCGCAGGGCGCCGCCACGGTACTGCCGTAGTAGCTCCCCTGCGGTTCGTCCACGATGATGAGGGCGAGATACCGCGGCTCGTTTGCGGGGAAGTACCCCACGAACGAGGAGACGTATTTCCCCTGCGCGATCGTTCCGTTCTCGTACTTTTGGGCGGTACCGGTCTTGCCCGCCACGCGGTAGCCCTCGATGTAGGCGTGCTTGCCGCTTCCGTCGCGCACCACCCCTTCGAGCATGGAAGAGAGCAGGCGGGAGGTCTCCTCGCTCACCGTTCTTGCGGCGAGCTTCTTCCCCGTTTTGACGGCGACGTACCCGTCGTCCGAGAACACCTCTTCCAAAATGTGCGGCGTGTAGTAGTAGCCGCCGTTGACCGCGGAGGCCGCCGCGCAGGCGAGTTGCAGGGGCGAGAGCGCGATGGTCTGCCCGAAGCCGATGCGCGCAAGATCGCAGTCCCGCACGCTCCCCTCGGGGATGAGCATGCCCACCGCTTCGCCCGAAAAGTCCACTCCCGTCGCCTTGCCGAAGCCGAACGCCGAGAGGTAGGAATAGAAGGTCTCTTTCCCGAGGGAGAGCGCGATGTCCACGAAACAGGGGTTACAGGAGTTGTTGAGCGCCTCGGCAAGCGTCTGGTTGCTGTGTTTTCCGTTCTTGTGGTCGCTCCAACACTTGATGGTGGTGCCGTCTACGCTGCGGGTGCGGCTGCTCGGGAATACATATTGCGGGGAGAACGCCGCGGGATTGCCCTTTCGGAACTCTTCGAGGTCGGCGGCGGCGGTGATGATCTTGAACGTAGACCCCGGCTCGTAGATATCGCTCACGAGGCAGTTGCGGGAGAGGCGGTTGAGCGTCTCCATATCGTCGCGGGGCGGATCGTTGAGGTCGTAAGAGGGCAAGTTCACCATCGCAAGCACCCCGAAGTCCTGCGGGTCGAGAACGATACAGCGCGCCGCTTTCGCGGAGGAAGAGGCGAGGACCCGCCCCATGACCTCTTCCGCGAGCGCCTGTATCCTGTAATCGAGGGTGAGTTTGAGGTTGAGCCCGCCGACGGCGGGAATGTAGGAGGCGGAAGTCCCCTCGATCTCGGAGCCGACGAGGTCGGTCTCGTAGAGGATCTCCCCGCTTTTCCCTTTGAGAAAATCGTCGTAGTACCGTTCGATGCCCGTCGTCCCCTCCGCGCCCATCGCAGTGAAACCCAAAACCTGCGAGGCGAGCGCGCCGTAAGGGTAAACGCGTTTGTTGTCGCGCGCATAGTAGATGCCCGTAAGGCCGCTCCCCTCGATGGGCAAAACCTGCGACTTCTCCCCCTGTTTGAGGAGGGTGATCTCGGAGTGGGAACGGTCGGAGAGCTTTTCTTCGATCTCCTCGCGCGGGACGTTCAAAAGCGCGGAGAGAACGTTTGCCGCGCCCTCGGGGTCGGTGACGGCGTTCGCGCGCGCATAGACGCTGTACGCGGTCTCGTTGCCCGCGAGAAGTTCCCCGTTGCGGTCAAAAATTTTGCCGCGTTCGGGGGTGACGGGGATCTCTCTCGTCCACTGGTCGAGCGCGCGGGAGAGAAGTTCTTCCCGCCAGAAGAGCTGTACATAGAGAAACCTGCCTGAAAAAACGCAAAAAAGAAAGGCTATCGCCAACATCACGGCAAATAACCTCTTTCGTAGGACAGTCAAAGAAAAGTCCGTATTCTGTTTGATATGTTTCCCTCCGCGGGCGGTTTAACGGCTCATGCCGTGTTCGATCGCCCAAGTCTCGACGTTCTCGCGGGAAGTGAGATCGGTGATCTCGCCGTTGATGCCGTCGAGTTGCTGTTCAAGGCGGGTGAGCTGCTCTTCCCGCTCGTTGACGTCTCCGTTGATGGAGTTGATGATCGCCGTATTGATGCAGACCACGGCAAGCAGGATGGCGATCACCGCCGCCACCGCCGCAAGCACGAGCTTGGTGCGCATGGAAAGAGCGGCGAGAAGCCCCTCGTTCTTCTGCTCCGCAACGTTCTGGTGGGACATCGTGCGGGGAGTGGGTTTGGAATCGTCCTCATCGTAAGAGGGAGTCTCGGGCGCAAACGACGGGCTGAAAGCGGGCGCGGTACGCGTCTCCGTCTCGTATTGCGGCGCATAGGAAGGCGTTTCCCGCACGGGTTCGTACACGGGCGCTTCCACCGACGACATCGCGGGCGCTTCGGGCGCCGAGGTGTCGATGAGAATACCGTTTTTCAGAAGCAGATTTCCGAAGAGATCCCCCTTTTGCGCGGGCGCTTCGGGCGCGGGCGCGGGTTCCACGGGCGCATAGTCCCTTACTCTTCCCCCCGCGGGTTCGTCGCCGAAGCGGTGCAGCCCCTGCATGCCGGGCGTTACCGCAACGTAATCGGCAAGACGGCGCGCGGCGCTGGGCGCGTCGGGAGACGTGGGGACCACGGGCGGGTGGTATTCGGTCGTCGCATACGCGGCATTCTGGTATGCGGGAACGCGGTCGGAGCGGAGCGTGGGATACTCGTAAGCGCCCACGGGCTTGGCGGGTTCTGCGGAGACCTCGTCTCCCGCGAGGAGCGCGCGCATATTCTCGGACATCTGTCTGCGATGTTCCCGCTCTTCCTCCGTCTGTTGTTGCTCCCTATCTAATACCGGGTCCGCCATGATATTCTCTCCTTATCTTTATTCGTTGTATTCCCCGATCATGCCCCTGTTTTTTCGGCAATTCTCAGTTTTGCGCTTTTACTGCGCGGATTTTGTTTGATCTCTTCTTCGCCCGCCGTGATCGGCCTGGCGTTTATGATTTCGATTTCTTTCTTCTTCCCGCAGACGCAGACGGGAAAATTCTTCGGACAGACGCAGTCGCTTGCAAGGTCGCGGTAGACCTGCTTTACGATCCTGTCTTCGAGAGAATGAAACGTCAGGACGCAAACCCTGCCTCCCGGCTTCAATTTTCTTATCAGTCCCCGCAGGCATTCCCCGAGGCCTTCGAGTTCTCCGTTGACTTCGATGCGGATCGCCTGGAACGTCTGCCTTGCGCAGGCGGCGGAACGGAACCGCGGCGGAATGCTCTCCTCTACGATCTCTCTGAGCTTCCCGCAGGTTGCGATCTCCTCCTGCTCCCGCCGTTTTACGATGTTCCGCACAATGGCGGCGGCGAACGGTTCTTCGCCGTATTCCCGCAAGACGCGCAGGAGCTTTTCGGGCGGATAGCCGTTTACGACCTCTTTCGCCGTGAAAGCCGAACTCTTGTCCATTCTCATATCGAGGGGCGCGGTTGCCGACCGGTAGGAAAAACCCCGTTCTTCCTCATCGATCTGATGGGAAGATATTCCCAAGTCCAATAGCACGCCGTCGAGCCTGTCCACGCCCGCCCGACCGAGAACGTTTTCAAAATCTTTATAGTTGGAATGATACAGACGGAACCTGCCCTCAAAGGGCGCGAGCCGCTCCTTTGAAGCCTTTATCGCCTCCCCGTCCCTGTCCGTGCCGATAAGGGTCGCGGCGGGGCTTGCGGCAAGGATCGCATAGGAGTGTCCCCCGCCGCCGAGCGTTCCGTCGAAATATACGCCGCCGTCTTTGACGCACAGTCCGTTGATCACTTCTCCGAGCATCACGGGGCGGTGGTAAAACTCTGCCATTAAAGATAACCGATCTTCGCAAACGCCGACTCAAAGGTCATCTTCTCGTCCTCTGCGTCCTGCGCCTCTTTTGCCCAAATCTCGAAATGATCGCCCATGCCGATCGTTACGATCTCCCGCTTGATGTTCGCATAGCCGCGGAGGGAGAGCGGAAGCACCACTCTGTACTGCTTGTCCACGTCCACGTTTTCGACGGTACTTAAAATCTTTCTCTTTGCGCTCAGTCCTTCGAGCGTGTCGGGCAACATGGAAAGTTTCTTTTCGAGCCATTCTTGAAGCACTTCGGGATCGTACACCTTGATGCACCCCTGCGCGCCCGCGACCATGGAAACTCTCTTGATGACGGGTTCTGTGCTTCCTTCGGGAATGGGCGGAAGATATTTGGAGGCGATCCTGACGCGCCATTTGTCATCTACGGTCTGTATGCATGATCCGTACAAATTGTTCATCATATCCCTCCTTTTCCGCGTTGTGAAATCATTTTATCACGAAATAATCCCCTTGTCAACCACTTAGAACCATTTTTCTGCACTTTTTTTCCACAAAAAACCACTTTTCTCCCTACGTATTTCCGCAAAGAGTAAAAAACCGCCAAAATCAGAACGTTTGTTTGAACACTTCGCGGTTGATTTTTGCCGTTTTTCCGAGGAAACGTACGTTCGCCTCTCCCCCGCGGCTCCCTTTTTGGGGCAAACTTTTGTTTATGTTCCCGTTTTCGCTCCACCCGCCGTCCACGGTGCGGGGCGCAAGAACGGCGGAAAGACGGCGGGCGATCCCCTCCGCCCCGTCGTAGACGGGCGCGCCGTAAAAAGCGGAAATTTCCCTGCCGATGAGGGCGTAATGGGTACAGCCGAGAACGACCCCGCCGTATTCTCCCGCGGGGAGAAGTTCGGCAAGGGAAAAGGGTTCCCCGCGAACGAACCTGTTCTCGATCGCCGCGGCAAGTCCGGGGCAGGGCGCAACGGTAAACGAGGCGCCGCGGCAGCGGGCGATGAGCGCGTTCAGCCGCGCGCTCTCCGCGGTGCGGGGGGTGCAGAGAACGAGGATCTCCCCTCCCCTCTTTGCCGCGGGAAGCACCGCGGGTTCGGTGCCGAGGATGGGAAAGGGAAATTTACTCCGCATCTCTTCGAGGCAGACGGCGGTGGCGGTGTTGCAGGCGAGGACGGCGGCGGAGACGCCGAGCCTGCGGAAACGGAGAAGCGCGCTTTCGGTAAAGCGGGCGATCTCCTCTTTCGGGCGGCTCCCGTAGGGCGCGCGGAAATTGTCGCCCAAATAGAGGTAGCGGAGCGCGGGCAACCGTTTTACGCAGGCGGAGAGAACGGAAAGCCCCCCGATGCCGCTGTCGAATATCCCGATCTTCGTCTCCATACAAGCCTCCCCCCGCCGAAAAAACAAAATTTTTTTGCGCTTTTCGCTTGAAAAACAGTTTACAAGCCATTTATTTTATGCTAAAATAACATGGTATTGTAAATCGAATTAAGGAGAACCATCGTGCCGAACATCAAATCCGCAAAAAAGCGCGTTCTCGTCACCGAAAAGAAGACGGCGCAGAACAAAGCGTTGAAATCCGCTCTCAAAACGCAAATCAAAAAGTTTTTGGCAGCAGTCAGCGCAGGAGACAAGGAAACCGCGAACAAACTCTATCCCGAAACCGTTTCCGCCATCGACTCCGCTTGCTCGAAAGGACTTCTGCACAAGAACAACGCGGCGAACAAAAAGGCAAAGCTCGCAAAGAAGCTGCAAGCCATCGCTTAAACCTACGCATTTTAACTATTTTTAAGAGCGCTCCGTATTGCGGAGCGCTCTTTTTTGCCCTTTTTGACATTTTTTACTTTTTTTCGTCATTTTCGTTCGTTTTTCGCCCCGAAACCGACCCAAAACCCAACAATATTACACTTTCAAAGAAATTCCGCAAATCGGTTGACTTTTCTTTACCTTTATAATATACTTGTACGCGTGTTCCGCGGTTTATTTTTATTAAACTTTTGGTTTATTATTGCGAGAGTTTCGTGTAATATTCCGAAAAGTTTATAAATACTAAACATGCGGGGCAAAAAAAGGAGAAATTTATGGAACTCGGGGCAAAACTGCGCGACATGCGCCAGCGCAAGGGGCTGACGCAGGAAGAGCTTGCCGACCGTTGCGAACTCACGAAAGGATACATTTCCCAGCTCGAAAACGAACTGACAAGCCCCTCTATCGCCACGCTCATCGACCTTTTGAACGCGCTCGGGAGCAATCTTTCGGATTTTTTCCGCGAAGACGCGGAGCAGAAGATCGTCTTTTCCGCAGAGGAATATATCGAGAAGCAGTCGGACGGCATGCTTTTCCGCTGGCTGATCCCGAACGCGCAGAAGAACATGATGGAACCCGTTCTGGTGGAATTGGAGGCGGGCGCTTCGACGGGCGCGGACTTCCCCCACGAGGGCGAGGAATTTGGGTATGTTCTCGAAGGTCGGGTCGCGGTGGTGAGCGGCGGGAAACAGCACGCCGTAAAAAAGGGCGAGAGTTTTTATTTTACCGCCGATACCGAACATTCTATTCTGAATAAAGGAAAGAGCAAGGCGAAGTTCCTCTGGATCTCCACCCCGCCGAACTTCTGAGGCTACGGCTGACGCCAAAGGTCCCGATTTGTCATTTCGACCCGCGTGGTTCCCAATATGTCATTTCGACCGCCCGCACGTTCTATGTTGTCTAAGGGCGGCACGAGCCGCAGGCGAAGTACCAAGCCGCGTTAGCGGCGCGTGGAGAAATCTCAACATTATTAAATAAGGTAGAGATTCCTCGACTACGCTCGGAATGACGTTTTTAGAACAGCGCGGGGCGACTACGCTCGACATGACATTTTAGAATACTTGCGCGAGAAGAACCACGCTTCTTCGCTGCGCGTCAACATTTGTTGCATACCTGCAACTTTTTGTCCGATGAAACGAACAAGAGGACAAGCAAGTTAAAACATAAAAGCCAATTTCCTCACGGCGATTGCTTTCGTTAGCAAGCAATCGCGTGAACATAAAGGAGGACGTAATGTCAGAACACATCATCGAACTGCAACATGTCACTAAGGCATACGGGGATAACGTCGTCATCGAGGACATGAGTTTCTATGTCAACAAGGGCGAATTTATCACTTTCCTCGGTCCGTCGGGCTGCGGCAAGACGACGACGCTCCGCATGATCGCGGGCTTCGACCTGCCCACGAGCGGCAAGATCCTTTTGGACGGACAGGACGTCTCCCTGCTCCCCCCCAACAAGCGCCCCGTGAACACCGTGTTCCAGCGCTACGCCCTCTTCCCCCACCTCAACGTGTTCGAGAACATCGCCTACGGACTGCGTTGCAAAAAAGTTGTCAACACCTACGAAAACGACAAGGGCGACCGCTACACCAAAAAGGAGAAACTCTCCAAAAAAGAGATCTCCGAAAAGGTGAAAAAGGCGCTCGAAATCGTCGACCTCGAAGGGTTTGAAAAGCGCTCCATCTCCACCCTCTCGGGCGGACAGCAACAGCGCGTCGCCATCGCGCGCGCCATTGTGAATGAACCCGAGATCTTGCTTTTGGACGAGCCGCTCGGCGCGCTCGACCTCAAAATGCGCAAGGAGATGCAGATCGAACTCAAAGAGATGCACAAGCGGCTCGGCATCACGTTCATCTACGTCACCCACGACCAGGAGGAGGCGCTCACGATGTCGGATACGATCATCGTCATGTCGGACGGCGTCGTCCAGCAGATCGGCACGCCGAAAGGCATTTACGACGAACCCGCAAATACGTTCGTTGCCGACTTCATCGGCGAGAGCAACATCATGAGCGGCACGGTCACGGGAGAGAAAAAGGTCAAGTTCTGCGGAAAGACTTTCGACTGCCTCGACGAGTTCGAAAAAAACGAACTTGTGGACGTTGTTGTCCGCCCCGAAGATATTCACATGTGCGCTCCCGAGGAGGGCGCGCTCGCGGGCAAAGTCCTCTCCGTCGTGTTCAAGGGCATCCACTACGAGATCACGGTGCAGGTCGGCAAGTACGAACTCGTCGTGCAAAGCACGGAGAGCCGCAAGGAGGGAGAGCGGATCGGGCTGAACATCGCGCCCGACGGAATCCACCTCATGAAGCCCAAATATACCACCAACATGTTCGACGGCACGATCACCAAGCGGAACACCGTCGAATTTGCGGACGGCGAATTTGAGTGCGACGTCACGCAGCTCTACCCCGGAAGCAGCCTCGACGAGGAGGGCTATCTCGTACTGCCCTCGGGCGAAAAGCTCGATCTCACCGATACGGAAGTGAACGTGGAAGTGGGCCTCAACGACATCACGATCAGCGACGACGAGAATGCGGGCGGCACGACGGGACACATTATATCCATTATATATAAGGGCGACCATTACCGCCTCATCGTGCGTACGGACGAGAGCGAGGAAGATTTCGTGTTTTCCACGGGCGACCTCTGGAACGAGAACGACTACGTCTCCGTCGTCATTCCCAAAGAGAAAATCAAACTTACGCTCAAAAATACGGAGGTGAAGAAGTGAAACTGCCCCGTTTCTCGCGAAAGACCCTCTGCATCCCCTACGGCGTCTTTCTCCTCTTCTTTGTGGTGATCCCCATGCTCGTCATCCTGTTCTACGCCTTTACGGACGACAGCATGCACTTCTCCTTTTCGAACTTCGCCAAGTTCTTCTCCGATCCCACAAAACTTTCGACGATCGTATATTCCCTCGTCATCGCGCTCGTGACGACGGTGGTGACGCTTCTTATCGCCTACCCCGTCGCCTATATCCTTGCGCGGAGCCACATCAAGAGAAAATATGTGATTTTGATGCTCTTCGTGCTTCCCATGTGGATCAACTTCGTCCTCCGCGTGAACGCCCTGCGCGAACTGTTCAATCTCCTTTCGCAGGCGGAGGGACTGGACGGGCTTGCGAGCGCAAACTATTTCAAGACCATCTTCGGCATGGTGTACGACTTTTTGCCCTTTATGATCCTGCCCCTCTACACCACGATGATGAAGATCGACAACAGCCTCTATGAGGCGAGCTACGACCTCGGCGGAAGCGCGCTCACGACGTTTGCCCGCGTCACCCTCCCCCTCTCCATGCCGGGGATCATGAGCGGCGTCACGATGGTGTTCCTGCCGTCGATGACGAACTACGTCGTATCGGACATGCTCGGCAACGCAAAGGTGACGATCATCGGCAAGTTCATCTACACCTATTTCGGCAACGACTGGCACATGGGTTCCATGATCGCC
The DNA here is from genome assembly GCA_947631905.1 of uncultured Clostridia bacterium. Taxonomy (GTDB): domain Bacteria; phylum Bacillota; class Clostridia; order Christensenellales; family Borkfalkiaceae; genus Gallimonas. Next base: position 2,518 of record CANRND010000023.1, on the reverse strand, counting down.
CTCGTACTGCTCGTGGTGGTATTCCTCTCCACGTGGCTGACGGGCGGCTTCAAAGCGGATGAAACGGTAAGGGGGACGAACTTATGAAAAAGCAGATCGCGCTCAAATGTCTCAAAGCGGGCTTCGTGGGACTCGTATTGCTCCTTTTATACGCCCCCATCCTGCTCCTCGCTGTTTACAGCTTCGACAAGACGGACATGATCGGGCGGTTCAAGGGGTTCTCGTTCGTCCACTACGTCAACCTCTTTACCGATCCCAACGTCCTCGGCATGATCGGAAATACCCTGCTTCTCGCGGTCGTGGCGGCGCTCCTTTCCACCCTGCTCGGCACGGCGGGCGCGCTCGGCATGTACTACTGCAAAAAACGGATCAAAGGGACCATGCAGGCCCTCAACCAGATCCCCGTCATCAATGCGGAGATCGTCACCGCGCTTGCCCTCACGGTCACCTTTGTGGCGATGAACATCGAGCGCTCGTGGTTCACCCTCATCATCGGGCACATGGTGATCTGCACCCCTTTCGTGGTGCTTTCGGTGATCCCCAAGTTGAAGCAGATGGACGGTTCCCTCTACGAGGCGGCGCTCGATTTGGGCGCAAGTCCCTTTAAGGCGCTCATGACGGTGGTACTTCCGCAGATCATCCCCGGCGTTATCTCGGGCTTTATGCTCGCCATCACCCTCTCCCTCGACGATTACATCGTCACGATGTACACCCGCCCCACGGGGTTCGAGACCATCTCCACCTACGTCTACAACGCCACGACAAAGGGCAACGCGCATACGGCGGTCACCCTCTCCTCGTTCTGGGCGCTGACGACGATCATCTTCGTCATCATCGTGCTGTTCGTGGTGTGTTCCAATTTGATCGGAAGAAAGAAAAAGGAGGAAAACAGATGAGCCCGAAACGGATCGCAAGCCTCTTTATCGCCTCCTGCCTCCTCCTGCCCACGCTCGGCATGCTCTCGGGCTGCGGCGGCAAAGAGGTCACCGTCCTCAAAGTTTATAACTGGGAAGAGTACATCGACGAGGGCGGCAAGGGTTCCTATGTTTACGACATGCTCCTCGACGAGGGCGAGGACCCCGACGGGGACGACGCTCCCCCCATCATCGAGGACTTTGAGGCGTGGTATGAGCAAACTTACGGCGAAAAGGTCAAAGTCTCCTACTCCACGTTCGGCACGAACGAGGACATGTACAACGAACTCAAACTCGGCAACGTGTACGATCTTCTCTGTCCCTCCGACTATATGATCATGAAGCTCGCCAACGAGACCAAGGAGGACGGCACCCCCTATCTCGAAAAGTACGACGAGAGCTTTTTCGATCCCTCGATCGAGACAAACTATTACATCCGCAACGTTTCGCCCTACATCCAGAAACAGTTCGAGACGAACGCAGGGCTGGAAACGCCCGAGGGCGAACCCCGTTGGAACGAGTATGCCGCGGGCTACATGTGGGGAACGACGGGCTTTGTGTATAATCCCGCTTATGTCGACGTGCAAGACCTCGAAAAAAACGGCTGGCAGACCTTTGTCGACCCCGCCTATAAGGGCAAGATCACGGCGAAAGACAACGTGCGGGACACCTATTTCGCGGCGCTCGGCGTAGCGTTCGAGGGCGGCGAGGGCGGCCTCTCGGAATTGCACGAAAAGTTCCTCTCGGGGGAACTTTCTCAGGAAGAATACACCAAAGCCATCACAAAGATCTTCAACGCGACCGACGAGGAGACGATCGCAAAAACCGAACCCTACCTCATGGACATCAAGGAGAACATTTACAGCTTCGAGACGGACACGGGCAAGGCGGACATGGTGAACGGCACGATCTGGCTCAACTACGCGTGGAGCGGCGACGCGGTGTACGCCCTCGACGAGGCGGAGAGCGGCGAGGAGGACCGCGACGGAAACGTCGTTCCCGGTACCGAACTTTTTCTCGATTACTATGTCCCCGAAGCGGGTACCAACCTTTGGTTCGACGGCTGGGTGATGATGAAAGACGTTGTGGAGCGCGGCACAAAACAGGCGGCGCAGGCGTTTGTCAACTATATGTCCATGCCCGAGAGCGCCAAACGCAACAGCTACTATATCGGCTATACCTCGGTCATCGCGGGCGAGAACGCCGAAATGCTCGATTATGTCGACTGGCTCTACGGCGGCGAGGAAGAGAATGAGGAAGATTTTTACGATCTCTCCTATTTCTTCGGGGAAGAAGCGGGTACGGTGGGCGTTTATGCCGACGAGGAGCAGCGCACCTGCCGCCAGCTCTTTGCGCAGTTCCCGCCCGAGGAAGTAATCTCGCGGTGCGCCGTGATGGATTACTACCGCAAGGACGCGAGCGAGCGCATCAACGAGCTGTGGTCGCGGGTAAAGGCGGAGACCCTCGACGCATGGGCGATCATCGTCATCTGCCTCGTGGTCGTGGCGATCGCCCTCTTCACGGTGTTCGTGAAGTTCGGCGGCAAGATCGACTTCTTCCGCACAAAGCCCCAAAAAGGGTACCATAAGGTGTAAAACAATATA
>CANRND010000022.1 GCA_947631905.1 uncultured Clostridia bacterium | reverse complement strand
CGAGATACAAAATAAATCCGAACCAATCGTGGGTTACAATCACCCTTGTTGAGTTCGGATTATTTTGATTTGGTGGACCTGCGCAGAGTTGAACTGCGGTCTTACAAGGTTCCTCCGCGGACACTACACGCTTAGTCTGTGGTCAAATCTCGCCCGCCGTCGGTCCACAGACAAGCGTCCGGCGGGCATGCCTCCGAAATTCATCGCTCTTTGGGGGAAGCCAGCCAAAGAACAACGTTCCCTACTCAAATGACGCTCTGTTCCCGACCGTAGGTTTCGGGGCAGAACGGAGCGTAAAAGTTACGCCGCAAGTGCCAAACGGGAAGCCGAAGCTCTCCGGGTGGCGATTTCGCTATGATCAGCAATTAAAATTTTTCCGTTTTTACGGAGCCGAGCCTCCGGCGTGCGTCCGACGAAATCCGCTTGCAATCGAATCCGAAACAGGCCCATACATGTCGTCTGCTTTTTTATCTTATATGATTTTCAAGCAAATGTCAAGCGTTTTTCAAAAAAGAAAAAGCCCGAACGGTTTAGCGGAATAATTTACCATTCCTCTCTTCCGCAAAGGACGTCGATGGAAACGGAAAACAGATCGGCAAGAAGCCACAGATAGGAGAGCGTGGGTTCCGTTCTCTTTTGCTCCCACTCGCTTACGCACTGTTGCGTGACCCCTATCGCTTTCGCAAGTGCCGCCTGCGAAAATTTCTGTTCGGTGCGAAGCGTTCTTAAATTCTCCGCGAAACTACTTTCCATTTAGTGCAATTATACAATTTTACTTGTAACACCATATTTCAAACAAGTAAAGTTGTAAAATTTTGGAAAAACAAAGGAGAACTTGTTATGTTTTGCAAAAATTGTGGAAAAGAGATCGACGACAAAGCGGCAATTTGCCTTTACTGCGGGGTTTCAACGTCCGAAAGCGAAAAACCGCGACAGCAAGAAGCGACGAACGCCTTGGCAATCGTCGGGTTCATTCTCTCTTTCTTTATTGCGATTGCCGGTTTGGTCTGCTCCATCATCGGCTATAAGCGCGCACCCGAATTTGGCGGGAAAGGAAAAGGACTTGCGCTTGCGGGGATCATCATCAGTGCGATCTCGATGGCAATCACATTGCTCTATATCGTGATCCTTCTCGTTATGATGGGGTCGGCGATAAGTTCCGTGGTTTGAGCTTAAAACCACGCTTTTACACAGCCGCGCGGCGCTTGAAAATCAAGCGCCGCGCGGCATTCATTTTCAATTCAACACCACGTCTTTCAGGCTGTCGTACTTTTTCATGGCGGCCTCTTTGATCTCCTCGAAATTGAGCCGCTTTTCAAACGCCTCGTCCGAAAGCTTTTTCGCCGCAAAGATCGCGCTGGTGGTATAGCGCAAGTTTTTAATATCGCTCAAAAATTTTCCGCTCTGGCGGGTGCCGAAAAAGTCCCCGCTGCCGCGCAGTTCCAGATCCTTTTCGGCAAGTTCGAACCCGTCCGTCGTCGTTTTCAAAATATTCAGCCGCTCCATTGCGGTCTCGCTCTCGCTCCCGACGAGCAGGAAGCAATAGCTCTTTTCGCTCCCCCGCCCCACTCTGCCGCGGAGCTGGTGGAGTTGCGAAAGCCCGAACCGTTCGGCGTTATACACCACCATGATGGTGGCGTTCGGCACGTCTACGCCCACCTCGATGACGGTCGTCGAAACGAGGCAATCGTACTCCCCGTTCTTGAACGCCGTCATGATCTCCGTCTTTTCCCGCTCTTTCATTTTGCCGTGGAGTAGGGCAAAGCGCACGTCGAAGAGTTTTCCCTTTAATTCCTCGTAAAGCTCGGTGACGGAAGTCACCTGCCCCTCGTCATCGTCGATCTTGGGGCAGACGAAATACGCCTGCCTGCCCGCTTTCGTCTCGCGGCGGATATAGGCGAGCATGTCCTCATATTTGTAAGAGGGAATGACCGAGGTCGAGATCTCCTGCCGCTCTTTGGGTTTATCGGGAATGGTGGTGACGTCGAGATCGCCGTAGAAGATGAGCGAGAGCGTTCTCGGGATGGGCGTTGCGGACATGACAAGCACATCTGCGCCGTTCCCCTTTTCGCTCAGCGTGTTGCGCTGGGAGACGCCGAAACGGTGCTGTTCGTCGCAGACGCAAAAGGCGAGGTTTTGAAACCTGACGTCCCCCTGCAAAACGGCATGCGTGCCGCAGAGAATGTCGATCTCCCCCGCTTCGAGCGCTGCTTTGATCTCCCGCTTTTCTTTGGCGGTGGAACCGCCCGCAAGGTATCCCACGCGGTAATCGGGGAATATTTTGCACAATACCTGATAATTTTGCGCCGCAAGCACTTCGGTCGGGGAGAGGTAGACGGCCTGGAAGCCGCTCTTCACCGCCATAAAGATGCCCGTGAGCGCGACGGCGGTCTTGCCGCTTCCCACGTCTCCCTGCAAGAGGCGGTTCATGCGGACGGGCGAGGTCAAATTGTCGTAGATCGCCCGCACCGCGCCCTGTTGCCCCGCCGTAAACGTGAACGGGAAGCGTTTTTCAAATGCGGCAACCTCCCGCTCGGTGACGGTATAGCGGTTGAGCCGCGCCTCGTTTTTGTCCCCCTTGATGAGTTTGAACGCCGAAATGAGGGTAAAATACTCTTCGAGGGCGATGCGCTCGGAGGCGTTTTTCAGCCGCGTCTGCGATTCGGGCAGATGCACGTCGAGATACGCCTGCCGAAGAGGTGACAGCTTGTATTTGCGGATGAGTTCTTCGGGAATGACCGTTTTGATCGGCTCCGTTTTGAGGGCGTTTGCGATACAGTCCCGCAAAACGCGCTGGGTGAGCGACCCTTTGAGGGGATATACAGGCACAAGCCCTTTGAGGCGGTTGTTCTTTTCGAGGGGTTCGAAAGAGGGATTGACGAGGGAGATGCGGTCGTAATAGTTCTGCACCCGACCGTAAAAGAGATACTCGCCCGGTTTGAGTTTTTGGGCGATGTAGGGCATATTGAACCACACGGCGGTGAAGTTATCCCTCCCCTGCGCGAGGAGGGCGCGCACCACTTTCCGTCTGCCCGTATAGCGGACAGGTTCCACCGAGACGAGGGTGCAGGCAAGAAGCGCCATATCGTTGTGGTAGACTTCGCGCACGGAGACGCGGTTCGTCATATCGAGATAGGCGCGCGGAAAGTAGCGGACAAGTTCCGCCGTATCGGTGATATTGAGTTTTGCGAGATCTTTGGCGCGCTTGTCCGAGATCCCGCGGACCGAAGTAAGCTCCATATTATAATGCCGTTTGCCCCGAATAAGCAATAAGCGGGCTTTCACCCGCTTACGTTTACTCTAACGATACCAGATAGTAATAGACGGGCTGGCCGCCGCTGTGGTAATCCACGTCGCAGTCGGGGAAAGCCTCCCCCACCTTTCCGGCAAGCGCCGCGGCGTCCTCTTCCTTGATCTCGTCGCCGTAGTAGAGGGTGATCACCTCGTGCTGGTCCTCTTTGAGTTTATCGAGGAGCTTCAACACGGCGTCGTCCACATTGTCGCTCTTGGCGAGGATCTTTTTGTCGTCCAGCCCGATGATGTCCCCTTCCTTGATGTTGAACCCGTTCACGCTCGTGGTGCGGACGGCATGAGTGACGCTGCCCGCTTTCACGTTGTCGAGCGCGTGGATCATGTTCGTCTTGTTCTCCTCCACGCTCGCCTCGGGCGAGAACGAGAGCGCGGCGGCAAAGCCCTGCGGGACGTTGCGGGTGGGGATCACGTGAATGGTGCGGTTATCCACAAGCGCTTTCGCCTGCTCCGCCGCAAGAATGATGTTTTTATTGTTGGGGAACACGAACACGTTGTCCGCGTTGATCTTTTGCACCGCTGTTGCAATGTCCGAAGCGGAGGGGTTCATCGTCTGCCCGCCCTCGATCACGCGGTCCACGAACAGGTCTTTGAAAATATCCGAAATGCCGTCTCCCGTGCAGATGGCGAGCATCCCCTGCTCTTTTTTCTCCGCGGCAATCTTGGCTTTGAGCGCGCGGTTCTGTTCGAGCATGTTTTCGATCTTGGGGCGGTCCAGCTCGCCGAGTTCGAGCGCATACGTGAGCGCCACGCCGGGGCAGTTGGTATGCACATGCACCTTGATCATTTCGAGGTCGCCGATGCAGATGACGGAATCCCCGATGTTCATGAGATTTTCTCGCAGTTTATCGATGTCGGCAAGGGTGGTACTCTTTTTTAAGTTGATGACGAAGAACTCGGTGCAATAGGCAAACTGGATCTCGCCGAGGTCCATGTTGATGATGTCGGAGTTGTCGCCGAAGTCCGCGTCGAGGCTCTGCGCCGCGTTCGCCGCTTCCGTCTGCACTTCGGAGACGATCTCGTCCCCCATGACCGCCGCCTGGAAGCCGCGCATGATGGTCATAAGTCCCACACCGCCCGAGTCTACAACGCCCGCTTTCTTCAAAACGGGGAGAAGTTCGGGAGTCTTTGCGAGCGCCCTGTCCCCCTCTTCGATGATGGCGGGAATGAAATTTTCAAATTCGCGGTACTTGCCCGCGTTCTTTGCGGCGAACTCGCTCATGAGCCGCATGACCGTGAGAATGGTGCCTTCTTTCGGGATTGCAACGGCGTTATAGGCGACTTTCGTCCCCGCTTCGAGCGCCTTTGCAAAAGCACGGGTATCCACTTCGGGTTTGCCTACGCGGAGTACGGAACAAATGCCGCGGAAAATTTGCGAAAGGATCACGCCGGAGTTGCCGCGCGCGCCTTTGAGCGCGCCTTTGGAAACGCAGTCGCAGACTTCCATAAAGTTGTTGGAAGTGGTATTGGAAAGCTCTTTTACGGCGGACTGCATGGTAAGAGACATATTGGTGCCTGTGTCGCCGTCTGGAACGGGGAACACATTGAGCGCGTCTACCTTAGCCCGGTTATTATCCAGCATTTTTGCGCCGACCAACACCATTTTACGGAATGTCGCGCAGTTGATGGTTTTCTGCATGAGATACTCCTTGACTTCTCAGCCGATTTTTCATGAAAAAAGGGCTTGCCGCACTTTGCAAAGGAATGCCCGCAAATTTGCGGTCAAAGTTTCAAGCCCATGACGTTGACGTTCACGGTGTCTACGATCATCCCCGTGAAATTTTCAACTTTATATTTGATTGCTTCTTTTAACGATTCCGCAACCGCTTCGATCGAGACGCCGTATTTGATGAGAACGTATACGTCGATAAAGATACGGTTTCCCTGCGTCGTCACTTTTACGCCTTTTCCGCCCGCGTCTTTTTTGAGCAGTTCGGCAAGGGTGTCGGTAAAACGGCGCGCAACGGTATCCACGATGCCATAGCTCTCCATCGCGGCCTGAGACGCTACCTTAGCGATAGCGAGTTCGGAGATCGAAATTTTTCCGTAAGCGTTGCTTGTGCTGACCGACATAAGTTCTCCCGTAACTGCAACCCAAAAAAGCGGCTTTTCGGTTGCCCGCTATTACCTATTCTATCCTATTATTCCTTTTTTTGCAAGCGTTTTATAAATTTTTTCCCGAAAAATCGGAAATTTTTCAAAATCGCCCCCCCTTTTTAATTGCATTTTCCCAAAAGAAATGCTATGATATTAAAGATTTCCGTATGGGTTTTTCCTTGCGGAAAAAATAAGGAAATACCTATTTCGGAGGTGAAGATATGTCGAGAGTATGCAGCGTCTGCGGGAAGGGCCGCGCGAGCGGCAACAATGTGAGCCACTCCAACCGCAAGACGAAACGGGCGTTCAACGCCAACGTCCAGAAAGTGACGTATAAGGCGGACGGCAAGGTAGAGACCGGCTATATCTGCGCGCGTTGCCTCAAAAGCGATAAAGTAGAGCGCGTATAAAAACTCATCTGAAAAAGGGACTGCAACCGGCAGTCCCTTTTTTTATGCCGCTTTTTGCGCCTCCTCTTCCGAGGCCGCTTCGTAGGCGCTCTTTTTCTTTCGCAACAGCAAGACCATGAGGGCGGAAAAACCTCCCGCCGAAAGGAGGAACACCCCCGCCGCGATCCCGAGCATGATGAGATTTCCGCCGAAGTACGCGGTCCCCTCTTGCGAACGAAGCACGGGATATTGCAGTTCGATCACCGTATAACCGATCACACTATACAGGGCGTATGCCGCAAGAAGCGCCAAAACCACAGCCGCTACGATCATCCATTTCCGTTTCATACGCTCACTCCATTACAAATCCGCCGACGAACTTGCCGTCTGCGCCGAGAAACCCGATCTCGCCCTGCGTTACGATCTCCTGCACGGCGCGGTGTTCCGCGAAGCGGGCGATCTCGTCTTTGAGTTTTTTGGGGGTGCGAAGCCCCGAAATCTCGATGCGGTTCTCCTCTCCCGCCAACAGGTTATAAAGCCCGAGCGTGAACGCCGTGCAATTTGTGGTCACCGACCAGCGGTTGCAAGCGGTAAGATATTCGTTTGCGCCCGCAAGCCGTTCTTCGGTAACGGGGCAGGTGACGGAGAGCCTGTCCGTATACTTCACGCGCTGTTTCACAAACGCGCTCTCCACGTTGAACCAGACTCCGAACCGTTTTGTGAGGGACCAGGTGCTGATGGTGGCGCTCTCGCCCGCTTTCAGCGGATAGCCGCACAGATCGATCGTCCCGTCGCTCTCGTTTGTGAGGAGAAGAAAGGCATGGCCGAAATTGAACAGCCCGAACACGCGTTCCCCGTCTCCCGAGCTTGCGAACACGGTGACGGAAGCGACCGCGTTCTCCTCTTGTTTCACTCTCCGCGGCTCCGCCTCGCCGCAAGCGGTAAAGAAAACGGCCGTAAACAGCAGGAGAAAAAGAACGCACAGTCCTCTTTCTCTCTTTCTACCCGCACTTTTCATACTTTTTCCTTTGTAACTCTATGATCTTTGCAAACGGATTATATCATATCTTTTGAAAAAAATCAAGCGGAAAACCCGCCCCGTTTGGCTCTCCTCTCTCAATACGTCACTCTGAGCCAATCCTCTCTCAATACGTCACCCTGAGCCTGTCGAAGGGTGTCCCCTCTCAACACGTCACCCTGCCCAATTTGTCATTTCGACCGTAGCGAGCAAAGCGAGCGAAGTGGAGAAATCTCAACCTCTTTACCCCCTCCGTGGGAGGGGGTAGAAGGTGGGGCGTTTGCTGTTTTTAATATGTCATTTCGAGCGGAACGAAGTGAAGTCGAGAAATCTCACTTTAATAGGGCTCCCGAAAAAGATTGCATAGCAAGATTTTTCGGGAAGAGGAGCCACCGCACGCAAAAGGAGCTTTTCGTAAAGAAAAGCGTGAAAAGCGTGCGTGCGGCGACGAGCGGTAGAGATGTCTCCACTACGGTCGACATGACAATTTTGGGAACGCTGTTCTGTATTACCCCCTCCGTGGGAGGGGGGTAGGGGGTGGGGCGGATCCAAAACACGTCACCCTGAGCCTGTCGAAGGGTGTCCCCTCTCAACACGTCACCCTGAGCCTGTCGAAGGGTGTCCGCATTATCATAAGGACATGTTTACTTCGTCGCTACCGCTCCTCGTGCCGCGCTTGGAGAATCAGAACTTCGCGCGGGGCGACTTCGGCTTACGCCTCCGCTCAACATGACGTAAAATGCCTCCCCCCAACGCGTTGGGGGGAGGGCAGGAAAGGGGGCCTTATTTTCACTCACCCCTCGCGTTTCCAAATATATCCGCAATAAGTATCCGTCAAATACCGTGCGGCTGTTGCGGGGTTATCAAGCCCCGAAAGAGACCTTCCACTCTCCGTTTTCCACCCGTTCGGTTTTTTGAAATACACTTCTTTCAACCCGTCGCAACCATCGAACGCGTAATTTCCAATCGAGGTCACGCTGTCGGGAATGGTGACCGAAGTCAACCCACTACACTTATAGAATGCTCTCTTCCCTATCGCGGTCACGCTCCCGTCATCGGGGATTTTGCTCGTATTACAACCTAAAATCAAAGTCTTGCTCTTCGTTTCGATCAGGCAATTCCCCTGCGAATGATAGGTTTCATTATTTTCATCTACTTTTATTTTTGTCAACCCGCTGCAACCCTCGAACGCCCTCTGTCCGATCTCGTTCACGCTATTAGGAATGGAAACCGAAGTCAACTTAGTACAACCCCAGAACGCGTCCACTCCGATCTCGGTCACGCTGTTTGGAATGATGACCGAAATCAACCCGCTAAAATTCATGAACGCTTTAGAGCCAATCGAAATCACAGGCTTGCCGTTGTATTGGTTTGGAATCACAATTTCCGTGTCGGTCGCAATGCCAAGCCCTGTTACGGTGCAACTCTCCTTGCCGACGGAGTAAGTAAGCCCTATGGTAGAGCCGTATTCGTACCCGCAAATATCGCACTGCTTTTCCGTCGAATATTGATGTGCGGTTTCTTCGGATGTAATTTTTTGCCCGCAAACGGAACATATCTGCCAATGCCTTGTTTTATCGAAATCCCACAACACTGTGTGCGGTATCTTTTCAATTATTTCGGAAAAATCCTGCCCGCAGACGGTACAATACTTTTCCCGCAAGCCTGTTTCGGTGCAGGTCGCTTCTTTGATTACCTCCTCTTTCAGTTTATGTTTATGCCCTTTCTTAGCGTATACCATCTTTTTCCCGGAGGGATCTTCGAGCTTTAATACGTCGCCGTTGATCGTGCCGCTCATAAATACATCTTTCATGCCGAACAGTTCGGCGTACAGTTCCACATTCTCGCCGTGGAACTTTACGTCGCACGAATAGCCCGTTTCGTCCGTGTAGGTGTTGCCCTTAAAAATGAAATACTTTTCGTAATTATATTCTTCGTTTGAATACAGATAGTAGGTGCCGTTATGGCGGTTGATGACGGAAACGGGAATGACGATGGACAGGATAAGGACGAGCGCCAAAACCGCCGCGCCCCACCCGATGAGCTTTTTATGCGCTTTGATCCAGACAGCCGCCGCGTTGTTCCGCCGTTTTTTTACGGGCGGCTGTACCTGCGGGGTGAGCGTAAAACCGCATTCTTTGCAGAATTTGGCGTCGCTCGGGACAAGAGCTTTGCAATTCGGGCAGAGGCGTTCGCCCGTGGGCGAACTTCCGCATTCGGGGCAGAACTTGCCCTCGAACTCCGTGCCGCATTTGGGACATTTGTTCATTTGTATTTCTCCTTTTTCTTGAATTTCTTTCGTCGGGATCGTGACAGGCTTTATTTCTTTCCATTTTTTTACGCACATGGGACAAAATTTTGCACTGCCAATCAATTTTGTGCCGCATTTGGGACATTTGTTCATTTGTATTTCTCCTTATAAAAAAAGTGTGCCTCCAACCGAAGACACACTGCGTTGGTATCCCCGATTGTTGTCACACAAGTTTTTCTCGAATATTTTAGCAAGCGGGAAAAAAGAGATACACAATGCCTTAGATTGTGTTCCCGCTTCGCTAAATTTATATACTTGTGTGACGCAATCAGTATAGCACAGGGGCTGAAAAATTACAAGTATTTTTTGAAATTATTCCAAGGCGCTCATCACGCGCAGGGCGTTTGTGCGGCAAATTTTTTCGGCGGTGCGCGCGCCGAATTTTTTTTGCAACGCCTCTATAAACCGCGGCATAAATGCGGGGTTTTTCAAACAGGGGTTTTGCGGGATGCCGTCGAAATCGCTTCCGAGCGCCAAAACGTTTTCCCCGCCGACCTTTATGAGATGTTCGGCATGCGCGATGAGCGCCGCTTTCTGCCCCGCCGCGCTTTTATCCGCCGAGAGGAACCCGTCGAAAAAATTCAGGCCGATCACCCCGCCGCTGTCCGCAATGCGCCGTATTTCCCCGTCCCCGAGGTTGCGCGGGTGAAAAAACACTTCGCGCGCGTTCGAGTGGCTCGCAACAAAGGGCGTGTTTTGCATGATCTCCGCCACGTCGTTTACGAGGCGGTCGCTCCCGTGCGAAACGTCTGCAAGCATGCCAAGCTCTTTCATGCGCTCCACGCATTCCCGCCCGAACGGGGTCAGCCCGCCCTCTTCCCCGTTCGGCGCGCCGATCTCGTTTTTGAAATTCCACGTGAGCGTCATCATGCGCACCCCGAGAGAAAAGAGCTTTTCCAGCTTTTCAAGGCTCCCCTCTATGGTTCCCCCCTCCTCCACCGTGAGCATGGCGTTGAGGCTCCCCTCTTCGATCTCCGAAAACTTCCGCACAACGCGATAGCTCTCTCTTTTGCACATCGCGGCGAAATTTTCGCAGAGGGAAACCGCCCGCGCAAACCGCCCCGCGCGGGGGATTTTTCTCACATCGACAAAAGCGGCGAAGCACTGTAACAGACAGCCGCCCCGCCGCAAATTTTCGCTTGTGACTTGCAAAACGCCCTCGTTTGTGAGGGCGTCGCAATGCAGATCGATATATTTCATCCCTTGTAGAACAGCCGCACGATGCAACCGACAATGCGCGGTAGCTTGATACAAACGATCATGTTCCCTCCCTGTTTATCACGCAGAGGACATATCCCTCGTCCACGGTAAAGGAAAACGCGTTCCCCGTCACGATGTTGGAGATCCCGCGCGTAGTGCCGTAGCTGAGCCGCAGACCGTTTAAGGGATATTTGAGTCCGCTACTCTCCATAATATGCGCGCCACCGCCAAAAGGTAACAGGGAAATTGTCGTCCCGCTTTCGCATCCGAAACAATGCTCCCCCTTTCCGACGGAGACGATCTTCGCGCCGTTGGTGACAAGCTCCGCAAAAACGCCCGCCCGCAATGCCTTATAAAGAAGATGAAGATTGCCGAGGAAATGGTCCTCCCGCTTCCCGCCTCCCCCATAAAAGAGGATATGGGTCGCGCCGAGTTCGATAGCTCTTTCCACGGCAAGTTCGCCGTCCGTCTCGTTTTTCTCGGAGGGAAATTTCATGCGGGGCGCGGGAACGGGCGGCTCCGAAAGGGAGTCGAAATCTCCCAAATTCTCGTCGATACGCACCTTTCCTTTCGCCCAGGAATACGCCCCGTCGCAACAGATGACGTAGGCGTTTTCCGTGGAAATTCCCCCGCGGTGCGGCTCGCCGTTGAGGAGAATGACCGCCGTTTTGCTCTGCGCGGGCCTTTCGCCGCTCATCCGCGCAACCTCTTTATCATCGCCGCCATATCGGGGGCTTGAAACACCGTACTGCCCGCGACGATCACGTTCGCGCCCGCCGCGATCACGTCTTTCACGTTCGTCTCGGTGACGCCGCCGTCCACCTCGATGTCGAGGTCGGGACGCCCGATCTTCACGCAGTAGTTGCGAAGTTTTTCGATTTTTTGCAAAGTCTCGGGAATGAACTTCTGCCCGCCCCAGCCGGGGTGTACGCTCATCAAAAGGAGCATATCGGCGGTCTCCGCGGCGGGGAAGAGCTTTTCCACGTCCGTTTCGGGATTGACGACCGCGCTCTTTTTTATTCCGTAGCCCTCGATTTGCTTAAAAAGTTCGGCAATGTTGCACGCTTCCGCATGCACGGTGATAATGTCCACGCCCGCCTTTGCAAAATCTTCGATGTGCGTTTCGGGATGAAGCACCATGAGGTGGCAATCGAGCGGGAGCTTCGTGTGCGGGCGGAGAGCTTTCACCATCTGCGCGCCGAAGGTAATGGGTGGAACAAAATTCCCGTCCATCACGTCGCAATGAATGAGGTCCGCGCCGCTTTTTTCGAGCCGCCCCACCTCTTCCCCGACTTTTGAAAAATCGCTTGCCAGAATACTCGGCGCAATTTTGATTTTCATACGTTCTCCTTATTCGTAAAAGAACTCCTCTACGAGTTCGCTGCTCGCTTTCTTATATAATCTACCGTCCTCGGCGTAAAATGTCTCGTTTTCCCCGTCCACCGTAAAGGAATAAGCGATCTTATAGAGGAAGTCGTGTTCGCCGTTTTCGAGATTCTTCCCGTAATACATTTTCCCATCCACGCCGTCGAACGAGCGGACGTTCTTCCCCATGTGCAGGGAAAAGACAATCGTTTCGTAGCCGTCGCCCTCGCTATGATGAAGTTCGAAGAACTCATCGCCGCAGACAAAATCGGCCTCCTCCGTATTCATGCGCGCCGCAAACGGACAGGGATACCCCCGCCCCGTGTAGCCGCCGAGCTTGGTGACGGGAAGCCCCATGAACTCGTCGGGGATCTCAAAGGACAGATCGCCGCCGTCCCATTCGGGGCCGATACAGAACGCGTCTTTCCGGAATTTGCATACGCCGAAAGACATTCTGCCGTCCTCGGACGTGACGAACTCATAACTCCGCGCAACGAACAGGGCGAGAAACCCAACCCATGCGGCAACAAGCAGCAGGCCGATCCCTATCCCTGCTCCCACGCCGATCCAAACCGATTTTTTCTTCTTCGCCATCTTTTGCTCCTTTATCCGACAACGCGATAAAAGCGTTCGCCTATTTCCTCACGAAAATTTTCCGTCAGGAAAATTTTGTGAACTTATAAAGCTTGCGTTAGGCGGAATTGACTTCCGCCGTGCGCGACAGCATTTGTTGCATCCTTGCAACCTCTTGCTCGTCAACACGATAAAGAGGTTCAGCCTGTTAAACCGCAACAGCCTGTTTCCTCACGAAAATTTTCCGTCAGGAAAATTTTGTGAACATATATAGCTCGCTCTCAGTTGTCCGCACGCCCCTCCGATGTCGCTGCCCATGCTGCGCCGTAACGTCGCCGAAATGCCCTGCGCCTCCAAAACTTCCAAAAATTTGCGGGCGGTCCTTTCCTCCGCGGCGCGGAGCGGCCGCTCCTTTACCTCGTTGAGGCGGATCAGATTGACGTGGCAAGGCCTCCCTTTCAACAGCTTGGCAAGCGCCAACGCGTGCTTTTCGTCCGCATTCTCCCCCGAAATGAGGGTGTATTCGAAGATGTACCGCCGCCCCGTCTTTTCAAAATAGTACGCGCACGCCTCTAAAATTTCGGAAATTTGATATTTGTTGGCGATCGGCATGGTGCGGGCGCGCTCTTCGTCCGTCGTAGCGTGAAGAGATACCGTGAGATTGAGCGGAATGCCCTCTTCTGCGAATTTCCGCATTTCGGGAACCAACCCGCACGTGGAGAGACTGATGTTCCGCGCGCTGATTGCGATCCCGCCCTCGGCGGTAACGTTCCGCAAAAAACGCACCACGTTTCCGTAATTATCGAACGGCTCCCCGCTGCCCATGAGGACGACGTTCGTCACGGCGCGGTCCTTTAAGTTCCCCCCCTCGCTGCGGTTGACGGCTAAAATTTCGGATAAAATTTCCCCCGCCGTGAGATCGCGCAACCGCCCGTTCAGGGTAGACGCGCAAAACTTGCACCCCATGCGGCAACCGACCTGCGTGGAGACGCACTGCGTGTTGCCGTATTTATATTTCATAAACACGCCCTCGATGAGGTTGCCGTCCGCAAGGGCAAACAGATACTTTTTGGCGCCGTCCTCTTGGGACGTCAACGTTTTGACGATCCGCACGGGTTCGTCCTCGAACCGCTCTATAAGGGCGGAGCGGAGCGGGGCGGGGATATTCAATTCGGAAATTTTTTTGCCCTGCATCAACCCGAGGTAAATTTGCCCGGCGCGGAATTTCTTTTCCCCGAGTTCTTCGACGAGCGCATTTAGCTCATCGCGGGACAAATCTTGCAAAATTTGCTTCATAATTTCCTCAGTTTGGCGACGTAAAATCCCGCGCCATAGGCGATATCGGGCAAAAACTGCAACCCGAAGCGCGTTTTTTCATGGACGAGCGGACAGTCCGCCCTCTCCGCTTCAAAGCCCCCCTCTTTCAAAAACGCCCCTACCACGTCGTCATTCTCCTCCCTGAGAACAGAACAGGTGGAATAATAGAGCGCGCCGCCTTGCTTGACATAGCGGGAACAGTTTTTGAGAATTGCAAACTGGGTCTTTTGCAGTTCTTCGAAATTCTCCTCCGTCTTTCTCAGCGGCAGATCGGGATTTTCGGCGACCGTCCCCAGTCCCGAGCAGGGAACGTCGCACAACACGCCGCCGAACGCTTCCTCCCACTCGGGGCGGAAGAGGGTGGAATCGGCCTGTATCGCCGTCACGTTCTTTACGCCCATGCGGGAGAGGTAGCTCTCGATGAGCGAAACGCGGTGCGCGTGAAGTTCCGAGGCCGTGATATGGGCGCATTTTTCCGCGAGCAGAACGCTCTTTCCGCCCGGTGCGGCGCAGGAATCGAGGAAGTTTTCGCACGGTTCCACCACCGAGCAGACCGCCACGCTCCCCACCGATTGAAAGGTATAGTCCCCCGCGAAAAACCCGTCGTCGCGGACAAAATTCGGAAAGACAAAGAGATGTTCAAACGGCGTCTCCTCGTGCGGACGGGAAAGATAGTTTTCCTCGCCGCGCACAAAGCGCACGCAGAGGCCGCGGCTCCTTGCCGCCATGATCGCTTCGGCCCGTTCTCCGTACTGCTCTTTGAGCTTTTTCACTGCGAAAAGCGGGAAGTTGTATTTGACGGAAAGCCCCTCGTCCCCTGCGGGGAGCTCCACTTTGCGCTCGTCGAACCCCCGCAAAAAGGCGTTAACGAACCCCGCCATGCCGCCTTTCCCCATTCTCTTCAAGAGGTCTACGGCGGTGTCCGTCACCATATAGCGGGGCTTTTTAAGAAAGACGAGGGTATAAAGGGCGATCTTCAACAGGACCCGCACCGCCTGTTTGGGGCTTTTTGGGGCGAACGTTCTGATACAGAGGGAGAGATAGCCGTCGTTTTCCAGCACGCCGTACACCGTTTTTACCGTGCGGGCGCGGTGAAGCTCTTCGAGGTCGGTCTCCGCAAGCGCGATTTTAAGATGCGCCCCCTCGGCGTAAATTTTCGTTAAAACACGGTACGGGTCATAAAACGGGTTTGTCAAAACGCTGTCCTGCCTGTATTTTTCTTCCGTTCAGAAAGTCCGCCGCGGACATTCTTCTCCCGCCCGCGGGTTGCAATTCAACAATCTCCACGGCTCCTTTGCCGCACTTGACGACGAGTCCCTCTTTGGGCGAAGCGGAAAGCACGGTGCCTGCGGGAACGTCCGCGTTGCAGGAAACTTCCTCCGCAAACCAAAAATTCAGGGTAAGATCCCCCATGCGCGCATAGGCAAAGGGCGCGGGCGAAAGGCCGCGAATAAGGCAGCTCACCTCCCGCGCGGACTTTGAAAAGTCCACCTCGGTGCGGCTGACTTTTTTGCAGGTAAACCCCTCTCCCTGCTTTTGAAGAGTATATCCGCCGCGCGCGATCATATCCACCGCCTTTACGATGAGTTCGCCCGAAAGGCGGGAGAGCCTGTTTTCAAGGGTGCCGAGGTCGTCGCTGTCGTAAATGGGGCATTTCTCCGCAAGGAGCATGTCCCCCGTGTCGAGGCCGAGTTCGGTTTTCATGACGGTAACGCCCGTCTCGCGGCAACCGTCGATGAGCGCGCGCGCGATGGGCGCCGCCCCGCGGTAGGCGGGGAGCAGAGAAGCATGGATGTTCCATACCCCCAGCGGAAACGCGTCCAAAACCTCCTGCGTCAAAATTTGCCCGTAGGCGCAAGTCACCATGAGGTCCGCATGCAAACTTTTCAGCGTTTTTGTGTCGTTTTTGATCTTTTCGGGCTGAAAGACGGGAATGCCGCATTTCTCCGCCGCAACTTTCACGGGCGGCGGCGTCAAAATTCCCTTTCTTCCCTGCGGCTTATCGGGCTGGGTGACGACCGCGGAAATCCCGTATATCTCGTGCAATTTTAAGAGAGGCTCCACCGCAAAGTCAGGAGTTCCCGCAAATACGATCTTCATTTAATCCTCCGAATCGCGCACATGGGTCGCCTTGTCGGTGTAGATCACGCCGTCGAGATGATCGAGTTCGTGGCAGACGGCGCGGGCGAAGAAATCCCGCGCGACCAAAGAATATTTGTCCCCCTTTCTGTCCTGGAAAACAACTTTCACTTTGGACGGACGGACGACGTCGCCCAACTTCCCGCGCACGGAAAGGCACCCCTCGGGGCCGACCTGTTCCCCTTTCTGCCAGACAAAAACAGGGTTGATGAGTTCGAAATACCCCTCTTCCACGTCCACCGCGACGGCGCGGATGGGAACGCCGACCTGCGGAGCGGCAAGCCCCGCCCCCTCGGCGTTTTTCAGTGTGTCTTTCATGTCGTCGAGAAGTTTGCAAAGCTCCCCGTCGAACTTTTTAACGGGCTTACACTTCTCCCGCAGAACGGGATCGCCGACTTGTACGATATTTAAGATCATGATCCACCTCTGTGTTTCAACTTAAATTGCTCGGGTTCTCTTCCACATAGACGACCGTTTTTTTATAGGCCGCCGCGGAACAGATCGCGTAAATTTCTTTCAAAGGCGACCCGTCGGTGAGCCGCATGAGGACCTGATAGCGGAACTTTTCTTTGATACGCTTGATGGGCGAGTGCATTTTGTTGAAGAAGAGAAATTTTTCGGGCTGAGCGGCGTAGACCGCTTCGAGTTTGCCGTAAATTTCTTTGAGCGCCCCGAGCGCCTCTGTCTCGTCCTCGCCGACGACCATCACCCGCACGATCTTGGCATAGGGCGGAAACATCCCCGCGCGCATGGCGATCTCATGCTCGTAAAAACCCTCGTAGTCGTACTTTGCCGCAAACCGCAGAATGAAATTTTCGGGTTCGTAGGTCTGCAAAACGACCTCGCCGCGTTCCTCCGCCCTGCCGCTCCTGCCCGCGACCTGCGTGACGAGCTGAAAGGTGCGCTCGCCGCTTCGGTAATCGGGAAAGTGCAGGCTCATATCCGCGTCGAGGATGCCGACAAGCGTGACGGAGGGAAAATCGTGGCCTTTGGCGACCATCTGCGTGCCGACCAGAATATCCGCCTGCCTGTCCGCGAATTGTTTGAGAATTTTATAATGCCCCTCTTTCCCGCTCGTGGTGTCGTTGTCCATGCGCAAAATGCGCGCCGCGGGATAGAGTTTTTTGAGTTCCCCCACCACGCGCTGCGTTCCCGTGCCGACATAGCCGATGTGGACGCTCCCGCAGGCGGGACAGCCTTTCAGCATATGATAGCGCGCACCGCAATAGTGGCATTTGAGACAGTTCTCCTCGCTGTGGTAAGTGAGCGCCACGTCGCAGTGTTCGCATTTTGCCACGTATCCGCAATCGCGGCAGAGAACGGTCTGGGAATATCCCCGCCTGTTGAGGAAAAGAATAGCCTGGTTGCCCCCGCCGAGGCAGGATTTGAGCTTCTCGCGGAGAACGAGCGAAAAGGGAGACGGATTGCCGCGGCGCACTTCCCTGCGCATATCCACCAGCTGTACCTCGGGGAGAGGACGGCGGTTGATGCGCTCGGGCAGGCGCACAAGTTCAAATTCCCCGTCTTTCGCGCGTTTATAGGTCTCCACGGAGGGGGTTGCGCTCCCGAGGACGAGTTTGCACTTATTGTAAATCGCCCGAAGCCAGGCGATGTCGAACGTATTGTAGCGGGGCGCGTTCTCGGAGGAATAACTGCCGTCGTGTTCCTCGTCGATGACGATCACGCCGACGTTTTCGACGGGCGCGAAGATCGCCGACCGCGCGCCGATGGCGATACGGGCGCTCCCCTCCCTGAGCCTCCGCCATTCGTCGAACCGCTCCCCCGCCGACAGCCCGCTATGTAAAATGGCGGCTTTTCGGCCGAAGCGCGCGCGGAGCTGGGAGAGCATCTGCGGCGTCAAGGAAATTTCGGGGACGAGAAAGATCGCCGTCTTTCCGAGTTTGAGCTGTTCGGCAATGAGCCTGAGATAGACCTCCGTCTTTCCGCTCCCCGTCACGCCGTGCAGAAGGGTAACCGTCTTTTGCGTTGTTCCGATCCTTTTGAGCGCCTCTTCCTGCGCGGGGGTGAGCGTCCGTTCGGCGGCCTCCCCCTCCACGCCGCGGTAGGGATCGCGGAACACTCTCCGCTTCTCGATCAGAACGATCCCTTTGTCCGTAAGCGCTTTGAGCGCGCCGCCGAAACGCTCCCGCAAAAAGGCGGTATCCGCTTCGCCGTTGTCTTTGAGGAACTCCGCGAGGGCGAGCTGCTGTCTGGCGCGGGCGGGAATTTCGAAAGGCCCGCTCGTGAGCCGCGCGAAGTTGCGGCTTGCCTCCCCCACTTTCCCCGTACGCATTTCGGCGGGCAAAAAGAGCCGCAAAACGAGCGCCATCGGGCAACGGTAGCGGTTTTTGAGCTTTTCCGCCAGCGCAAGGCATTCTTTGTTCAGCGCGGGAAAGTCCTCCTCCGCGCGGTAAATTTTTTTGAGCTTTTCGGGCGGAACGTCGCTGCTCTCTTTTACGCGCATGACAAAACCCGTCGCCGCGCTTCTTCCGAACGGTACGGCGACGCGCATTCCCGCCGCGACCGTATCCTCGCAGGCGTAATCGAAGATCTTGTCTACATCGCTGTGCGCGATGTCTACGATGACTTCCGCGACCATTGTTCTCCTCTTAAAAAACACACCCCGTGAAAGCGGGGCGTATCTTTCAGTCTTTTGAACACTTGACCTTGCCGCTCATGATCTCTCTACAAGCAAGCACGATCTCTTTCTGCTTCCCGGGCAGTTCCAGGGTCCCCGTGGACTGCATCTGTTCGATGATCTGGCGGGTGCGCTTTGCAACGACGACGCACAGTTCATAGCGGGAAATCGGTTCTTCTTCCGCGCCCAGTTTTCTCACGAGCGCGTCTACCGAGGGTTCGTTTATCATGGTCTGTCTCCTTATTTACGCTTTGTTTTTTTCTTGAAGATATATTTCACGGAGCTGTTGCTCGGCTTCGTCCGCTTTATCGTTCAGCACGGTGTAATCGAAACGGTCTTTCAGGGAAAGCTCGTAGTCGACGCGGGCAAGCCTGTCGTCGATCTGTTCCGGGGTCTCGGAATGGCGGTGGATGAGCCGCTCTTTGAGCGCTTCTTTGTCGGGCGGGAGAAGCATCACGAGGACCGCTTCGGGATAGACCCGCTTCAAGTTCAGCGCCCCCACCACGTCGAGATCGAGGATCACCGATTCGTTTTTGAGTTTTTCTTCGACAAACGAACGGAGGGTCCCGTAATAGTTGCCGAAATGGTTGTCATATTCGAGAAATTCGTTGTTTGCGACGCGCTTTAAGAACTCCTCCTCCGAGAGAAAAAAGTAATGCACGCCGTCGGCCTCTCCCTCTCTGGGAGCGCGCGTGGTGCAGGAAACGGAGAACGCGAGTTCCCCCTTGCTTGCAAGCCGCTTCACCATCGTACCTTTTCCCACGCCCGAAGGCCCGGAGATCACAAATAAGATGTTTTTCATTCGAGATTCTGGATTTGCTCCCGCACTTTTTCGATTTCGTTTTTCATTTCAAGGGCGAACGCCGTAATACGCGCGTCGTTGCTTTTACTGCAAACCGTGTTGCATTCGCGGTTAAATTCCTGCACGAGGAAGTCGAGCTTCCTGCCCACGATGGGTTCTTCGCAGATCTTCCGGAACTCTGTAATATGGGAGGCAAGGCGGGTAAGTTCCTCGTCGATATTGCACTTATCCGCAAACACGGCGGCCTCGGTCAGAATGCGGCTTTCGTCCACTTTTCCGCCCAAAAATTCCGTCACGCGCTCGGTGAGTTTTTTGCGGTACTCCTCCGAAACGAGCGGGGCGCGCTCCGCGATCTTTGCGCGCAGTTCCGCGATCGTCTCCATGCGGGACAGAAGATCGGCTTTCAGCCGTTCCCCCTCTTTCAGCCGCATGGCTTTGAGGGCGGCAAGCGCCGCGCCGAGGGCGCGTTTCAACCCCTCTGCAAGCGCCTCGTCCGCCTCCGTAGGCTCTTCCGTACGCACCACGTCGGGCGATTTGAGAAGAAAGGTGACGGTGGTATCGTCCACGAGATCGGGAAAGGTCTCTTTCAAACGCTTCGCCGCTTCCGCATAGGCGCGCGCCGCCGCGAGATCGACATAGAGTTTGCGCTCCTTTTCCCGCTTGTCGAGTACGCTCACGAACACGTCCACATGTCCGCGGGAGAGGCTCTCCCTGACGAGGGTGCGGACCGTCTCTTCATAGGGATTGAGAATGTGCGGACATTTGACGGAGACGTCCAAAAAGCGGTTGTTGACCGACTTCAACTCCACGCCGATCTCCAACCCGCCCTCGCGGAAATCTCCCTTGCCGAACCCTGTCATGCTGTACATGTCTTATCACCCTGCTTTTGTCTGGGGCGCAAACCGCCCCGTGCGATCATTATAGCACATTCCCCGCGAACACGCAAGTTTTTTGCGCTTATTTTCTTCCGAGGCGCGCAAGAAGTTCCTCTTCCCCGACAACGGGAATTTGAAGTTTTTGCGCTTTGTCGAGCTTACTGCCCGCTTTCTCGCCCGCAACGACGAGCGTGACTTTGGCGGAAACGGAACTTGCGCATACGCCGCCCGCTTCCTCGATGAGTTTTTGCGCCTCGGGACGGGACATGGAGGAAAGGCTGCCCGTGAGGACGACCGTCTCCCCGAAGAACGCGCCGCCCGCCTTGCGCGCTTTGGCAAAGGGTTCCACCCCCGCCTCTTTCAGGCGCAAGAGTTCCGCGCGGTTCTCTTCGTCCGCAAAATAGCCCAAAATGGCGTTCGCCGTGACGTCGCCGATGTTTTCCAGCGCAATCAGTTCCTCGAATGTCAGCGCGGAGACCGCTTCTACGCTCCCGAAGCGGGCGAGATCGCGCGCGGCGACCCTGCCGATCCCGCCGATGCCGATCGCGTATAGAAAGCGGTCGAGCGGGATCTGTTTGCTCTTTTCGATAGCTGCGAGCAGATTGGAAATTTTCTTTTCTTTGAAGCCCTCCAACCCCGTAAAGCTCTCTTCGGTAAGGCGGTAGAGATCGGAAAACTTCCTCACGCCGCGCTGTTCGTAGAGGAGGGTGAGGGTCTGTTCGGACATCCCCTCCACATCCGCGGCGTTTTTGGAGCAGTAATGGGTCAGTTTCTGCACCACGCGGGGCTGGCATGCCTCGTTGGTGCAGAAGAGATTTGCGCCGATTTCGGCAACAAGGCTGCCGCACGCGGGACAGAAAGCGGGCTTTTCGACCGTGATCCCGCCCTCCTCGTCGGAGACCGCGCCCAAAATTTCGGGGATGACCTCGTTCGAGCGGCGGATCAGCACCTTGGAGCCGACCTTTACGCGCTTGCGCGTGAGATCGCCGAAGTTGTTGAGCGTGGCGCGCCTTACCGTGGCGCCCGCAAGCTCCACGGGATCGACTTCCGCAAGGGGGGTGAGTTTTCCCGTCCGCCCCACCTGCCAAAAGACGTTCCGCACCGCCGTCTCCGCCTCTTCCGCCTCGAACTTAAAGGCGATCGCCCAGCGGGGGAATTTATCGGTGTAGCCCATTCCGCCGCGCACGCTCTCCTCGTTGACTTTCACCACCGCGCCGTCCGTTAAAACGTCGATCTTTTTGCGCTCGATTTCAATCTCGTCGATCGCGTCTTTCACCTCGTCGTAGCTGTGGCATAGTTTGAAATAGGGATAGGTCTTAAACCCCTCGCGGCGGAGAAATTCCATTCCCTCTTCCTGCGAGGAGACGGGGTTTTCGCTCATATAATTGACGTCGTAAAACAAGATCTCGGGATTGCGGGCGGCAGTGGCTTTGGGGTCGAGATTGCGGATCGCCCCCGCCGCCGCGTTGCGCGCGTTTTTGAGCGGCTCTTCGGGGTGGGCGGCGTTGTACTTTTCGAGAACGGAGAGGCGGATGATCGCTTCCCCCCGCACTTCGAGCGTCCCGCGGTAGGAGATTTTGAGCGGAAAACTCTTGACGGTGAGGACCTGCGCCGTGACATCCTCCCCCTCCACGCCGTTGCCCCGGGTGGTGGCGCGGACAAAGTTCCCGTCCTCGTAGGTAAGGCAGACCGTAAGCCCGTCGAACTTATATTCCACCGTGTAGGTCTGCGCCCCGTGCTTTTCCGCGCGCGTGAAAAAGGCGAAAAGTTCGTCGTCCGTCACCGCTTTGTCGAGGGAATAGAGGCGGGAGATATGGGCGTGCCGTTCAAAGCCCTTGACAGGCTCCCCGCCTACGCGGCGGGTGGGAGATTCGGGCAGCACAACGCCCGTTTCGCGTTCCAGTTCGAGAAGCTCGTCGTAGAGCCTGTCGTATTCCCTGTCGGGAACGCTCGGATCGTCGAGTACATAATATTCGTATGCCCAGCGGTTGAGCGTTTCGCACAGCGTTTTCATTCTGTCCATAGCGGAAACTCCTTACAAACTATTCCAAAACGGTGAGCGGCGCAAGCGCGGCCGCCAAATCCTTGTTGCCCGCCGCCTCGAACTTTACGGTGACGATGAGATTGACCGACTCGTTGCGCCTTGCCACGATCACTCCCGTCCCGAAGCGGGGATGGCTAACTTTCGTTCCCACCGCCAGGCGGGAAAGGTCCACGCCCGACGAGGACCTCGCCGCGGGTCCCGCCGGGGAGGGTTGCGGCCTTTGCGGCGGTCCCGCGGGCGGACGTTTTGCCGCGCTTCCGTAGGCAAAACTCCCGTCGTCGTCCATGCGTTGGAACGCTCCGCGGTAGCCCCCGTAGCCGCCCCGCCTCTCGTAGCCGAAATCGCCCGTATAGCGCGCCCGCGGGTCGTAAAGATTTAATTCGCCCCGAAGTTCCTCCACAAAGCGGGAGCGCATGGTGGGTTCCCGTCTCCCATAGAGATAGCGGCTGCGGCTCCGTGTGAGCCAGAGTTTTTCTTTCGCGCGGGTGATGGCGACATACATGAGCCGCCGCTCCTCTTCAAACGACTTGGGATCGTCGAACGCGCGAGAAGCGGGCATGATGTTCTCTTCAAGCCCGCAGA
The DNA here is from genome assembly GCA_947631905.1 of uncultured Clostridia bacterium. Lineage (GTDB taxonomy): Bacteria > Bacillota > Clostridia > Christensenellales > Borkfalkiaceae > Gallimonas. Next base: position 14,409 of record CANRND010000022.1, on the reverse strand, counting down.
GGAACACACAGCGAAATTCCAGTCCTTTGACGGCGTGGATAGTGGCAAGCGTGATGTAGTCGCCGTCGTCCATCTCGTCGGTATCCGAGTAAAGGGTAATCTGTTGCAAATAGTCCGAAAGGGTCCCCCCCTCGTTCATGCGCACGAACTCCTCCACGGAGTTGAGAAATTCGTCGAGGTTGGCGCGCTTTGCGGCCCCCTCATCCGTGCCGTCGAGATACATATCGTAGATGCCCGACGTCTTGATAAGATAGGAAACGAGCTTGTCGAGGGGCAACTCCTCGGAGCGGATCACAAGGTCCTTGATAAAATTGCCGAACGCCCGCAATTTCCCTCTCGTTCCCTCGTTCAGCGGCAGTTCGTCGCAGGCGAGTACGGCGTCATAGAGGGAGAGTTCCTCCGCGTCCGCATAGGCTTGCAAAGTGGAGATCGTCTTTTCCCCGATCCCCCGCCGCGGCACGTTGATCACGCGTTGCACCGCCTCGCTGTCGAACGGGTTCGACACGATGCGCAGATAGGCGAGAACGTCCTTGATCTCCTTGCGCTCAAAGAAGCGGAAGCCGCCGAACACTTTATAGGAGAGGTTGTACTTGGTAAATTCCTGCTCGAACGAACGGGTGAGCGCGTTGATGCGCATGAGAACGGCGAAATCGGAAAGGCGGTACCCCTTGTTGCGGTATTCCGCGATGATGCGGGCGCAGTAGCCCGCTTCGCCCGCCTCCTCGTCCGCCTCGAAGAACACGGGTTTTTCCCCCTCGCCTTTGTCCGTCCAGAGCTTTTTGCCCTTCCGCATGGAATTGTGCGAGATCGACGCGTTCGCAAGCGCGAGGATAGACCCCGTGGAGCGGTAATTGCGTTGCAGTTTATACGTCTTTGCCGCGGGGAAAGAGCGCTCGAAGTGCAAAATATTCGTGATCTCCGCCCCCCGCCAGCCGTAGATAGACTGGTCGTCGTCGCCCACGACAAAGAGATTTCCGTGTACGCTCGCAAGCATTTTGATGATGTCGAACTGCACGGCGTTGGTGTCCTGGAACTCGTCCACATGGATGTAGCGGAACTTCCCCGAAAGGTACTCCCGCGCCTCCGCGTCGGCGGCGAGGAGATCGCGCGCCTCGATGAGAAGATCGTCGAAGTCGAGCGCGTTGTTCTGTTTGAGATGACGGTTATACAGCGCGAACGCTTTCATCGCGGCGTCGATATTGCGCTCATGGGCGAACCGCTCGCCGTATTGTTCGGGAGAAAGCCCGAGCATTTTCGCATTGGAAATATGATATTTCGCGCTTTTGAGAATACTTTCCTCGTCGTAGCCGCATTCCTTGACCGCCTGCTTGATGACGGCGGCGCGCTCCTGTTCGGAATAGATGGAAAAATTTTCGTTCAAGCCTCTCCGTTCGGCGTACATGCGCAAAATTTTCACGCACATGGAGTGGATGGTACACACCCACATGCCGCCGATCTCGGTAATTGCAAAAAGCCGCTCTTTCATTTCGTCGGCGGCTTTGTTCGTGAACGTGATCGCAAGAATGTTGGAGGGAGATACGCCGAGGTCGCCCACCAGATGGGCGATACGGGCGGTGAGTACGCGCGTTTTCCCGCTCCCCGCGCCCGCCAGAACGAGTACGGCGCCCTCGGTATCCTCTACGGGCAATCTCTGTTCTTCATTGAGTTCTTCAAAGAGTTTCATACTCTTTTATTATACCACCTGTCCCCGCAAAAGGCAAGTATCTTCCCGCGGAAAAACCGCTTTATGTCCGCCCTTTCAGCTCGAACTCATACTCCCGCTTGAACCGTTCGAGGGCGCGCAGATATTTTTCCGAGAGTTCGAGGGTATAGCGCTGTTTTTCCGCGTAGGAGAGGGTGGCGTAATACTCCTTGTCGGTGAGCCGTCCGATCGCGTCGGACACCTCTCCCTCTTTGAGGAGCAGGTCGCGGACTTTGAGATAAAATTCGTCGGGCGTTTCCCCGCGGATCTCGGTCTCCACTTTTTCGCGGAAATAGCGCTCCATCTTGCCCTCGTTGATGCCCTGCTCTTTGGCATGGGAGCGCTCGCTGTCGAGCTTCGCCCCGAACTCTTGCCAAAATCCTTTCTTCATGCGCGCTTTTGCTTCTTTGGCAAGTGTTTTCCAAGTACGTTCCATAACGTCTCCTTTTTCGGGTTTCTCCCTTTTTCGACAAGATCCGCAAAAAAAATTCCGTAACGGAAATGTTACGGAACTTGTTTCAGTTTCTGCTTCTCTTTCTTGCCGCCTCGGACTTCTTTCTCTTTTTGACGGAAGGTTTCTCGTAGAACTCTTTTTTACGGAGATCTCCGATGATGCCGTCGCGGGAACACTTTCTCTTGAAACGGCGCAGAGCGCTCTCCAAATTTTCGTTATCACCGACTTTGATCGTGGACATCCTTTCTCAACCCTCCTTCGCCGAAGCACTTATTCACTCGGTTATTATAGCAAACGCCGCCGCGCTTGTCAATTTTTTTCACCCGTATTTTTACGCTTTTTCCAAATTTTTTTGTAGCCTCCTCCCTCTCCCGCCAAAAGCGCGTTGCGGAAAAGGACTGCTCAATAAAACGCGTCGAGAATGGCAGGCGCGGCTTCGTCCATAAAGCCCTTTGTGCAATAGAGGGTAAGGATCGTGAAGCGGTCGCGGATCTTGTAGGCCTCAAAGAGCATGCGCCTTACCGTCTCGCGGGAAACGCCCAGCTCCGAAAAGCGGGTAGGACAGCCCAGACTTCCCAGAATTTGCAGAACGTACTGCGGCTCGGGCAGTTTTTCCGCCTCGGCATACACTTTTTCGCACCCGCCGAACGCGGGGAACTCTTTGAGATGGCGATACAGCCAGAGGGAGACCGCCGTGCCGAGACCGACCTTGATCCCGTGCAGGGGGATGCGCTCTCCGCGGCGCAAAAAGTCCATTTCGAGAAAGTGGCTCATGTGATGTTCCGCGCCCGAGGCGGGGCGGGAATTGCCCGCGATCACCATCGCGTATCCCGAGATGAGCAATGCCTCCATGAGCCGCATAACGCCGCTCTCTTCGCCGTCTATCAGGGCGGGAACGCTCTTGTCGCACGCCCTCACCGCCTCGTACATGAGATCCGCCGCCTCTTTGTTGTACTCTTCTCCCGTGAGATAGGAGGAGATCCGCCAATCGGTAAGGCAACAGTACTTTGCGAGGATGTCCCCCACGCCCGCGCCGATCATCGGGCGGGGCGCGGCTTTCAGAACGGAACGGTCGATGAGAACGTCCTTTGCGACCTGCGCGCTGCGCGTGATCTTGAACCCGTTTTCGATGAGCGGGGTCACGCCCGAAGTAAAGCCGTCCATAGAGGGAGCGGTGGCAAACACGCCGCTCGGCTTATTGAGCAGAAATCCCGCGCGCTTGCAGACGTCGTTGAGGGTCCCCGCGCCGACAGCGAGCAGATAGTCCGCGCTCTCCCCCGCCTTTCTTGCGGCTTCCACCGTCTTTTCGTCCGCCACGGGTTCGCGTTCGGGGAAAGAGAGCGGCAGCGCCGTAGCTCCGTTTTCCCTTAGCGCAGACACGACGTCCCGTGAGAGCGGCAAAGTATTTTCGTCGGTGACGACAAGAACGCGCTTGCCTTTGACCGACTGCAAAAAGCGGGGAAAGTTTCCCTTTTCCCCCGCTTCCGCATTCACGCCGAATTTTTGCGATAATAACCGAATGTCCATAGTGTCCCTGTCAAGTGGTTTCACTTGACAACCTTTCTATTTGTCAAGATATTTTACTTGACAGAGGCGAGCAATTTTTCCACATCCGCCCTGACGAGGGCAAGTTCGGCGTTCGCCGCCGCCTCGTCCTTTGCGCGGATGGAGAAATAAATTTTCAGTTTTGGTTCGGTGCCGCTCGGGCGCACGCACACGAAACTGCCGCCCGCAAGCTCGTAATAGACGCAGTTGCACTTCGGAATGTTGAGCGCCGACTCCGTGCCGTCCTTTGCCCTGCGCACGTCTTTGGAATAGTCGCGCACCGCTTCTACCGCGAAAGAGCCGAATTTTTCCACATTCACGGTTTTGAGCGCGTCCACTACCGCGTTCATCTCTTTCATTGCGTTGAGGCCCGAATACTGGACGGAGATATTCAGATCGAGAACATAGCCGTACTTTTTGTAGATCTCCTGCAATCTTTGGTACACCGTCTTGCCGATATAGGTGTAATAACACACCATTTCGGCGCAGAGCATGGAGGCGACGACCGCATCCTTATCGCGCGCATGGGTGCCGCGCAGATACCCGCAGCTCTCCTCAAACCCGAACACATAGGTATGCGAGCCGTCCTGCTCCCACTGCTTGATCTTTTCCCCGATGAACTTGAAGCCGACGGGCGTTTCAAAGAGCGCCACGCCGAATTCCTCGCAGATCGCCCTTGCCATGCCCGTAGAGACGAACGATTTGACGACCGCGGCATTTTCGGGGAGAGCGTTTTCCTCTTTCAGCCTCGTGAGGATGTAATCGAGGAGCAGAATGCCCACCTGGTTGCCCGAGAGCGCGACAAACTCGCCCTGCCCGTTTTTGACGGCAACGCCTAAACGGTCGGAATCGGGGTCGGTGCCGAATACGACGTCCGCATGGATCTTGTTAGCGAGCGCGATGCCCATTGAAAGCGTCTCTTTGAACTCGGGATTCGGCACTTTCACGGTGGAGAACTCGGGATCTTTCGTCGTCTGTTCTTCCACCACCGTCACGTTGATGCCGAGCTTTTTCAAAATGCGCATGACGGGAACGTACCCCGAACCGTGGACGGGAGTATAGACGAGTTTCAAGTCCTTCCCGCACTTTTCCACCGCCTCGCGCGACAGCGTGAGCTTGGAGAGCGCCGCAATGTAGGTGTCGTCCACCTCGGCGGGAACGGGTTGGATGAGCGGGCTGTTTTCGTCGCCCGAGACGGAGAGATAGTCGCCGATCTTCTTGATGTAGTCCACCACGATCGCGGTCGCCTCGGGGGACATCTGCGCCCCGTCCTCGCCGTAAACTTTATAGCCGTTATACTCTTTGGGATTGTGGGAGGCGGTGATCATGACGCCCGCGACCGTGCCGAGATAGCGCACCGCATAGGAGAGCATGGGAACGGGATGAACGTCATCGAAGAGATAGGCCTTGATGCCGTTCTTTGCGAGGACCGCCGCGGTCTTTTCCGCAAACAGGCGGCTGTTTCTTCTTGTATCGTAAGAGATGACGACCCCGCGGTCCATCGCCTCTTTCCCTAGCGTTTTGACGTACTCCGAAAGCCCCTGCGTGGCGCGCATGACGGTGAACACGTTCATCATGTTCATGCCGCAACCGATGATCCCGCGCATGCCCGCCGTGCCGAATTCGAGTTCGCCGCCGAAACGGTACTCTTTCTCCTTTTCGTCGTCCGCGATCGCCGCGAGGCTCTCTCTGCACGCCGCGGGAAGCCTCGGATCGTTCAGCCATTTTTCGTAATTTTCCTGATATGTCATATTTCTCCTTCCCCCCCTTTGAGAGGATCTTATAATTTTCCGTTCAAAATGCGGTCAGTCCCCCATTCCCTCTGGTTTGCCGTCCGCGCCCGAAATTTTACGGTAAGAGAGGAAATACTTCTTCCCCGTATCCTCGTAATAGTTGACGAACTGCAAACTCAAAAGAAACAGATAGCTCGCGGGAATGGTGATGAGAAGGGAGCTTCCGAACGTGCAGGCCGCGCACAGAATGTTGACGATGACGATGAGATAGATCGCAATGAGGAACCCCGAAAACCTGCCTGCAAACCCTTTCACCATGTGGAAACTGTCGCGGCAAGCGGTAAATACCCCCTTGCCGTCCGTAACGATCCCGGGGATCCACGCGGAGATAAACGTCATTTTGAGCGCTTGCAGACAGATGAACGCCGTCATGGAGAGCGCAAGCCCGATAAATACCGTGACGAACCCCCACGACGGCAGGAACGACGGGGTGTATAAGAAGAAAAACCAGCAAACGACGAGCGCCGCGAGATCGTAGATGAAAGACACGGGAACGTACGCAAGGTGGTAGAGGGTGGCGCGCGTGAGATTTTTGAAGTACGCGGACGCGAAACGGGTATTGCCGTAGGTTTCCATCTTGTCGTTGAGGATGGTACCCATCGCAAGCATGGAAGTGCCGCTCACGAACCGCGAAACAAGATACAAGAGCGCCACGCCGACCACGGACCCGACGATCTCGCCGATGCGTTCGCTCAAAAGAGCGAGAAAATCTGCGATCGCTTGGTTGAAAACCGTGCTGAACCCCGACAAAAATTCGGTATCGCCCGAGGAGAGCGATTTGAAAAACTCCCCGAGAAGTTCGATAATCTTATGCGCCTCGGTGCTGTATAAAATCACATGAAGCCCCAGCGTAATGACGGCGTAAGACAAACTGAGGAACAGAATATTGGTGACCAAACGGAAGAGCAACAGCTTATAGACGTTGCCGAAGTTGTTTATCACCATGCGGAATGCGTTGCGAAATCTCATGTTAAAGCTCCCTGTAACTGCGAAGCAGGTCCTCCCTGTCCAACTTGTCTCTCTCGAAATAGAGAGATTCCATTCTGACGCAAAAACTCAAATAGGCGAAGATAAATATTCCGAACGCGATGAACCCCGCGAGCCAAACGGGTGCAAACGACAGCCCGACGAGCAGGACGAAGCAAGGCGCGTAAGCGATGAGGAAAGAAAGGATGAGCTTCCAGCGCACCCCCGCCGCGAGACGGTAGGAGTATAGAAAGGCGCTGTATGCGCGGAAGCCCGTGATCTGCATACAGGGCAACCACAGATAGCACAGCGAGACGAGATAGAGCAACGCCCCGATAAAGACGAGGGAGACGAATACGAACAAAAAGCAGGCAAAGCCCTTTGCGTTGATCGCGGATACGGCGAACAGCACGGCGGAGAGGACCGCCGCCCAGAGTTCATAGAGCGCCGTGAAGAAGAGGGTGATCCCCACGAACGCCCAAATGTGCGCGCCGAACTGGGAAAAGACGCCGCTCAGCGTGCGCTTTCCGATGCGCATATGCTTTTCCACAAAGGCAAGCAGAAGCGAAGTGAAGATCACGAGGCAGACCAGCGCAAGCACGCTGTAAACCACTCCGAGCGGGGAATCGAAGCGGAAAAAGCTCCACGCGCAAAAAATCTGGGCGTATTCGAGACCGAGATTTCCCGTAAAGAGACTGTAAGCAAGGTCGTGAATGCCCGAAAAATCGACGGAGAGCGCGAGAAAAACCGCCGGCATTACCGCAAACGGCAACACAAACCAGAGATTTTTGAAGATGTATTTCCAATGTTCGAACACGGTCTTCATTGTACAACCTCTCTCCCCTTTCGGCGGGGCATTTCTGCACAGAATATTCTACGATATATTATATACCAAAAAAGTCGCGGTGTAAAGAGTTTTTCCGAAATTTATTTGGTCCGCGCAACATCGGGGAACGCAGAAAGCGGAACGGGAAGAAAAAATATCGGAAAATTCCATAGAAAACACTTGCAATTTTTCCGTATTTCGTGTAAAATAACGATTGTCTTTTGCAGAGATGTCCGAGAGGCTTAAGGAGCACGATTGGAAATCGTGTGTAGGTCAAAAACTTACCGGAGGTTCGAATCCTCTTCTCTGCGCCAATGGTGATAGCGTTTGAACACCGAAAATGTGTTCAAACGCTGTTTTCATTTCTTCAAGTCTGACGTTCTCGACCTCTGCCGCGTTCCCCAAACGGAAATGCGCCGTGATATAACCGTCGCCCACGAATACCTTTGTCACAAGATTTCAATGATTTTGCGCTGGTAATCCTTGTCGGCGGGGTTGCCTTTCAGTAAATCGGCTATGAACTCCATGATGTCCTTTTCCGTAAACTGTCTGCCGCGCTCGCGCTCTAACTGCGCTTTTTGGCTCTGCAAGTCCTCAATGAGTATTCGGTAGTCGTTCATGCGCTTTTCAATGTTCGCCCGCAGAAGTGCGTTTTTCGCCTCGATAAACGCGGTCGTCATTTCGTCAATATCCCACTGAACTTTGGCGATTTTTCCCTCTATGCTCTTGACACTGTCTATCCCCGTGCGCTTTTTATAGTATGCCAAAGTATCGCGGACGGCTTTTCTCGCGTTGTTCTCGTCGCTCAAAAAGTCATAGACGACCTGTGTCACGAACATTTCCAAACTGTCCTTGTCCTCGCGGCGTTTCTCGCAAACGCCTTTTTTCTTGCCCTTGCAAATATAGTAGTGGTGCTGTTGCCCCGTGCGGCTTGTGCCTCCGTCTGAAATCATCGCCGCGCCGCAATGGGCGCAAAACGCCTTTCCCGTCAATAAATACGGCTCTCGCGCCGTTGCCGTGCCGCCCGCAAAATACCTGTTCGCGGCGAGCCGCTTTTGTACGCGCTCAAACAAGGCTTTGTCTATAATGGCGGGATAGGTATTCGTGCAAAGTCTGCCGCCAAAATAGAACTCGCCCGTATATTTGGGGTTTGTAAGCCACTTGTCAAACGTCCTCCCCAAAAACGGCTTGCCGTTGAAACGCGCCCCCTGCGCGTTGAGAGCGGCGGCGATTCCCTTTTTATCTGTGCCTTTGTCGTACTCTGCGAAGATATAGCGGATAACTTCGGCTTGTTCCTCGTCGATTTCGACGTACCTCTGCGCCCTGCGCCTGCCGACCGTCGGCTCTATGCGGAGCTTGTACCCGTAAATGGGTCGCGGAAAGTACCCGTATGCCGTAGTCCTGTTTCAGCATTTCCTTATACATGATACTGTCGCGGCGGTTGCGGGCGAACCTGTCAAACATATAGACGATGATATACTCGAATTTGCCGCTCGCGGCGTCTTTAATCATGCGCTGAAAAGACGGGCGGCTGTCGTTCGTTCCCGTCCTTGCCTTGTCCGAATAGGTGTCGATGACATTGTAGCCTTGACCTTCCGCGAACTCCGAACAAGTGCGGATTTGGCTTTCAATGGATTGCTCGTTCTGTCCCTGCGAACTGTACCGTGCATAGATGACGGTGACATATCTTTATGGACAGTGTATTACTCAGAAAAAAGAGACAAGGCCGTTGTCTTATTCCTATCCATATATCTCCGCCGCCTCGACGGAGATAATTCGATAACCTCTGCCCATAGTTAAATTATAACACATTTTACGAATTTCTGCAATAGACACATGGGCGGTTGCAATTCTATTTTTTTCTGTTATAATAGAATATAAGATTTTTGGTAGATGAACCAAGGAGAGATCATATTACCTATGATTAAAGTTTGTAAGTTTGGCGGAACAGCCATCTCCAGCGGCGATAGTATTCGTCGGGTAAAAAAAATAATAGAGACCGATCCAGAACGTCGTTATATTGTTGTTTCGGCACCTGGTAAGCGTTTCAAAGATGACATCAAAGTTACAGACCTCTTATATGATACATATCAAACACTACTTGAAACAGGCAAATGCGGTTCAGCGTTTGAAGAAGTTAAAGCTAGATGCCGTACAATTGTACAAGAACTTGATTTGGCCATTGATATTGAAAAGCTCCTGGTAGACACAGAAAAAGAAATTGTTTACCAAAGGGAAAGGGATTTCACCGCTTCGCGTGGCGAATATCTTGCCGGGAAAATTGTGGCGTCTTTTTTAAACGTACCCTTTATAGATTCTTGCGACATTATACGGTTTTCTCGTGGTAAGCTTGACAATGAACCGACTTATGCGCTTACAAGCGAGGCGCTTCAAGATAAAGAACGTGCTGTCATAGCAGGATTTTATGGCGCAGACAAAAAGGGAAATATCGTTACTTTTTCCCGTGGTGGCAGTGACATTACTGGCGCGATTGTCGCCCGTGCAATAAATGCAAATCTATATGAAAAATGGACGGACGTTAGTGGATTTTTGGCATGCGATCCGCAAATTGTAGATAACCCGTTAAGCATAAAACATCTTTCATATGCGCAACTCCGCTCACTTGCCTATGCGGGGGCAGATGTCTTACATGGTGATTCTATTTTTCCTGTGCGTGAGGTTGGAATCCCCATTAAGATAAAAAATTACTTGAGACCTGAGGACTACGGAACGGATATAATGCCTGAGATTGAGTGGCCTTCCCGTGAAAGTAAAGCCTTAGGAATTGCAGGGAAAAAAGACTTGCTTGTAATACGCATTCGAAATCATCAAATCAATAATGATCCTGTTCAAATAAAGCAAATCTTTTCGATTTTTGAGAAATTCAATTTTACCTTCGAGCATGTGTTTTGTGGGATTGCCACGATTTCTATTGTTGTCAAGACAGAAAAATGGAAAACCCCAGTGAAAGCACAAATTCTTGATGAAATAGCTATTGCAGTTTGTCCCGAAGAAATAGTTGTCTACGACGAAGTTTCGGTTGTTGCACTCATAGGACATAATATGGACTCAAGAGAAAATATTTCCCGACTCCTTGTAGCAACTGCCAATGCAGATGACGACCTCGATATGCTTGATCATGCCGTCTCAAAGACAACAGTTATGCTAGTAATGCGCAATGGAGATTACAATCGAATTATAAAAGCAATTTATAAGGAATTTTTTTAGAGCCTAGATATGTCTTTAACTTAAATACGAGTAAAACAAACGACAGGACTTATGAATGTGGTCTTGTCGTTTGTTTTATGCATTTAGAGCATTTCTTCGCCATTTAATCAATAAATTATGCTCTATTGCCCATTTTATAGGCTTCAATCATGACTTTCTTGTTTCTAATTCCACCTTTATCATAAACACCAACGGCACATATAACACCCCGTTCATAAGAGCCTTGAACACATTTTGCATATTGACGCAGATAAGTTAGTGTGGTATTACAATAATCCTTGTCGTTTTCGCCACTAACAACTATGTTAATACATCTCTTTATGTTTTATTTCTTTCTAGCGAGCAACTATGCGATCTATCACCGTTTTTAGCTGTGACGAAATAGAATAAAAATACACGGGTGTTGCAAGCACAAGAACATCGGCTATAATTATTTTTACCATTACCTTTTGCATATCATCTTTATATTACATATTTAGATAGGCACTATTCCTTGTGCTATACAATAACAATAATTTATTATTTTAAATTAAAAAATGTTATCATAGATATCAATGAGCCTAATAATAAAATAAGAAATACAATACCTATTATTATTTGTTTCTTTAAATAGGTTAAATTTTTAAAGCACAATTCAAATAATTTGTTATTATAAATTTCTTCATTTTGTTCTCTATCTGCAATCTTGTTTATTTCAATATGTCTAAGAGCGAATTTACAAGAAGCTATTAATAGAATAACCGCAAACACTACAGAAACAATTAGAGAGATAGTAAAGCCTATTCCATAACAACTATTTTCAATCTTTATGGTTGTTAAGCTTAATAAAATAGATATAGGAATATTTGCGATTAAGCCACTAATAAATGAAAATGTATTCTCATTTAATTTAGTGATCAAATAAATAATTAAATATCCAAAACGAGAACAATTATTAAATTTAACGACCAAATCTTCTTTTGTCGGCGCATTTAATTTATGTTTTAATTTCTTCTGTTTCTGTTTGTCCATTCTGTATTAATCTCATTGATTTTATTAATATACTCTTCGATATTATAACTTTCTGAAAAAGTTCCATTTAAAATTCCATTTATAGTACTCTTAAACTTGAGTAGCTCAGCTATTTTTAAGTCAAATATTGAGTATTGGATAGGGGCATCATCCTGAAGTCTTGGTAGTTCAATAATAATTTCGTGAATAAGAGAATCAATCTGCAAAAGCAATCTTTCAAGTTGTTGTGTATCTTGACTTTGTATTCCGCTATCCCCATTAATTAATTTTAGCCCGAAATTAGTTATGCGATATAGTCCATTAAATTCTTCTAAAAACCCTTTATCGACAAGCCAAAGGTGTATAACACGCTCATCTGGGGATAAAGAGGAACTACTAATAAATTGCGGTATTCCGTTCCGATCCGTCACTAGAAACTTTTTTAAGACACTAAGCATATTATCTGTGCTATATGAAAATAATGAAGTGCTTAACCCAATTCTGCTTGACTCTATATCGAAATCACTAAACAATGTGAAAGCTTTCTCAATATTTTGCATTTCATGTTCAATAATTTCAGATATTTTTGGTTTATATGTATTTAAAATCATCTCGATTGCTTCTCTCTTTTCCACGGGATATAAGGCTACAATACTAATGTCACCTATGTAAACAGGAAAAATTGAGAAAGACTCTCCACCATATAAGGTATACATGGTTTTTGAATATAAAGAACCTTCCTTAGTATAAACAGCATTAGTCAAGTCAACAGTAATACATTGATTATAATCTACAGCAGCTTTCATTAAAATTTTTTCGTAAGGAAGTTTCGTATCAAGGAGATTGGCAATCAGTTCATTAATACTGACATCGTCATCATTATGCTTATGCTTTGCAAATGTAGTAAATAATCTTTCAACAATGGATGGATTAACGAGCCTAAATCCAACGCCATTACCAACAATGGCAAGCCAAAAATCATTGTTTAATTCATCATCACAAATGATACCAAAAATGTAATTATAAACATTTTTGGAGACATTGGCTAAATCCGACGTAATATACTCTCGTAATTTAATCTTATAAAAAGTATAGCACGTGTCTAAAATTTGAGTAACAGCTTGTCTTAATATATCAATATTAAATCGTAAAGATTTTGTTAAGATAAAATGTATACTGTTATATTTACCCGCATTACTAAATTTATATGTTTGGCTTACATTTTGTTTGCTTGCCCTGCTATTTATAATTGCAATGTTTAAAACCGTAAAATCAGTTACTTCTGGCGAAATGTTGATTTTATAAATAGTACCCATATCATCTATAAGAGAGCAGTCATCGCACACAGCAATGTGATCTACGATTAATGACTCTGGATACATACATATTACGGACTTTATAATATGACCAACCGCATTTTCAATATTACACGAAAAAGACTCTAAATCATCCAAATGTTTAATTTGGATGATTTGAGAGCCTAAGTATTCATTGACATAAATTTTTATAGTCGATATAAATTCCGCATTTGTTAACATTTTAGTGTTCCTGTATAATTTCTATTAAAACGCCATCTGGATCTTTGATAAAGAAATAATCTCTACCCAAACGACCTTGTGCGATTTTGGGATTGATACATATTTCTTTTTCAGATAATGTTTTGGCTGCAACATTTATATCTTCGACACATAAACCGAAATGTTTAGTTCCAATCACTTCTAAATCTGACGATAATTCTTGTCTATATTCAGGCAATGCCTTAAAGTTCTTATAACAAAACATTTCTAAAATCATATTACTATTTTTCATAAGAACGATAGACAAATTCCCATGAGGATCATCCCAACGCTGCGATAGCGAAAATTCAAGTTTTTCATAAAACTTAACGCTTTCATCAACATTTGTTACACTTAATGCCACATGATCAAATTTTAACATATATAACTCCCAATTTTAATATATTTGAATTACGAATTATAGACAATCTGTGCCAATTGTTCCATAGTAATAGAAGGAGATTCCGACATAAAAACATTTCTTCCAAAGCTAACCCCTAAAACGCCAGTTGTTACAATTCTTTTAGTCGATTCTATAAATGTTTTTAAATTTAGCACATCGCCGCCCGCAACGACAATAGGAACAAGCGCCGACTTGGCAATATTCTTTAATTGATCTGAATCCCAATTAGCACCAACTTTAACAATATCCGCACCAAGTTCAGCTGCAATCCGTACAGAATGTTTTGCAGCTTCTGGTGTACTTATATCAATATTTTCATCGTCTCTTATATACATCATTGCAAAAAGAGGTACACCAAATTTTTCACAATCCCTGCTAACTTTTGATAGATCTTGTAGCATTTGCTTTTCATATTTATTACCCAAGTTAACATGAACGGATACAGCATCAGCACCTAAGCTTATAGCCTCTTCGACATCACAAACTAACACCTTATGAACTGGCGTAAATTGTGATGTGCTTGCAGATAAATGTACAATTAGACCTGTATTTTTTAATTCTGGTAAGAACCTTACCATACCCTTATGAACAATGATTGCTGATGCGCCAGCATCAACTATTGTGGAAACCATTTCTTGAAATTTGTCTAAATGACCAATATTGCTTATAGTGATACCATGGTCTAATGGCACACAAAGCATTTTCCCATTGCGAGTTAATCTGTTTAGCCTCAAATTCTTTCCCGTCATTTGTATTTCCTCAAGACTAATTATTAGTTATTTATATGATACCATAATTGTTATAGAATTGCAAGTGTTTGTATTAAAATAAATAAAAATTAAGTCGCCATTAATCGTTAACTTCAAACAAAATGGTTTTTAGGCGTGTGCCTGTCTTGAAAACAAGCGCGCCGCTTCGCGGCGCGAGACAGGCACACGCCTAAGCC
>CANRND010000021.1 GCA_947631905.1 uncultured Clostridia bacterium | reverse complement strand
AGATTGACCTTGCGGGACAAAATATAGCGGATGGCGAAGAAGCCCCCTACGTCGAAAGCCGCAATACCGAGGATGAACAGCCACATCACGAGGTGTCCCGACAGGACCCCGAGCTGTACGATCGGGACGAGGAAGATGGACAAAAGAAGGGAGAGCGCAAAGGACGCGCCGTAGTAAAGCCCGATCGTGATGATCACCCTGCCCTTTGTAAAGAGTTGCCCGATGCTTGCGATGAGAAAGAGATACACCGGCCCCGCGGGGATCAGAACGACGAAAAGGACGGCAAGTTCCGCTGCCAAAAGCGGTTCGGAGGCAAAAAACGCGGAAATTTGCGGAAAGATCGAAGAGAACAGCTCCCCCATCAGGGATGCGGCGGCTTGCGTCGGCAATGCGATGAATATGCTCAAAACGATCTCCGCCTCGCATGCGACCGTAACGACGAGCGCGGAGAGAAATTTCGCAACAAGCAGCTGCGTGGGTGTGACGGGCAGGGAGAACGTCATGTAGCCCTCCCCCGTAAAGAGGCTCTTAAAGTAGCGCACGAGGCACATCACCGTTCCCGCCACCGAGAGCGCCACGAGCGAACAGAACCAGAACGACGCGGTGGAATAAGAGGAAAGCACCCTCCATACCACCCATCTTCCGTTATCCGCCGCGCCGTAGGCATTTTGCAGTTCAAACACCCCGCGGGCGGCTATGCTGAGGAGCGCGACCGCGATCATAAACCACATCAACACGCGCATGATCGCCCGCAGCTCATACTTCATGAGCTTGCCTACCATCTGAACACCTCCCTGAAAATGTCGTTGAGATTCTTACCCTCCCGCTCGCACAGCTCCTTTACGGGCGAGTCGAGAACGACCCGTCCGTAGTTCAAAAAGATCGCGTGCGTGAGAATGTTCTGCACGTCCCAGATGAGGTGGGTGCAGAGAAAGATCGTCGCGTCCTGCGGCTTATTGGAGAGAATGGTGTCGAGGATGAAGTCGCGCGCGGCGGGATCGACCCCCGCGATCGGCTCGTCGAGGATATACAGCTTTGCCCGCCGCGACATCGTGAGGATCAGCCCGAGCTTTTCCTGGTTGCCTTTGGAAAGGGTCTTTATCTTTTGGTTGAGTCCTATCCCGAGCCGCGAGAGCATGCCGACCGCCTTATCGCGGTCGAAATCCGCAAAGAAATCGGCGTAATAGTCCACCTGCTGTTCGACCCGCATCCACTTGCTCAGATAGTTTGCGTCGGGAAGATAGGCGGTCACCGCTTTCGTTTCGGGACAAGGCCGTTTGCCGTCTACGAGGATCTCCCCGCTCGACGGCTGCAACATGCCCATCGCAAGTTTGATGAGGGTCGTCTTTCCGCTTCCGTTCGGTCCGAGAAGCCCCACGATCCCGCCCTGCTCCACGTTGAGGTTGACGGCGAGGAGCGCAGGATTGTTGCCGTATTTGTGATACAGCTCTTTGCACTGCAAAATCGCTTCCATATTTCTCCTTTTGGGTATATTATGTCACGCATAATACTATGCTAACATCTGTTTTTCTATTTGTTTCCGCAAATTATTTCCCGAACATCACGCGTTCGCTGGAAAGCATGCGGGAAATCAGCCATACGAGAAGCACGGTATAAACAAGGTTTGCCGCTACGGAGGCGAGCGACTGCCAGACGGCAAGTTCGCCGCCGAGGATCTTCCCCATAAAGACAACGGCGTTGAGAACAGGGACCGCGATCACCCAGTCCCCCATCTGCGTCACGACCATCGACACGATGGATACGAGCATGACGAGGATCATCACCACGCTCGTATAGCCCGAGGCCTCTTTCACCGACCGCGAGAGGGTGGATACGGTAGCGATCGCGGACACGATGAGCGGCACAAAGCTCAATATCAGCAAAAACAATAGCACATAACTGCCGAACCCGTAGCCGCCGAGAACGGTAAGGTCGGCGCCCATGAGTTTGGGCAGGGAGAACACCACGCCGCAGAAGCTCGAAGCCGCGCCGATCGCGGAAATACAGCTCAGCGGGATCACTTTCCCGAGCGCGATATGCGAGCGCTTCACCGAGGTCGCAAGAATGGTCGCAAGCGTTCCCCTCTCCTTTTCCCCCGCCACCGATTCGAGCGTGACGGACATGCACGCCGAGAACACGAAAGTGACGACGAGGAACGGGAGCAGGCCCGCAATGAACATCTTCGCAAAATTTTCCTCGGGTTCGAAAGAATGCCCCTCCACGGAGAACGTATTCGCCTGCGCAATGCCCTGCAACACGGCGGTAGCGAGGTTATAAAAGGAGAGGCTCTCGTCCGAACCGCCGTACCAGATCTGCACGGAACTTCCCGCGGCAGGCGTAAAGTTCTCCGAAAAGACGAGGAGCGCGCTCGCTTCGCCCTTTTGCACGGCAGCCTTGCCCTCCTCTTCCGCGGCAAAGACCAGCTCCACCGTGGAACCGCTTCCGTCCGCCTCCACCGCGGCCTTAATGACCTGCGCATAGGCCGCGTCCCCCGCCACATACACCTTATAATCGTATTTTTCCTGCGTGTTGACGAGAGAGCCGATGACGTTGTACAGGAGAAAGATCACGATCCCGGGGAGAAGTATGGTGACGATCAGCCGCGGGTCGTGGAAAAAGCGGTGAAATTCTTTCTTCATGAGGGCGAGAAGTTTCATAAAATATCCCCCTTGATCCCTCTGTAAATTTCAAAAAATCTCTCTTCGAGGCTCTTGCCCCCGCACAGGTCGGAGAGCGCGCCGCATTCCGCCATTTTGCCGTCGATGATAACGCCCACCCTGTCGCACAGCTTTTCCACGAGCGAAAAGATGTGCGTGGAGAGCAGAATGCTCTTGCCCATATTTTTGAGTTCCCCCAAAAAGTCGGTGACGACTTTTGCGGTAAGCACGTCCAGCCCGTTCGTCGGCTCGTCGAAGATGACGACGTCGGGATCGTGTACGATGGAAATGACGAGCGAAACTTTCTGTTTCATGCCCGTGGAGAGGTCGCTCACTTTCACCTGCGAAAAAGCGCCGATGCCGAAGCGCCCGAACAGCTCTTTTTTGCGCGAGGCAAGGACTGTTTTCTCCACGCCGTGCATCGCGCCGAAAAAGTCGAAGAGATAATCGGGGGTGAAGAACCCTTCGAGTTTGAGTTCGCTCGTTAAAAAGCCGATGCAGTCGCGCACTTTCTGCGGGTCTTTTAGCACGGAATGCCCCATGATGTACGCGTCTCCCTCGTCGGGTTTGATGAGCGTGGAAAGCATGCGGAGGGTGGTCGTTTTGCCCGCGCCGTTGGGTCCCAGCAAGCCGAAAATTTCCCCGCGGTAAGCCGAAAAGGACAGCCCGTCCACCGCGACCTTGCGCGTAGAGGTCGTCTTTTCCACCCGCTGTTGCTTGCGGGAGAGCGTAAACGTCTTTTTCAAGTTCTCCGCTCTCACGATCTCGTCCGTAAACAAATCGTTCATAATGCTCCTTTGGCGGATTTCGCCTACGGATAGGATATACCCGCGCCGCGCCCGTTTGAAACGAAAGCCCCCGTTTGAAACAAAGGTCTTTTCGCGCCTGTCTGGAACGAAAGACCGCCGCGCTTTTGTTACGCCAATTTCTTCAAGATCTCGCGGCAGGCGAGTTTGCAGTGTTCGTACGTGAGCCCCCCCTGGAAATAGGCGGTGAACGGCTCGCGGATGGGCGCGTCGGCGCTCAGTTCGATGCTCGCGCCCGCCACAAACGTCCCTGCCGCCATGATCACCTTGCAATCGTAACCCGGCATATCCCATGCCTCCAACTTCACAAAGGAATCCACGGGGGAGACGTCCTGCACCGACTGGATGAAAGCCGTCAGTTCCTTTTCCGTGCGGAAGCGGATGGCGCGGGTGATGTCGGCGGGAAGTTTATCGAGTTTGGGGAAGTTTTCGTAGCCGAGCGACTCCATACACCCGCCGATGAGAAGCCCGCCCTTGACCGCCTGCGCGACGACATGCGGCGCGAGGAAAAATCCCTGGTAGAACGGCTGATACCCGTAGGCGTAGGAGCCGATCTCCCCGCCCACCGAGGGCGCGGTGAGGCGGTTTTCGCACAGTTGCACATAGGCCGCGCTACCCGCAATGTACCCGCCCGTGGGCGCAAGCCCGCCTCCGGGGTTTTTGATGAGCGAACCGACGATGAGGTCCGCGCCGGCTTCGGTCGGCTCCCGCTTCTCGACAAATTCGCCGTAGCAGTTGTCCACAAAGATACAGCCGCGGAAGCCATGCCCCCGCAAAAAGGCGCACATTTCCCCGATCTCGCCCACCGTGAACGCGTCGCGCAGTTCGTATCCGCGCGAACGCTGGATATACACCATTTTATATTCCTTTTCCGCGAGCAGCTTCTCCGCCCGCGCATAGTCGGGCTTGCCGCTTGGCAAAAGCTCCGAAACATCGGACTCCACGCCGAAATCTTTGAGCGACCCGTTGCCCGTCCCCCAGATCACCCCGCGGATGGTATCGTAGGGGGTCCCCGTCAAAAACAGAATGCGGTCGTGCGGGCGGAGTACCCCGAAGAGCGCCACCGTGAGCGCGTGCGTTCCCGAAAGAAGCGCGGGAGATACGATCGCCCGCTCCGCGCCGAACGCGCGCGCATACACCCGCCCGAGCGTTTCCCTCCCCTCGTCGCCGTAGCCGTAGCCCGTGGAGGGATTGAAATGCCTGAGCGCGACGCGCTCCTCCTTGAACGCGTTCAACACCTTTTCCTGGTTGAAGAGCGCGGTCTCGTCTACGCGGGCAAACTGCTCCGCAAGCCGACGCTCCTGCGCCGAAATTCTCTCATCTGCCGTCATAAATTTTACACACCTCTTCGGCCGCGCGCTCTATGGGTTCGGGCGCGAGCCAATGTAGATTTTGCATTTTTTTGAAAAAAGTGAGCTGTCGTTTGGCGTAATTGCGCGTATTTTGCTTGATTATGTCTGACATAGTACTATGCAAACCGCCGTTTTTCAAATATTCGACCACTTCTTTATAGCCGATCCCCTGCATGCACTGCGCGTTTTCGGGAACGCCGCTTTCAAGGAGCGCGCGCACTTCTTCCACCAGCCCCTCTTCGAGCATGCGGTCCACGCGCCGCCCGATGCGCTCGTATAAAACATCGCGCGGGAAATCAAACGCGACCGCTTCAAAGGGATAGCGCGCCTTAGCCTCGTCCTTTTGTTCGGACTTTTTTCTGCCCGTCAGCTCGTAAATTTCGAGCGCGCGCACCACCCGCTTCACGTCGTTCTCATGGAGCAGCGCCGCGCTCTCGGGATCGACCTCTTCGAGCCGCCTGTGGAGCGCCGCCCTCCCCTCTTCCCGTTCGAGTTTTTCGTACTTTTGTCGGACCTCCTCCGAGGCGGGGGTCAGCCCGAACCCGCTTTGATAGAGAACGGCGTTCATATAAAACCCCGTTCCGCCGCAGAGAATGGGAACTTTTCCGCGGGAGAGAATGTCCTCTACGGCGGGGAGCGCGAGCCGCTCGAAGTCGCTCACGGAAAATTTTTCCGTCGGCTCGGCAACGTCGATCATATAATGCGGAATGCCGCCCCGCTCCTCTTGCGTGGGCTTGGCTGTCCCGATGTTCAATCTTTTATATATTAGCAGGGCGTCGCAAGAGACGATCTCGCCGTTTATGCGTTTGGCGCACTCCACGGCGAGCGCCGTTTTGCCCGTTGCGGTCGCCCCGCACACCGCGAGGAGTTTCATACGATCCTCTTAAAGAGCTTTTCCAGCTCGCTTTTGCGCACTTTCACGCAGGCGGGACGTCCGTGCGGACACTTTATGCCCATGTCCCCCTCCATCTCTTTGAGAAGCTCCCGCACTTCCCCGTCGGTGAGCTTTTCGCCACCCTTGACCGCCGCCTTGCATGCCATCGAGGCGAGGCGGTCTTTGAGGAGCTCGGGGAGCTTGATGGCGCGAAGCGTGTCCATCGAGGAGAGCGCCTCGGCAAAGAAATCTTCAAGATCCATGCCGTAGAGGTCCGCGGGGACCGCCGAAACTTTGAAGCTGTCTCCGCCGAAGTCCTCGATCTCGAACCCGAACGAGCGGAGAATGTCCAAATTTTTGAGCAAAAACGCAAATTCCTGCCCGTTTGTGTGGAGAATGAAGGGCAGCAGCATGGGTTGGGAAACGGGCGCGCGGTTTTCGCACTTTTCCCGCAACCTGTCGTAGAGAATGCGCTCGTGCGCGGCGTGCTGGTCCACGAGATAGACCTCATCGCCCGATTCATAGATGAGGTAGGTGCGGAACAGCTCCCCCTTAAATTCGAGGGAGGCGGGATCGATCTTGTCCTGTTTCGCCTTTCCGCGCTCCAAGAGCGTGCGGCGGTTCTCCTCGAAGTAGTCCGTCTCCTGCGGCTGCGGCGCGCGCACTTCCAAAACGGCGGGTTGCGGCTCGCGGTACGGGATCACCGAGGGCTTTGCAATGGGAGATACGTCGAATTGCAACTCCTTTTTCGCCTCGGCATAGGACATGGCGGGAGCTTTTTGGGGCGCGTTTCGGAACGTGTTTCCGAGCGCCGTCCCCTCGTTCTCGGCCTTTTGCGCCTCTTCGGAAGGCGGGCAAGGGTTCGGAAACGTACTCCTGACTTCGGCGGGAAACGCGCTTCCCACCGTATATTCGAGCGCGCCCGAACTGCCGTCGAGAACCGCGGAGACGACGGAATACACACAGCCGTAGACGATGCGGTTGTCCGCAAAGCGCACGTCGGCCTTGTTGGGGTGGACGTTCACGTCCACGATCTCGCTCGGCAGGTCCAAAAACAGCACATAAAAGGGATACTGCCTCGTCATGAGATAATTTTTATAGGCGTTGGCGACGGCGAGCGACACCGTTTGGTTGACGACATATCTGCCGTTGACGAATAAGCTCTGGTAGCTCCGGTTGGGTTTGGAAAAATTGCGGTCCCCGAGGAAGCCGCGCAGAACGATCCCGTGCTTGTCGGCGTTGATCTCGATACACCGTTCGAGAACGCCCGCGCCGTACACGGCGGCGATCGCGCTTTTCAGCCCGTCCCCGAACGAGCGGTAACGCACCTTGCCGTTGACGAGATAGGTAAAAGAAATTTCGGGGCGGGAGAGAATGAAGCGGGCGACCATGTTCGTGACGTCTCCCTCCTCGCTTATATCGCTCTTTAAGAATTTGAGCCGCGCGGGAGTATTGAAAAAGAGTTCGTCCACCGTGACGCAGGTGCCGTTCGCGCCCGCCGCGGGAACGATCTCCCCCATTTTTCCGCCGTCGGATTGTAGGCTCCACGCCTCTCCCTCTGCGGTTTTGGAGACGATCTCCGTTTTGGAGACAGACGCGATGGATGCGATCGCCTCGCCGCGGAACCCGAGGGTCGCTATGGACATCAGGTCCTCCGCCGACTGCAACTTGCTCGTCGCATGGGGCAAAAAGGCGTTTTTTAAGTCGCTTTTTTCGATGCCGCAACCGTTGTCCGTCACGCGGATGCGCTTTTTGCCGCCGCCCTCGATCTCGATTTCGATCTCCGTCGCGCCTGCGTCGATGGCGTTCTCCGTGAGTTCCTTTACGACGGAATAGGGTCTGTCTACCACTTCGCCCGCGGCAATGCGGTTGTAGACGTCGGGCGTGAGAATATGGATCATTTGAGTTTCTCCTTCCACTCCGAAAGAATGGCGAGCGCCTGCATGGGCGTGAGCAGATCGAGATTGAGTTCTTTCAGCTCTTCCGCGATCGAAGGGGCTTCTTCGGACCTTTCTTCGGGCGCTTCTTCGGGAAGCTCCCGCCGCCGCGCGGCGTCGCTCTTTTCGAGATTTTTGAGTATTTTTTTGGCGCGGGAAGTGACTTCTTCGGGTACGCCCGCGAGCGAGGCGACCTCTACGCCGAACGAACGGGAAGCCCCGCCCCGCACGATCTTGCGCAAAAATACCACGCTTCCGTTTACTTCGCGCACGGTGATCTTATAGTTCTTCACCCCTTCGAGCGTTCCTTCGAGTTCGGTCAGCTCGTGGTAGTGCGTGGCGAACAGCGTTTTGGCGCGCACTTTATCCGTGAGATATTCGATGACCGACCACGCAATGGAGAGGCCGTCGAACGTGCTTGTTCCCCGCCCCACCTCGTCGAGAATGAGCAGGCTCCGCTTGCTCGCGTTGCGCAGGATGTTTGCGACTTCCGTCATCTCGACCATGAACGTGGAGCGGTCGTAGATGAGGTTGTCGCTCGCGCCGATGCGGGTAAAAACGCGGTCGCACAAGGGGACCCGCGCCCGCTTTGCGGGAACGAAACAGCCGACGTGCGCCATGAGTACGATGAGCGCCACCTGCCTCAGATAGGTGCTTTTGCCCGCCATGTTGGGGCCTGTGATGATCATCGTGCGGTCATCCCCGCCGTCGAGACGGCAATCGTTGGGAACAAACCGTTCGCGGGAGAGCGCCTCGACAACGGGGTGTCTCCCCTCTTCGATTTCGAGAGCGCCGTCCTCCGCAATCTCGGGGCGGCAATATTTGTTCTCTTTGGCGACGGTCGCAAAGGAGTTGAGACAGTCGAGCATGCCGACCGCGTCGGAAATGCGCTGGAAGAGTTTGATGTTGCGGGAGAGGATCCCGTAGAGTTCCTCATAGAGGCTCGCTTCGAGCCGTTGCGCCTTTTCGTCGCTCCCGAGAATCTTTTCTTCGAGCTGTTTCAATTCCTCGGTGATGTACCTCTCCCCGTTCGCCAACGTCTGGCGGCGGATATAGGAGTAAGGGACCTTGTCCTTGAACGAGTTGCTCACCTCGATGTAGTAGCCGAACACGCGGTTATAGCCCACCTTTAAGGTGCGGATGCCCGTCGATTCGCGCTCGCGCGTTTCCAGCTCGGCGAGAAGTTGCGTGCTGTTCTTTTTGATATTCCTCAGTTCGTCGAGTTCGCCGTTATACCCCTCGCGGATATAATCGCCGTCGCGCAACATCCCCGCGTCCTCCTTGATCGCGCGGTCGAGCAGGGAGCAGATCTCTTTCGGGTCGACGAGGTCCTCACAAACGTCGTGCAGAAGCCCCGCATGAAAGCCCGAAAGCTGGAATTTGATGTTGGGAACGACGGCAAGCGACTTGCTCAAAGCGACGCAGTCGCGCGGCTGTAAGTTGCCGTTCGAGATGCGCCCCGCGAGCCGCTCGATGTCCCGCATGCCCGAGAGCATGTCCGCAAGCCCCATGCGGATCACGGTGGCGCGGTACAGTTCGTCCACCGCTTCGAGGCGGCGGTCAATCTCTTTCTTGTCGAGGAGCGGCGTCAGGAGCATGCCCGACAGCTCGCGCGCGCCCATGCCCGTCTGCGTCTTGTCAAGGAGCCACAAAAGGGAGCCGTACCGCTTCCCCTCCGCGCTGTTTTTGAGCAGTTCGAGGTTGCGCACGGCGACGGGATCAAGGGTCATATGTCCGCCCTCCGACAGAATGCGGAGCCGGTTGATATTGGCAAGCGCGCGCTTCTGGGTGTCGCTCAGATAGGCGAGAAGCGCCCCCGCCGCGACCGCGCAGAGCGGCTTTCCGCTCAGCCCGATCGCCTCCAACGAGGCGGCGGAGAATTGCTCTTTGAGCTGTTTTTCCGCCTGCGGGAGCTGGAACGCCCACGGCAAATAGCAGGAAAATTTGGGCAAAACGCCGCGTTCGAGTTCGGGGCTTCCCTTTACCGCAAAGAGCAACTCCTCGTTGCAGATGACTTCTGCGACCGAGAGGTTGACGAGCGCGGCGAGCAATTTTTCGGCGCTCTCCGTCTCGGAAACGCAAAATTCCCCCGTTGTGATGTCGGTATAGGCGAAAGAAAACTTCTCTCCCTCTTTTACGCAACAGGCGACGTAGTTATTTTTGCGCGCGTCGAGAAAATTGTCCTCAATGACGGTCCCCGCCGAAACCACGCGGATGACGTCGCGGTCCACCATGCCCTTACTCGCTTTGGGGTCGGAGAGCTGTTCGCAGATCGCAACCCGCTCCCCCGCCTCCACGAGTTTGTTGAGGTAGCCGTCCACGGCATGATAGGGAACGCCGCACATGGGCGCGCGCTGGGGCAAGCCGCAATCCCGCCCCGTGAGGGTGAGGTCGAGGATCTTCGAAGCCTTTACGGCGTCCTCGAAGAACATCTCATAGAAGTCCCCGAGCCGAAAAAAGACGATGCAATCGGGGTACTTCGCCTTTACTTTTTTCCAAAATTCCATCATGGGAGAGAGAGCCATATTCACTCCTTAAATTTTCACGTTTTATATTCACGAAAAATCTTTTGCTTACGCAAAATCTTTTTCCGTGAGGAAACTTTTTCTTTTGTCTTAACTTACTTTTCCTCTCATTCGCCTTGTCAGACAATAAGCCGTAAGTATGCGGCAAATTGTGTGCGCAGCGCATAGGGTTCCCACAAAAAGACGAAGTATTTTTGTGGGATAAAACAGCGTGGTTTTGCTCGCGCACATATTCTAAAATGTCATGTCGACCGTAGTGGAGACATCTCTACCGCTCGTCGCCGCACGCACGCTTTTCACGCTTTTCTTTACGAAAAGCTCCTTTTGCGTGCGGTGGCTCCTCTTCCCGAAAAATCTTGCTTTGCAATCTTTTTCGGGAGCCAAATAATGTTGAGATTTCTCCACGCGCCGCTATCGCGGCTTAGTCGAAATGACAAAAAGAAAAATTCGCTTCGGTACTTCGCCTGCGGCTCGTGCCGCCCTTTGAATAAACAGAACAGCGGGCGGTCGAAATGACAAATCGGAATCGCAACGGGCTTTTCCCGCCCCGTTCCTTATGATTTCTCCACAAGTTCTCCGAACAGCGAAACGCCGTTGGCGCGCTCCACTTTGAGTTCTACGAACTCGCCGATCAAATTCCTTTCGCTCGCAAAATATCCCATCCGCCCCGCCTCGTTGCGCCCGAGATAGAGGCCTTTCTTCTCGTCGTAGTCCTCGCAGAGGATCTCCGTCGTCTTTCCCACAAAGGTTGCCGAGAGGTTGCGCGTATTCTCGTTGACCTGCGCCACCAGCCGCATAATGCGTTCCTTACTCACCTCTTCGGGGATCTGCCCCTCCATCTCCGCCGCTTTCGTTCCCGTGCGCGGGGAATAGACGAACGTAAACGCCGAAGCGAAGTTCGCCTCTTTGACAAGGGATAAAGTCTCTTCGAACTCCTCTTCCGTCTCGGTGGGAAAGCCCACGATGAGGTCGGTCGTTACGGGGCAATCGGGGATGATCGAACGGAGCATGGCGATCTCGGAGAGATATTTCTCGCGGGTATACCGTCTGTTCATTAAATTTAAGATGCGGTTGCTCCCCGACTGCGCGGGCAAATGGAGCAAATTGCAAATTTTCTCGTGTTTTTTCATCACGCGGGCGAGTTCCTCGGAGAAGTCCTTGGGGTGCGAAGTCATAAACCGCACGCGGAACTTGCCCTCGACGGATGCGACCGCGTCCAAAAGCTCGGGAAAACTCATGCCCCCCTGCCCGTCGCTGTTGTAGGAGTTGACGTTCTGCCCGAGCAAGGTGATCTCGCGGAAGCCCTCCGCAACGAGAGAACGGACTTCGCGCAAAACGTCCTCCGCCTTTCTCGAACGCTCCCTGCCCCGCACATAGGGTACGATGCAGTAGGAGCAGAAGTTGTTGCAGCCGTAAGTGATGTTCACCCATGCGCCGGGGTAGCTCGTGCGCACAGGCTCGATCCCGGCCTCCGTCTCCCCGCGCTCCTCTCTGAGCGAGACGATCGCCTTGCGCCTTGCGCGGCGGCGGTCGATGAGGTCGCCGAGTTCGCTTAAATTATGCGTGCCGAACACGAGGTCGATAAAGGGAAATTTCTGCCGCAAAATTTGGGCTTTCCCCTCTTCCTGCGCCATACAGCCGCCCACGGCGATGATGAGGTTCTTCTTTTCGCGCTTCAACTGTTTGAGCGCGCCGATGTTGCCGAACGCGTGGTTTTCGGCGTTTTCGCGGATACAGCAGGTATTGAACACGATGATGTCCGCCTCTTCGATGGGGCTTTCGGTCCCGTATCCCTTTTCTTTGAGGATCCCCGCGATCTTTTCCGATTCATGGATGTTCATCTGACATCCGTATGTCACAATATGATAGTTCATAAGATTTTCGAAATTTTTCAAGCAGATCAATCGCCTTTCTGAAATCACGTCACCCTGAGCGGAACGAAGTGAAGTCGAATGGGTCTCTACCGCATTTGATCCTTACAACTTCCCGAACACTTCGCCCACTTTTTCGTGCAGAACGAGGTCGCAACGCCCGTCCAGCGGGGTCACGTCGCGGTTGATGAGGACGAGATACTTCCCGCGGAAATAGTCCACCAGCCCCGCCGCGGGATACACGGTGAGAGAGGTCCCCGCCACGATGAGCATGTCCGCACGGCCGATGGCCTTTACCGCGCCGTTCACGGTGTCGTCGTCGAGCATTTCGCCGTAGAGTACCACGTCGGGTTTGATAACGCCGCCGCAATCGCAACGGGGAATGCCCTTTCCCCTTGCGACGTACTCCGCCGAAAACTTCTTACCGCAGGAGAGGCAGGTGTTGCGATGCACGCTCCCGTGCAGTTCATACACCCGCTTGCTTCCCGCCTTTTGGTGAAGCCCGTCGATGTTCTGCGTGACGACCGCGAGCAGCTTGCCCTCCCGCTCCCACTCCGCGAGTTTTTTGTGCGCCGCGTTGGGTTGCGCCTCCAAAGGGAGCATCTTATCCCGATAAAAGCGGTAAAACTCCTCGGTGTGCGTATAGAAA
Source organism: uncultured Clostridia bacterium (assembly GCA_947631905.1). Lineage (GTDB taxonomy): Bacteria > Bacillota > Clostridia > Christensenellales > Borkfalkiaceae > Gallimonas. The sequence continues at coordinate 26,821 of CANRND010000021.1, read as the reverse complement.
TAATCGCTCGAAAGCATCGTCTCGGGCGAGACGTCGTATTTTTGGCGGTATAGTCCATCCTCGGAGCGGAAATCGGGGATCCCGCTCTCCGTGGACACCCCCGCCCCGCCGAAAAAGACGATTTTGTTACATTCGGATACCATTTCCCGCAATGTCATATGTCACTTTGCGCTCCAAGACAAAATTTTCCTTTTACATTATAACATAACCGACAAAAAATTTCAACATCTCGGGGCGGTTTTGCAAAATTTTTCGCAAGTTACGGATACTGTAACCGATGAACCGTGCCGTTAAGATCGTTCTTATCATATTGAGCGCCGTCCTCGCGCTCTTTCTCGCTTTCTTCGTCTACTGCGTTGCGGTGACGGCGGGCGAAAGGCTCGACATGCAGAAACTTTCGCTCAACGAGAACTGCATTCTCGTGTTCGACCGCAACGGGGACGAGATCGAGACGGCGCAGAAAAGCGCCGCGTCCCTCTCCGAATTGCCCGAATACCTGCCGAACGCCTTTGTTGCGGTGGAGGACAAGCGCTTTTATTCCCACCGCGGGCTTGACTACAAGCGCATGATGAAAGCGGCGCTCAAAAACGTGACGTCCTTTTCTTTCCGCGAGGGGGCCTCTACCATTTCCCAGCAACTCGTGAAAAACACCCATCTCTCGGGGGAAAAGACCATCAAGCGCAAGCTCAAAGAGATCAAACTCGCCCGCGCGCTCGAAAAGAATTTTTCCAAACAGGAAATTCTCGAACTCTATCTCAACTCGATCTACTTCGGACACAGCGCGTTCGGCGTGGAAAACGCCGCGCAATTTTATTTCGGGAAGCCCGCTTCCGATCTGACGCCCGCCGAGAGCGCCACGCTCGCCGCACTCGTAAAATCGCCCAACCGCTATTCTCCCTTCCGCGACGCGGAAAAGTGCCTTGCGCGCCGCAATTTCGTCCTCTCGCTCATGCAAGAGCAGGGCTATCTCTCCCGGGAAGAGGCCAAAAAGGCGCAGGAGGAACCCCTCCCCGCCGCGCCGCACGAGAGCAGGCAGAGCGCCTATCTCGCGCCCGTGTTCGAGGAACTTTCCTCGATTTTCCCCGACGCGCGGTCGGGAGACAAACTCCGCGTATACACCGCACTCGATCCCGCTCTGCAAAAACTTCTCGAATCGCAAGAGACGGATTCCGACTTCTGCGCCGCGGTGCGGGGAGCGGACGGCGGCGTAAAGGCGTTCTATTCCACCTGCGGCATATTGAAGCGGCTCCCCGCCTCCACTATAAAGCCGCTCGCGGTCTATGCCCCCGCGCTCGAAGAGAACCTCATTTCCCCCGCCACCCCCATTCTCGACGAAAAGACGGATTTCGGCGGCTACTCCCCCTCGGACTTCGGCGGAAAGTACGGCGGCTACATGAGCGTGAGGTACGCCCTCTCCCGCAGTGTGAACGTACCCGCGGTAAAAATACTCAATTCTTTGGGGGTGGACCGCGCGGCGGAATATCTCGGAAAGATGAACCTGCCCGTGCCGCAGGAAGACAGAACGCTTGCGCTTGCGCTCGGCGGCATGAAAGAGGGCTATTCCCTGCTCTCGCTCGTGGACGGCTACGCGACGTTTGCCCGCGGCGGCGCATATTCTCCCGCGCATTTCATCGAAAAAGCAGAGGACTGTCAAGGAAAATTACTTTACACCCGTGAAAATTGTCAAGCAAAAGAACTTGACAGGCGGGTGTTTTCCGAGGACGCCGCCTATCTCATCAACGACATGCTGATGACGGCCGCCCGCGAGGGTACGGCGAAAAAACTCAAATCTCTCCCCTTTGAAGTTGCGGCAAAGACGGGAACGGGCGGAACGGACGCGGGCAACACGGACGCATACACCATCGCCTACACCTCGGAGGATACCGTTGGCGTGTGGCTCGGCAACCGCGACAATTCCCCCGTAAAAGCCACGGGCGGCGGACTGCCCGCGGACATCGCGCTCAGAGTGCTGAAAGCCGTCTATTCGGAGTGCGCCCCCGCTCCCTTTGCCCGTTGCGACGGGGTGGCCGCCGCGCTCCTCGACAAGGAAGAATACGACAAGAACCACCGCATGCTCCTTGCAGACCCCCTCGCGCCCGAGTATCTCTCCTTAAAAGAGCTGTTCAGGAGAAGCGCGCTCCCCGAAGGCACGAGCGAAAAATTTTCCCGCCCGAAGATCCAAAAACCCGAGATCTCGGTGGTAAACGGCTCCGTAAAGATAGTACTATGTCAGACAGAATACTATGATTACGAGGTAAAAAGACAATGTGGAGATCAAATTATCACCGTTTATAAAGGAAAATACCGCAGGGAGCTGTTCGACAACTCCGTCTGCGGCGGGAAAAACTATGTCTATTCGGTAACGCCTTACTATTGCGGCATTGCGGGAGAAACGGTCACTCTCCCCTCCGTCCACATCGGGGAAAGCAAAGAACTTCCCGACGATTGGTGGGAATAATTCAGAGCGCGAACACTTCTTTGCTTGCGAGCGCCTCGCGCATGAGCGCCTCTACGTCGAGCTTTTTCTCCTCTTCTTCGATAAAGGAGAGCTTGGGTTTGATGGCGGGGAAGTCGGGCAAAAAGACGGTACAGCAGTCCTCGTAGGGCAAAACCGAGGTTTCGAATGTGCCGATTTTTTTTGCGACAAGCACGATCTCGTCCTTATCGAACCCGATGAGGGGGCGCAGAACGGGAAGAGACACCACGGCGTTGGACGAGGTGATGCCCTCGATCGTCTGGCTTGCGACCTGCCCCAAACTCTCGCCCGTGATGAGACACTTTGCGTTCATCTCCCTTGCGACTTTTTCCGCGAGGCGGAACATGAACCGCCGCAAAAGGGTGACGTTGAGTTCGGCGGCGCACTTTGCGTGGATCTCCTCCTGGATGTGCGCCACGTTGAGGGTCGTGAGTTTTCCCGAAACGGAGTAGCGGGACAAAAGGCGCGCCAGCTCTTTCACCTTTTCTTTCGCCCCGTCGTTGGTGTAGGGATAGCTGTGGAAGTGCAAAAGCTCCACGTTCATCCCCCGCTTCGCCATCATGTAGCCCGCTACGGGGGAATCGATCCCGCCCGAGATGAGGAGCAGGCCCTTGCCCGAGGTGCCGACGGGCATGCCGCCCGCCCCCTTTTCGAACTTGGCGAACACGAGCGCCGTGCCGTTTTCCCGTATGTCGACGCAGACGGTATGCTCGGGGTCATGCACGTCCACCCGAAGCGCGGGAAAATCGTCTAAAAGCCGCCCGCCGATGTGCGCGCTGAGTTCCATGCTCGTCATGGGATATTTTTTGTCTGCGCGGTGGGTGGCGACTTTGAAACTGCCCTCTTTGGGGCAGACCTCCTGCGCCGCGCGGTAAATGCTGTCAAGATCGTAGGGAACGCACAGCCCCACCGAGTAAGAATGCACCCCGAACACGCGGGAAATGCGCCCGCAAATTTCCTCGGTCTGCGCGTCGTCGAAGCCCGCGACGAGATACCTGCCGCTCGTGCGGTGCAATTCGTGCTTCAAGCCTTTCATGGCGCGTTCGAGATTGACGCAAAACACCCGCTCGAAATAGCCGCGGTTCTTGCCTTTGAGATGAATTTCCGCATAGCGGATGATGATGACTTTTTCCATTATCCTATCCTCGCTCCGAGTTCGGCGGCGACGGCGTTGAGCGTCTGCGCCGCAAGGACGGTTTCCTCTTCCGTCGTTTCGGGGGAAAAGCTCAAACGCAACACCCCGTTCAAGATCTCTTTTTGATGCCCGCACGCTTCGAGGACGCGGCTGAAAGGTTTTTTGGAGGAACACGCGCTCCCCGTTCCCACGATCAGCCCGCGCTCCGCGGCAAGCCGCTGTAAAATTTCCCCTCTCAGCCCCCTTGCCGAAACGGCGAGAATGTAGGGCGAGCCGCTTTCGGGAGAGAACCTTACATAGAACTTTTCATCGAGCGACTGCCAGAGCCGCTCGCGGCAGACCCGCAAACGCGCGGCGTCCGCTTCCAACGTTTTGAATTTTTTCTCCGCGGCATAGGCGAAGTCTAAAATCCCCAACACGTTCTCAGTGCCGCTGCGCAAGTTCCCCTCTTGCCCGCCGCCGCGCAAAAGGGGTTGCAGGGCGAAGCTCTTCCGTTTGATGAGCGCGCCCGTTCCCTTTAACCCGCCGATCTTGTGGGCGCTCACCGAATAGAGGTCCACGTCTTTGGTAAGGCGCACGGGGAGCTTACCGAACGCCTGCACGCCGTCGCTGTGGAACGCGCAACGCGGATTTTTTTCCTTTACCCGCCGCGCAAGCCCGAAAATATCGTTCACCGCGCCCGTCTCGTTGTTCACATGCACCACGGAGACGAGGCTCGTCTTGTCGTCTACCAAAGCGAGCAGTTTTTCTTCGTTCACGCCGCCGTCTTTTTCAATGGGCGCAAGGCGGAGTTCCACGCCCGCGCTTTTGAGCTGTAAACCCGCTTCGTATACCGCCGCATGCTCCCCCGCCGAAATGACGGCGTTGCGCCTGCCGCAAGAAAGGAGGGCCTGGTTGTCCGCCTCCGTGCCGCCCGAGGTGAACACAAGCTCGAACTGCGCAGGGTCGGCGATCTTTTCCAAAATACTTCCGCGCGCCTCTTTGAGGGCGGCAGAGACCTCGCCGCCGTACTGCGCCGAGGGATTGAGATAGTGTTCTTGCGAAAATTGCGCCGCTTTTAAGAACGCTTCGCGGTCGGGCGCGGTCGTTGCCGCATTGTCGAGATAGATCATTGCGGGTCCCACTTGCTCCTGCCCGCCGCGCGGACGAGAAAATCGATCAGTTCCACTTTCGCCTCGACGATATTCACCGTCTTTTCGAGAGAGGAGCTATATAAAATGTAATAGAAATCTTTGTTCTCCGCGGCGACGCGGTTGGGCGTGAGAAAGACGATCTGCTTCTTGGAAAGCCCCGCGCAGGTGCGCTCGAAGCTCGGCTTCTCGCAGCGGCCGATCTTCAAGATCTGGTCGCACTTGAACGTTTTGAGATATTTGCGCTTTTTGCCGTTGAAAACTTTGGCGATCCTCAGTTCGTCCTCGACGAAAAGATAGTCGTAACTGACGTTGAACCTGTTCTTCAAAAACCAAAACAGAACGCCCGCGCCCGCGATGAGCGCGATCGTTACAAAATAGCTCACGATATAAAAAACGCGCGCCGCAACGTACACCGTTCCCGTGTCTTTGTCGACGGTAGAGTCGATCAAGGCGGGAACATAGGTAAAGGCAAAGGACAAGATAAATCCCGCAATGATGAACGCCACGATGGCGACAACTTTGAACAGCGTGTAAAGTTTCGCCTCTTTCACGCCCCTTGCGCAGGCGGCGCTCTCCTCATAATAGGCTTCCCGTATCAAAACTCTACCCTCCCCTCGTAAATCTTTTGGATGCCGCCCGTCAGTAAGACGGAACCGTCCGCGCGGCAATGCACGATGAGGTCGCCCCCTTTCACCTTTACGGTGACGTCGGCGTCGGGATCGCACAGTCCCCTGCGCACGCAGGCGTAGACCGCCGCCGCCGCACCCGTGCCGCTCGCGTACACTTCTCCGTTGCCCTGCTCATACGCGCGCATCTTTACCGTGACGCGGTTGACGACCCGCACCGCCTCGAAATCGCACTTCCACGCCTTGTCGTCCTCCGCAAGGAGAGCGTCCGCTTCCAGATCGCGGCTGTCCACCTTTTCGTCGAAGATGACGCAGTGGTTGCCTCCATCGAGTTTGACAAAGGCGTTCGGCGTGCCGCTCTGCTCCAACGCGAGCGCGAAACGGGAATTTTTCTTCGCCCTGCCCTCTTCGGGGAAAAGTTCCACGCTTGCCGACGTGACCGCGCCCCCGAAAGAGTACACCGCGACTTTCCTGACGCCACTCACCGTCTCGATCGTCATCGTATCCCCTTTCACCATGCCGTGGTCGCAGAGATACTTTGCGGTACAGCGGATGGCGTTCGCCGCGTTCAGCCCCTCCGAGCCGTCCCGGTTGAAAACGCGCATCTTCGCGTCCGCGGTCTTCGATCTCTCGATGAGGACGATCCCGTCGCCGCCGACGCCGTAGTGCCTGTCCACAAAGTTCACGGCGAGGGACTCGGGACAGGTGATCGTGCCGTCCGTGTTGTCGAACATGATGAAATCGTTGCCGCAGGACTGCATCTTGACAAAGCCGAGCGAGAGCTTTTCCTTGCGCAGGTGGTTGATGTCCACAAGCTCGGTGTTGTATTCGGTGAATTTGCTCGCAATGATGTCACAGAGGGCGTTCGCCGTGTCGAGCGAAGTCAGGACCGTGACCCCGAGCAATACCGCGTGGTGGTGCAATTCGATGTAGTCGGCAATGGAATCGACGTCCGTCTTGCCCGTGTAGATGATATAGTCGATCTTGCCCTCGTCCATGAGCCCCGAAACCTGTTTGGTCGCTTTCAGCCGCTCCACGACGGTGACGTCGATGCCGAGCGCCTCGATGACTTTCGCCGTTCCCGCCGTCGCATAAAGGCGGCAGCCGAGGTCCGCGAACTTTTTGGCGATGGACACGATCTCGGGCTTATCCTGGTCGTTGATCGTGAAGTAGACCCCCACGGGCCGCTCTTTCGAGGGATGGCACATCTTGAACCCCGCCGAAACCAGCCCCTTGAAGAGCGCCTCCTCGATGGTCTTGCCCACGCCGAGGACCTCGCCCGTGGACTTCATTTCGGGACCGAGCTGGGAGTTGACGTCGTTGAGTTTTTCAAAGGAAAATACGGGGACTTTCACCGCGACGTAGGGAGAATTGGGATATAAGCCCGTGCCGTAGCCGAGTTTTTTCAGCTTCGCCCCCACCATGATCTTTGTGGCAAGCTCCACCATAGGAACCCCCGTCACTTTGGAGATGTAAGGAATGGTGCGGCTCGCCCGCGGGTTGACTTCGATGACATAGAGCAGATTTTGATAGATCAGATACTGGATGTTGATCAGCCCTTTTGTTTTGAGTTCCAGCGCGAGCTTTGTGGAGACCTCTACGATGCGGGCAAGCATTGCGTCGCTCAGATGGTAGGGCGGATAGACCGCAATGGAGTCGCCCGAGTGGACCCCCGCGCGCTCCACGTGCTGCATGATCCCGGGGATCAGCACGTCCGCGCCGTCCGAAATGGCGTCCACTTCCAGCTCCGTCCCCATGAGATATTTATCGCAAAGCACGGGATTTTCGATCTTTTGCGCGAGGATCACGTCCATATAGCGGGAAATGTCGTTCTCGGTGAACGCGATCGTCATGTTCTGCCCGCCGATGACGTAGCTCGGGCGGAGCAGGACGGGATAGCCGAGCGTTTCCGCGGCGCGGATAGCTTCCTGCTTCGTCATGACGGTGAGGCCTTTGGGACGGGCGATGCCGCAACGCTCCAACAGCTCGTCGAACCGCTCGCGGTCCTCCGCCATGTCCACGCTGTCGGCGCTCGTTCCCAGAATGCGCACGCCCTTTTTTGCAAGGTAGCCGCAGAGCTTGATCGCCGTCTGCCCGCCGAACGTGACGACGACGCCGTAGGGCTTTTCCGCGTCGATGACGTTCTGCACGTCCTCGGGCGTGAGCGGCTCGAAGTACAGCCTGTCCGCCGTGTCGAAATCGGTGGAGACCGTCTCGGGATTGTTGTTGATGATGATGACCTCGTAGCCGAGGGATTTCAGCGTCCACACGCAGTGGACGGAGGAATAGTCGAACTCGATCCCCTGCCCGATGCGGATGGGACCCGAGCCGATGACGACGATCCTCTTCCGCTTCTCCGCGGCGCTCTTTTCGATAAAGGGCCTCGCCTCGTCGTGGGAAAGCTCGTCGTAAGTCGAGTAAAAATACGGGGTCTGCGCGCTGAACTCGGCGGCGCAGGTATCCACCATTTTGAACGTCGCGCGGCGGCGGCGCGGGAGCGGGCGGCCGCTCCGCTTTGCAAGCACTTTGTCGGGAAAACCGAGCTTTTTGCCCGTGAGATATTCTTCCCACGTGAGCTTTTTGCCCGTGATCTGTTGCTCGTAGTTCGCAAGGTTGAGCAATTTATAAAGGAACCAGCGGTCGATCTTGGTGATTTCGAAGATCTCGGACGGCGTAACGCCCGCGCGGAGCGCGGCGTACACGACGAACAGACGCTCGTCCGTCGTCTTGTGCAGTTCGGCAAGAAGTTCTTCCCTGCCCAGATGCGCGAATTTGGGGGCGTTCAATGTGTTGAGAGAGATCTCCGCGCCGCGGACGGCTTTCATGATCGCCTGCTCGAAAGAGGAGCCGATCGCCATCACTTCCCCCGTCGCTTTCATGCGGGAGCCCAACCCCCGCCCTGCGTAGAGGAATTTATCGAACGGCCATTTGGGGAGCTTTACCACCACATAGTCGAGCGCGGGTTCGAAACAGGCGTAGGTCTTGCCCGTGACGTCGTTTTTGATCTCGTCGAGGGTATAGCCGAGGGCGATCTTGGTGGAAACTTTGGCGATGGGATAGCCCGTCGCCTTGCTCGCAAGCGCCGAGGAGCGCGATACGCGCGGGTTGACTTCGATGACCGCGTATTCGAAGCTCGTGGGGTGCAGGGCGAACTGGCAGTTGCACCCGCCCTCGATGCCGAGTTCGCTGATGATATTGAGCGACGCGGTGCGCAGCATCTGGTATTCTTTGTCCGAGAGGGTGACGGCTGGCGCGATGACGATGGAATCCCCCGTGTGGACCCCGACGGGATCGAAGTTTTCCATCGAACAGACGGTAAGAACGTTCCCCGCGCTGTCCCGCAAGACCTCAAATTCGATCTCTTTCCATCCGCCGATGTACTTCTCGATGAGGACTTGCGTGATGGGCGAAAGCATGAGGCCGTTGTGGGAAATGAGGCGGAGTTCCTCCTCGTTGTACGCAACGCCGCCGCCCGCGCCGCCTAACGTAAACGCGGGGCGCACGATGACGGGATAGCCGAGCTTTTCCGCGATGTTCACGCACTCGTCCACCGTGTAGGCGATGTCCGACGGGACGACGGGCTGGCCGATCTTTTCCATTGTCTCCTTGAACAGTTCGCGGTCCTCGGCGCGGTCGATTGCGTCGAGATTGGTGCCGATGAGCTTTACCCCCCATTCGTCGAGGAAGCCGTCCTTTGCGAGCTTGCAACCCATCGTGAGCCCCGTCTGTCCGCCTAAGGAGGCGAGCAGGGAGTCGGGACGCTCCTTGATGATGACGCGCTTCAAGCTGTCCTCGGTGAGCGGTTCGAGATAGATCTCGTCTGCGAGCATTTTGTCCGTCATGATCGTGGCGGGATTGGAGTTGCAAAGCACGACGTTCACGCCCGCGTCTTTGAGGACGCGGCACGCCTGCGCGCCCGCGTAGTCGAACTCCGCCGCCTGCCCGATGACGATGGGTCCCGACCCGATGACAAGTACTTTTTGGATGTCTGATCTTTTCGGCATGTTGGTTCCTTGTTGAATATGGCTATCTCGTCCGCCCGCCCCGCGCGCCGCGCGGGGCGGGCGCGGTTGCTATTTTTTCATTCTTCCGATAAAGTTCTCAAAGAGGAAATTTGCGTCGCGGGGGCCGCTGCAAGCCTCGGGGTGGAACTGCACCGTGAACGCGTTGTATGCGGGATAGTCCACCCCCTCGCAGGTGCCGTCGTTGACGTTCACAAAGGAAAGCTCTCCGCATTTGAGCGAACGGGAGACGACTTCGTAGCCGTGGTTTTGGGAAGTGATGAACACGCGGCCCGTTTTCAGTTCCTTGACGGGCTGGTTCGCGCCGCGGTGGCCGTACTTCATCTTCCGCGTCTGCCCGCCCATCGCAAGCGCAAAGAGCTGGTGTCCGAGACAGATGCCGAAGATCGGCTTCTTCCCCGCAAGTTTTTTGATGTTTTCGATGATCTCCGTGTTCTCGGCGGGATCGCCGGGACCGTTTGCGAGCATGATCCCGTCGGGGCGGAGCGCAAGCGTCTCCTCCGCGGAAAAATAGGCGGGGACGGCCGTCACATGGCAACCCCTTGCGACAAGCTCCCGCTCTATGTTCGTTTTCGCGCCGAAGTCGTAGAGGACCACTTCGGGGCCGCCCCGCTCTCCGTACTCTACGATCTTATCGGGCGTGACGGCTTTCACCGCGTCCTTTACGCGGTAGGCTTTTAGCGCCTCGAAATCCACGAACGGTTCATACGAGACCGCCGCGTTCATCACGCCCGCCTCGCGCACCGTGCGGGTAAGCTCTCGGGTGTCCACGCCGTAAACGGCGGGAATGCCCTGCTGTTTCAAATATCCTTCGAGCGCGCCTTGGGAACGGAAGTTGGAGGGCGCGTCGCACTTTTCCCGCACGATATAGGCGGTGACCCAGCTCTTGCGGCTCTCGAAATCGGGCGGGATCACCCCGTAGTTCCCGATGAGCGGAAAGGTCTGCGTAACGATCTGGCCGTAATAGCTCGGATCGGTGAGCGTTTCGAGATACCCCGTCATTCCCGTGGTGAACACGAGTTCTCCGATCGTCTCCCGCTCCGCGCCGAAAGAATATCCCTCGAACACCTTGCCGTTTTCGAGCGTGACAAAAGCCTTTCTTTTCATCTGTTTCCTCTCTGTTTGGCGTAGTCTTCGCCCGCGAACGCGGGACAGAAAGCGCAAATATCCTCTTCCGAAAATTGTCCGTCCGTGTACTTGGAAAAGGGCGCATGGCGGTAGAAGATGAATTTATCCCGCGAGTCCTGCGTTTCAAACGTGCAGAGATAGCGGTTCCCTTTCACTTTGACGGCCACGCAACCCGCTTTGACGTCGTAGGTAAACGTCTTGCGTTTGGTGTGAAGATGCACGACTTTGTCGGTCGTCTCCAAACCCGTCACCGTTCCCATCGAAACGCGCATGGCATAAAAACCGTACACGGTGAACCAGATAACGGCGAGCGCCGCGACAACAACGGAGTACACGACGCGCGGCGTTCCCCCTATGTTGCAGGCGAGCGCCGTTAAAACCATGAGCGTGGGAAACACGGCGGCGGTGAATACGATCAGCATGATCTTTACGGTTCTGACGTATTTCACGCTCCCGCTGCGGGAAAATTTCCCGTTTTTTTCCGAACGGCGGCTCATACCCCGTCCTCCCCGAACGTCATGCGGAACTGCGAAACGGGCGTTTCCCCGTCCCGCGCTTCCATCACCGTGCCGTTTCCGAACTCTTTGCGGAAGAAAGTAAGTTCCGTCCCCTCTTTCGCCTGTCTGTTATAGCCGATTTGGAACGTCTTGATCGGTCGGCTTTCCGACATCGGGAAACAGTCGAGGAAAAAATCGGCGTATTTTGTGTTGTTCGCGTGCAGATAATGGTCGCAATCGCTCGGGCGGACGATCCGCCTGCCGCACTCCGCGCCGTCCGAGAACTTCGGGATCCGCCAATCGGGAACTTCGATCGTCTTCTCGGGATTGTAGGGACAGCGTTCGTGGACTTCTCCGAGCGCCGTGGGCGGCAACATAGAAAAACGGGGCAAATCAATGAGACACCAGCGTGAAGCCAGCAGCGCAACGATTTCCCCGATTTGGTTTGTGATTTTGTAATCCCGCTCGAAAATAACGTGCCGCGGCGGGAGAGGCCACGTCTCCACCGTCAGAACGTCCCCGAGTTTTGCGGGAGCGAAAAATTCACAGTAGGTATTTACCGTTATAAAGCCGTAATTCTTTTTTTTCAGCGCCTCGTAGCCGAACCCAAGCTCGTCCGCGCTCGACGCGGCGACTTCCTGCGCCAGCGAAAGGACGGCGGAGGGTTTGAGTTCGTCCCGGAAGTCGAAATCGGTATAGCGGAGCGCAAAGCTCCTTGTGTGACGGTAGCCGCTCATATCTTCGGTATTATAACACGCGCGCGCGGAGAAGTCAACCGAAATCTTTGAGATTTGCCGAAGAAGAGAGAAATCCGATCGCCCCTTGCACGATCGCTTCGGCAAGTTTGCGCCGATAACTCTCGGTGAGGAGCAACGCTTCGTCCTCGGGGTTGGATAAAAACCCGCACTCCACGATCACCGACGGGGTGTCCGAACAGTTGAGGATGAAATAGTCCCCTCTGAGCGGGTCGCTCCGCTTGACGCATTCGGGCATTCCGTTGAGCGCCGTCTGGATGTTGCAGGCGAGGGTCGAAGAGCTTTCCGAACTCTCCTTGAAAAAGACCTGCGCCCCCCGCCGCGAAGTGAGCGAAAAGAAATTCTGGTGGACCGAGATCACGATTGCGGGAGAGGAACTTTTGATGATCTCGGCGCGCTTCTGCATGTCCCGCCGCTTATAGCCCGCCGTCGCCATGCCATAGAGGCCCGCCTCCGTCCTGCGCGTGAGTACCACCGCAAACCCCGCCTCTTCAAACCGCTCTTTGAGAAGATAGGTAATCGCAAGGTTGACGTCGCTCTCTTTGACGCCCGACTGCGTTCCCACGACCCCGCCGTCCACCCCGCCGTGGCCCGCGTCGAGGACCACCGTGAGGCGGTGCGCCTCCGCCGCCGTTCCCGCAAGCGCAAAAAAACAGACCGCGAGCGTGAGCGCGACCGCGAGCATGAGCGCGAACGCCCCGAGCGCCGCCCTGTGCCGATAGAAAAATTTCATGCTCTATCTGTATGCCCGCCGCCCGCCGTTTAGAAGTTCCGCCCCGCGCCTTTGGCGCGGGGCGGAACAACCGTTATTTGTTTTGCAGATATTCGTCGATCGCCCGCGCGGCGCGCTTTCCCGCGCCCATCGCAAGGATGACGGTCGCCGAACCCGTGACGGCGTCGCCGCCCGCAAACACCCCGTCGAGCGAGGTCCTCCCCTCGCCGTCGGCGGCGATCTCCCCGCGGGGACCCGTCGAAAGCCCCTCTTCCGCGCGCTTCAACAGCGGATTGGGGGAGGTGCCGAGCGCCATGATCACGCAGTCCGCCTCCAACACAAAGCCCCCTCCCTCCTTTTCGACCGGCCTGCGGCGGCCCGAAGCGTCAGGCTCTCCGAGCGTCATCTCCGCGCACTTTACCCCGATGACATTTTCCTCTCCGTCCGTCAAGATCTCCGTGGGGTTTGCGAGCAGGCGGAAGCAAACGCCCTCCTCTTCGGCATGCCGCACCTCTTCCCCGCGCGCGGGAAGCTCCGCCCGCGAACGGCGGTAGACCACCGTGACCTCCGCCCCCATTCTGACCGCCGTGCGCGCCGCGTCCATGGCGACGTTTCCGCCGCCCACGACCACCGCTTTTTTCGCGCGGCAGACGGGAGTTTCGCTCCCCTCCTCGTACGCCTTCATGAGATTGACCCGCGTGAGATATTCGTTGGCGGAAAACACGCCTTTCGCGTTCTCTCCCTTGATCCCCATAAATTTGGGAAGCCCCGCGCCCGTGCCGAGGAACACGGCCTCGAAGCCCTCGGCTTTCAGCTCCGCGATCCCGAACGTCTTTCCCGCGACGGCGTTTGTCTCGATCTTCACCCCGAGCGCGCGGAGGGCCTCCACCTCCCGCGCGACGATTTTCTTGGGCAGACGGAACTCGGGGATCCCGTAAGTCAGCACGCCCCCCGCAACGTGGAGCGCCTCGAATACGGTGACTTCATACCCGCGCTTTGCAAGCTCCCCTGCGCACGAAAGCCCCGCGGGACCCGAGCCGACCACCGCCACGCGGCGGCCGTTCGGCTGCGGTTTTTCGGCGGGAACGCCGCGCTCAGCGTGAAGATCGGCAACAAACCGCTCCAAAGCCCCGATGCCGACAGGCTCCCCTTTCTTCCCGCGGACGCAATACTTTTCGCATTGGTTCTCCTGCGGACATACCCTGCCGCACACCGCGGGCAGACAGGAGGTGCGGGAGATCGTCTCGTAAGCCTCTTCGAATTTTCCCTCTTTGATAAGGGCGATAAAGCCGGGGATGTCGGTGCCGACGGGACAGCCGCCCACGCAGGGACGGCCCTTACAGCTAAGACAGCGCGCCGCCTCTTCCATCGCCTGCGCTTCGCCGTATCCGAGCGCCACTTCGCCGAAGTTTTTCCGCCTCTCCTCGGGCGGCTGTACGGGCATGGGCGTTTTGTTCGGTGAAAGATTCATTCCGCTTCCCCCTTTTTCAAAAGATTACAATGTTTTTCGCGGGCGCGCGCCTCGAACCCCGCATAGACGCGGGAGCGGCGGATCGCCTCGTCAAAATCGACGAGATGTGCGTCGAAGTCGGGTCCGTCCACGCAGGCGAATTTCATCTCGCCCCCCACGGTAAGGCGGCAACAGCCGCACATGCCCGTGCCGTCGATCATGATCGGGTTCATGCTCGCCAACGTCTTGATCCCGTACGGCTTCGTTGCCGCGGCGACGAACTTCATCATGACAAGCGGCCCGACCGCGATCACCTCGTCGAACGTTTCGTTTTGGAGCAGCCTGCCGAGCGGCGCGCAGACGTTGCCCTTTTCCCCATAACTGCCGTCGTCCGTCGTGAAGAAAAAGCGCGAACTACACGCCCGAAATTCTTCCTCCAAAATGACGAGACCGCGGCTGCGGAAGCCGACGATGCTCACGACCTCGGCGCCGAGTTCTTGGAGCCGCCGCGCGACGGGCAGGGCGATGGCGCACCCCACGCCCCCGCCGACGACGGCGACCTTTTTCAAGCCCGCAAGCGGGGTGGGGTTCCCGAGCGGACCCACGAGGTCGGGGATACATTCCCCCTCTTCCCGCGCGTTGAGGCACATCGTCGCGCCGCCGACGATCTGGAACACGATCTCGACCGTTCCCCTTTCGCGGTCGTAGCCCGCGACCGTGAGCGGGATCCGCTCCCCGTTTTCATCGGCGCGGAGAATGACGAACTGCCCCGCCTGCGCTTTCCGCGCGATCCGCGGCGCTTCCAGCTCCATGCGGACGACCGTATCGTTCAACTTTTGTTTTTTCACAATGCGAAACATGCAATTATTATACCTTTTGCCGCGGGTCCTGTCAACCCCATGGAAAAAATGCGGAAAAATTTGCGTAATTTTCTTGACCTTTCGGAGCGCTTTTGCTATAATCTCCTTGACTTCATAAACGAAGTGAACAAATTTCGGAGAGTATCATATGGCGAACGTAAGGATCGTCACCGACTCGAACAGCGGCATCACGCAGGCGGAAGCGGAAAAACTGGGAATTTCCGTTCTCCCGATGCCCTTTCTCATCGACGGTGAACAGCACTTCGAGGACATCGACCTCACCCAACCCCAATTCTACGAACATCTCAAAGGAGACGCGTCCGTCTCCACGTCCCAGCCCTCCCCCGAAGCGGTAAAAGAGCTTTGGGACGAACTGCTCAAAACCTACGACGAGATCGTCCATATCCCGATGTCGAGCGGGCTTTCCGAGTCCTGCCACACGGCGGCAAGGCTTGCGGAAGAGTACGGCGGGAGAGTGTGCGTCGTGGACAACCAGCGCATCTCCATCACCCAAAAAGCGAGCGTGGAGGACGCCTTGACCCTTGCAAAGCAGGGCAAAAGCGCGGCCGAGATCGCAAAAGTTCTCATGGAGACCAAGTTCGACAGCAGTATCTACATCTCCCTCGACACCTTGAAGTATCTCAAAAAGGGCGGAAGATTGACCCCTGCGGCGGCGCTCATCGGCACCATACTCAAAATCAAGCCCGTATTGCAGATCCAGGGCGAGAAGCTCGACGCGTTCAAAAAGGTAAATACGCTGAAAAAGGCAAAGGCCGTGATGATCGAGGCGATCCGCCACGATTTCGAAACGCGGTTTTCCGACCTTGTGAAACGGGGCGAGATGATGCTCTCCGTGGCGCATACCGAGAACTATGCCGAGGCGGAGCTGTTCAAACAGGAACTGATTGAGGCGTTCCCCGGGGTGCCGTTTAAATATTCGGATCCCCTGTCTCTTTCGGTGAGCTGCCACATCGGCCCCGGCGCGCTCGCCGTCGCCTGCGCGCGGATCGTAAAATAAAATATCCGAAAAATACTGAGGGCGGCCCAAGCGGCCGCCCTCTATTTTTGCAGTTTGGCGAGGAAAAAACCCTCGAATTGTTCGTTCGGACAGACCGTGAGCGTCCCCTCCATGCCCTTTAAGAGGGGCAGGCCCTCGAATGGGGAAAGCGGCAACAGCTTCGCCCCCAGAGAGAGCGCGAACCCGACCGCCTCTTCGTTCTCCTCTTTCAGAACGGAGCAGGTGGAATAGAGCAAAATTCCCCCTTTTTTGAGCAGTTTCAAGCCCTTTTGCAACAATTTTTTTTGCACGCGCGCGCAATTTTCCGCAAGCTGCGGGGAAAATCCCTTGCTCTCGCCCGCAACATAGGTGCCGCTTCCGCTGCAAGGCGCGTCAAGCAGAATTTTGTCGAAGCGGAGAAAATCGTCAAGCTTGAAAGCGTCCGTTTTGACGGCGTTCACCCTTGCCGCGCCCTGCCGCAAGAGGTTGAACTTCATGCGCTCGAAGCGCGCCCCGTCCTTTTCGCAGGCGGTGATGAGCGCCTTGCCGCCCGAAAGCGCCAAAAGCTGCGTCGTCTTTCCCCCGGGCGCCGCCGTCATGTCGAGAATGTTTTCTCCCGCTTCGGGCGCGAGAAAGAGCGGCGGCAACATGGACGAAAGGCTTTGCAGATAGATCTTCCCCTCCGTGTAGAGCGCGCGCTCCCAAAGGTCATGCTCCCTTACGCCATGCAACAGGAACGCGTCCCGATACCACGGCATGCGCTCAAAGGAGATCCCCGCGCAAAAAAGCTCCTCCCCGACCTCTTCCGCCGACGATTTTAAGGCGTTGGCGCGGAGCGTCACGGGGCGGCGGACAAAACCCGCGAAGATCTTTTCCGCCTCGCCGCCGTATTCTCTTGCGATAGATTCCCGCAAAAAGGCGGGAATTTGTTCTGTTATGTCTGACATAGTACTATGCTAAATGCGGATTTTTGAAAAGAATGGCGCTCAAAAACGACGCGACCAGCTCTGCGGGGCGAAAAGAAGCAAAATCGGGAAAATTTCCAAACGCCCGATGAGCATATCGAACATCATGACGATTTTGCTCATCCAGTTGAACGTTGCATAAGACGCCGTCGCCCCGAGCGCCCCTATCCCGTTCGAAAGGCAGGGCCCCACGTTGTTGAACATCGTGACCATCGTAAAAAACGAGGTCTCCATGTCGTTTCCGAAGAGGCACAGAAGCAGGACGGATATTCCCGCAACGAGACAGTAGAGCAGGAAGTACCCCGCCACGCTCTCCGTTTCGTTCCTGCCGAACGGCTTTTTGTCGAGCTTGACGATGTGGACCCCGTTGGGGCGGACCATGTCCATGAGGCTCACCCCCGCCGTCCGTATGAGGACGATCACGCGGGAGAATTTGAGTCCGCCGCCCGTACTGCCCGCGCACGTTCCCACGATGGCGACCAGCGCGAGGATGGCGCGCGCCCCCTCCGACCACTGCGCCATGTCGGTGATCGTAAAGCCCGTCGTCGACGAGATGCTCGCAACCGCGAACGAGGCTTGAAGCAGCGCCTCTCCGAACGTTGCGAACGTATTGAACACGCAGGCGGTGACGGCGGCGATCGAAAGGACGACGAAGAGCAGATACCCCAAAAACTCCTCGTTTTTGAGCGCAAGCGCGAATTTTCCGATCACGAGGAGATAATAGACGTTAAAATTGATGGAAAAGACGAGCATGAACACGATCAGCACGATCTTTACATACACGCTGTAACTTTGCGCGCTCGAATTGAGTACCGCAAAGCCGCCCGTACCCGCCGTGGAGAACGTGAGCGTGACGCTCTCGAAAAGATTTACCCCGCCGCAGAGCAGGAATACGATCTGGATGACAGTGAGCGCAAGGTAGATGAAATAGGAGATCGCCGCCGAACGGCGCACCTTGCTCACGAGCTTGCCCACCGCGGGGCCCGGGGATTCGAACTTCATGAGCTGGAACGTACTGCCGTCCGAGGAAGGGATCACCGCGAGCAGAAAGACGAGGATCCCCATGCCGCCCAGCCAATGGGTGAGCGAACGCCACATCAGGCCCCCTTTCGGCGCGATCTCGATGTCTTCCAAAATCGTCGCTCCCGTTGTGGTGAAGCCGCTGATCGTCTCGAACAGGCCGTCGAAATAGTTTGCAACGCCGCTGAAAAAATAGGGAAACGCGCCGATCATCGAGACGACAATCCACGAAAGACCCACGATGACAAGCCCCTCTTTGCTCCCGAATTTTTTCTTTTTCGGGGCGAACGGCGCAAAGGCAAAGCCCGCTCCCAAAAAGATGAGCGCCGTATAGACAAAGGGAAGCAGGGCATCCCACTCGCGGAAGCAAAGCGACGTAATGAAAGGAACGATCAAAAAGCACGCCACCACTTTGAGGATCGTCCCGATATAGTAAACGACTGCGCGGTAATTCATGACTTCAAAGCGTCCTCTAACGCGAAAATGCGCTCGCCCGACGAGACGACGACCACGTCGTCCTTGCTTTCGAGCCTGAAATTGCCGTCTGGGATATAAACGTTTTTCCCGCGCACGACCGCCGCGAGCAACACCCCTTTGTCGAGGGGAAGCTCTTTCAGGCTCTTGCCGATGAATGCTTCGTTGCCGTTGACGTTGAAAAGAAGCGCCTCCGCCCCCTCGTCCGCAAGTTTATACATCGCCTTGACGGCGCTCCCCTCCTCCACGTCCGTTGCGCGCAGATAGCGCACGATCGCCGCCGCCGCCAAACGGTAGGGAGAGATCGCCGTATCGATGCCCACCGTTTCGAGCAAACCGCGGTAAGAATCGCCGTGCAAGATCGCAATCGGCTTTTCCACCCCTTTCGCTTTGGCGAAGAGGGAGGTGACGATGTTATTTTCGTCGTAATGGGACATCGAAACCACCGCGTCGGCATTCTCGACCCCCTCGCGCTCCAACACTTCGCGGTCGGTATAGTCGCCGAACACGACCACCGCTTTTTTGAGTCCCCCTTTCATTTCGAGGCACCTTTCATAGCGGTTGCAAATCACTTTGACGAAAAAGCCGCTCTCTTCGAGTTCCCGCGCGAGATAAAACACGTCGTCGCCGCCGCCCAGAATGATGACGGTCTCCGCCTTTTGGCGGAACAGCCCGAAAGTGCGGAAGAATGTCCCCATTTCATAGTGCTTCGCGCACACGCCCACCACGTCGTTTGCCTTTAATACCACGTCGCCGTCGGGAACGATGATCTTTCCGTCCCGCTCGATCGTGACAATGAGCGCGTCGATTTTCAGTTTTTTGCGTATCTCCGCGAGGGTCATGCCCTCGATCTTGCTGTCTTTGGGGAGTTTGAACTCCACCACCTCCACCTTTCCGTTGGAAAAAGAGCTGATCTTGGTCGCGGCGGGGAAGCGCAGGATGCGCATGATCTCGTGCGACGCGGCCTCTTCGGGATTGACGAGCATGCCGATGCCGATCCGCGTGCGCAAAAATTCAAACTGCGCGTAATATTCGGGGTCGCGCACGCGCGCGATGAGATTGCGGGCGCCGAGCGCTTTCGCCACAATGCAACAGAGGATGTTGTTCTCGTCCTCCGGCATGACGGAAACGAGCATATCGCAAGTTTCAACGCCCGCTTCCCGCAGGATGTCCGCACTGCACCCCTTGCCGCGCACCCCCTGTATGTCGAAGCGGTCGACGCACTCTTGCAGGACCGCAGCGTCGCTCTCGATCGCAACGATGTTGTGTCCTTCGCGGCAAAGCTCTTCGGTCAAGGTAACGCCTACCCTGCCCATTCCGACGATGATAACTTTCATAAATACCTTTTAATGAAGTTTTTTACCCAAACGCCGTATGGCGCTTTTCATGCCGAATACCACAACGGAATCCCCCGGTTCGAAGCGGTCGTCCTTTGTGGGAACGATGTCTTTCTTTCCGCGGCGGAGAAGCAGGATATTGACGCCGTACTTGCCGCGCAGATCCAATTCTGCAAGGGTGCGGGAGGGTTCCTGCCCCTCATAGACGAGCGTTACCACGCAATGTTGCCCCGTCAGCTCCACATACTGTATCACATTGCGGTTGAGCAGGCGGTACCCGAGATTGCTTACCGCAAGTTCGCGCGTGTCGATCACTTCCTCCACCCCGAGATGTTCGAGGACCCGCTTCACGCTCTCGTCCTCCGCGCGCGCGATGATCTTTTTCACCCCCAGCTCTTTGAGGAGGATCACGGTGAGGATGACCGATTCGAGATGGTCGCCGATCGCAACGATCACGTTGTCCACCTCGTCGAGATGGAGCTGTTCGAGCGCGCTCCGTTTGGTGGCGTCGCAACAGTAGGCGAACGTGACAAAATCGGAAACTTCGTTCACCCGCTCCTCGTCGATGTCAATCGCAATGACCTCCGCATGGAGTTCGCTTACGAGTTCTTTGCAGAGCTTCCGCCCGAAAGCGCCCAGCCCGATGATCGCAAAATCTTTGTGCATAGTCTCTCCTTTTCAGTTGGGTTTTGTTGTTTTGGGGGCCGCAGGGCGGTCCCGCTTTTTAACGCGCGGGGCGTAATGACATTTGGGGAAACGCCCACCCCCTTGATCCCCCTCCGCAGGAGGGGGTAAAATGCGGTAGAGATTTCTCCACTCCGTTCGCTACGCTCACTTCGGTCGAAATGACATTTGGGGGCGCCCACCCCCTTAGTCCCCCTCCGCAGGAGGGGGTAAACAAGGTTGAGATTTCTCCATGCGCTTCGCTTAGTCGAAATGACAAAGTAGCGGCGCGCGGGGCGTAATGACATTTTAGAATATATGCGCGAGAAGAACCACGCTTCTTCGCTGCGCGACAGCATTTGTTGCACTCTTGCAACTTCTTGTCCGATGAAGCGAACGAGAGGACAACTCGGTTGATGCAGGAGGAGGGTTTCCTCGCACAATTCTTTTCAAAGTGAGATTTCTCGACTCCGCGCTTCGCGCTCCGCTCGAAATGACAATTAGAGCGATTTGCGCATAGCACAAGGAAAAGAATTGTGCGAAACATTTACCCGATCACAATATCCGCAGGTACGGAGCGGACGCTCTCGTCCTCGCCGCGGCTCCAACGCCGCTTGAACACCAAAAGGGCCGTCATAAAGCCGATCCTGCCCAAATACATCGCCAGCGACAATATGAGCTTGCTCCCCACGGAAAGGAGGGGCGTGATCCCCGCCGACAGCCCGACGTTGGCAAGCGCCGAAATCGTTTCCGTAAAGACGAACGCGAGCGAAAGATCGGGATCAAACGCCGAGACGAGCGTTCCCGTCAAACAGGCGTAGATCATCGCCACGACCGTGACGAACAGGGCGTAGATGAGCGTTTCGCGCGAGATCTCGCGGTGAAAAACGACGGTCGGCTTCCCGCGGAGCAACCCCAAAAGTCCCGCCAAAAAGACAAAGAAAGTGGTACATTTGATGCCGCCGCCCGTGGAAACGGGTCCCGCGCCGATAAACATCAGGATGTTGAGAATGCAGAGAGACGCGTTTTGCCATTTGGAGAGATCCTGCGTGGAAAAGCCGCAGGTGCGCGCCATTGCGCTGAGGAAAAACGCATTGAGAAAGTCGAGATCGGTCTGCGGGTTACCCAACTCCGAAAGCCACAAAAACAAAGTGCCGACAGCAAGCAGTACGGGCGTGATCACAAGGACCGCCTTTGTATGCACCGAAAAATTCCGCCAGCGCTTTGCCGCCAATACGTCGATGATGACGATGAACCCCAGGCCGCCCACGATCGTAAGGACGGAGGTATTGAGAATGAGAAGAACGTTGCCCGCAAAAGGCAACATGCCGTTCCCGAACAGATCGAGGCCCGCATTGTTGAACGCCGAAACCGAATGAAACAGGGAGAGCCAAACGAGTTTCCCGCCCGAGTAGTCGTTCCGCAAGGCGATCAGGTTGATAAAAAAGCCCAGCCCCTCCAAAACCGCGGTGATAAGAACGGCGCGGAAAAGGAAATGTTTATAATCGAGCTTCCCGCTCGAACCGAGCGTTTCTTTGATGAGACGCTTGCCCGAAAGCCCCGCCTTGCCGCCGAAGAGCGCGATGACCGTCATGCCGATCGTTACGAAACCGAGGCCCCCCACCTGGATCAGGAGGCAGATGACCGCCTGCCCGAACCCCGTAAACGTCTCGGCAAGATTGACGGTCGCAAGCCCCGTGATGCAGACGGAACTCGTGGAGAGAAAGAGCGCGTCTACAAAGGAGATCCCGCCGTAAGTGGAACACGGCAGGAGCAAAAGCGCCGTTCCCACCGCGATCACGCCCAAAAATCCGAGCAATATGACAAGATAGGGAGAAAGTTTCTTCCGTGGCATCGTTTTACGCCTCAATAGAACGTGGCAAGTTCCTGCTCGGGCGGATCGCAATAGCAAATCGCCGTCGCTTTGAGAACAGGCCCCTCCTGACGGTAAATTTTATCGTAAGCAATGTCGATCCGCGCGGTGAGCTTCACCCATTCGCGGGTCTTGAACGGCAGATCGCTCGCGTGCTTGACGACAAGCCCGCTGAACGTGATGTCCGCCTCGCAACAGGTCATGATGTGCCGCCCCACCACGATCGTGCCGTACTTCATCTTTTTGTCCACCGCGACCATGCCCTTGAACGAGACGATCTTGCCCGCGTACTTTTGCATGTCCTCGGTGAGATCACGGTAGAAAAAGGCATAATCGCGGTCCTCGATCTCGACGATCTTTGCGTTGAGGTCGTAAGGGAGCGGGTCCACGATCTCGTCGTACACCGCCCTGCCGCCGACATATTCGTAGACGATCCCCGGCCTGCGGGAAACGCCCCGCACGATCTTGTGAAATTCTTCCTGCGAAAAATTGTCCGAAAAGCGGTTGAAAACCACCATGTCGGCATACTGCATCTTGTCAAAGACGAGCTGGCGCATGTTCTTGTTGTAGGCGAGGAAGGTATTGGAATCGAAAAAGGTCATCACCTGCGCGATGAGCCAGCCGTCGGGCATTGCCTCGAAAAAGCGGTCGAGCGGGAGCATGCCGTTCCACTCTGCCACGACCCGCTCGGCGCGGTGCTTTTTCATGAGAGCCGTGAGATTTTCCACCGTAAGGCCGCTACTTTCCACCGTTTCTACCGCAAACTCCTTGACGGCGAACCGCGAGGGATCGTACTCCTCTTCCCCCTCTTCACAGACAAGCAAAAGGGTCCGCTCCCCCGAATCGAAGCGCGGATCTTCAAAGGTCTCCTGGATGAACTTGGTCTTTCCCGATTCCAAAAACCCGAGAAAGAGATAGACGGGAACTTCCTGCGGCATTGTTTCCCCCGGCATATTATTTCAAAAACAGCTCTTTGAGCTTCTCTTCGTTTGGCTTGCAACCGATCACGCACAGCCTGCCCGTGACTGCGGGCGCGCCCTCGCGGACGTCTGCTTCCCCGGGGACATAGTCGAAGTACAGCCAGCTCCCGCCGCCGTCCACGATCCCCTTTGCGCGCAGGATCTGCCCGTATTCCCCGCTATCGAGCGCATGGAGCGCCGCCGTGAGTTCCTCTTTTGCAAACGTCTTTGCGGTCTCCACCCCCCAGCTCGTGAATACTTCGTCGGCATGATGGTGATGGTGATGTTCATGCTCCTCGTCATCGTCGTGATGATGGTGATGACAGCATTCATGTTCCTCGTCATCGTTATCGTGGTGATGGTGATGATGGCAGCATCCATGTTCGTCGTCATCGTCATCGTCGTCATCATGGTGGTGATGGTGGTGGCAGCATCCATGTTCGTCGTCATCGTCGTCATCATGGTGGTGATGGTGATGATGGCAACATTCATGCTCCTCGTCATCGTCGTCGTGATGTTCGCGCTCGGCCTCGGCGGCGAGCCGTTCGAGTTCCGCCTTTAAGGTATCCTTGCGCTCCATGACTTCGAGAATTTCCTTGCCGCCGAGTTTGTCCCAATCGGTGGTGACGACGGTCGCCTGCGTGTGTTCTTTGAGCAGGGCGAGCGCTTCCTCCACCTTTTTGGGATCGGCGGTGTGGGAGAGAAGAATACAGCTTGCGTTCTCCACCTGGTCGAGGAAAAATTCCCCGAAATTTTTGAGATAGAGCTTGCACTTTTTCGCGTCCACGACGGTGCAGAACGCGTTGAGCGTGGAATTTTCGACGTTGGCGCGCTGTACGGCGCGGATCACGTCCGAAAGTTTGCCCACGCCCGAGGGTTCGATGAGAATGCGGTCGGGCGAAAACTTTGCCGCGACCTCTTGAAGCGCTTTGGCAAAGTCGCCCACGAGCGAACAGCAGATGCAGCCCGAGTTCATCTCGGTGATCTGTACGCCCGCCTCTTTGAGGAAGCCGCCGTCTACGCCGATCTCGCCAAATTCATTCTCGATGAGGACGACTTTCTCCCCGCTGTACGCTTCTTTGAGCAATTTTTTGATGAGCGTCGTCTTCCCAGCGCCCAAAAATCCCGAAAAAATATCGATTTTGATCATAATATCTCCTTGTTTTACGGTTAGAATAAGAACCTGTTTCCTCTTCTCTTCGTTCCGCTCAACACGACGTGTTTTTGCCTTAGGCGGAATTCACTTCCGCCGTGGGCGACAACATTTGCCGCATACTTACGGCTTAGTGTCCGACAACGCGAACGAGAGGACAAGCAAGTTAAAACGCAAAGAAAGTTTCCTCGCACAATTCTTTTCGAAGCGACACCCCCTCAGTCACCTGCGGTGACAGCTTTCTCACACGGGTAGAAACCCGTGTTCGGTCACCGTTCGCGCCTCTGATGCGCTCACTCATGTCGCATTGCGCCAACGGTTATCAACCGTTGGCAGAATGCAATGCTCCACCCTCAAGGGGGAGCCAAGAGGGGGGGGCGCGAGCAAAGAATTGTGCGAAATTAACTTAGAATGCCCAGTTTCCGTTCTTGAAGAGCTGGACACTTTCGCCGTTCTTCGTGACGCCCACGACCTCTAAGTCCTCGCTGCCGATCATGAAGTCGACATGGATCATGCTATCATTGATCCCCTTAGCGTGGATCTCCTCGTTCGTCATGTTCTCAAAGCCCTTTACGCACTCGTTGAACCCACGCCCGAGCGCCAGATGGCAACTCGCGTTTTCGTCGAACAGCGTGTTGTAGAACAGGATCCCCGCGTTGTTGATGGGAGAATCGTATGCGATCAAGGCGCATTCTCCGAGCATCTTCGCGCCCTCGTCCATCGAGATCATCTTTTCGAGCAGATGCTGGTTCTTCTTCGCCTTGACTTCCACGACCTTGCCGCTTTCAAATCGCACGGAGAAGTCCTCGATGACCTCCCCCTGATAGGAGAGCGGCTTGGTGGAATACACGATCCCCTCCGCTTCCCCCGCCTTTGGAGAAATAAAGATCTCCTCGGAGGGAATATTCGGGTTGAAATAGGCGCCCTCGATGGTCTCTTCGCCGCCGCCTTTGAAACTGCTCTCGGGGATCAGCCCCACTTTCAGGTCGGTGCCGTTTTTCGACTTGTATTCGAGAGAAACGAGCTTTAAGCGGTTGAGATAGTCGCAACGCTGGGCAAGCTCGTCGTTGTGGCGCGCCCACTCGCGCACGGGGTCTTGCCCGTCCGCGCGGGAAGCCGTCAAAATGGCGTCCCACAGCTTTTCGACCGCGGTATTCACCATGAGATCGGGGAACACTTTCTTTGCCCACGCCTTAGACGGCACCGCCGCAATGCACCACTGGTACTTGTTCTCCATTGCGTCGCGGTAGGGCTTTACCACTTTGGTGCGGGACATGCGCACCGCCGTAAATTTCTCCTGGTCCATTCCCGCAAGCCCGTCGGGGTCCTCCGACTCGATATAGAGCATGGCGGGAAGTTCGTTTTTGCGGAGTTCGAGCTTTTCGAGTTCCCACTTTTCGAACTTTTCAAGCGCCTCTTCTTTCATATATTTGTAGTGCAGTTTGGTGAGCGGCTGGTGGGACCATTCCACGGTGACTTTTCCCGCGCCCGCGCGGTAGAGTTCCTCCACCGCCATTTCGACAAACTCGGGCTGGTCGAGTTCGGCCGTCACGATCACCCACTGACCCTTTTTGACGTTGACTCCCGTTTTGGCGAGCAATTTCGCGTATCTTCTGAGTTGCAGCTTGTTCATAGCGTTCTCCTTATGATTTTTCTTTCCTTATTATAACCATATTCCGTTAATTGTCAAACAAAAACGCGGGCGTCCCGCGTTTTTCGCATATTTTATCAATACTATGTCAGACGTAATACTATGTTCCCGCTCTCCATACTCCGCTTTACGTCGATGACGCGCTGGTTAGACGAGCCGCGGAACTTTAAGCGGATGTCTTTGAGTTCCTCTTGGAACCTGCCGTCCACCAACACGTCGAGCAGGGAGAGCAGCTCCCGCGTGCATTCCGTCTGCGCCTCTTTCTCGGCGATCCCCCCCTCTTGATAGGTGTAGCCCGTGTAGCACCAGATGTCCTTTTGCGGAAACGCCGCCCGCACTTTGCGCACAAAGGGAAGAAGCGCGCGCTGGTTTTCGGGTTCAAACGGGTCTCCCCCGAGGAGGGTCAGCCCCGCGATATAATCGGGCGAAAGTTTTTCCAAAAGATACTGTTCGGTCTCCGCGGTGAAAGGTTTTCCGTAGGAAAAATCCCACGCCACGGCATTGAAACAGCCCTTGCAGTGCCGCCTGCAACCCGAAACAAAAAGGGAGACGCGCACTCCCTCTCCGTTTGCAATGTCGTAAGGTTTTATTTCGGCATAGTTCATAATGTCGGTAAAAAGGTAGATAATGCGGACACCCTTCGACAAGCTCAGGGTGACGTGATTTGGAAACAGCTTCGATGTTTCCAATCACTGCGCGGAGCAGGGTTCCCCTGCGGTAGCGCACAACATTTGCCGTATGCTTACGGCTTAGTGTAAAAGCCAAGCGAAGAAGAGCGCAACCCCGTTGATGCAGGAGGAAGGTTTCCTCGCACAATTCTTTTCGAGAGTAACGAGCAAAGAATTGTGCGAAACTTAAAATCACTGCGCGGAGCAGGGTTCCCCTGCGGTAGCGCACAACATTTGCCGTATGCTTACGGCTTAGTGTAAAAGCCA
>CANRND010000020.1 GCA_947631905.1 uncultured Clostridia bacterium | reverse complement strand
GCACCGAGAAAAGCGTTCGGCTCTGCTATAGCGGATTGCAGATACAGGGCACCGCTAACTCCCCGCCTATCACAGCACAAACAGTATACCCCAAACGGCGGTTTTTTGCAAGCGTTTTTGGGCAGGAATTGCGTTCCCCTTCAAAGCCGCTTTGCCCGCGGGCAAATATGGGCGCATTTGCTTGTCTTTCTTGCGCAAACGTGATAAAATATGCGCGAGGTAGCAATGGACGTCATCAAATTCGGCTTCAAATATTGGAAAAAATATCTTCCGCTCTCTCTGCTTGCGAAAGTCTTTTCCTTTTTGGCGATCGTATGCGATCTCGCCCTGCCCTTGCTCGACGCGGGGATCATCGACTACATCCTCGCCTACGATCCCGCTTCGCCGCCCGCGCAGGACAGTTTTCTCGACTTTCTCTTCCGCGGCGCGCTCGGGGAGCCGGGAACGTGGACCCTCTTCTGGCATATCTCCCTCGTGTTCGGCGGGGTCTTTCTCTGCCGCGTCCTCTTCCTCTATCTTAAAAACGTCTCTTTCCAGTGGTGCGGCCTGCGCATGGAATGCGATATGCGCGCCGCCACTTACGCAAAGTTTTTGTCTCTCGACAGCGAAACGCTCTCGGGCTATAACATCGGCGAACTGCTCACCACCATGAACCGCGATACCATCATCCTGAAAGAGATGTATTCGCGCATTTCGATGAACATCTTCGATTCCCTGTGCGTTCTCGTGTTCTCCGTCGTCATGCTGGCGAGGTTCAGCCCGTACCTGCTCATTCTGCCCGTCTGTCTTGCGCCGTTCTACGCATTCGCGCTCGCGCGCTATCTCAAACTCTCGCGGCAGCATTTCCGCGCGATCCGCGAAAGTTATTCGGACATCAATCTCACCGTGCAGGAAAATATCGACGCGGTGCGCATCGTGCGCTCCTTTGCGGGAGAAGAGACCGAACTCAAAAAGTTCGACCGCGACAACCAAAAGGTATTTCATCTCCAAACCGAAGAGGTAAAGCTCTCGGCAAAGTACAACAGCATTTTCACCGCGTTCCAGCAGGCGGCATACGTGGGAACGGTGATCATCACCGTCTTTTTGGTCCTCAACGGCGGGATCCACATCGGCGTCCTCACCGCCGCTACCACCTACGTCACCAAGATCGTTTCACACATCACCCAGCTTTCGCGTTCTTTCTTCATGATGCAGAACCAGCTCGTTTCGGGCGGCAGGCTCAAACGCTTTCTCACCGAAGAGGGGAGGGTGGCGGACTGCTTCTCCGCGCTCCCCGCTTCGCGTAAGCCGCACATCAAGCTGGAAAACGTTTCGCTCACGCTCGGGGAAAAGAGCGTTCTCAAAAATATCGATCTCGACATTCCCTACGGCAAGCGCGTCGGCGTGATGGGGGGAACGGGGAGCGGGAAATCCGCCCTTTTGAAACTCCTCTGCCGCACATTCGACGTGACGGCGGGACGGATCACGATCGACGGAACGGACGTGAGAGAGTTCTCGCTCGAAACGCTCAGAAGCGAATTTTCCTATGTCTTTCAGGACGTATTCCTCTTTTCCAACACGGTGGACGCGAATATCGCGTTTGCGCGACCCGAATGCGGGGAGGACCTCGTTCTCGGCGCCGCGGAAACGGCGCAGGCGGCGCGTTTTATCGAGCGGCTCCCCGAGGGGTATGAGACCATTGTCGGGGAACGCGGCATCGGGCTTTCGGGCGGGCAGAAACAGCGCATTTCCATTGCCCGCGCCCTCGTAAAAGGCGCGCCCGTCCTCATTTTGGACGACGCTTCCTCCGCGCTCGACATGGCGACCGAGCGCCGCGTGCTTTCCGCTCTCAAAGAGACCTGCCCGGGGCAGACCCTCCTGATTTCCGCCCACCGCGTTTCCTCGGTGATGGATTGCGACGAGGTATTGTTTTTGCGGGACGGCGAGATCGTAGAGCGGGGTACGCCGCAGGAACTCATCGCAAAGGGCGGCGCGTTTGCGGCGGTGTGGAAGTTGCAGACGAGCGACGGCCAGATAGACGATTCCTCTTACGGAAAGGGGGAATTGTGATGAAGCGGAACACCTACTACCTCGACGAAGAACTCAATTCCGACAGAGTGGACGTCAAATACCTCCGCCGTCTGCTTGCGCGCATCGCGCCCAAGAAGAAACTCTTCTTCC
The DNA here is from genome assembly GCA_947631905.1 of uncultured Clostridia bacterium. Taxonomy (GTDB): domain Bacteria; phylum Bacillota; class Clostridia; order Christensenellales; family Borkfalkiaceae; genus Gallimonas. Next base: position 40,695 of record CANRND010000020.1, on the reverse strand, counting down.
TCGCCCTCGCCCTGCTTATCGTCTCTTCGGTGGTTGCGCTCGTGCCGCCTGCGATCATCCGCTATCTCGTCAACGACGTGCTTCTGCGCGACGAAAACATCGATAAGTCCCTCGTTTTGTGCATGATCGGGTTGGGCGTTATGGGCGCACTTACCGCAGTCTTGCCCTATTTCCACAAGCTCATCATGGGGACCGTGGGCCACGGCGTTATCGCCGATCTGCGCAGGGAGATCTTTCTCCATCTCCAAGAGCTTCCGTTTGAATATTACGATACCCGCCCCGCGGGCAAGATCTCGATACGGGTCACCGAATACGTCAACGAACTTGCGGATTTCCTCACCGAACATCTGCTGAACTTTATCGTCGATATTCTCAAAATCTTTACGGCGACCGTGTTCATGCTCTGCATGAGTCCGCTGCTCACCGCCGTGGTGTATGCCGCCGTGATACCGCTCGTGGTATGTATTTTGCTTGTCAAGAGGCAGGTGCGCAAGCTCTTCCGCAAGCACCGCGCCAAAAACAGCAACCGCAACGCCTTTATCGTGGAATCCATCATGGGCGAACGGGTCATCAAAAACAGCAACCGCAGCGCGTTCAACCGCGAAGTTTATCACGATCTGCAAGAGGATTCCGCCCGCTGCTGGATGAAGATCGTCCGCCGCAACGAGTTAAATTCTCCCATCTCGGAATTTTTCTGGAATGCGGGCATCCTCGCTATGTACGCCGTTGCGCTTCTGCTCACCTTTGCGGGAGACGCAACGATCCCGGGCACCGTTATCGCCTTTTTGCTCTACGTCAACGTCTGCGCGGAGCCGCTTTTGCAACTCGGCGCGGTCCTGCAACAGTTCTCGCAGGTCTCCGCCAACCTCGAACGCATCTACGAGACGATCGACGCGCCCGTCGCCATCCGCGACAAGGAGAACGCCGCCGTCCTTGAAAACATCGAGGGCAGGGTGGATTACGAGGACGTGACGTTCTGTTACGAGGAGGGGGTGAACGTCCTCGAACATTTCGGTCTGCACGTGAAAGCGGGGGAGAAGATCGCCCTTGTGGGGCCGACGGGCGCGGGCAAGACCACGGTCATCAATCTCTTGACCCGTTTCTACGACGTAAAAGAGGGGAGCGTGAAAGTGGACGGGAAGGACGTGCGGGACGTCACCCTCCATTCCCTGCGCAAGGAGATCGGCGTTCTCATGCAGGAGCCGTTTTTGTTCAAGGGGACGATCCTCGAAAATATCCGCTACGGCACGCCCGAGGCGACGGACGAGGAGTGCATTGCCGCCGCGAAGAAGATCTATGCGGACCGCGTGGCGGCGCGCTTTCCCGAGGGGTTCGGAGGGCAGATCGAGGCGCGGGGCGAGGGACTGTCCGCGGGAGAAAAACAGCTCATCTCCTTTGCGCGCATCGTGCTGAAAAACCCCAAGATCGTCATTTTGGACGAGGCGACGAGCGCGATCGACTCGGAGACCGAATTGCTCATCCAGGGCGCGTTAGACAGCCTCCTCGCGGGGAAAACGGCGTTCATCGTGGCGCACCGCCTCTCCACCATCCGCAAGGCCGACCGCATTTTATACATTGCGGACAAGGGAATTGCCGAGGAGGGGTCGCACGAGGAACTCATGGCAAAGCGGGGACTGTATTATCGTTTGAATATGCGGAAATAATTCCGTAAAAGGAGATATTATGGCAAATTGCACACACGACTGCTCCACTTGCAGTTCGAATTGCGGCACGCGGAGCAAGCAATCGTTTATCAAGCCGCTCGGCAAAGGCTCGCACGTGAAACGGGTCATTGCCGTTGCGAGCGGGAAAGGGGGCGTGGGGAAGTCGCTGACTTCCGCTCTTCTCGCCGTCCGCGCGGCCGCACGGGGATACCGTACGGCTCTGCTTGACGCGGACGTCACGGGTCCTTCCATCCCCAAGATGTTCGGCGTACACGAACTCGCCACGGGCGAGGACGGAAAGATCGACCCCGTCCTTACAAAAAACGGCGTCAAGATTATGTCCATGAACTGCCTTTTGGAGCATGAGGACGACCCCGTGGTCTGGCGCGGGTCTCTCATTGCGGGCGCGTGCATCCAATTCTGGACGGACGTCGTGTGGGGGGACGTCGACATCATGTTCATCGACATGCCGCCCGGAACGGGGGACGTGCCGCTCTCCGTGTTCCAGAGCATTCCGCTCAGCGGCATCGTCGTCGTCACCACCCCGCAGGACCTTGTGGAGACGATCGTGGGCAAGGCGGTGAATATGGCAAAACTCATGAACGTTCCCATTTTGGGGCTTGCGGAGAACATGAGCTATCTGAAATGCCCCGATTGCGGCAGGGAGATCGAGCTGTTCGGCCCGAGCAAGGCGGAAGCGCTCAAAGAAAAGTTCGGCGTACCCGCTACGGCCCGTTTGCCGCTCGATCCCGCGCTCGCAAAACTTGCGGACGGGGGGAGGATCGCGGAGGCGGACACCGACCCGCTTGCGGAGATCTTTTTCGAGATCGAACGCTCCCGCGAGATCAAGGACTATCTGAAATAAAATCAACTTCTTCAAAATAAATAATTCCCCCCGCAAACATGCGAGGGGAATTATTTTTCAAAGCCGAACAGATCGTTCGGCGTAATGTCGAACCGCTTGCAGAGATAAACGATTTTTTCATAGTCGAGCTGGACCTTGCCCGTTTCATATTCGCTGTAATCGGACTGATATTTGTGGAGTTCTTTGGCGATCTGCGCTTGCGTTACGCCCATCGTCCGTCGCGCTTCCTTTAAGTTTTCTCCAACCTGTTTTGCAATGTCCATATTATAAATTATAGGAAAATCACCTATATTTTTCTTGACGTATAGGAATTTTTCCTGTATAATTGTGTCAAAAAGGAGAGAAAAATGAAACAACCTGAGAAATCGACTGAAAAAAAGAAAAACAAAAAGAAGAGTGCGGCGGGCAGATCGACGCCTTTTTATTTGGGACTTGTCCAGGGGATCATTTGGCTTTTGCTCGCCGTCGGCGGCACGGTCTTAATGTGTCTGCCTTATGGACACCCATCGTTCATCTTTTGGATCGTACCCATTTCCGCTTTGTTTGGAACGGCATTTATCGTATTGGGAAAATTTTCCTGCGAGCATAAGAGCGCGGCGATCGGTTTAGTAGTATTGAGCGCTGTGATTTTCTGTTTCTCTATGGCGGGAGGCATACTTTTTGCAAGTTTCGGGCTTGCGGGAGGCATCGTCGGTATGGTAAAAAATCAAAAAGAAAAGCCTGTGCAACCTGCGGAAGAGGAGGAACATGAGCCTGCTGAAACGGTTGACCCCGCGGAAACGGGCGCAAGTTCCGCAGAGACGGCGGCGCCCGATTTGGAGGGGGCGGCTCCCGTCCCCAAAAAGAAATATAAGGCCCGTTTGAACTTCGGGAGCAAAAGTTTTGTCCTCGCCGTGGTTTTATGGGCGCTCTCCCTCTGCGGATTTCTTCTTGTCCCGCTCTCCGCCGCGAACTCTTGCGTTACGCTCCCGAAGCATGGCTTCCCCTCTTTTTGACGGGGGTGATACTCTTTTTCGTGGCGGGCGACATTGCGCATCTTGTGCTAAACTATCTCGACGAGAAAGAGCCGCGCACGGCAGTGCGGGTATTCTGGTGGCTTAGTTTGCCGCCGTATGTCTGTACGTTCAGCTTTATTTTCATGATGATCGCCGCGGTCGGCATGCTTTACAAGGTAATAACGGGGAATTATGAGTCGAAACCGAAAGGGGAAAAACTCTTCGTCGTGTACGACAACGGTTACGAACGTACGCTCAAACGGGCCGAGGGAAGCGAAATCGTAGCGGGAACGCTCTTTTATCGCTATGTCGACGATCTCGGGTATTATTGGCTTTCTGCCGATGAGCGCACTTTTTATAAGAAATAAAATTTGCGGGAACAAAATGCGGAGTAACAAAAAACGGAGCGGGAGCGCTCCGTTTTTTCAACATGGATTGATTTTTGGTTACTTTTTGTCGTCTTGGTTCGGGTTTTCCACCACGACGACGGTGGTCGCCGCCCAGCGTTTGATCGAGGCGAGCGCGTTCTCGCAGGAGGAACGGGTGGGGTAGTCGGCGCTCGTGGCAAGCAAGCGCTTGCTCGCGTTGTTCACCTGCACAAAGAAGTTGCCTTTCTTCGTCTCCACCACTTCGAGGCGGCCTGCCGCAATGTTCTCCTGGTAAGTTTTCACGCCCGATTTCGCGCTCGAAAGGCTCGCGTAGGGGGAACTGCTCCTGATCATCACTTCCCCGTTGGAAGCCACGAGCTTGAAGCCGTAGCCGCCGCGGTCCTCTTCGTATATGATCCATTTGCCAACGGATTCTTTCTTCGCGGGCTTCTTCGCCGCAACGGGAGCCGCCGCGGGTTGTGTTTTCTTCTCGGGTTGCGTCTTTTTCTCTTGTTTCATGGGTTCCTCCTTTGTCGCCGCAGCGGGGGCTTTTTCCGCACGGTCCTTTTTCACGGGAACAAACACATATCCCGCCATTTCGTTTTTCGTGGGTTCCGCTTTCTGGTCCGTAGCTTCCGCTTCGGCGGGCGGTGCGGGTTCCGCTTGCGCCGCTTCGGGTTCGGCCGTCTCGGGTTCGGACGCGGGGAGAGGTTTTTCTTCCTCGGGTTCTTCGGGAGCGGCTTCTTCCGCGGGAGCGGGCGCGTTTCCGTTTGCCTTTGCGCGTTTCTTCGAGCGGGCAATTTCCACGGCAAGAAGCACGATCAGGGCGATGATCAACACAAGCACCACCGCAAGCACAACCGTGAGCGCGATATGATCTTTCATGTAATTGATAAGATTTTCCATATTTTTATCTCCTTGTCTTTGCTTTTATTATAACATAACCGTTGCGCTCTGTCAATCCATTGACAAATTTTTTTCTTTGCGCTATGATAAAAACATGAACGTGATTGTGATCGGCGGCGGGGCCGCCGGAATGACCGCCTCCGTTTTGCTCGCCCGCAAGCACTGCAACGTCATTCTCCTCGAACGGGGGGAGCGGCTGGGCAGAAAACTCTCCGCGAGCGGCAACGGGCAGGGCAACGTCACCAACATCGACATGGGCCCCGAACACTATTTTTCGGACGACCGCAAAAAGGTCGCCCGCGCCCTTGCGCGCTTCTCAAATGCCCATACGGTGCGCTTTTTGGAGGAATTGGGCGGGATCTTTTTGCCCGATCCCCGCGGCAGGGTGTACCCCGCGGGGCGGCAGGCTTCCGCAGTCACCGATCTTCTGCGCGCGGAACTTGCCCGCCTCGGCGTAGACGTGCGGTTCAACGCGCAGGTGACGCGGCTTTCCTTTGACGGGAATTTTCGGGCCGTCTGCGGCGGGCAAACGTTTTCCGCGGAGAAAGTCATTCTCGCGGCGGGCGGAAAGGCGGCGCCCAACTTCGGTACGGACGGCTCCGCCTATGCCCTTGCCGAGGGGTTTGGACACACCGTTTTGCCCTGCTCCCCCGTGCTGGTACAGCTCAGGTGCGACCCCGCGCGGGTGCGGGGACTGAAAGGGGTCCGTATAGACGCTTTGCTCCGCGTCGTAAGGCGGGGGAAAGAGATCTACGCGGGGCGGGGCGACGTGCTGTTCACCGAGAGCGGCGTTTCGGGCGACGCGGTGTTCCGCGCTTCCTCGTATGCCGAAAAAGGGGACGAGCTTCTCCTCGATTTTTTGCCAGACGTAGAGGAAGAGCGGCTCAGACAGGCGTTAAAACGGAATACGGGTGCGGAAAAGTTGCTCTGCGTCGTCAACAATGCGCTCGGCCGTGCGCTGTGGAAACAGTCGGGCGGGGAGGAAGCCGCCCTGTTGCACCTTTTGAAATCTTTCCCGCTCACGGTGACGGGAACGCTCGGGTTTGCCTACGCGCAGGCGACGCGGGGCGGGATCCCGCTCGCGGAGACGGACGAGAATTTGCAGAGCGTAAAGAGGAGCAGACTGTATTTTGCGGGCGAAATTCTCAACGTGGACGGCGAATGCGGCGGGTATAATCTGCAATGGGCGTTCACTTCCGCCCATCTTGCGGCGGAGGGGGCGCTTTCATGACCCTGCAACTCACGCTCCGCCCCGAACAGTCCGAAGAGGAGTTGCGCGCGCTGTGCGAAAAGAAATTCCGCGGGCCGTTGCGTTATTTCAAAATCTTAAAAAAATCGCTCGACGCGCGGAAAAAATCGGACGTGCGCTGGGTATACACGGTGGAGTGCGGCTCGCGCGTTCCCGCCGAACGGCCGCGCACGTATGCGCAGATCACGAAAGAGGCTCCCAAAGCCGTTATTGCGGGAGCGGGTCCCGCGGGGCTGTTCTGCGCGGTGCGGCTGTTGCGCCACGGGATCGCGCCTCTCATTGTAGAGCGCGGGAAGCCCGTGGAAGAGCGGGCGGAGGACGTGGAACGCTTCTTCCGCACGGGGGTCCTCGACACGGAGAGCAACGTGCAGTTCGGAGAGGGGGGCGCGGGGACCTTTTCGGACGGAAAACTCAACACCCAGACCAACAGCCCGCTCAACCGCGACGTGATCGAGACCTTTTTGGAGTTCGGCGCGCCCGCGGAGATCGGGTATCTCAGCAAACCCCACATCGGCAGTGACCGTCTGCGCGGCGTGGTGGCAAATATGCGGGAGTTCATTCTCGCAAACGGGGGAGAGATTGCATATTCTTCCCCTTTGGAGGATGTGAAATTTCAAAACGGCGCGCTTTCGGAAGTGAACATCGGCGGCGCATGGCGGGCGGCGGACTGCCTCGTCCTCGCCGTGGGCCACAGCGCGCGGGATACGTTTGAAATGCTCTTCCGCCGCGGATTTTTCATCGAGCAGAAAGAGTTTGCGGTAGGTGTGCGCGTTGAACATTTGCAGGAAGAGATCGGAAAAAGCCAATACGGGTCCCAATATAAGTTGCTTCCGCCCGCGGATTACAAGCTCGTGTCCCATGCGGGGGAGCGCGCGGCGTTTACGTTCTGCATGTGTCCGGGCGGCGTTGTCATCCCCTCGGCTTCGGAGGAGGGCGGGGTCGTCACCAACGGCATGAGCAACTTTGCCCGCGGGGGCGTAAACGCCAACTCTGCGCTCGTGGTGCAGGTGAAGCGGGAGGACTTCGGCGGGGAACATCCGCTTGCGGGCGTGGAATTTCAGAGAAATTTGGAGCGGGCCGCTTATCTTGCGGGCGGCGGGGAATACCGCGCCCCCGTCCAGCTCGCGGGCGATTTCCTCGCGGGGCGGGAAAGTTGCGGCTTCAAAGAGGTACTGCCCACCTATGCCCGCGGCACGGCGTTTGCGCCGATGGACGCTTTCCTGCCCGCCCAAATCGTGCGCGCCATGCGCGCGGCTCTGCCCGATATGGACGGAAAATTGCGGGGTTTCGCCTCGCCGTCCGCCATTCTTACGGGGGTAGAATCGCGCACCAGCTCGCCCGTGCGGATCGTCCGCGGCGACGATCTGCAAGCGGTCGGAAAGGCGGGCGTGTACCCTTGCGGGGAGGGGTGCGGGTATGCGGGCGGCATCACCTCGGCGGCGGCGGACGGTCTCCGCGTTGCGGAGAGCATCGTGCAGAAATATCTTTGAGCTTGCTTCACTATGATTTAAGGGCGCTATGTGTATAAGGAGAAATGGTATGAGATTTTTTGCTTCCTTTCAACGCGCGGAAAATCTGTTAAAAACAAAATATAAGGCTAAGGAAATTTCGCTTGACGAAATGATAAAGTTGTTCCCTTGTTGCGGATATGAAAACGGGGAAATTGTTGAATTATCGGCGGAAGAGCAAACGATAACCTTGTATACCGAAGAAGAAATCACCGTACCGAACTTCAAATGCTATTTGATTGACGATAAAGAAATCATTAAACGCTATACAGACACCGAAAAGACCGCAGGCGTAACACCTGAAAAAGTCTTAACGGTATTTGGGTTAAACGCGCAAGGGGATAGAACGTTACAGCTTTACACCTGCTTTGGCAACGGCTTTCAGTGGTATCTTGATTTCATGAAGTTAAGCGACGATTGACGCTGTAAGTCCCGTTTGATTTTTGTGTTGTTACATATGGATGATAAACTACAAGTCGAAAAAAGAAAATTAAGGAGATAGAACAATGAGTAAAGCAAAGGCATGGCGCGACCAAGTGATCGCCGCGTTCGCAAAATTCCAGAATGAACACCGCAACGGCAAAGGGAAAGACTCTCCCCAAAGCAAGCTCTTTTCTACCAAAGAGATCAACGACGGCGCACGAAAAAACATGAGCGACGGCTCTCTTCACGGTTGGTGCGTTTCCGACTTCGCCAAAGAGGAGACGGAAAAATCGCGGAGCGTCCAGAATCCCACCATGTTCCATCGGGAAAGGAGAGGTTGGTACACGATTTTGTAAAACTTTCGGAAAAAATTTACAGGAAAACGCCGTTCGGAACCGAACGGCGTTTTCCTGAGAGAATATGAAAAAATTGCGGAGTATGGGCTTTTTCGGAATTGTTCCGGAGAACGCCCTTATTTTAACCCCTCTGCGTGTCGGTTTCGTGAAAACCCGATTAAAAAACGAAGAATTGTTCCGAAGAAAAATCAAAGAATTTCGGGTTAGCTCTTGCAATGGCGGGGAAAATGTGGTAAAATAAAGCAAACTTTATTAGGGGGAAAGAAAATGAAAAAGCTACAAGGCGTTTTTGCGCTTGCGCTCGGCTCCGTTTTAGCGCTCTCGTTGTTTACGGGTTGCGGCGGAAAGGAGACGGCCGCTTCTACGCGTATCTGCTTCGATAATTTGCCCGACGACGGCATCGAGCTTTCGGCAGAGGACACCACCTATCAGGTGAAAGGGGTCGTCTCCCGCAAAGAATTCGGTCCCGACGGCGAAGAAGTACCCGAGGGGACGGTCGCTACCTATGAGAACGGCACGCTCATTGCAAAGAGCGCGGGGACCGTGGAACTCACGTTGAAAGACAGGACCGTGAGCGTGGAAGTCGTTCCCGCCTACACCACCGATCCTGGCAACCAGTTCAAGGGGATCCCCTCCGAAGTGGAGCAGGGCGGCTCTACGCTCGGCGGCACGCACGATCCCTCCCTCATCGAGGTGGAAGAGAACGGCAAGCCCGCCTACTATATATTCTCCACAGGTTGGAGAACGGGGAACGAGATCAGAAAATCGACCGACCTCATCCATTGGCAGTATTTGGGTAAGGCGACGAAAAGCGATACCGTGATGCGGGAGATCGACGAATGGATCACCCAACCCAACTCAAAGGGCGGCATCTCGTGGTGGGCGCCCGACATCGTGCCTGCGGCAAACGGCGGCTATTGGCTGTACACCTGCTGCACCCTCGACGGAGCGTTCGCCCTGCCCAGTCCCGACGGCAGATCCGGCGGATACAGCCCCGCCTGCATCGTCCTCTTCAAATCCAACTCGCTCCAACCCGAGACGTTCCGCTATCAAGGCGTTTTGATGCAGTCTTTCATCCCGAAAGATGGCGGGGATATCGACGTCAACTCCATCGACCCGCAGATCATCTATTCTCCCGACGGAAAGATGTACATGGCGTACGGCTCTTTCGGCACGGGCAACTGGATGCTCGAACTCGATCCCGAAACGGGCCTCAGAAAGGACGATATTTACAAGAACGGCGTGTTCCTCGATTGGCAACAGGTCAGAGAGTACAGACTGGAAGCCACGATGATTTACAGCGGTTTCAAGGACGGCACAGAGGTCAAACATGACTACTACGGCACGATGATCTCGCAGGGCGCGATGGAAGCTCCCGTCATCGCCCGCCACGACAACGTGACGGTATCGGACGAGAACGGAAACGTGCTTGAAAAAGGCAAGACGTTCTACTATTCCATGCACTCCTATAACGGCCTCGACGTCGCCTATCAGATGTGGGGCGGCAGAAGCGAAAGCCCCATGGGGAGATACACTTCCACGGGCGGCGGAAGCGTCTTTAACGAACGTCAAGGCGCGTCCACCAACAGCGGCAACAAATACATGGGATCGTTCACATGGTCCCATAAAGCGGAGGGCGTGTTTGAACCCGACATCGTTCTCCCCGGCCACAACGATCTGTTCACGACGAGCAAGGGCCTCAACGTTGCGGCATATATCACGAGAACGGCGTCCTACCAAACGGGAAGCGGCCTCGCTTTCATGTCGCAAATTCATCAATATTATCTGAACAGCTTCGGCGACATCTGCATCAACGCCAACCGCTACGGCAAAGAGATCGACCGCACCGTCACGCAAGAGGAGCTGTTCAAATATACCGACGGCGGTAAGTTCCAGATGATCGCGCTCGAAAACGGCACGCACGCGCAGCAGAGCGCCACCCTGTCCGTGGACGTTGTCCTCTCCGAGGACGGCAAGATCAGCTACGGCGGCAAGCAGATCGGCACATGGCTCATGTACGGCAAGGGCTACATCAAACTCTCTTTCACGGAACTCAAAGCGATTGAGACGATGGAGACGGGCTTGCAGGAGACCTATTACGGCGTGGTGCGTCCCGCTTGGCTCAACGACCAGAACAAGTCGGGCTTTACGATCACGAGCCTCAGCCACGGCTCGGGGGACAAGAGTTTCGCGCTCTTCATGAACAACTATTCCACGCTCGACGTATAACGGACAAAAAACGGCTTCCCGCGGGAAGCCGTTTTTTCATGCGGGCGGCGGGCGCAATTTTGCGCCCGCCGCCCGTCCTTTATCCGTAACTATACCGTAACGCTCTCGAACTCGTTGGTATGCGTCCCCGTGAGGACACCGTAAAGCTCGTTCGCACGCACGTCCGTCTCGAAACAGGCGAGGGCGTCCTTTTTCAAACTCCCCGCGTCGCTCTTGCGCATGAGAACGGGGAAACTCCCTCTGCTCAATGCCGCGAGCAGCGCCGAAAGGTCTTTCCGCGAGACGGCGAGAACCTTTGCATAGAGGGGAGCTTCGAGATAGCTTTTCACTTCTTTCCGCCCGATCCCCAAAAAGTTTTGGAGCAGAATGCGTTTGAGCCGCGAGAGGGTGTAGCGCTTGGAGACTACCTTGCCGAGCGCTACGTCGTAGTCGGGGTTGCTCTTCGCCATGCCGCGCAAGCGGTTTTCCAGCCCCTCCGAACAGTCGGGGCATTTCATCACGGTCTCGGGGTCTCCCGAAAGAAGAGCGCACAGCGCCGCCTGTTTGTAGGGCGTTTCGCGGTAGCCCGCAAGGTCCCGCAGAACGTTTGCGGGCAGATTTCCCTTTAAGAGCTTCGCCGTCTTTTTATCGGAGGTTTTTAACGCCTCGCGCAATGCCGAAGCGGAGGAAAAGTTTTTGAAGAGCGCGGTGTCCGCGTATCCTCCGCCCACCCGCGGAATGGGAAGCGGCTCGATCTTCGCCCCCGAGGAGAGGATCGCGCGGCAATATTCCACCCCTAAAATGTTGTTGGGGGAGGTGAGGAGGGCCTCGTCGACGTCGGTATTGAATGCAAGCACCGTCTGCGTGCGCGCTTTTACGTACGAGGTGCCGTCTTTCATGTTCTCTTTGAGCGCCGCCTTGAACTGCTTGTCCTCGGAAAGAGTCGCCCGCGCCGCGCGCAAAAAGTCCTCTTTCCCGCCGCTCTCACAGCCGAAAGCGAGTACGTCCACATCGGGCAGGGAGGAGAGGATTTTGATCGCGCCGCCCGCGAAAATTTCCGCGGGAGAGACGGCGAACGCGGTGGGAAGTTCGATCACAACGTCCGCGCCGCATTCCACGGCGTGCCGCGCCCGCGTATATTTGTGAAGCACGGCGATCTCTCCCCGCTGGGTGAAATTCCCGCTCATGAGGCAGAGGATCTTGTCGCACCCGCTGAGCTTGCGGATCTGTTCGAACTGGTACTTGTGTCCGTTATGAAAGGGATTGTATTCGCAAATTACCGCACAAAACTTCATCTTTTTTTCCGTCTTGTCCTTTACAATTTTTTCCGGATGGTGTATAATGGTCGGGAAATGATTTCCCAAACGCTATTATACACAAAGCGGGGGGAAAAATAAAGCAAATCAACGGAGAATTTTTATTATGGCATTCATGGACAAGTTGAAAGAGCTGGGCAGGAAGATCACCGAGAGCGGCACCATCGTGGAGGAGATCAAGAATAAGGCGAAAGAGCTGAACAAGAAGATCGTTCTGTGCGAGGGCGAAGATAAGCGCGTGGTGGAGGCGGCATCCGTCTGCACGCAGGAGAAGATCGCGCGCATCGTTCTGCTCGGAAACGAGGAAGAGATCAAAAAGAACAACGAGGGCGTGGACCTGAGCTACATCGAGATCATCGATCCCGCAACTTCCCCCAAACTCGAAACGTATGCAAATCTTCTCTATGAACTGAGAAAGGCAAAGGGCATGACGGAGGAGCAGGCAAAGGAGCAGGCAAAGGACCCCACGTTCTTCGGCGCGCTCATGCTCAAAAGCGGCGATGTAGACGGCCTCGTTTCGGGCGCATGCCACTCCACGGCGAACACCCTGCGCCCCGGGCTTCAGATCATCAAGACCGCGCCGGGCGTTTCCGCGGTTTCGAGCTTCAACCTCATGGTCGCTCCCGCGTGCGGGAATAAGTACGTTCCCGACGGAAAGATCGTGTTTGCGGATTGCGGCCTCAACCCCACCTATACGGCGGAGGGGCTTGCCGATTGCGCCATCGCCACGGCCAAGAGCGCAAAAGAGATCGCGGGTTTGGAACCGCGCGTTGCCATGCTCTCGTTCTCCACAATGGGGAGCGCAAAGCACGACCTTGTCACCCTCGTGCAGGAAGCGACGAAGATCGCCAAAGAAAAGGCGCCCGATCTCAAAATCGAGGGAGAACTGCAATTCGACGCGGCGATCGTCCCCGAAGTGGCGCAGCTCAAAGCGCCGGGAAGCGAAGTCGCGGGACATGCAAACGTGTTCATCTTCCCCGATCTGCAAGCGGGCAATATCGGCTACAAAATCGCGGAACGTCTCGGCGGGTTCCAGGCGATCGGTCCCATCTGCCAGGGCTTCGCAAAGCCCCTCAACGACCTTTCCCGCGGTTGCAAGGCGGACGACATCGTCTGCGCGGTCGCAATTACGGCGTTACAAACAAGATAAGGGGTTTTCGCACAATTCTTTGCTCGCTCCACCCCCTTGGCTCCCCCCTCGGGGGAGCTGTCACCGTAGGTGACTGAGGGGGTGTCACTTCGAAAAGAATTGTGCGAGGAAACGTGCATCTGCGCCTTAACTCGCTCGGCCTCTCGTTCGTTTCATCGGGCAAGAAGCCGTAAGTATGCGGCAAATTGTGGGCGCTGCCGCAGGGAAACCCTGCTCCGCGCAGAAATTTAGAAATTCTTACGCCTTTTCTAAAATGTCATTTCGACCGAAGCGAACGAATGTGAGCGGAGTGGAGAAATCTCAACCTTATTTTGGGTTCATATGGAAAAGCGTGAATTTCCAACGCGTGGTTTCGCGCAGAGATTTATGAAAAATTCAGAAGACAGAAAATCTGTCTGACTGTGAGGTAAAATCATGAAAATTTTAGTCATCAACGCGGGGAGTTCCTCGCTCAAATACCAGCTCATCGACATGGAGACGGAGTCCGTCCTCGCCAAAGGCGGGTGCGAGCGCATCGGCATCGACGGCGGCAAGCTCACCCACAAGGCGCACGGCGAAACGTTCGTCGTCGAACAAGACCTGCCCGACCATACCGTGGCGATCTCCCTCGTTCTCAAAGAACTCGTGGACCAGAAAGCGGGCGTCATTGCAAGCATGGATGAGATCGACGCCGTGGGCCACCGCGTCGTCGCCTCGGGCGAGGCGTTCACCAAGACGACCCTCGTCACCGACGAGGTGATGGAGACGATGGAAGTCATCAAAGAACTTGCGCCCCTCCACAACCCCGCGGCCATCCTCGGCGTAAACGCATGCCGTGCGGTGATGCCGGGCAAGAAGATGGCGCTCGTGTTCGATACGTCTTTCCACGCCACCATGCCCGATTACGCCCACCTCTATGCCATCGACTATGAGGATTACAAGAAATACAAAGTTCGCCGCTACGGCGCGCACGGCACGTCGCACAAGTATGTTTCGCAGGCGGCGGCTCAGTACCTCGGCAAGAACATCGAGGACCTTAAAATCGTCACCTGCCATTTGGGGAACGGTTCGTCCATTTCCGCGGTAAAGGGCGGGAAGTGCATCGATACGTCCATGGGCTTTACCCCCCTTGCGGGCGTGCCGATGGGGACCCGCAGCGGGGACATCGACTACGCCGCGGCAGAGTTCTTGTGCCGCAAGAAAGGCATGACGATGGAAGAGGGGCTTACCTATCTCAACAAAAAGTGCGGCATGCTCGGCGTTTCGGGCGTCTCCTCCGACTTCCGCGACCTCTGCGCCGCGGCCGCAGAGGGGAACGACCGCGCCCGTCTCGCGCTCGACATGTTTAACTATTCCTGCAAGAAATACGTGGGCGCGTATATGGCGGCGCTGGGCGGGCTTGACGTTCTCGTGTTCACCGCGGGCGTGGGCGAGAACACCGTCTCCGTGCGGAAAGCGATTTGCGAAAACATGGAAGCGTTCGGCATCGTTCTCGACGAAAAGAAGAACGACTATAAGAACAACGGCGCGATCCACGACCTCTCCGCGGAGGGTTCGCGGGTGAAGATCCTCGTCATTCCCACCAACGAAGAGCTGGTCATCGCGCGCGAAACGGCGGCGCTCCTGTGATTTTTCGTAAAAATTGCAAATCGCAGGCAAAAGCGATTGACAAACACGCCGAAAAATAATATACTTTTTAAGTCAATGGCGCCGAAACTTGATGTCCGCAGGGCAAATGCGGAAAAAAAGTACGCGGGGGATCTGTCCTTTGCATTCGAAGCGGACCCTTCTCTCATCGGGATCCCGCTGGTCGCGTTCTCCTCGCCCGTGGAGGCAAAGCTCCACTACGAGATTTTGGAGGACGACTCGGTGGAGATCACGGGGAGCCTTGCGTTCACGCTCAAAGGAAGCTGTTCGCGGTGTCTGAAAGAGACCGAGCGGCGCGTGTGCGGCGAGGCGGAGGGATATTTTGTCTTAGGCGGCGACGGCGGAGAGGACTATTCCTATACGAACGGCGTGATCGATTTCGGCGAGTTTTTGCGCGACAGCGTGATTTTTCTCATGCCTGCGCGGCTCGTCTGCGGCGAAACCTGCGTTGCGCCCGACTATCAAGAAGAATAAGCAAGAAGAGGTGAGATAAATGGCGGTACCTAAGGGAAAACAATCGAAGAGCAGAACGAACAAGCGGTTCGCAAACTACAAGGCAACGGCACCCACGCTCGTCGAGTGTCCGCATTGCCACGAACTGAAAGTCGCCCACAGAGTCTGCAAGAACTGTGGCTATTACGACGGACAGGAAGTCGTTGTGCAGAAAGAAGAGAAGAAAGACTAAGGCTTTTTCAAAAAACGAAAGCGGACTTAACCATTAAGCCCGCTTTTTGACTTTATAAGAAATTTTGCCAAAATATGAAATGCCTTTCTTAAAATGTCATGTCGAGCGTAGTCGCCCCGCGCTTAGAGAAACAGAACAGCGCGCGGGACGAAATGACAGATGAATAATGTGCGGCTCGGGATGACGCGGGATGCGTATTCCAAAATACGTCATGTTGAGCGAAGTCGAAACATATCCCTATTATAATGCGGACACCCTTCGACAAGGCTCAGGGTGACGTATTTAGAATAGCATTGAAAGGCTTCCCGAATTACTGTGCGAGCAAAACCACGCGTTTTTATCCCGCAAAAACACTTCGTCTTTTTGCGGGAACCCTATGCGCTGCACGACAACATTTGTTGCATACTTGCAACTTCTTGCAAGACAAGGCGAAAAAGAGGACAATAAAAGTTAAAACGATAAGGAGGGTTTCCTCACGGAAAAAGATTTTGCGCAAGCAAAAGATTTTTCGTGAACTGCTTATGGACAACACTGCTTTTTTTAATTTATCTTACGGAGTTTATCTGTGTACCACCTGGGACAACGGCCGCCCCACGGGTTGCGTTGCAAACAGCGCCATGCAGATCACGTCGTCTCCCGCCACGATCGCGGTGAGCATCAACCACGAAAACTACACCCATAAGTGCATCAAAGATTGCGGCTATTTTGCGATCGTCGTGCTTGCCGAGGACTCCGACCCCAAACTCATCGGAAGGTTCGGCTTCCTTGCCGGCGACAAAGTGGACAAGTTCGACGGTACCCCCTATGCGGTGCGGGGCAAGCTCCCCGTTCCCGACGGCGGACTCTGCTATTTCGCCTGCAAGGTGGTCGATACCATGGAGACAAGTACGCACACCGTGTTCCTCGGGGAAGTGCAGGACGCGGAGAATTTGCGCAAGGGCGCGCCCATGACGTACGCCTACTATCACAAGGTGTTAAAGGGAAAAACGGCGGCAAAAGCGCCTACCTACGTCGCGGAGGAACCCAAAGAGGAAGCCAAATACGTTTGCAGCATTTGCAGTTATGAATATAACGGCGACATTCCTTTCGAGGACCTGCCCGACGACTGGGTCTGCCCGCTCTGCGGCATGGGGAAAGAATACTTCCAAAAGGTCGGCGCGGACGGCAAAAAGGTGTCTGCGACAAAAAAAGAGAAGTGGGTGTGCAAGGTCTGCGGCTATGTGTACGACGGCGACGTCTCCTTTGAGGAATTACCCGACGATTGGCTGTGTCCCATCTGCGGCATGGGCAAGAGCGAATTTGAAAAGGTAGAATAAATTATGAAACGCGGCGGCGGGCAGATTCTCTGCCCGCCGCCGTTTCCGTTTAAAAATTTTCGAAAAACGCTTGACAAAATACCCCGAGGAGGTATATACTGTGTATACCCCCACGGGGTATTACATATATTAAGAGAGAAAGGGAAAACATTATGGAGACATGTTGCTGTCATACCAAAACGAAAGTCCGCACCGAGGAGGAGAAAAAGAAGATCGTCTCCCGCCTCAACCGCATTGCGGGGCAGATCGGCGGGGTAAAAAAGATGATCGAGGAGGACCGCTACTGCGACGACGTTCTCATCCAGCTTGCCGCCGTCGACAAATCGGTGAAGAGCCTTGCCGCGGTCATTTTGGAGAGCCACATGCACTCCTGCCTCATCGAAAACATCAAGGAGGGCAATCTTGCCGTTGTGGACGAGGTCGTGGACCTGTTCAAACGGTTCCAATGACATGAAGAAAAAATACAGTATCACGGGAATGACCTGCGCGGCGTGCGCTTCGGGCATCGAACGCACGGTAAAAAAGCTGAGCGGGGTGCAATATTGCGCCGTCTCTCTCATGGGCGAGTGCATGGACGTGGAGTTCGAAGAGACCCTTTTGAGCGACGAAAAGATCAAGAGCGCGGTATTTTCGCTCGGCTACGGCGCGTACGATTACGGCAGAGCGCCGCAAAAAAAGAGGGGCGTCAGCCCGCTTTTGGTGCGCTTTGTCCTCTCCGCCGTCCTGCTCCTGCCCCTCATGTATTTCTCCATGGGCGGCATGCTGAAACTGCCCGTTCCAAGCGGGTGGTGGAATTACGGCTTCCAGCTCGGGCTTGCCACCGTCATTCTCCTCGTCAATTATCCGTTTTTCACGAGCGGCGTGCGCGCGGCGTGCAAGCTCGTCCCCAATATGGATACCCTCATCACGGTGGGGAGCCTCGCTTCCTATTTTTACAGCCTCGCCGTGCTGATAATAAACGCGACAACGGGCGCGGCGCACGGCCACCTCTTTTTCGAGTCGGCCGCGATGATCTGCACCCTCGTCTGCCTCGGAAAATGGCTCGAAGACCGCTCCAAACGCAAAACGGGTCGTGAAATCGAAAAACTCATGTCCCTTGCGCCCGACGTTGTCACGGTGGAACGGGAGGGGAAAGAGGAAAAAATTTCCCTTTCGGGCGTGCGGGTCGGCGATCTTGTCATCGTGCGACAGGGGGAATCGGTCCCCGTGGACGGCGTCGTCTCCGAAGGGCAGGCCTTTGCCGACCAGTCGGCGATCACGGGCGAGAGTCTGCCCGTGGAACTTACCGCGGGGAGCAGGGCGATGAGCGCTTCCCTCGTCACAAGCGGCTTCCTCAAAATCAAGGCGGAAAAGGTGGGCGAGGACACCATGCTCGCGGGCATTATCCGCATGGTGCGCGAGGCGGGCGCGAGCAAAGCGCCCATCCAAAAGCTCGCAGACAGGGTCGCCGCCGTGTTTGTACCCGCCGTCTGCCTCATTGCGCTCATCACTTTTATCATCTGGATCGCGGTCACGCGCGACTTTTCGCAGGCGATCAACTATGCCGTGAGCGTTCTCGTCATCTCCTGCCCGTGCGCGCTGGGACTTGCGACCCCCGTTGCCGTCATGGCGGCGACAGGCCGCGGCGCGGCGCTCGGGATCCTGTATAAAAACGCCGAAGCGTTGCAAAAAATGGCGACGGTCCACGAGGTCATGCTCGATAAAACGGCGACGATCACCGAGGGCAAGCCCAAAGTCGTCTTTTTCAACGGGGACGAAGAGGCGAAAAAAATCGCCTGCGGGTTGGAAAAAAAGCTCAACCATCCCCTTGCGCGGTGTATCGTGGAGTTCTGCGGGGAGGGGTACGAGGCGCAGAACGTGGAATATGCCGTCGGGCAAGGCGCGGTCGGGGAAATAAACGGCAAGACCTATTTCCTCGGCAACGAAAACCTCATGCAGGCAAAGGGCGTGAAGTTTCTCGGATGGCTCCAAACGTTTGAACGGCTGACCTCGGAGGGCAAAACGGTACTCTTTCTCGCTGACGGGGAAAAAGTACTCGCGCTCTTTGCCCTTGCCGATACCTTGAAAGAGGGGAGCAGAGAGGCGATCGGCGCGCTCACCCAAATGGGGTGTCTGCCCGTCATGCTCACGGGAGATAACCGGGCCGTGGCGAGCTATATCGCAAAAGAGGCGGGCTTCCCGCCCTACGACGCGTGCCTCTGCGCCGAACTGTTGCCCGAGGATAAACTCAAATACGTGCGCGGAACGCGCGAACAAAACGAGCGCGCGAAAAAGGAATCCCGCGCCGCAAGGCGGGCAAACCGCTTTGTTGCGATGGTGGGGGACGGCATCAACGACGCGCCCGCGCTCAAAGAGGCGGACGTGGGCATTGCGATGGGGAACGGCACGGACGTCGCCATCGAAAGCGCGGACGCCGTGCTTGTGAGCGGGGATATTTCCGCGCTCCCCCGCGCGATCGCCCTCTCGAAGCGCACGATGCGGATCATCAAACAGAACCTCTTCTGGGCGTTTTTCTACAACTGTATCGGCATTCCGCTCGCGGCGGGCGCGTTCGCGTGGGCGGGCGTCATGCTCAATCCCATGATCGCGGCGGCGGCAATGAGCCTTTCCTCCCTCTTTGTGGTGACGAACGCCCTGCGCCTCATGCGCTTCGGGAAGAGAAAGCCCGTGCGGGAAATTCAACCCTCCCCTGCTTGCTACCCCCTTGAGGGGGAACCGGCGCGCAGCGCCGAAAGGGGTGTTCAATCGAAAAATCAAAATCAAGGAGAAGATAAAATGAAAAAGACGATTTATGTGGAAGGCATGATGTGCGCGCACTGCGTGGCGCGGGTAGAGCAGGCGCTCGGCGCGGTGGAGGGCGTGGGCAAGGTGAAAACCGACCTCAAAAAGAACAAGCCCAGCCCCGTGCAGGCAGAGCTTACCGCGGAAGTCTCCGACGAAGCGCTCACCGCCGCCGTCACGGGCGCGGGCTACACCGTAGCGAAGATCGAAGCGACAAAATAGCTCACGGTCCGACAAAACCGTAAACATTGCGAATGTGCGCATATGTTATTCTGTCATAAAAAAGGAGAAATTTTATGACGGAAACTTTGTTGCTCGATCGGCGCACACAGTCCATAGTGGAAGGGTACGTTCCCGCGGGAGAAATCCTCTCCTCGCTCGTGCGTTTCTTCTCGGTATTTTCGGACAGCACGCGCCTGCGCATCCTCTCCGCGCTCGCCATCTCCGAGATGTGCGTCACGGACATCTCCCGCGTCCTCGGGATCAACCAAACCACGGTGTCTCACCAGCTCCGTTTTTTGAAAGACGCTGGCATGGTGCGCATGGAACGCCACGGCAAGATCATCTTCTATTCCGTGGTGAACGACGTGGTGAACGACGTGCTTTTGAAAGGCGTGGAATTTTTGGGCTATTGAACTTTTAAGCGCCCGCCCGCGGCTGTGCCGCGGGCGGGCGCTTTTAAAAAAATTTAATTCAAATGCTTGCGTCTTGCAAGAAAACGTGATAGAATAGAGCCGCCTCAAAGGGGCGGAGTTTCTCCTGGGAAGAGAAATTCCGTTTCGGGTACGGACATTTGCGCCGCCATCGCCGCTTTTGCCCGCAGTTACAAAGTTTTTCAAACAGGAGAGAGGAAAAATGAAACACAAATTTTTGGTCGTCTTTTTGGCGATCGTAGCTACCCTTTGCATGGCGTTCGGCCTTGCGGCGTGCGACAAAACGCCAGCGGAAGAGCCTGCGGAACACATCCACAGCATGGCGAAAGTCGAAAAAACAGACCCGACGTGTACTGCGGACGGGGTCAAAGAACATTGGCATTGCGCGGGTTGCGGCAAGGACTTTGCGGACGAAGAGGGGAACGAAGTTCTCGACAGTCTTGTCCTTTCCAAACTCGGGCATCACATGACGAAAGCCGAAGAAGTCGCCCCGACCTGCACCTCGGAAGGGACCGAAGCGCACTGGGTATGCGACAGGTGCCATAAAAATTTTGCCGACGAGGCGGGAAACGCGGAAGTGGGCGATCTGACCATCGGAAAACTCGACCATACCCCCGAGGAATACATCGAACAGGAGGCCACCTGCGACGTTCCGGGGAAAAAATGGCAACGTTGCTCGGTCTGCCACACGCCGCTTTCGGGCGAAGAGGAAATTCCCGCTCTCGATCATGATTGGGGCGAATGGGAGGATAACGGCGACGCGACCTGTACGGTCGACGGAACGGAGACGAGGAAATGCCGCCGCGCGGGCTGCGAGGCAAGCCAGACCCAGACGAAGAAAAACAGTGCGCTCGGGCACGATTACGGCGACGACGGCATCTGCCGCCGCGAAAATTGCGGCGATAAGGGCGGAGAGATCCTCGGGTTCCGCCGGGAGGGCGACCGCATTTGGTTCGGAGAATATCCCCAGGCGAGGGTGACCGATCAAACGACGGAGGACGCCCTTACGGCGAAAGCGGGAATGCTTCCGAGCAAAAACGACGCGGGCAACTGGACGAACTACGGCTATTACATCTCCAAAAAAGCAGGTAGCTACATGTGGTATATCGACCTCGAAGAGGGGGGCGAAAAGTACCGCGGCGTGTACTTTGCGCAGTACCGCCCGTATTATTCCGAGCTGAACGGTTACGAAAGTACGAGCTATCAAGACGACAATCACTATTCCGTCAATTCCGTGTATTGGTTCAAATACGAGCCCATCGAATGGCGCATTTTGGAGCAGGACGCAGGCGTAGCTTTCCTGGCCGCCGATCTGATCCTTGACAGCCAGCAATATTATCACAGCTCGCTCCCCGTTACCGACGGGCAAGAAATACACAATGCCAACAACTATGCGGAGAGCGACATCCGCGCATGGCTGAAAGATTGCTTCTATGAAACGGCGTTCACCGATCGCCAGAAAGCGCTGATCGAGACCTCGTCCGTGAATAACGGCGTAACGTCTATGGCGGAGAGCGACGCGGTCTATGCCTGCGCGGATACAAAGGATAAAGTATTCTTGCTCGGGTATCGGGAAGCGACGAACAGCGCTTATTTTGCTTCCGCAGCGGCGCGCAAGTTGCAGGCGAGCGATTACGCGAAATCGCAGGGGCTGAAAACGGAGGAGGGGCCGCAGTGGTGGTTGCGCTCCCCGCACGGGAATGCCGGCTATTTCGCCCACGCCGTAGACGGCGACGGCAACGCCGAGAACTTTATCAACGTGCAAAACACATGCTGCGGGGTCGTACCCGCATTGCGCATCAAAACGGGCGATCCCGTCGTCCGCGAGGACGGCAAGATAGAATTCGGTTCCTATCCGCAGACGGAAGTAAAGGACGCGGCGACGACCGCGGCGCTCACCCAAAAGGCGGGCGCTCTCCCCACGGCGGAGAATGCGGGCGCATGGACCGATTACGGCTACTATAACAACGGTGAAGTCGCAAGTTATATGTGGTATATCGACCTCGAAGAGGAGGGCGAAAAGTACCGCGGGGTGTACTTCACGCAGTACCGCCCGAACGACACGACGATTGAGGGCAGGACCCCCAACAGTTTTCAGGATGAACACGGTTATTACGCGGAAAAGGTCTATTGGTTCAGGTTCGAGCCGATCGTGTGGCGGGTGCTTACCCAAAAGCAAGGCGCGACCCTTCTCATGGCGGACCTCGTCCTCGACGCACAGGACTTCTATTACAGCACAAAACCCCGGCAGCAAGGGAACGAAACGGTTTCTCCCAACCGCTATGCGGAGAGCCATATCCGTTCGTGGCTGAACGAGACGTTTTACGAGACGGCGTTCAGTATCCACCAACAGTCGCTGATCGAGATCACCGCAGTGAGCTGTTCTTTCTCCGGATTGGACTCCGACGGGATTATGTGGGAAGTCGTGCAGGATAAACTCTTTCTTTTGAGCGAGGAAGAAGTCACAAACGCAAGCTACGGTTTTGTGTCCGCCGCGAAAACGAAGGACCCGTTGCGGCTCTTGAAGTCGACGGACTACGCCAAATCGCAGAACGTTTACAGAACGGGCGAGTTTGGCTACAAGGAATATACAAACTGGTGGTTGCGCACGCCCGGTTACGAAACGCGGCAAGCCATGGCGGTAGCCTATGGGGGGACAGCGAATCTGAATGCGAACTGCACCGACGCTTACGGCGTTGTACCCGCCATGTGGCTCCGCCTTTCTCCTGCCGTTTGACAGAACCGAATAATCCGCAGCAAGTAGGCCCTCTCCGCAGAGAGGGCCTTTTTCCCCGTTTATCAAATCTTGCATTTTTTCCATTGATATGCTACAATGAAGCTGCATTACAAATCCATACTCGGCGCACGCGGAGAACGGACGAGCGCAGAGGAAAAAAGGAGTATTTATGGATCATATCGTCAAAGATTTTTTCGAGCGGGAAAAGGAGAACAGCGTCCGTTTGGAAGTTTTGCAGAACGGAGTTCGCTATCTTACCGATAAAAGCGAAAAATTCAACCGCCTGCATGAATGTTTTAGGCCGCTCACCGATGAGCAAATAGATGATTTGCAAAACGAAGTCAACGCCGCGCAAATGACGGCTTTCGTCTTTCCCGCGTGGTACAGGGATTTTTTGAAAACAACAAACGGATGCAATTTGTATTTTGGTTGTATCTCTCTATACGGGGAGCAGACGCCGGCTGTATGGTCGGAGAAAGAAAAAACTTATATGAGGGCTACGCTCGAACGCAGCAACCAGGGTTGGATGGCTCCGTTCGATTTGCGCTTTACCGATTCGATCAAATACGATAAGGCCGCAAAAGAAAGGTGGCTGACGGTAGGTTGCTACGGATATGACGGGACGCAGATCGTATGGGATTACAAAACCGAAAAAATCGTCGCAATGTACCGGGTCCCCGTTACGCTTTCTCTGAAAGCCAAAAAATTATTAAAAGAAGCGGACTTTGAAAAAATGATCTGCCGGCAATGGGACTCCTTTGATGAGTTTTTTACGCAGGAAACGCAAAGATTGAACGGCGTCGTTTCCGAATACGGCGTAGACCGTGAAAAGGGATTTATACATCGGGAAAAAACATTGCCTATCGGCCATAAAGATTATCAAAACTAACCGGTTTGCGTTCATGGGAGAGGGTTTTTCTTTTCGGAAAATTGCCGTTATCTCTTGAAAAACCTTGACGACTTGTGTATAATATGGGTATGAGTGAGAGTGTACTCAAAGAAAAACTCAAACTTTTGCCCGATTGCCCCGGCGTGTACCTCATGCTCGACAGAGAGGGGACGATCATCTACGTCGGCAAGGCGCGGGTCCTTAAAAACCGCGTGCGGCAGTACTTTCACTCCTCCGAAAAGCCGGTAAAAGTGCAGGCGATGGTGGAACAGATCGCCGATTTTTCCTACATCGTCGCGCCTACCGAGGTAGACGCGCTCGCGCTCGAAAACAACCTCATCAAAAAATACAAGCCCAAATACAACATTCTCCTCAAAGACGATAAAACTTACCCTTACATCAAAGTACACACCCGCGAAAAATTCCCGCACCTTTCCATCACCCGCAGGGTGAAAAAGGACGGCAAGTATTTCGGCCCTTTCATGGGGGGGATCTCCTGTAAGGATATTTTAGACGTTGCGGCAAAGGTCTACAACGTCCGCATCTGCAACACGGCGGTGGGGGAAAAGCCCAAAAAGCCCTGCCTCAACTATCATCTCGGGCGGTGCCTCGCTCCCTGCGCCCACCTCTGCTCGGAGGAGGAATACGCAAAACGGGTGAACAAAGTCCTCTCTTTCCTCGCGGGAAATTACGAGGAAGCGGAGGAGATCTTGCGCGAAAAAATGGCGGCTTTTGCGGAAAACGAGGAGTTCGAACTCGCCATGGAATACCGCGACCGCATCGGGATGCTTAAAAAGCTCCAACTCAAACGGATCACTTCTATGCCGCGGGACGTAGACGCCGACATCTGGGCGATCGCTTCCAACGGGCTGTACGCCGTTTTAAGCGTGCTTGTCACCCGCAAGGGGATCATGCAGGGGAGCCGCAACTTCCCCCTCGAAGAGGGCGCGGGCGAGGCGGGCGAAAGTTTCCTCTCCTTTCTCATCCAATATTATACCAACCACGAGTTCCCGCACGAGATCGTCACCGACGAACTGTTCGACGACGAGCTGTTCCGCAATTACGCGCTGGAAAAGACGGGCAAACGGCCCGAGATCGTCCGTCCCAAATCGGGGGTGCGGCGGGAACTTGCCGATATGGCGGCGGGCAACGCCAAAGAGTTTCTCGAAAAGTCGGTCTCGGCGATCGAACACAAGAACGATATGACAAAGAACGCCTGCGCGCGCCTGCAAATGCTGCTCGGGCTGAAACACTATCCCAAGCGCATGGAGTGTTACGATATTTCCGACATCTCGGGCGTGGACAAGGTGGGCAGTATGGTGGTGTTCACCGACGGCGAGGCGGACAAATACGCTTACCGCCGTTTCCGCATCAAGACGGTGGAGGGCGCAAACGACTTCGCGTCTTTGAAAGAGGTGCTACTCCGCCGCCTTTCCAAACTCGGCACGGAGGAAGAGGAGCGCTTCCCCAAGCCGCAACTCATCGTCATCGACGGCGGCAAGGGGCAGCTCTCCGCCGTCAAGGAGATCTTCGACGAGCTGAATATTTCGGACGTCGACCTCATCTCCCTCGCCAAGCAGGAAGAGGAGATCTTTACATTGAACGGCCCCGAGAGCGTAAAACTTTCGCGCAGGGATTACGCCTTGCAGACGGTCCAGCGCATCCGCGACGAGGCGCACCGTTTTGCGATCACCTATTTCCGCAGTCTGCACAGCAAGCGAAACCTCGCTTCCCTGCTCGACGGGATCGACGGTGTGGGCAAGCAGAAAAAAAAGGCGCTCATGGAGAAGTTCGGCACGATCGACAAAATCATGCACGCAAGCGAACAACAGCTCATGGAGGCGGAAGGCGTCGGCCCCGGGCTTGCAAAGCGCGTTCGGGAGTATTTTGAAAATTTATGAAATATCGGCTTTTTCTTTCGGATTTCGACGGCACGCTCGTGCGCGCCGACGGAACGATCTCACATCGGAATATCCAAGCGATCGCGCGTTACAGGGAGGCGGGCGGCATATTTGCCGTCGTTACGGGCAGAATGCTCTGCTCCATTCTCCCCCGCCTCAAAGAACTCGGCTTAAAGGAGGGCGCGGTCGCCGCCTACCAGGGGGGAATGATCGCGGACATCCGCACGGGGCGTATTTTGCGGAATACGGGGTTTTCCCCCGAAGAGGCGTTAAAAGCGGTGCGCTATCTCGAAGAGCGGGACCTGCACATCCACGTTTACATGGATGATAAACTGTATGCCAACCGGGCCGACGGGTATCTCGAAGCGTATGAGAAGATCTGCGGCGTAAAGGGGACCGTTGTAGACGAGCCGCTCTCCGCGCTTGTCGCGCGCGGAAACAGGACAGTGAACAAGACGCTTGCAATGCTTCCGCCCGAGGAAAAGGCGGCGCTCATCCGCGAAATGGGAGAGGCGCTGGGGGCGGGCTACGTGATCACCGCGTCCTCGGATTATCTGGTGGAAGTCCTGCCCGCGGGCGTGGACAAAGCGCGCGCGTTGGACGATCTTGCCGCGCTTTACGGCGTCGGGCGGGAAGAGACCGCCGCGATCGGCGACCAGCTCAACGATCTGCCGATGATCGGCGCGGCAGGCGGCGGGTTTGCCGTCGCAAATGCGCAGGAGGAAGTGCGAAAAATCGCAACCGTCGTCCGTTCTTGCGAAGAGGACGGCGTGGCGGAAGCGTTGGAAATCGTGATGGGGGGATTAAGATGAACGAAATGTTTTTGCCGAGCGAAACGCTCATGCTCGACAGGTTTGCGGCCGATTTGGGGCTGGAACTTCTCTATGCCGGGCGGGGCATTCTCACGTTCACGAGCGCGAGCGTGGACCGTCCGGGCCTGCGCCTTGCGGGATTTTTCAATTACTTCGATACCCGCCGCATCATGGTGATCGGGCTGACGGAGTATGAATATCTCCGCTCTTTCTCGGAGGAGGAGCGGCTCGAAAAGATCAAAAAGCTCTTCGACTGCGGGGAGATCCCCTGCGTGGTCTTCTCGCGCGATCTGCCCGTTCTTCCCGAATTTATGGATTGCGCGCGGGACACGGGGACCCCGGTCTTCCGCACGGGCAAGATGACGACTTTCCTCATCAGCGACCTCGTCATCTATCTCAACCGCCTGCTCGCGCCGTCCACCACCGTACACGGCGTACTCATGGACGTGTTCGGCGTGGGCATTTTGCTCACGGGGAGCAGCGGCGTGGGCAAGAGCGAGACCGCAATGGAACTCATCAAGCGCGGACACCGTCTTGTGTCGGACGACAGCGTGCTGATCAAGCGGGTGGAGAACGAACTCATCGGCACTTCGCCCGAGCGCATCCGCTACTTCATGGAACTGCGCGGCATCGGCATCATCAATGTGAAAAACATGTACGGTTCGGGTTCCGTTCTCGGCGAAAAAGAGGTGGAACTCGTCATAGAACTCGAACCGTGGAAAAAAGAGAAAGAATACGACCGCATCGGCGGCGAGCGGAACACCGAGGAGATCTTGGGGGTCAACGTCCCCAAACTCGTCATTCCCGTCTCTCCCGGGCGGAACCTCGCCATCATCATCGAGGTCGCCGCGCGCAACAGCCGTCTCAAAGAGATGGGCTACGACGCGGCGCAGGAACTCATCCAGCGCACGATCGGAAGATGAAACCTTACGAAATTCTCGCCCCCGCGGGGGACATGCAGGCCGCCCGCGCCGCGATCGAAAACGGCGCGGACGCAGTATATCTCGGGCTTCCCCGTTTTTCCGCCCGCAGCAGTGCGGAAAATTTCGGCTACGGTTCCTTAAAAGAACTCGCTACGTATGCGCATTTGCTCGGCGTAAAGGTCTACGTCTGTCTCAATACGCTCGTCAAGGACGGCGAACTTGCGGACTTTTTCGAGAGCGTCCGCGGCGCGTGGGAAGCGGGCGCGGACGCGATCTTAATGCAGGACATGCTCCTCGGGAAAAAAGTGAAAGAGCTTTATCCCGACGTCGTTTTGCACCTCTCCACGCAGGCGGGCTGTTGCAACGAAAAGGGGGCGCGTTTTGCAAAAGCGTGCGGCTTTTCGCGTGCGGTGCTTGCGCGGGAAACGCCTCTTGCCGAGATCGGTAAGATCGCAAAGATCATCGAAACGGAGGGATTCGTGCAGGGCGCGCTCTGCACCTGTTTTTCGGGGCAGTGCTACCTTTCCTCGTTCGCGGGGAACAACAGCGGCAACCGCGGCCGTTGCAAACAGCCCTGCCGCAAGCGGTACTTTATCGATCGGGCGGGCTACGAGGACTACGCCTACGCGCTCTCTCCCGCCGATCTCTCCGTCGGGAAGCGGGTGAAAGAACTCCTTGCGGCGGGGGTGGTCTCGCTCAAAATCGAGGGCAGGATGCGCCGCCCCGAATATGTGGCGGCGGCAGTGCGGTACTATCGCGCCCTTTTGGAGGGCGGCGACGAAGCCGCCGCGCTCTCCGATTTGAAGCGCGCCTACAACCGCGGCGACTATACCGAGGGGCTTGCGTTCGGGCAAAGGGACGGATTTCTCTCCCGAAGCGTGCAGGGGCATATCGGCGAGCGCGTGGGCGTGATGCGGGACGGCTCTTTTTGCGAGAGCGGCTATCCCGCGCAAAGGGGAGACGGCTTCAAAATTTTGCGCGGCGGCAAAGAAGCGGGCGGGGCAGTGTTCCGCGCGCGCGGCGAGGGCGGCTTTTTTCTCTCCTCGCAGGAAAAGCTCCTGCGCGGGGACGAAGTGCGGCTCACCACCGAGGCGGCGCTTCCCGCGCGTCTGCATGCGGAGCGCAAACGGGAGGTCCCTCTCTCCTTAACCTTTCTCGCGGGGGAGCGGGCAACGGTCTCCTCGGGCGATTTTTGCGTAACGTACGACGTTTTGGCGACGGCAAAGAGCGCGCCGCTCACAAAAGAAGAACTGAAAACCTGCTTTGAAAAGACGGACGGTCTGCCCTTAGCGCCGCGGTTCGAGCGGGTGGAGACGGAGAACGCTTTTCTGCCGAAATCGGCGCTCAACGCCCTGCGGCGGGATTTTTACGGGCGGTTTGTCTCCCGTTTTCATCCCGCATGGGAGCTGCCCACGGTGATTTTCGGCTCGCTCCCGAAAAGCGGCGAGGAAAGCCGCACCGCGGTCATCGCAGGCGATCTTGCGGGACTTTCCGCGGACATTCTCATCTACAAACCGCGCGACTACGCCCGCATTTCCCCCGCGGAAGCGGCAAAGGGGACGGGCGAAAAATATCTCTATCTGCCGCCATTCTTCACCTCGGAGGACGAAGCGCTCATTTTGCCCGCGCTCCCGCTCTTTGACGGCGTTTATTGCGACGGCTTTTACGGGCTCTTGCTCGCGCGGGAACACGGTATGAAATTTTTCGCGGGGACGGGCTGGAACCTCACCAATGCGGTCTCCGTGCGGGAAACAAGGGAGGCGGGCGCGGACTGCATCGCGCTTTCCAAAGAGCTGACCGTGCGCGAACAGGACGCGCTTTCGGGCGAGGGCGTTTTCTCGCTCGGCTTCGGCGGCGTAAAGGTGATGGACCTTTGCTACTGTCCCTTTGAAAAAAGTTGCGCCGCCTGCGATAAGCGGGAGAGCTATCTTCTCACCGACGAAGAGGGGAGAAAATTCCCGCTTCGGCGGTACCGTGCGGCGGGGGAGAACTGCCGCTTCGAACTTTACAACTGCGCCCCTCTCCGCGTCGAAAAACACGCTGCGGGCAGGCTTTTCGATCTGACGGGGCGGGAAAAATCCCTCGCGCCCTATGTGGCCTGTCCCGAAAAAGCGCCGCTTGCGGGAGCGAACCGCGGGCATGCGAACAGGAGTCTCCTATGAAAAAACATCACGTCCGTTTAGAACTGGATAAAATTCTTTCGGCGGCGGCCGCCTACGCTTCCCTCGACGGAGGGCGGCAGGCGGTGCTTGCCCTCGAACCCGTCTCCGTTTTGGCGGAAGCGCGCCGCATGCTTGCGCTCACGGGAGAGGCGGTGGAACTTCTCTTCCGCCTCGGCGCGGGGAAGATCGAGGTCTTTCCGCCCCTCGGCGACAGTCTGGAACGCGCCGAAAAAAAGGCGACTCTTTCGTGCAAGGAACTCACCGACGTCGCTCTTCTCCTGCGCTCCGCGCGGGTGTGCCAAAAGTCCGTTCTCTCCCTCTCTGATGAGAATATTTCGGGCATGAAAGAACTTGCCGGACGGCTGGTCGTAAACCAAAGGCTCGAAGAGGAGATCGGGGAGAAGATCATCGGCGAAAACGAGGTCGCCGACCGCGCCAGCGAAAAGCTGTATACCATCCGCCGCGAAATACGCCTCCTTAACGAGCGCATCCGCGCCCGCCTTGCCGAATATCTCGTGGGCGAGGAGAGCAAATATTTGCAGGACGCCGTCATCACCATGCGGGGAGACCGCTACGTCATTCCCGTGAAAGTGGAATATAAGCGGAACGTCAAGGGCTTTATCCACGACCGTTCCCAAACGGGGCAGACGGTCTTTGTGGAACCCGAAGAAGTCCTCGAAATGAACAACGAGCTTCGCTCTCTCATCATCGACGAGCAGGAGGAGATCGAGCGCATTTTGAGCGAACTTTCCCGCGCCGTCGGCGTGATGCGGGGTGCGCTCGAACGGGACATGGAAGTTCTCTTCGAGATCGACAGCTACTACGCCCGCGCGGAGTATGCCTATAAACTCCATTGCGTCAAGCCCGAACTCAACGCGCGCGGCGCTGTGGAGATCGTCAAGGGGCGTCACCCGCTCCTCGACCAAAAGACGGCGGTCCCCGTGTCCGTCTCGGTGGGGGAGGACTACTCTTTCCTGCTCATCAGCGGCGCAAATACGGGCGGCAAAACGGTCACGCTCAAAATGTGCGGTCTCTTTTGCCTCATGGCGGCGTGCGGCATGTTTGTTCCCGCCGCCGAGGGGACGCGGCTCTCCGTATTCGGGAGCGTGTTCTGCGATGTGGGGGACAGCCAGTCTATCGAGGAGAATTTGTCCACGTTCTCCTCCCATGTCCTCAATCTCAAAGAGATCTGCGAGCAGGCGGACAGCCGCAGTTTCGTCCTCATCGACGAACCGGGCGGCGGCACCGATCCCGAGGAGGGGCAGGCGCTCGCCCGCGCCGTTTTGGTATATCTACTCAAAAAGGGGTGCCGCGGCATCGTTACCACCCACTATTCCGCGCTCAAAGAGTTTGCGTTCGCAACGGAGGGCATGGAGAACGGCTGTATGGAGTTCGACGGCGCAAGCCTGCGCCCGCTCTACCGCCTGAAAATCGGTTTCCCGGGGCCGTCCAACGCCCTTCTGATCTGTTCGCGTTTGGGACTTCCCGAGGAGATCATCGGGGAAGCGCGCGAACACCTCTCCGACGGTGCGCGGGCGTTCGAACGCACGGTACGGGCGGCCGAGGAGAGCAGGGTGCAGTCCGAAGCGCTCCTTGCCGAAACCGAACAGCTCAAACGGGAGTGGCAGACCCGCCTTTCCGCCCTCGAAAAGGAGGAAGCGCAACTCAAAAAAGAGCGCGAAAAATTACAGCTCACCTCAAAGGCCGAGGCAAGGCGGATCGTCAACGCCCGCACCGCCGAAGCGGAGGAACTGATCGGACAGATCGAAGAGATCTTCCGCAAGGAAACGGTCACGGAAGCCGATTTGATCAAGGCGCGCACCCTCAAAAACAAGATCGCAAACGCCGTTCCCGAAGAGGAAGAGGAAAAAGTGCGCGCATTGCCCGTGGACCCCGCCGCGCTCAAAGCGGGGGACAGGGTGTTTGTCAAGAGCATGGAAGCGGAGGGGACCGTCCTCTCCGTGAAAAAGGAAAAGGGCACGGCGGAAATCAGGTGCGGCTCCATCCAGGTGCGCGCAAAAATTTCCGAGCTGTATATTCCCGCCCGCAGTCGGGAGGAGAAGAGCGACGTGAAAGTCACGCGCGACCTCAAAGAGCGCGCGGGGTTTTCCGCGGAGTGCAACGTCATCGGCATGACGGTGAGCGAGGCGCTCGCGGAAGTAGACGCTTTTTTGGACGGCGCGCTGCTCCAAAATCTTTCCGAAGTGCGCATCGTTCACGGCATGGGAACGGGGGCTTTGCGCAAGGCGATCGGCGATCATCTCAAAAAGAACAAACGGGTGGAAAGTTTCCGCCTCGGCAAGTACGGCGAAGGGGAATCGGGCGTTACGGTGGTGACGCTCAGATAGGTTCACGAAAAATCTTTTGCTGCGCAAAATCTTTTTCTGTGAGGAAACTTGCACTTGCGCTTTCACTTAGTTGTCCTCTTCATCGCCTTGACTTACAATAAGCCGTAAGAGTGCG
This sequence comes from uncultured Clostridia bacterium, assembly GCA_947631905.1. Taxonomy (GTDB): domain Bacteria; phylum Bacillota; class Clostridia; order Christensenellales; family Borkfalkiaceae; genus Gallimonas. The sequence continues at coordinate 8,739 of CANRND010000020.1, read as the reverse complement.
GCAAATTGAGTGCGCTTATGGAAAATGGCGATTTTCCAACGCGCAGCGATTATATTCGCACAATTCTTTGCTCGCTATGCTTCGAAAAGAATTGTGCGAGGAAACTTGCACTTGCGCTTTCACTTAGTTGCCCTCTCGTTCGCGTTGTCATACAAGAAGTTGCAAGGGTGCAACAAATGCTGTCGCCCACGGCGGAAGTCAATTCCGCCTAAGGCAAGTAAATTATATTTACGAAAAATCTTTTGCTACGCAAAATCTTTTTCCGTGAGGAAACTTGCGCCCGCGCCTTAATTTAGTTGTCCTCTCGTTCGTTTCATCGGACAATGAGCCGCAGGCGAAATACCAAAGCGATTTTCTTTTTGTCATTTCGACCGAAGCCGCAGGCGAAGTGGAGAAATCTCTACCGCATTCTTGGCTCCCCCTCAGGGGAGCCGGCACAAACGAAGCGAGTGACTGAGGGGTTCTCGGAAAACCCTTTCGGCTCACTACGTTCGCCACTTTCCCTAAAAGGGACAGCAAGGGAAATAATGTAGAGATTTCTCGACTACGCTCGAAATGACAAAAACGCTCGGAGCGGTCCGAAAGGGCAAAACGCCCCTTAAAAGCAACTGTTACGGACGGGCGCGGACGCGTATAATTTGTCCCATTGCCTCATACAATGAAAAGAATTGTATGGGGAGTATATGAAAAAACTTTCTTCGCGCATGGTCGCCGCGCTCACCAACGTCTTTCTTGTCTGCGTCGTGCTCGTCATCGGGGCAGTGTGCTTTTTGCCGAACGCAAAAACGGCTTCCCGCGTGCAGGACAGGGTCTATTACAAGGGGAACAGCGAAAACGGCGTGTCGCTCATGTTCAACGTCTATTGGGGAACCGAAGAGGTATACGAGATTCTCGATATTTTGGACGGCTACGAGGCCAAAGCCACCTTTTTTCTCGGCGGAAGCTGGGCGGACGACAACGGCGATTGCGTAAAAACCATCGCAGCGCGGGGACATGAGATCGGCTCGCACGGTTATTTTCACCGCGAACACGACAAACTGAGCTTGGAGGGGAATTACAGCGAGATCAAAACGAGCGTCGATTTTCTCTCCCTCATCTCGGGGCAGAAAGTGCTTCTCTTCGCTCCCCCCTCGGGCGCGTACAACGAAAACACCGTAAACGCCGCGGAGAGCCTCGGTCTCAAAACGGTGATGTGGAGCAAGGACACCATTGACTGGCGGGACAAGGACGCCGACCTCTGTTACCGCCGCGCGACGAAAGACGCAAAAGGGGGAGATCTCGTTCTCATGCACCCGATGGCGCACACGGTAGAGGCGCTCCCGCGGATCCTCGAATATTACCGCGTAAACGGCTTAAAACTCATTACGGTCAGCGAAAACATCGCATAAATTTCTACATAAGGAGAAAAACATGGTAACAACAAAAACACTTCCCGGCGGCGTAAGGGTCATCGTCAAGCGCATGGAGGGATTGCTCTCCGTCACGATGGGGGTGCTTGTCGGCACGGGCGCCGCCTACGAGACGGACGAAGAGGACGGCATCTCCCACTTCATCGAACACATGCAGTTCAAGGGGACGGACAAGTATACCGCTTTTGAACTGTCGGACGCGTTCGACGCCCTCGGCGCGCAGGTCAACGCGTTCACGGGAAAGGACATGACCTGCTTTTATTGCAAGTCCACGAGCGATCACGCGGCGGAGTCGTTCGCGCTCCTTGCCGAACTGTTTTTGAACTCCACTTTCCCCGAAGAGGAGATGAAGCGGGAAAAGGGAGTCGTGATCGAGGAGATCAACATGGACGAGGACTCCCCCGAGGACCTCTGTCTCGATCTGCTCGCGCGCGCGGCCTACGGCAACCGCGGCTACGGGCGCAACATTTTAGGCCCCGCCTCTAACGTGGAAAGCTTCACCCGCGAACGGCTCTTTGCCTACAAAAAGGAGCGCTATTGCCCGCAAAACATCGTCATCTCCTTTGCGGGGAACATCGATCTTTCGCTCGCTTCCGAACTGGCCGAAAAATATTTCGGCGGGATGAAACCCTGCTCTTCCGCAAAGCGCACGCCCCCCGCCGTGCGGGAAAAGAACAACTTGTTCCGCAAAAAGCCCATCGAACAGGCGCACTTTGCCTTTGCGTTCCCCGCCATCGCGCGGGACGACCCCGCCTTTGCCGCAACGCAGGTGATGAACGTCATTTTAGGCGGCGGCATGAGTTCCCGCCTCTTCAAAAAGGTGCGCGAGGAACTCGGGCTTGCCTATTCGGTGTATTCCTATTCTTCCCACTACGAGGCAACGGGGCTGTTCACCGTCTATGCGGGCGTCAATCCGCAAAAGGCGGAGCAGGCGGCGGAGGCGGTCGTCTCCGTCATTCAAGAGTTCAAGGAGAAAGGGGTTTCGGAAGAGGAGTTTTTGCGCGGGAGAGAACAGCTCAAATCGAGCAACATCTTTTCGCAGGAGAACACCTCGTCCCAGATGCTCCTCTACGGCAAACAGCTCCTCTATAAAAACGAGGTCTACGACTTCGAAAAGCGCATGGCGGAGATCTCCGCTCTCCGCAGAGAGGACGTGCATGCGGCGATCGCGCAAAACTTCGACTTTTCGCAGGCGTGCGTCGCCTCGGTGGGAAATCTCGAACGGGCGATCGAACTATGACCCGCGCCGTGGGCTTTCCGCCCGTTTTCGACAAGGAGAGCAAATTGTTGATCCTGGGCAGTTTCCCGTCCGTGCCGAGCCGCAAGATCGACTTCTACTACGGCAACCCGCAAAACCGTTTTTGGCGCACCGTATGCGGTTTTTTCGGGGAGGAAGTCCCGCAAAAGACCGCGGACAAGCGGGAATTTCTTTTGCGCCGCAACATCGCGCTGTGGGACGTCGTCGTCTCCTGCGAGATCGTCGGATCGGCGGATTCCTCCATCCGCGAGGAAGAGATCGCGGATCTTCCCGCTCTTTTCGCGCAAGCAAAGATCGGGCGGATCCTTTGCAACGGCGGAAAGGCGTTTGCGCTCCTTTCCGCGCATTTTCCCGCCCTCGTTCCCCTTGCGGAAAAATTGCCCTCCACTTCGCCCGCGAACCCGCGCTTTTCCGCAGAGGTCTGGCGGGGCGCGTTGCGGGAAGCCTTTCTGTGCGGCGGCGCGGGGTAAATTATAAAAAAGCGGTTGACAACCGCAAAAATTTGGTATACAATGGTTAAAAAGAGCGTGTTGGAGGACGATATGTTTGAAAAAGTGTGTAAAATGCTCGGCGAGCATCTCGGCGTCGCGCCCGGGAGCATCCGCCCCGAACAGAAGATCGTAGACGATTTGAAAGCGGATTCCCTCGACGTGATCGAACTGATGATGGCGCTTGAAGAAGAGTACGGCATCTCTCTTCCCGAAGAGGAAATGGAGAACGTCAAAACGGTGCAAGACGTGGTCGACATGATGGAACGCATCACCAAGCAATAACTGCTATCCGAAAGGGCGCGTTTCCCGAAAAAAAGGAACGCGCCCTTTTTCTGTTCGCCACGCCTTGCGCACGGACGGAAAATTGAAAAAACAGTGAAAAATCCCCCGCGCGGCCTTTGCTTTTTCCGGGCCGCTGTGCTATAATAAATCGTGGCGTCCCGCCCGCCTGGCGCGGGGGGAAGGAGTTACAAATGGAAATCACCAAAATTACCGACGGAAACGCCGTCATGCTCTCTTTGGGCGGACGGCTCGACGCTCTCGCCGCGCCCGCGCTTGCCGCGGCGGTGGGGGAACTCCCCGAAACCTGCGATCTGGTCCTCGATCTCGACGGGCTGGATTATATCTCTTCCTGCGGCATGCGGGAAGTCGTCCGCGCACAGTGCAAGATGTCGGCAAAGGGCAGTTTTTCGATCGTGCGGGTGCCGCAGACGGTCGCAGACGTGTTCCGCATGACGGGACTTTACGGGAGGTTGAATATCCTTTCATGAAAAACAACGCGAAAAACAAACGAAGCTCTCTTTTTCTGCCCGCAGTGCTATCCTTTTTGGCTCTCGTTCTCGCGGTAGCCGTATTCGGCGTGGTGCGCTATTTTTGCCTCACGCAGGGCGGCGGCTTCCAAAGAAACGTACTCATGCGCGTGCTGTGGGAAACGGTTCCCGCTCTCTGCGCGCTTGCCGCGTTCGGGCTCTTTATGCTGGTCTTGCTCGCGGTATCCGTCGTAAAACCGCTGAAAAAAATGCGGGGTTCCGCCTCGAAAATCGCGGAACGGGTCGAAAAACACGCTCCCGTCGAGGCAATCCGCGGCGCGGGTTGCGTGGGCGCGCTCTCCGAAACGCTCGCAAAAGAGGAGGGGAAGCTCGCGGAACTTGTAAACGCCGTCTCCGAAGAGGCGGACGCCCGCGCGGAGGAGCGGGAAAAGCGCTCTGCGGCTCTCAATATCTGCACTGCGGCCGCGCCCGAGCGGCTTGAATTTGGCGCGCTCACGTACGGCGTGCGGGCATGCACGTTGCGCGCGCCCTCCGTCGGGGCGGATTTCTGCGACGGCTTTGCTTTGGACGACCGCCGCGTATTTATCGCCGTAGGCGACGTGTGGGAGCAAGGCCTCTCCGCCGCGCTCGCCTGCGCAAGGCTCACGCGCAAATTGCGGGAGCAGATCGCGGCAGGGAAGTCTCCCGCCGTTGCGCTCTCCGCCGTCAATGCGGCCGCGCTTGCAAACGGGGATACGGCCACGCTCTTCTGCGCGGTATTCGACAGCGTGTCGGGCGAACTCCGCTATGCGAACGCGGGGCATCTCCCGCCCGTCATCGCGGGGGAAACGTCGGGATTTCTGCGCATGCGCGCGGGAGTACCCGTGGGACTTTATGCCGACGCCGAGTTTGCCGACGAGACCTTTTCGCTTCGACCCGGGCAGGGACTTATCGTGTATACGGACGGCGTCGTGAACGCTTTTGACGGGAAAGAGTACTTCGGCTACGGCAGATTGCTCGCCACGGTTGGCAAATATTACGGCAACGCGCTCACGGCGGACGGCGTAGCGGAGGGGGTCGTCGGTGCGGTAGAGGAGTTCGGCGCACGGGAGGACGATTGCGCCGTGCTTGCGCTCTCTTTCCCCGCGGGCGTGCAGCGGCTGCTGGCCCCCGAACTTTCCGAACTCGAAAAAATGCGCGAATTGCTCGACCATTGGTTGCAAGAGGACCCGAGGAAGAAAAATATCCAGCTCGCCTGCGAGGAGATCTTCACGAACATCGTCGGCCACGCGGGCGCAAAAGCCATCCAAATCAGTTGCGAGCGGGAGGAAAACAGCCTCATTATCCGCTTTACGGACGACGGCGAACCGTTCAACCCCCTGCAAGTAGAGAGCGGCGGGCGGGAGTTCGAGGCGTATGCCGAGGGCGGTATGGGAATGACGATCATCCGTCGGATCGCGGGAGAAATTTTCTATCGGACGCAACAAAACCTGAACGTACTCACCATCCGCTTTCCCGTCATCAAGGGGATCTGAGCGGTAGCGTGGCGGCGGATAAAATTTCCACGGAAAAGTGTGTGCGGAAAGTTGCCTTTTTGCTTAGTCTCTGCTATAATGATAATGACACCTGCAGTGTACGGAATTCGGGGAATGCGTGATCCACAAAGTAATTTCGGGAGCGGATGTTGCGCGGAATAGGCAAGGTCTGCTTTTGCGGAAAGACCGAAGTCCGCGCGCCCCGCACCCACCTGCGAGAAGCGGGTTAACCTTTTCCGAGTTGCGGCACAGGCGGATGTCTTTTTTATTTGATTTCCGCGCCGAGGAAAATTTTTTCGGATTTGCCCATAAAAATCGGTTGCAAGAACGCGCCGATTATGGTATAATCACAGAGCAAACGGAAATTGTAGCCGCTTTTGAGCGGCAGGACGGTAAGAATACGGCCTTGTGGTCAAGCGGTTAAGACGGCGCCCTCTCACGGCGCAATCCCGGGTTCGATTCCCGGCAAGGTCACCACTCTCAACCTAAATCGAACACTTTACAAAGTGACGGTTTAGGTTTTTTTCTTTGCTCGAAATCGAAAAAGCGGCGGTTTATGCCGCGAAAGGCTCTTGACATGAGAAAGACGTGCGGTAGGCTGTTTGCCAAAGGCAAGGAAAAAGCCCCGCAGGGGCGGGATACTTGGCGCATTGCCATAAATACCGCACGTCTGCGAGGCTCGTGTCAAGAGCACCGTGGAATAAATAGCCGCTTGGTGTCAGCCAATGTATATCACGATTTTCATTTGTTTTTTCTGTATTATCGGATTATTTTGTTTCCTGTAATCCAATGCACCGAAGTAAGAGCATAAAGTAAAGTCCCGACTTTCGTCAGGACTTGCTTTTAACGGGCTATTGAAGTGTATCTCTACGCGGTCGTTAAAGAGAATAATTTCTTTGACAAGGTAATTGATAAGCATTTGAGGTTCAAGGCGCAAGGCTTTTTCATAGTATTCACGGATTTCCGCTTCGGATAATCTCACGCTCTGCCTGCTACGCTCAATGAGGATCTGCCGTTCCAAGTCCTCCTGTTGGCGTTCAAGCTCGTGCAACCGCTTGTTCGTGGTATTTGATATGATACCCTGCTCAATGGCGTTTACAAGGTTATTCAGCGCGTTTTCTACTTTGGTTTTCTCGCTCGTCAATACTTTCAGTAACGAACTTTCGGCAATCAATTTGTCTTGTTGGCGTAATAGCGAGGACACAATGTTATCAAGAATTTGCGGCTTGCTCATTTCCTCTATAATGGCGTTGAGAATGAAGTTTTCTAAAAATTCTTTTGGTACTTGTGTCTTTTGACAACCGTTCTGATATTTTTTCCTGCCGATGCACTTGTAATACCGTTTGATTTCTCCGTTTCGCGCCGTTCCTGTTTCTGCGCTTATGGGTTTCCCGCAGTAACCGCACCGCACTTTGTTCCGCAAAAGATATACGGTCTTTACGCTCCGTTTCCCGAATTTATTGCTTTCTACCTTGCGGCGCACACTTTCATAGAGGTCTTGGGGCAACAGGCGCGGATAGATATTTTCATAGACTTCATCTCCGTGTCGGTATATCCCCGAATACTTTTCGTTTTGGAGAATGCCATAGACGGTGTTTCTTGCAAACGGCTTTCCCTTGTAAAGAATACCCTTTGCGGTCAGAGCGGAAATTATATCCCGCACATAGACACCTTTGGAGTATTGCTCATACATATAGCGCACAACTTCTGCTTTCGTTTCGTCAATTACAACTTTTCGATTTTCGATACGATAGCCGTATGGCAGCCCTCCGCCTTGAAAATTACCTTTCAACCGCGTTTCCCGCATACCACGCTTGACTTTTTGGCTTAATTCTGCCGAATAATATTGGTTCATGCCTTCGAGTAAACTTTCGAGAATGATACCTTCGGGCGTGTCGGGAATGTTCTCCATAGCGGAGAGAAGTTTCACGCCGTTGTCGCGCAAAGTTTTCTTGTGGATAGCCGTTTCATACTTGTTACGGGAGAAGCGGTCTAACTTGTAAACGAGAATGTACGTCCATTCCCGCCTTGCGCTGTCCTTAATCATGCGTTGGAAGTCGGGGCGGTTGTCGTTCGTTCCCGTCATGGCGCGGTCTATGTAGGTGTCGAGAATGAGAATATCGTGCGCTTTGGCGTAATCTTCACATACGCGAAGTTGTCCCTCGATAGACTGCTCCGATTGGCTGTCCGAACTGTATCGGGCATAGATAACTGCTGTGTTCATAGTTCATAACTCCTTATAAAATAGATTTTTTGCCTTTCGGCGCGAGCGATCCTAAACGAAAACGCATTGGCGGTTTTGTCGGTGTCTGTCCGCTATGCTTTCCGGCAAGGGCGGCGAACGCCGTGCATTTTACCCTTGCCAGAAAGTGCGGTTTCGTTTAAGCTCCGCAGACGAAAGGGAAAAAAGATTAGTTGCTTTTCGGCAACCGTTCAATGGTCTGTGGGCTGACTTGTCCGATATACTCCCCGTCTTGGTAGCACCCGAAGTTGTCAAAGAGAAGTAACTTTCTGTCCTCTATCCCGCAGGGGCAAGCAATATCATCGTCTAAAATGTCCGAGCGGAAGTAGGTGGGAAGTTTGCCGCCATACGCAAGCCGTTCGCCCGTCTTTTCGATATACTTCAACAGGTATTTGACCGATTGCGCGATATCCATGTCCGTGACGATGTGCTCAAAATCGTTTCTTCCGAAGTGTTTGAGAAAGTGCGTATTCTGCAACGTGGTCTGTATGCGGTGCTGTTTCGTGCTGTAATCTTTTACTTCTTCGAGTTCTCCTATCATGCCGCCGTCGGGGATATAGAATATCCCGTGGAAGTGTAGCCGCTGTGTTTCCCCGCCGCGCTCCCATACTCCTATGTATTTCCAACCTTTACGGGCGACAAGGTGTTTCAGCGTATTCAAAAGTTTCTTTTTGAAAGTGTCCTCTGTGTGAAGTTCATCGGAATAGGTGAACGTGCAAAAATAGTTCCATGATTGCAAGTTGATTTTGCGCCAAAGTCGCACCCTGCGTTTTATCCTGTTCCGCTCCTTTCGCTCCATGTTCTCCTTGACGAAGATCTGCCGCGCTTCCTCATCGGGAAAAGTGTCTTTGAGTTTCTCGGTGATATGCTGTTCCCGCTCCTTTTTCGGCAGAGCGCGGCTCTCCTCGAACGCCGTTTCAAATTGTTCTTTCGGCGTTGCAGGCGTTTCTTCCGTTTTGGGTTCGGGCGGTTTCGGTCTTGTTCTTCTCCGTCCTTTCCCGTGCGGAAAGTTTTCCATTGGAATGGCGATATAATGACCGCCGTCAAAGTAGATT
>CANRND010000019.1 GCA_947631905.1 uncultured Clostridia bacterium | reverse complement strand
CAGGGCGGCTGTGTCGACCGCTACATAAAAGACCTGCCGTATTTGCCGTACTATGTGAAACGGCTCTTGAAAGAAAAGAACGGTCGCTTTCTGCTTGCGAACAGCGACACGGAGAGCCTTGATTTTCGGCTTGCCGTCCTTTCTGCGATCCACTTTATGAACGCGGAATATACACAGCTCTTTGAACTGAAAGCGCGGAAATGGGTAAGCTCGCGCAATTTTTCAACGTGAGCGCGGATTTTTTGCTCGGATTAAAGGAAGAATATTAAAAAACCGCCGCGGGGCGACATGACATTTGGGAAAGTTGCCCACCCCCTTAGTCCCCCTCCAATGGAGGGGGTTTTACGCAAAAAAGCGCTTCCGCGGGGGAAGCGCTTTTTGTCTGTTTTGAAAATTACAGCTCGGCGAAGTACTTGATCGTACGGACCATCTGAGAGGTGTAGGAGTTTTCGTTGTCGTACCAAGCCACGACCTGTACCTGATAGGTGTCGTCGTCGATCTTCGTAACCATCGTCTGGGTGGCGTCGAAAATGGAGCCGTGGGTCTCACCGATGATGTCGGAGGAGACAAGCTGTTCTTCGGTGTAGCCGAAAGAAGCGGAAGCGGCGGCCTTCATTGCGGCGTTGATGCTTGCGGGCGTTACGTCCTTGCCCTTGACGACCGCAACCAAAATGGTGGTGGAGCCGGTGGGAACGGGAACGCGTTGCGCGGAGCCGATGAGCTTGCCGTTGAGTTCGGGAATGACGAGGCCGATCGCCTTTGCCGCGCCCGTGGAGTTGGGAACGATGTTGATCGCGGCGGCGCGCGCTCTTCTGAGGTCGCCCTTTCTGTGAGGGCCGTCGAGAACCATCTGGTCGCCCGTGAAAGCATGGACGGTCGTCATGATGCCGCTGACGATGGGATAGGCGTTGTTGAGCGTGTACGCCATGGGAGCGAGGCAGTTGGTGGTGCAGGAAGCCGCGGAAATGATGGTATCCGTTGCTTTCAACGTCTTTTCGTTGACGCCGTATACGATGGTGGGAAGATCTTTGCCCGCGGGAGCGGAAATGATGACTTTCTTCGCGCCTGCGTCGATGTGCGCCTGGCTCTTTTCCTTAGAGCAATAGAAGCCCGTGCATTCCAGCACAACGTCTACACCGATCTCTTTCCAGGGAAGATTGACAGCGTCTTTCTCCTTGTAAATGGTGATGGTCTTGCCGCAAACGGTGATGGTACCCGCTTCGTCGTCCGCCGTAACGGTATCCGCATGTTCGTATCTGCCCTGTGCGGAGTCGTACTTCAAAAGATGCGCAAGCATGGTGGGGCTGGTGAGGTCGTTGATCGCAACGATCTCATAGCCTTCCGCGCCGAACATCTGGCGGAACGCGAGGCGGCCGATGCGGCCGAATCCGTTGATTGCAACTCTTACATTTGCCATTATAAAATCCTCCGATATGGCTTCCCTTTCCGAGACGCCCATTTTTACGCTAACATTCTAACACACTTTCTTTGGCTCGTCAACAACCTTTTGGCAATTTTTTCTTTTTTTGTACGACTTGCAAAGGCGTTTTCGACAAAATCCCGCCGAAATGTACAAAAAGAAAACGCCGAGGGCGGCGCGCGCCCGCATAGCATAGCGGCGGAGGTAATGTTATGGAACTTTCTTTGCTCCCCGGAAAACCCGTCCGCTCCCTCTCGGGAGAGACGCTCGGGTATGTAAAATGCGCATACGTATGCAAAAATTTGAAAGATCTCTCCTCGCTCGTCTGTGTGGACGAAAGCGAAGAGGAGTTTGTTTTGCCCGCGCGGGGCCTTGTCTTTTCGGAAGAGGCGGTAACGGCGGGGACCGCGCGCCTCAAAGCCCCCTCGGGCGTTCCCTGCCCCGTGGGCATGGCCGTTTTCAACCGCGCGGGGCGGCTCCTCGGCCATTGCTCGGGGTTTGACGCGGGAAAAGGCGTTCTCACCGTTGCAAAGGGAGAGGCAAAACTGCTCTTCCCCCTCCCGCGGATCGCGGTCGGAGACGTCGTGTTTGTGTCCCAAAGCGCTTCTTCAAAGGAGAAAAAGAATACCCGCATTGCACAAAACGCAATACGGGTCGCAAAAACGGAGGAATTTTCCCATGAAACGGAGGCGTTCGGCGTCCTCGGCAAACAGGTGAAAAAATCCGTGGAGGGAGTGGCGGAAACGGGCGAAACGGTGACGCCTGCCACTTTGAAACGCGCGCGGGAGTTTAACAAACTGCTCGAACTCACCGCAAACACAATCACAGGCTGAGCGTTCTGCGCTCTTTCGGTTCAGGCTCCGTACTCGGCGCGGTACCGCTTCATCGCGCCGAGAAATTCCTTTCCCGCAATGACGCCCTCTTCGATCGCCTCGATGATGTCCTCAACCGTCACGATGGAATAGACGGGGACGCCATAGGTCTCATACGCTTCGCGGACGGCGGAAAGCTCGCCAGTCCCCTTTTCCTGACGGTCGACGGAGATGATCATGGCGGAAATGCGGACCTTTGCTTCCTGCCCGATTTTGGGCAAGATCTCGCGGAGCGCCTTACCCGAAGTCATCACATCCTCGATGAGGCAGACGCTGTCGCCGTCGCGGAGCGGCCTGCCCACGAACATGCCCCCTTCGCCGTGATCTTTGATCTCTTTGCGGTCGAACGTGTAGCCTACGTCCACCCCGTGGTTTTTTGCAAGGGCGATGGCGGTGGACACGGCGAGCGGGATCCCTTTATAGGCGGGACCGAGCAAGGTATCCGCCTTTACGTTGTGGGCGAGATAGCACGCGGCGTAATACTCCCCGAGACGGGCGATCTTGTTTCCCGTGCAATACTTGCCCGCGTTGATGAAATAGGGCGCTTTCCGCCCGCTCTTCAAGGTAAAATCTCCGAAGATCAACCCCTCGCTTTCCACCATAAAGCGGATAAATTCCTGTTTGTAATTCAACATATCGACCTCATATTCAATTCATTTTCACCGTTCCCACAAGGTCGGAGACCTTTTCCACGCCGTGGGACTCGCACCACGCCGCCAAACCCTCGATGATCTTGGGACAGGCGAGCGCATCGGTAAAGTTTTGCGTGCCGACCTGCACCGCGGACGCTCCCGCCATCAAAAACTCCACCGCGTCCTCGGCGCAGGCGATGCCGCCCATGCCGATCACGGGAATTTTGACCGCGCGGCTGACTTCGTACACCATGCGCACGGCGATGGGCTTGATGCCCGCCCCCGAAACGCCGCCCGTGTTGTTGGCGAGAACGGGACGCCGCCGCTCGATGTCGATCGCCATACCCGTGAACGTGTTGACGAGGGAAACGCAGTCCGCGCCCCCCTGCTCCGCCGCCCGCGCATTTGCGGAAACGCTCTCCGCATTGGGGGAGAGCTTTACGATGAGCGGGGTGCTTTTGAGCGCGCTTTTTGCGACCCGTGTCACGTTTTCCACGCTCTCGGGCCTGACGCCGAGCGCCATACCCCCGCACTTTACATTGGGGCAGGAAATGTTCAGTTCGATGAAATCCACGAGCCCGTCAAGCCGCGCGCAGATCTTGCCGTAGTCCTCCACGTCGCGTCCCGCGACGTTTGCAATGACGCGGGTCTTTCCTTTCAGCCATGCAAGATCGTGTTCGATGAAGTGTTCGACCCCCGGGTTTTGCAGACCGACGGCGTTGAGGATGACCCCGCTGCTCTCCGCAATGCGGGGAACGGGGTTGCCGAGGCGGGGTTCGGGCGTTAGGCCCTTTGTGCAGACCGCGCCGAGAACGGAAATATCGTACAGTTCGTGAAATTCCCTGCCGAACCCGAAGGCCCCCGAGGCGGGAATGACGGGGTTTTTCAGTTCTACCCCGCAGATCGTTACGCGCAGATCGGTCACAGGATCACCTCGCCTATTTCAAACACGGGGCCGTCCTTGCACACCCGTGCGTGTTTTCCGTCCGTGAGATCGCACACGCACACGAGACAAGCGCCGATCCCGCAACCCATGCGCTCCTCCAAAGAGACGTAAGTGGGGATATTCCGCCCCGACATGGCGCTTTTGAGCGCGCGGAGCATGGGCGTGGGGCCGCAGGAGAGAACGACGTCGGGCTTCACCCTGTCGATATTCTCCATAAACGCCTGCACGGAAGTCCCGCGATAGCCCACGCTGCCGTCGTCCGTTGCGATCGTCAGTTCTTTCCCCCGCTGCATTTCAAATTGCATACAGATCGCCGCCTTGTTGCGGAACCCCATGTATGAATAAATTTCCTTGCTTTCGGCGTACGCGCGGATGACGGAGACGAGCGGGAAGATCCCCACGCCGCCGCCCACGAGCGCGACCCGTTTTTCCTTTTCCCCGACATAAAAGCCGTTGCCGAGGGGCAGAAGCACGGAGAGCTTCTCTCCGCGCGAATAGCTCGAAGCGAGCCGCCGCGTTCCCTCCCCCTTTAAGCGGTAGCACACGGTGACGCGCTCCCCCTCCGCTTTGCACACGGCGATGGGACGGCGGAGCGGAAAGCCGTTGATCCCCACCATGACGAACTGCCCTGCGCGCACCTTGACGGCTTCGTCGCAGGCAAACGTGAGAGAATACGTCTCTTCGGCGATCTTTTTATTTTCGAGAACGGTTGCTATTATCTCGCGCATATTTCCCCCAAAACCGATTTTAGATCGGCGCGCATTTCAAGCGCCGCCGCCCGCGCCGCTTCGAAATACTTTCCCCCGCGTTTTTTGTAAGCGCACAGGATGCCGCGGGAATTGTTGACGACGCCGCCCATACCGCCCGCAGAAAAACAGTTTTTGAGCATTTCGGCGTTTCCGCCCTGCGCCCCGTAGCCGGGGATCAAAAAGAAAGTGTGGGGAAGCCTTGCGCGCAAAATTTTCGCTTCTTCGGGATAGGTTGCCCCGACGACCGCGCCCACGCGGGAATAGCCGTATTTGCCGCAGGTCCCCTCGCCCCACTTTTCCGCCATGTCTCCCATGCACTCGTAGACCGTGCGCCCGTCCGCAAGGCGGAGATTTTGCAATTCTCCCGAAGAGGGATTGCTCGTTTTGACGAGGACGAATACGCCCTTATCGTTTTGCTTGCAAAGTTCCGAAAAGGGAGCGATGCCGTCCGTGCCGAGATAGCCGTTGACGGTGAGGATATCGCAGGAACGCGCGCCGCCCAAAAATGCCTCGGCGTACTGCTCGGCGGTCGCGCCGATGTCGTTGCGCTTTGCGTCGGCAATGACGACAAGCCCTTTGCGCTTAGCATACGCGCAGGTCTCCCAAAAGCAGGAAACGCCCGCCGCGCCGAGCGGCTCGTAGTAAGCAATCTGCACTTTTACCGACGGCACAACGTCGCAAACGCTGTCCACGATCTTTTTGTTGAACTCCAAAACCGCCGCCGCCTTGCCTGCGTCGTCCTGAACGTTTCTCATCTCTTCGGGAAGATATTCAAACGCCGTATCCAGCCCCACGCAGGTGGGGTTTTGTTTCTCTATGATCTTTTCAATGAGGGTGTCGAAGATCATGCCCTGTTCCCCCTTGCGAGCGAATATTTGATCCCGCCGTCCACGACGGTATAGATAACTTGTCCCTGCACTTCTCTGCCGCCGAACGGGGTGTTCTTGCCCTTGCTGACAAACTCGTTCGGGTCTACTTTCCACTTTTTGCCGAGATCGGCGATCGTGAGATCGGCGGGTGCGCCGACTTTGAGTTCCCCGCCCTCCAAACCGAGGACGGAGGCGGGGTTGAAGCTCATCTTCCGCGCAAGTTGCGGCAGGGTGAGGACCCCCGTTTTTACCAGCATGGTATAGGAGAGCGCAAAGCTCGTCTCCAACCCGCTGATGCCGAACGCCGCGAGGTCGTATTCCACGCGCTTGTCGTCCTCGTGGTGGGGCGCATGATCGGTGACGATGCAGTCGAGCGTGCCGTCTTTGAGGCCCTCTATGACCGCCAACCTGTCCTTTTCCTCGCGCAGAGGCGGGTTGACTTTCGTATTCGTATCGTACGTTTTGATCGCGTCGTCCGTCAACGTGAAGTAGTGCGGGCAGGTCTCGGCCGTGACCTTTACGCCCCGCGCCTTTGCCTCCCTGATCAGTTGAACGCCGCTGTACGTAGACACATGGCAGATGTGGACGGGCAGGCCCAGACTCTCGGCAAGCAGAAGCTCGCGGGCGATCATGACGTCCTCGGCGGCGCGGAGGCTCCCTTTGAGACCCGTCACGGTGGCGTTGTAGCCCTCGTTGACGACCGCGCCCTCCGCCAAAAAGCGGTCCTCGCAGTGGCAGAGACATTTGAGGCCGAAGTCGCTCGCGTACAACATGGCTTTGGCCATAAGGTTGGTATCGGCAACGCTCTTTCCGTCCTCGGAGAGGGCGACGGCCCCCGCCGCTTTCATGCCGCCGATCGCCGCAAGTTCCTCCCCTTTCTGCCCTTTGGTGATCGCGCCGATGGGGTGAACTTTGCACAGCCCCGCCTCTTTCGCGCGCGCTTTGATATAGGAGACGACCACCTTATTATCAATAACGGGGTTTGTATTGGGCATGCAGCAGATCTGCGTGAACCCGCCCTTGACGGCGGCGCGGCTGCCGCTCAAAATATCCTCTTTCCGCTCGAACCCCGGTTCGCGCAGATGAACGTGCATGTCGATGAGGCCGGGGAAGATTGTCAGCCCCGTGCAGTCGACCGCCTCGCCCCCGCCCGCATTTCCGATCGCGGCGATCTTGCCGTTTTCCACGGTAATATCTGCACGGACGAGCTTATCTTTCAGCACAAGTTCCGCATTTTTGAAGATCATACTTTCCCCTCCCCGTTGAGCAACGAAAGGGCCGCCATGCGCACCGCAAGCCCCGAAAGCACTTGGTCCTCGATGCGGCTCGTTTCGCCGTCGATGACTTCGCTCGTCAGTTCCACTCCCCTGTTCACGGGACCGGGATGAAGCACAATCGCACCCTTTTTCGCATAATGCAAGATGTTTTCGTCTACGCCGTAATATTTGGCATACTCCACGAGCGACGGGAAGTTGCCCGCCTTTTGCCGTTCGAGCTGGATCCTGAGGCCCATCACCGCGTCGGCGCCCTCCACCGCTTCCTCGCGGGAGGAACAGACGATGGCACCCTCCCGTTCCAACCCGTCGGGCATGAGCGTTTTGGGGGCGAACAGGCGCACTTCCGCGCCCAGCTTCGTCAGCCCGTAGAGGTTGCTCTTGGCAACGCGGGAGTGGCGGACGTCCCCCAAAATGGCGATCTTCAAGCCCTCGATCCGCCCGAAATGTTCTTTCAGCGTGAGCATATCGAGGAGCGCCTGCGTGGGATGTTCGTGCATGCCGTCGCCGCCGTTCACGACGTGCGCTTTCACGGTCTCTGCGAGGAGCTTCGGCGCGCCGCCCATCGGATGGCGGATGACGATGAAATCATTTTTCATGGCGTCGAGGGTCTTGCCCGTATCGACGAGGGTCTCCCCCTTTTGCACGGACGAGGTCGCCACCGAGATGTTGACGACGCTCGCGCCCAAAAATTTCGCGGCAAGCTCAAAGCTCGTGTGGGTGCGGGTGCTGTTCTCGTAAAAGAGGATGACGGCCGACTTTCCTTTGAGGATAGAGTGTTCCTTTTCCCCGCGCTTTAACGCGGCTTTGAACGTCAGCCCCAGATCGAGGATCTCCCCGATCTCTTCGGGCGCAAGGTCGTACAGTCCCAATAGATCTTTTCTGTCCACGGCGTTTTTCTCCCGATAAAATTTCAATAGATCTGCGTCAGGCGGAAGTGCAGTTTGTCGCAAGAGGTCAAATAGTAGCCGATCCCGTTCTTTTCGCATTTGAGCGGGAAATACCCCGCGCCGTGCAGATGCCCGAACACGACCGTATCCGCCTTGTTTTCTTCAAACAGTTGCGTAAAGACGGTATCCTCTAATTTCACGTTGAACGGCGGGTAATGAATGAGGACGATGAGAATATCCCCCTCCTGCCGCACCTTTTGCACCTCTTTGAACGCAAGGCGGAAGCGTTCCCCCTCGCGCAGATAGAGCGCCATATCGTGTTCGGTGAAATCCGCGCTTCCCGGGCAGGTCCACCCGCGGGAGCCGGCGATGACGTACTTGCCGATCTTGACGCAGTCGTTTTGCAGAAAGTGAAAGGTATCGTCGGGCGCGGAGGCGCGCACATGGGAGATGGCGTTCCACCAAAAGTCGTGGTTGCCGCGGACGAACACCTTTTGCCCTTTGAGCGGCGCAAGAGATTTGAGATCGAACGCCCCCTCTTCGAGATACATCCCCCATGAGGTATCCCCTCCGATGAGAACGACGTCCTCGTCCGAGACCCTTTCCTCCCAATCGGCTTTGATTTTTTCGAAATGTCCCTCCCAGCCGGGGCCGAATACGTCCATCGGCTTGTCCATGAGGCCCGAGAGGTGCAGATCGCTCACCGCAAACACCTTCATACCGAGGGCATTATACCATAAACGGGCAAACTTGGCAAGCGCGCGGGAAAGAATTGCCGCCCTTGACAAAAATTTTTGCAACATTTATAATTTTGGTGAGTAATTTTCGCGTTCCGCTCGTTTTATTTGTGTAGGAGGTGCAAGATGACAGACAACGGTGCCAGTAGCTACCACCGCTATCTGCAAGGCGACCCCAACGCACTCGAAGAGTTGGTGCGTACATACAGCGACGGGCTTACCCAATATGCCTATCTCTATGTGCGCGATTACTTTACCGCCGAGGACGTGATGGAGGAGTCCTTTGCCGCGCTCATCGTAAAGCGCAAACAGCTTCCCGACACGCTGCATTTTAAGGCGTATCTCTATAAGATCGCCAAAAACAAGTGTCTCGACTATCTCCGCTCCAAAAAACGCACGGAGCTGCCCCTCTCGGGCTATACCGAGAGCCTCGTCCATGCGGATACGGAGCGGAACATCGCCGACCGCATGCGGGATAGAAAGGTCTTTCAAAGCCTGCAAAAATTGTCGCAGGACTATCGGGACGTCCTCTATTTCGCCTATTTCGACGGCTACAAGATTTCCGAAATATGCCGCATGACGGGGAAAAGCCGCAAAAAAGTTTACAACCTCCTCGCAAGGGCGAAATCCGCCCTCAAAGAAATTCTCTTAAAGGAAGGAATCGGCTATGAAGATTTATGACGAACACGATAATTACGGCAGACGGCTGAATAAAATTCTCGAAAAGGCGGAAGGGGAGCGGACGGCGCAGAAGAAACGCCGCAGGATCGCCCTCGTCTCCGTCCTCTCTTCGGCGGCCGCGCTCATTTTGGCGCTCAATCTCGCCCTCTTCGTCCCCTACACGGTCGGCGGGTATAACATTTCCGCCTATAAGAAAAGCGAATACTATGCCCTCATGAACGAGATCGGCTCGCTCAACTGCACCAAGCCCCGCAGGACCAACAATTTTCAAGAGGCTTTTCGGGCGATATTCGGCGCGGGCGCAGCGGGCGCAGAGGCGCCCGGTTTCGATACCAATTTAGAGGGCGACCCCTCCGGGGGCGCACTTCCGGACGAAGGGGAGCCGCCGACCTCGGATCAGCACTACGAGGAAGTGACGAACAACCAAGTTCAAGGTGTTGTGGAGGGCGACCTCTTGAAGCGGAGCGATAAGTACCTCTACTATCTGAGCTACGCCCCCGCGACCCATTATATAGAAGATGTCCTGAACGAAAACGGCGACAAGCAGGTCTTCGACCGTACCGACCCCGCCAAACTTATCCTCAATATTTACACCGTTTCGGGCGAAAAAGTGAATACGTATGAGATTTCGGACGAGGCCCCCTACGCCTACAACGGCTACGGCGAGCGGCGGGAGATGTACCTCACCTCGGACTGCACCAAAATCCTCATCCTCGTATCCTATTACGACGGCGAGGCAAAGGCGCTCTTTACCCGCATTTTCGGGATCGACGTCTCCGACCCCACGGCTCCCCGCGAATTTGCGAGGACGAGTGTTTCGGGGGACTACGTCTCCTCCCGCCTTGTGGGGAACACCCTGCTTCTTATCAGCAACTTTGCGGTGACGCGGAACCCCGACTTTGCCGAACAAAGGCAATATCTGCCCGCGGTGAACGGCGAAATTGTGCCGATGGCAGACATCGTGTTGCCCGAAAAACCGACGAGCGCGCGCTATACCGTACTCTCTTCCTTTGCGGCGGATACCCTTTCCGCAAACGACTGTGAGGCCTACTTCGATTTTTCGGAAGACGTGTACGTCTCCGCCGAACACATCTACACAACGCGGGAGAAAGTCGTGCGCGCGGAATATACGGGAGGTTGCGATCCGTTGCCGCCCTCTGTGACCTATACCGAGATCGCCTGCACTTCCTATGACGGCATGAGCCTTACCTATCGCGGCGAAGTATCGGCGATCGGCACGATCGTCGACCAATATTCCCTCGACGAGCATAAGGGCGTTCTGCGCGTTTTCACGACGGGGGAAAACTACGCCACGGGGCGCACGACCTGCAACCTCTGGTGCTTCGACCTTTCGACCTTTGAGCAAATCGCCGCCGAGGAAGACTTTGCCCCCGGAGAAAGCGTGAAGTCGGTGCGCTTCGACGGCGATACCGCCTACGCCTGCACGGCAGAAGTGACTTACTATGAAGTGATCGACCCCGTGTTCAAGTTCGATCTGCGCGACTACCGAAACATCACGTTCAAGAAAACGGACACGCTTCTCGGATACTCCCTCAATCTGGTGAAGTTCTTCGGCGGGACGCTCCTCGGCATCGGTTACGGGGACCGATTCGAAGAACTCAAAATCGAAGTTTATTCTTCGGGCGAGAACAAGGTGGATAGCGTCTGCCAATACAAGTTGATTGCGGGATTTTCCAAGACGTTCAAGGCGTACTTTATCGACGCGGAAAGCGGGCTTGTGGGCTTGCAGATCGACGCGGACGACAGTCATAAGAGCGGATATCTTGTTTTACGCTTCGACGGCTATCACCTCGTGGAGCTTACCACGGTGGAAAACGTCGGCACAGAACTTGACGACGCCCGCGCCTGCCTGATCGACGGCACCCTCTATATCTTCGGATGCACCTCTACGGGCGAATGTGTTTTGAACAAGGTGGAAGTGTGAGGCTGCCATAATGATGCAAGCGGAGTGGCATTCCCAATCACGTCACCCTGAGCGGAACGAAGTGGAGTCGAATGGGTCTCTACCGCATTATTACAAGGCGAGATTTCTCCACTCCGCCTACGGCTACGGTCGAAATGACAAATTGAGGCATGCAGGGCGAAATGACAATTGAAAAGCCTCCCGAAAACGGGAGGCTTTTTGTTATGCTTCTTGAACTTCTTCGATGACTGCCTGCTTTTTGTCTCTGCCCAAACGCTTGAAACGGACCACGCCGTCCTTCAACGCAAACAGGGTATCGTCGCCGCCGATGCCGACGTTCTCGCCGGGATGGATCTTGGTGCCGCGCTGGCGGACGATAATGGTACCCGCATGAACGAGCTGACCGTCCTGCCGCTTCACGCCGAGGCGCTTGGCGTTACTGTCTCTGCCGTTGTGCGAAGAGCCGGTACCCTTTTTATGAGCGAATAATGCAATAAAAAACATTTTTCTTTCTCCTTTTGATAGATTTTCGGGCGAATGCCCCTTGCGGCCGATCAGAGCGTGATGCTCTCGATCTTGACCTGCGTGAACGGTTGACGGTGGCCTTGCTTCTTGCGCTCGTTCTTCTTGGACTTGTACTTAAAGACGATGATCTTTTTGAACTTATCCTGCGCTTCGACCTTTGCGGTGACTTTTGCGCCCTCGGCTTCCTTGCCGACTTTCACGCTGCCGTCTCCGCCCACCATGAGTACGTTGAAAGTGACTTCGTCGCCCACGTTTGCTTTGAGCTTTTCCACTCTCACCACGTCTCCCTCGGAAACCTTATACTGCTTTCCGCCGTTTTCGATGATCGCGTACATTTCCTGTACCTCCTTATAGGTCTCGCAAGGCAACTTAGGCGGCTCTCTGTTTCAGAACGCTTTCTGCCCGTCCTTAGCGGCTCACTGTCAAATTTATCACAGCAAAGGGCAAAAGTCAAGCGCTTTTGCATATTATTTGCGAATTTTCTCAAACTGCGGGTAAAAGGAGACCAACTATGGCTTTGAAAAAGAGCGAAGAAATTCTTTCGGAGATCCACCGCAACTGCCAGCTCGCCCTGCAATCGATCTCGGACATCCTGCCCGAGGCGGAGGACGAGGACGTGCGGGAAGAGCTTATGCGCCAGCACGACGAATACGAGCATCTCTGCGGGAGAGCCGCGATCCTCGCAAAAGACAAGAACATCGAACTCAAAGACCCCGGTCCCATCAAAAAAGCGATGATGTGGAGCAGTATCAAGATGAGTACCATGACGGACAATTCCCGCGCGCACATTTCGGAGATGATGACGCAGGGGACCGTGATGGGGATCACGGCCATTAAATCGAGCCTTGCCGACATGAGCGACGAGGAAGAGGACGAGGACATCCGCAAACTCGCCGAGGACACCCTCCAAATGGAGGAACGCTTTGAAGAGATCTGGAAAAACTTGATCAAATAGTTTCGCACAATTCTTTGCTCGTGCCACCCCTTGGCTCCCCCTTGGAGGGGGAGCTGTCACCGCAGGTGACTGAGGGGGTGTCACTTCGGAAATAATTGTGCGAGGAAACCTTCCTCCTGCATCAACCGAGTTGCTCTCTCATTCGCTATGCTCAAACAACAAGCCGTAAGTATGCGGCAAATTGTGTGCGCTGCCGCAGGGGAACCCTGCTCCGCGCAGGAATTTGGAACACGCCCTTGGCTCCCCCTTGGAGGGGGAGCCGGCGCGAACAAAATGAGCGACTGAGGGTTTTTCGCAAACGCAAAACATGCGGCGGCGCCGAGGCTTTTGCCTCGGCGCCGCCGCTACTTTATTCTTTATTCCGCAACAAAATTCAGTACTTCTTCGAAAATTTTATCTGGCGCGACCACCGTCTTGAAGCGGGCGGGTTTATAACGCAACGCTTTCAAGCTCTCGGGAACATTCATCGCCGTGATGAGATGGATGCGCTTGATCCCCTTGAAACTATCCTTGACGTCGTTGCCCGTGAGCGCATAATACACCGCCTGCGGACATTTATACGGGCTTGCCGTACTCACAACCACCATCGGGCGCTGTTCGGCGTTCACATCCTCCGCGCGCTTGCGGCAATACCCCCGCGCAACGTGCATCGCCACCCCCGTGTGCGTATCGAGCGGGTAGTTGAACTCCTCGAAGAACTCGTAGACGCACTCCACGGTGTCCTCCTCGCTCGCATAGCCCGCAAAAAAGATTTGGGAAAGTGCTTTCAGTTCCTCCGCGCGCAAAGAATACCTGCCCGAGTTTGCCAGCGAACGCATCCGCTCGACCGTGAGCGCGCTGTCCCTGCCCGAAATTTCGAAGAGAAGCCGTTCCAGATTGGACGACACCAAAATGTCCATCGAGGGGGACATCGTGCGGAAGAACGGCCGCTTTTTGTCGTAAGTCCCCTTGTTGAAGAAATCGGTGAGAACGTTGTTGCGGTTGGAAGCGCACACGAGCGTGCCGACTGGAAGCCCCATTCTCTTGGCGTAATAGCCCGCTAAAATGTTGCCGAAATTGCCCGTGGGAACGGCGAAGTCCACCTCGCTTCCCGCCGCGATCTGCCCCGACGTGACGAGGTCGCAATACGCCGAGAAGTAATAGGCGATCTGCGGAACGAGCCGACCGACGTTGACGCTGTTCGCGGACGTGAGCAGAACGCCCCTTTCTTTGAGCTTGTCCCTGCATTCCTGCGAGCGGAAAATTTTCTTTACCGCCGCCTGGCAGTCGTCGAAATTGCCGCGCACGCCGGCAACGTCCACATTTTCCCCGTCCTGCGTGACCATCTGCATCTTCTGCATTTTGGAAACGCCCTCTTCGGGATAGAATACCGCGGCTTTTACGCCGTCTGCGCCCGCAAACGCTTCGAGCGCCGCCTTGCCCGTGTCCCCGCTCGTCGCCGTAAGGACGAGGATCTTCTCCTTTACGCCGAGCGCCTCGCACGACTTTTTCAAGAGATAGGGAAGCACGGAGAGCGCCATATCCTTAAAGGCGCAGGTGGGGCCGTGGAAGAGTTCTAAAATAAACAGCCCGTCCTCGATCTTTACGAGGGGCGCGGGATCGTCCCCCTCGAATTTTCCGTAGGCGGCTTCGAGCGTCTCCAAAAGCTCTTTCTGCGGCAACTCGTCGAAAAACTTCCCGATGACGAGCGCGGCGCGCTCGGGATAGCTCATGGAGAGCATGCTTTCCAGTTCTTCCGCCGTAACGGACGGGATCGTTTCGGGAACGTATAGACCGCCGCTCTCTGCCATGCCGCGGACGACCGCCTCCGCGCCCGAGACGGCTCCGCCGCCCCTTGTACCGATAAATTTCATAATACCTCCATATTTTTTCCGCAAAGTTTTTTACACGCCTAAACCGTCCCGGCATGCGGGACGGTCAATATGAAAATTTTTTTCCATTTGCCGCATACTTACGGCTTAGTGTCGGACAACGCGAACGAGAGGTTGACTAAGTTAAGGCGTCAACGCGCGTTTCCTCACGGAAAGAGATCGCGCAGCGAGATCTTTCGTGAATAAACTTACTGCGCGGAGCAGGGTTCCCCTGCGGCAGCGCACAACATTTGCCGCATACTTACGGCTTGTTGTCGGACAACGCGAACGAGAGGACGACTAAGTTAAGGCGTCAACGCGCGTTTCCTCACGGAAAGAGATCGCGCAGCGAGATCTTTCGTGAATATTTTACACGTACTTCTTCGCAAAGTCGGGGAGTTCCTCTTCGGCGCAACTGCACGTAATGTAAAGTTGCAGATCGCGCATTTGCGCCACTTTTTCGAGCATATAGAAAATTTGCGCCATTTCTTTGATCGGTTTGCCCGTGATGCGCGCCACGCCGTCGACAAAGACATACTCGTTGTCGTAACTGCCCGCGATCACGCCCTTGATAAAGCCGCAAAGCGCGTCTTCGCCCGCGACGGAATAATCGGTGACGTCGATAAAGCGCACTTCGCGCTTCAAATCGTACATGTAGCGTTTTGTGTCGGTGATGAAAACCAGATGCCCCTTTGCTTGCGCGACCGCGTCGTTCGCCGCGGCGATGATCCTCTTCGTTTTTCCGCTTCCTTTGGGTCCGCAAATGATTTTGATCATGAAAGCCTCCTGTGCGCAGTTTTTTGCGCCTTTGATATTTCTATTGTAACAACTTTTCGTGGACTTTTCAAGGGTTTTTTGAAAAAATTTTCCTCAATTTATGATAAGTCCGAAAGAAACGCGTCGATGCGGTCGAGTCCGTCGAGCAGATCGCGCATGGAGAGGGAATAGCTCAGCCGCACGCAGCCGTCCGCGCCGAACGCTTTCCCCGGCACGACCGCCACTTTCGCCCCGTCCAAAAGACAGTCGGCAAAATCCACGGAATTTTCGATCCGCCTGCTTCCGTACCGCTTGCCGTACACGCCGCCCACGGTGAGCATTGCGTAAAACGCGCCGTCGGGGACGATCACGCCGACCTCTTTCATCTTTGCAACGCGCCCGAGCAGGGCGAGCCGCCGCTCGGCAAAGCGCGCCGTCATCTCTTTTACGGAAGCCTCAGATGAGCCGAGCGCTTTGAGCGCGGCGTATTGCGCGATGGAGTTGGGGTTACTCGTCGCATGCGACTGGAAAGAATCGATCGCCTTGGCGACGTCTGGGGGCGCGGCGAGATAGCCGATACGCCAGCCCGTCATCGCGTAGGTTTTGGAAACGCCGTTCACGGTGACGGTGAGGTCCTTCATTTTCGGGGAAGTTGCCGCAAACGAGAACGGTTTTGCCGACCCGTATACGAGTTTTTCGTAAATTTCATCGGACAGCACAAAGACGCCCGTCTCCTCGCAGACCGCGGCAAGGGCGCGCACTTCTTGCTCGGAGTACACCGCCCCCGTGGGGTTGCAGGGAGAGTTGAAGATGAAAAGTTTTGTGCGCGGGGTGATGGCCGCCCTGAGATGGTCGGGCGTGATCTTAAACCCCTCGGCGGGGTCCGTCGGCACAATGACGGGAACGCCGCCGCAACATTTGACGGCTTCGGGATAGGTGAGCCAGTAGGGCGCGGGGATCACGGCTTCGTCCCCCTCGTTCAAAAGCGCGAAGCAGGCGTTGAACACGGAATGTTTCGCGCCGTTGCTCACGATGATCTGGGAGGGCTGATAGTCCAGTCCGTTGTCGCGGCGGAACTTTTCGCAGATCGCACTGCGAAGTTCGGGAAGCCCCGCCGAGGGCGTGTACTTGGTATAGCCCTTATCGAGCGCCTCCTTTGCGGCCTCCACGATGTGCGCGGGGGTTGGAAAGTCCGGTTCCCCCACGCCGAAATTGATAACATCCTCCCCCGCCGCTTTCATCGCTTTCGCTTTTGCGCTGATGGCGAGCGTGAGAGAGGGAGATATGGCGGCGATCCGTTTTGCAAGTCGTTCCATAGAAATACCTTACTTTTTTGATATTTTCAAGTTGCGCGCTACTCGGTGAGAAGCCGTTCGCGGTCGGCGCGGGCGAGCGCGTCGATCATTCCGTCGAGATCTCCCGCGAGAAAGCCCGCGAGATCGTGCAAACTCAGGCCGATACGGTGATCGGTGACGCGGCTCTGGGGAAAGTTGTAGGTGCGGATGCGCTCGCTCCTGTCCCCCGATCCGACGAGGCTCTTGCGGTTTTCCGCCTCCGCCGTTTCGCGGCGGCTGCGGTAATAGTCGTAAAGGCGGGCTTTTAATACCCTGTATGCTTTCTCTTTGTTTTTGAGTTGGCTGCGTTCGTCCTGGCAGGTGACGACGATGCCCGTGGGGAAATGGGTGAGGCGGATCGCCGTCTCCGTTTTGTTGACTTTTTGCCCGCCCGCGCCCGAGGAGCGGTACAGATCGACGCGTACGTCCTTTTCGTCGATCTCGACCTCTACGTCCTCCGCTTCGGGAAGTACGGCGACGGTCGCGGCGGAAGTGTGGATACGCCCCTGCGACTCCGTTTCGGGGACCCGTTGCACGCGGTGTACGCCGCTCTCGTATTTGAGCCTGCCGTAGGCTCCCTTTCCGCTGACGTTCACGATCGCCTCTTTCATGCCGCCCAGCTCGGTCTCGTTGAGGTCGACGATCTCCCACTTGAAGCGGTGGCTCTCGCAATAGCTCTGGTACATGCGGTAGAGATCGTAAGCAAAGAGCGCCGCTTCCTCTCCCCCCGTGCCGGCGCGGAGTTCGAGCGTACAGCCGCGCTCATCCCGTTTGTCTTTCGGGAGCAAAAGCAGTTTGAGTTCTTCTCCGAGCGCCGCAAGCCGCTCCTTGCAGGCATGGCCCTCTTCGAGAAGGAGTTCCCGCATTTCTCCCGTTTCTTTTTCCGCTTCCGAAAAAGCGCCGTCCATTTCCCGCTCCGCGGAAAGATAGGCGGCATATTTCAGGGCGATCTCCTCGATCTCCGCGCGCTCTTTGGAGAGTTTCGTCCACTCCTCCATATCGGAAAGGACCTCGGGATCGGAGAGCTTCTCCGTCAAAAGCGTATATTTCTCGTAAATTTCTTTTACTTTATCCATATTGAAAGAACAGAGTGACGCGCAGGTTCCAACTGTTTCCCCACCCCCTTGATCCCCCTCCAATGGAGGGGGATCACAAGGACATGTTTCGACTTCGCTCAACATGACGTATTTTAGATGGTGCCGCAGGCGCCCAAATCTCCTTGTCTTAGGCGGAATTGACTTCCGCCGTGGGCGACTCAATTTGGCAATTACTTTTGCCTCAGTGTTTGATGAAACGAACGAGAGGTTGAGTAAATTAAGGCGCGGAAGCACGTTTCCTCACGGAAAAAGATTTTGCGCAGCAAAAGATTTTTCGTGAACTAACTCAAAATACGATCTTCACCACTCTCTCTTTGCCGCTGAGGTCTTTTACGACCATCGCGTAATCGCACTTAGAAAAAATTTTCAGAATATCCCGCGCCTGGTTTTCGCCGCATTCTAAAATGAGCATCCCCCCGCGGACGATATAGCGGTTGACCTTGCTTGCGATGCGGCGGTAAAATTCGAGGCCGTCCTCGCCGCCGTCGAGCGCGAGATGCGGTTCGAAATCGCGCACTTCCCGTTGTAGCGTGGGGATCTCGGACGTTTTGATGTACGGCGGGTTCGCCGTGATGAGATTGTATTTTCCGCGCACGTTCTCAAACAGATCGGATTTGAGAATATTGACGTTCGCCTTGTTCATGCGCACGTTCTTGCGCGCCACTTCCAAAGCGTCGTCCGAAATATCCACCGCGGTGACGGAAACGTTCCTGTCTTTTGCGCATTCGCATGCGACCGCGACCGCGATCGCGCCGCTTCCCGTGCAGAGGTCAAGCATCTTGTCTCCCTCGGAGAGCGCGGCGATCGCCTGCTGTACCAAAATTTCCGTTTCGGGGCGGGGAATGAGTACCCGCTCGTCCACTTCGATGCGGTAGCCGTAAAATTCCGTGTTGCCGAAGATGTACCAAAGGGGCTTGCCCGTGAGGCGCTCCTCGTAAAGCGCTAAAATTTGCCCGCACTCCTTTTGCGTGATGACCCGCTCCGTTTTGAGTTCGCTGCGCGGTACGTTCAGAGTAAGGCTCAATATCCACTCCGCGTCCGCTTCGTCGATGTTCTTTTCGGCGAAGTGCTTTTTCATCATCGCCTGCAATTTGGAAAGTTTGGTCTCGGTGACGAAAGTCTTTTCGGGCGATTCGGGATCCGCGTCCATGTCGAGAACTTTCCGGAACGCGAGGACGGCGCATTCGATCATCTCGTCCGTCGGTTCGCGGGTGGTGAGTTTTTGGAGCAGATACCCCGGCGCTTTCAGCGGAAGCACGACGGGGCTTTGGATCTTGGAAAGAAGCCTGAGCGCCTCGTAGGAGACCGCCGCCACGATCGGGAGAAAGGCGAGTTTGATGAGGAACACAAGGAGAAAATCGAGCGCTTCAACGCCCGTATGTATCCTGCCGCCGATGAGCCAGCCGATGAGCGAGAACAGGATGATGGAGATGAACATCACGATGAAGAGGAAAGTGGTTCCGCACCTGTCGTGCATGCGGGAACAGCTCTTCACGTTCTCCACGGTGAGCGGCATGCCGTATTCGTAGCAGTTGATGGTCTTATGTTCGGCCCCGTGGTAGCAATAGGTCTCTCTCAGCGATTTGAAGAGGAGGGTAAACAGGATGTAACCGACAAAGATCAGGAGGCGGAACCCGCCTTCGAGCAGATAGTACCAAAGCCCGTGCGCGGGGATCCACTCGGGCGCCGCTTTGGAGATCATGTTGGTGAAAAGTTGCGGCAAAAACATAAAGAGCGCGAGCGCGATCACGACGCCGAGAACGGTAGCGATGGTCGTTACGATGTCCGACACGCTCACTTTCCACTTTTCCGCCACCCACTTGTTGAGTTTGGGCGGCGCCTCGTCCTCGACGATCGCCACCTCGGAGCTTCTGAGAAGCGCCTGCATGCCGCTCACAAGGGAGAGAATGAAATTGACGACCCCGCGTATGAAAACAAAGCGCATCCATCTTTTCCGCTCCTCGGGAGGAGTGATGCGCTTGGCTTCCATTTGGAGTTGGCCGTTATCGTCGCGCACGACGGTCGCCATGCCGGATCTTCCCCGCATCATGACGCCCTGTATTACCGCCTGTCCGCCGATGTAAGTTAAATTGGTCTTTTTTTTCATTTCCGAGCGTTCCCCGTTTCAGAAATAGCAAAACAGCCCCGCTATTGTGAGGCTGACGTGCATTAGATACCGTATCTTTTCTTGAACTTGTCGACGCGTCCGCCGGTATCGACGAGCTTTTGTCTGCCCGTGAAGAACGGGTGGCACTTGCTGCAAATATCCACTTTCAGAATTTCAACGTCTTTGGTGGTACCCGTCTTGAACGTTTCGCCGCAGGCGCAGACGACCGTCGCTTCGTGATACTTGGGATGAATGCCCTCTTTCATGATGAATCTACCTCGCAATAAAAACTTAGGCGCATGCTTTCCAAACATGTACGCAACCTTATTATAGCGATTTTTTTTCTTTCCGTCAACTGATTTTTCTTTCCAAACGCAAAAACTTGCGCGGCGGCAAAAAAT
Source organism: uncultured Clostridia bacterium (assembly GCA_947631905.1). Lineage (GTDB taxonomy): Bacteria > Bacillota > Clostridia > Christensenellales > Borkfalkiaceae > Gallimonas. The sequence continues at coordinate 27,822 of CANRND010000019.1, read as the reverse complement.
TTTCCTTTTTCGCGGCGATCGGGCGGGAACTTTCAAAATCGCTTGCAAAACGGGAGTCTTTGCGGTATAATATAATAAAATATAGCGGAAAACAAGAAAAGGAGCGTTGCATGAACGTCTGGAAGCTGACCGCCGCAAGCAATCTCGTAAAAAGCGAAGAGGAACCCGTTCCCGAACCCGGAAAACGGCGCGTCCGCGTCACGAAAGTTTTCTTGAACCATGAGGACGCCCTCCTCTACGCGGGCAAGAGAAAGATCAAATATCCCCTCGTACTCGGCCGCTTTGCGACGGGCGTCATCAGCGACGAGGGCAATGCGCTCTTTCCCAAAGGCACGCGGGTACTGCTGCGGTCCTATCTCCCCGCGGAGGATACGGGAACGGAAAAACGCTCCTTTACGGAGGACGACTTCCGCATTCTCGGCAGGACTTCGGACGGGTTCCTGCGCGATTTCGTCTATGCGCGCGAAGAAGAACTGATTCTTCTCCCCGATTCCGTAAATGACGAAAAAGCGTTGCTCTTATATCATTTGGCCCTTGCGCAAGCGACCGTAGACACCCTCGACGCGAAGCGGGGCGAACATATCGCCGTGATCGGCGGCGACATTTTAGGGTTCTTTGTCTCACGTCTGCTCATCTACCGCCAGGCGGCCCCCATTCTCATCGATCCCCGCAAAGACAGACTGGATTTCGCGCGCGCGAGGGGGGTCTATTACACTTCCCCCACGGACGGAAGCCTGATGGAACTCGTGGGAACGGTGACGGGCGGACGGCTTGCCGACGGCGCGGTGTTCGTTACCGATTCGGGCGAAACGGACGTCTCTCTCGCCGTTTCCGTATGCGCGCAGGATAAGCACATCGCCTTTTGCGGTTCGGGCGAGGACACCCTGCCGCTCGACCTTGCGGGCGTGATCAAGAAGCGGCTCACCGTCCACGGCGTATCCGACGGGACGGAAAACCTCGAAATGGCGATCAACCTTGTCGCCAACAAGAGCGTGGACCTGTCCGCGTTCCGTTTCCTCGTCTTTCCCGCGGACAAGATCGTTCCCCTCTTCAAGGAACTTTCCGAGCATCCCGCCCGCCCCGTGGACGAGATCTGCGTCGTCAATATGCTGTAAACGATCCGCCTGCGCCCGTTACATATGTTGCGCAGACGTCTTTTGGGAAGACTGCTCCCCTGCGGGGCCGTTCTTCTTTTGCTCCTTGCGGGGGGAATCTTTCTCGCCGTAAAGTTGCCCTCGGCACTGGCGCCGGTCGCGGCAGGCGAACGCCTGCTCTCTCTTTGCGCGGCGCTCTATATTCTCGCCCGTTCCCCCGCGGAATGCAAGACGTATCGGCTTTTGCTCCTGCTTGTGCCGTGGCTGGGCGCGGTCCTCTGTTTTTTTCTGCGCGGAGAGCGCGCCTCGGCGGGAGTTGCTTGCTCCCCTTTTTCCGACGGAAAAATGAACGCGGCGGCGTCCCTCGCGGCGGGAAACGGCCTCTTCGGCGGGTTTGTTGCGGAGGCGGAATATTTCCCCACGGGCAGGGAGATGAGCGAGCGGCTCTTTGCCGATCTCAAAGCCGCGAAACGTGAAATTTTTCTCGACTACTACATCGTGGCGCGCGGCCGTTTTTTCGATACCGTATTGCAAATTCTCGAAAAAAAGGCGGCGGACGGACTGAAAATAAAACTTGTGTGCGACGGCTTCGGGTGCGCCAAACTGCCGAGGAAATTCGAGCGGCAGATGCGGGCGCGGGGCATAGAGGCAACGGTATTCCGCCCGCTCAGGCCTTTCGCCTTTTCGCGGCTCAATCTGCGCGACCACCGCAAACTCGCCCTCATCGACCGCAACATCGCCTACACGGGCGGCGTGAACCTTTCGGACGAGTACATCGGCGAAAAGATCCGTTTCGGGCATTGGAAAGATACCGCCGTGCGCCTGTGCGGCGGGGCTTGCGCGCAATTTGCGGCGCTCTTCGGCGAAAATCCGACGCAAAATGCGGAACGTGCGGACGGCTCTATCCCCTGCGTCCCCTTTGCGGACGACGCGGGCGGCAAACGGACGGGGGAAGCCCTGCTCTTTAAGCTGGTCTCCTCCGCCGAGCGTACCATCGAAATCTGCACGCCCTACCTCGTTCCGGGCGAACGTACGCTGTTTGCACTCACGTGCGCGGCGCGCGCGGGGGTGGACGTGCGGCTGATGATCCCCCACATCCCCGATAAAAAGAGCGTGTTTCTGCTCACCCGCCACTATGCGCGAGGACTTATTGCCGCGGGCGCCAAAGTGCGGGAATACACGGCGGGATTTTTACACGCGAAGAGCATCACTGCGGACGGCAAATACGCCTATCTCGGCTCGTACAACCTCGACCGCCGCAGTCTCTTTACGCAGGCGGAGTGCGGCGTTTTGCTCTCGGACGAGGGATTTGCCTCCGCCGCCGTGCGGGACTTCGACGAAATGTGGGCGGCAGGTACGCCCGTAAAACGGGAGACGTTCCCCGAAAAACTGTTGCGTATTCTGCTTTTGCCGTTTGCGCCGTGGGTATAAAAGACATGATAAAACTGATTGCGACCGACCTCGACGGCACTTTGCTCGACGACGAAAAGAGATTGCCCGCGGAGGTGTTCGGGCTCATCGAAAAACTTTGCGGAAAGGGCATTCTGTTCGCTCCCGCGAGCGGGCGGCAATACGCCAACTTAAAGGCGCTCTTTGCGCCCGTGTGGGACAAACTCGTGTTCGTTTGCGAGAACGGCGCGCTCGTGAAATACCGCGGCGAGACCCTCTATCTCGACCCCGTTCCCGACGGTTGCATCGGGGGAGCGCTCAAAGAGATCCGTTCGGTGGACGGGCTGTTCCCCATGCTCTGCGGAGAGACCTGCGCATACATAGAAAACGACGAGGAACCTTTCCGCACCTTCGCCTACGCCTCTTACACCAACTGCGAGCGGGTGGAGCGGCTCGAAAACGTGATCGGCAGGGAAAAGATCTGCAAGATCGCCGTCTACGACGCGTTGCCCGCGGCGGAACACTGTCTGCGGGTCCTCCCCTCCCGCCTGCCCCCATTGCGCACCGCGATCTCGGGACCCGATTGGTGCGACGTCTCCGCGCCCACTGCGGACAAGGGCGGCGCCATCGGCTTCATCCGCCGCTATTTTTCTTTGAAACGCGAGGAGTGCGCCGCGTTCGGCGACCATATGAACGACTACGAAATGCTCCTTGCCTGCGGCTTTTCCTATGTGACGGAGAACGCCTATCCCCCCTTAAAAACGCTTATTCCCAACGTGATCCCCTCGAACAACGAAAAAGGCGTGTTGCAAAAAATCGGACAACTCATGGAGGAAGCATGAAATTTCTCATTGCGTCGGACATTCACGGCTCGGCATACTACTGCCGTCTTCTGAAAGAACGCGTCGAAGCGGAAGCTCCCGATAAAGTGATCCTGCTCGGCGATCTCCTTTACCACGGGGCGCGCAACCCCCTGCCGCGGGAATACTCCACCCTCGGCTGTGCGGACATCCTCAACAGCATGAAAGACAGATTGCTCTGCGTGAAAGGCAACTGCGACAGCGAGGTGGATACGCTCGTTCTCGGCTTTCCCATCGGCGCAGACTATTGCGTTCTGCCCCTCGCAAACGGCAGGACTGCCGTTTTGACGCACGGACACAACACCCCCGCCCTCCTGAAAAAGGGGGACGTGCTGTTCAACGGGCATTTCCATATCCCCGCTTTCGAGGAACGGGAAAACTGTACCTACGTGAACTGCGGTTCCGTCTCTATCCCGAAAGAAAATTCCCCCCATTCTTATCTTATTCTGGAAAGCGTTTCCCTCCTTTGGAAAGAAGTGGAGAACGGGAATGTGTTTATGCGGGCGGAATTGTAAAAAAAGCGCGAAAATTTTCGGTTAACCTCTTGACAATCCACAAAAAAGCATGTAGAATAATAATTACAAAATGTAAAGGAGATTTTGAATATGGCTACATGGTTCAACAAACAGAGCAGATTGATCCAGATTATTCTGCTTTTGATCCCGGTCGTGAACTGGGTCGTGGAAATTCTCGTAAGATGGTCGGCTTTCCTCAAAACGAAGAGCCTGCTCACTTTGGTCGTTGCGGTCCTCTGCACTTTCTTCGGGCTTGCATTCGGCTGGATCGACCTCATCTGGTGCCTTCTGTTCAAGCACCTCATCTTTGCGAACGCGTAAGACAAAGAAAGTTTTGCGGCAACGGTTTTCCGTTGCCGCTTTCTTTTATGCGTTCTCCCGAGGGCAAAAGCGTTTTTTTTCGCAAATCCGCTCGAAATTTTTGTGATTTGGTTGACAATCGGTTGCGAAGTGTGTACAATAATACTGACTAAAAAAATAAGGAGATAGATACTTATGAATTTCGACACTTGGTTCCATAACCAAAGCAAAATCGTGCAGATCATTTTGTTGATCATCCCGCTCGTCGGCTGGATCGTCGATCTGCTTGTGCGCTGGTCCGCTTTCTTGAAGAATCAATCCCTTGTGAACCTCATCATGGCTCTCGTGATCACGATCTTCGGCGAATTCTGGATCCTCACGATTCTCGACGCCGTTTGGATCGCGCTCAACAACAAGCTCTTCCTCGAAGAGTAAGCAAAAACGGCGGCTTCCCCGCGGGGAACCGCAACGGAAAACGCAAATTTTCTCACGAAAGGCGGCAGGAATTTTCCCGCCGCCTTTTGCGTGCCGCAAAACCGCCCAAAACCGACAAAATTTTCTCAATATAGCGATTTCGGTTGACTTAAAACGGATAATCCGTATAATGAAATAGTCTCGGGCGGACGGGATTCATAAAATAACCGAATGAGAGACAAACTGCAAAAAAACAGGCGGGAACGTCCGCACACAGTGAGGATAGGAGAAAAAACGGCATGCTGGAAGTAATTGATTTTTCCAAAAAGTACAGAAACAACAAAGACTATTCCGCACGGCACATCAGCTTTTCCGTTTCGGCGGGAGAGGTCGTCGGGCTGGTGGGGAGCAACGGCGCGGGAAAATCCACGATCATCAAGAGCGTCATCGGGGTGCTTCCCTTTTCGGAGGGAACGATCAAGGTCGGCGGGTACGACATCGTAAAACAGCCCGAACAGGCGAAAAAGCTCATCGGTTACGTCCCCGACGATCACTCCGTCTACGAAAAACTGACGGGCAGGGAGTATATCAACTACATCGGGAGCCTTTATGGGGCGACGGTGGCGCAGAAGAAGTTCATAACGGACGATCTTGCGGTTCGCTTCGAGATCGCGCACGCGCTGGATACGCAGATCGCGGGCTATTCGCACGGCATGCGGCAGAAGATCTGCATTTTGGGCGCGCTGACCCATGAGCCGAAGCTGTGGATCCTCGACGAACCGATGGTGGGTCTGGACCACCAGACAATGGCGCTCCTCTGCGACTATATCCGCGGGTATGCGGACAGCGAACACTGCGTGCTGTTTTCCTCGCACAATCTCGACGTGGTGAAACGGACTTGCGACAAAGTCATTTTCATCAAGAACGGCGAAATAGCGGGGACCGCCGATCTGAAAGCGCAGAGCGACTTCGACCTCAACGGGTATTATACGGAGCTGAACGGAGGAGAACGCGATGCGTGAATTTATCCGTTTACAGCTCAAACTGAAATGGGGGCTGAACCGCAACAACAATAAAGCGAGCGCCGCCATGACGGCCATAGCGGCACTGCTTGCGGTGGCGATCGCGCTGGCGCTCGTCTGGACGCTGTCCTTTGTGCTGAAAGTGAGTATCGAAGTCACGGCAAAGCGGCTGTCCGTCCTCTATCTCACGCTCATTGCGGCGGGACTCACCGTTGCCGCAACGGGCATGCAGGTGAAACGGCTGTACCGCCCGGGCGACCTTTTGATCACGGCGCGCTTCCCGCTCAGCCCGTTCAAACTGTTCGTCAGCTACCTCATCCTCAATTATATCGACCTTGCGATCTATTCCGCGGTCTTTTTCTTGCCTGTGATGCTTGTGTTCGGCTTTGCGATGGGGTGTATCACGGCTCCGTACATCGCGGGGTTACTGCTCGGCGCTCTGCTTCTGCCGGCGGTCCCCTTTGCGCTGTCGATCTTCATTGCCGTCCCCGTGGTATACATCAGCTCGTTTTTCGAACGGCACGGCATTGCGGGGCTGATCGTTTTCATCCTCTTTTTGATGGGAGCGTTCACGCTTTACTACTATATTCTCAACGTTTTGGCGAACTTCTTTATCCACAGGAACTGGGACGAAGGGACGCTTGAAATTTGGAGCAAACTGCTCGCGGCCCTCGACAGCTACTATAATCCCGCCTACTATCTTTCCAACGTGATCTTTTTCGAACGGTTCGCGCTCGGGTTCGGCGTATGGCTCGGCGCAGGGGTAATACTCACGGCGGGCGGCGCGGCTTTGGCGCGGACGGTGTGCGGAAGTTTCCGCAGAAGAGCGCTCGACGGCGGGAACGGCGTGCGGGAGAGGCGTTCCTCGCTGGACGGTTACACAAGCACGCGGGCGATCTTCCGCTTTGGCTTTCAGGAAATTTTACGCACCAAAACGTATTCCTATTTCTATCTCGGCATTGCGCTCTCCACCCCCGTCATGGTATTTTTCTGCAACAGGCTGGTTGCTATGGTCGGGGAAGCGCAGGTGGGCGCGGGCGTCAACTTCGGCGCGTCCATGCTCGTCGTCGCCGTGTTTATGGCGATGATCTGCTCGTTTACGGGTACCGTCCTCAGCGTGGAGGGCAAGAATTTTTATATCACAAAGCTCGTCCCCGTCTCCTACCGCAAACAGCTCCTTGCAAAAGGGCTTTTGAACATCGGGGTGAGCGCGGTGGCGCTTTTCATCAGCGCGGCCGTCATGGGCGGGTTGCAATTTATCGGCGCCGCGGACATGGCGGTGCTGATCGTGACGCAGCTTCTCCTCTCCGCGGGATTGGTGTTCAACGGCGTCAACTTAAACCTCGCCAACCCAAATCTCAAACCGAAAGCGAACGGGGAAGCCGAGGAGATCAACATCACCTATATGCTCATGATCGGGCTGGCGGTCGCCGCTGTTCTGGGCGCGTGCAGTCTGATTTTTCCGAAATTGCCGCAGGGGGGGATCGTTGCGGCATATCTCATTGCCGTAGCGGTCGCATTCGTCTATGCGGCGGTAAACATTTTGGTATTCTGGTTCACCGCAGACCGGAAATACGCAAAGATCGAAGTTTGAGGAGAAGAACGCGATGAAGAAGTTAATGACGTCGGTGATCATATTATTGCCGCTTTTGATCCTTGCGATCCTGCTTGTGAGCGGGGCGATTTTGAGCCTCGTCACGCATATTTACGTCGAGTCGGTGGAGTTTGTAGGAAACGGCGCGCTGGTACTGAGAATGGAAGACGAAGCGGCCCCTCCGACAAAGCAACTCGAAGTCAACGTGTTGCCTCTGAAAGCGGAGAACCGCGGCCTCGTTTATACGGTGGAGAACGAAAACATCGCCACTGTGGACGCAAACGGCGTTGTCACCGCCAAATTCTACGGCGAGACCTACGTCACCGTGACGAGCGCGGAGAACAAGGCGGCTTCCGCCAGGCGCGCGGTGGTCGTGACGGACGTCTCCGTGCATAAGCTCGAACTGAACGAAGACCGCAAGGCCGATCTCTATGAGGGCGAAACGCAGGAGCTTTCCGTCACCGTCTATCCGAAAGAGGCGACGAACAAGTCCGTCCTGTGGAGCAGTTCGGACGAAAGCATTCTGCGCGTCGGGGCAAACGGCATTGTGACGGCCGTGGGCGCGGGGAACGCAACGGTTACGGCGGTATCGGAAGACAACCCCGAAGTAACCGTCTCCACCGTGATCTGCTGCCACAAAAAACTGATGGACCTCGAAGTGGACCAGACGCTCGTGGTCACTTCCCTCAGAGAGAGCAAATTCCCCGAAGTGAAACCGGTCCCCGACGACGCGGACGTGACGCTCACCTACAAGACGGACGATCCCTCCGTCGCCACGGTGGACGGAAGCGGGCGGATCTCCTTCCGCAAGGAGGGGCGCGCCGTCGTCACGGTGACGGCGACCGACTTCGGCGGAAAGTCCGTGGAAAAACAGAAAGAATATACTTCGACGGACGGCTATTTCCTCCCGCCGCTGTTTGCGCAGAAAGAATATACCGTGGATTACGACGACTATCAAAACGGGGAGGCTCTGCCCATTCCGTTTGCGGGCAGTCTTGAAGATTCTTACCGCGAATTTGTCGGCGCAAAATATACCGTCGAGAACGTACTCACGTTCGACAAAGAGACAAAATCGTTCCGCTTCGCAAACCCCATGCCCGTAGGCACAAAGACCTTAAAGGCGGAGATCACGGCGCGGGTTTACAGCGCGGAGCAACGCGCGCTCGTGGAGTATGAAGATTATTTCTTCCTCACCGTTCTGCGCAACGCGCAAAAAATTTCCGTCTCCTACAAGGAAACGGCGGACGCCGCCGCGATCGTGATCGCGGAAAAGACGCTCTCTCTTTCGACAGACGGCGGAAGCGGGGAGGCCGCCCGCGTGAGCGTTTCGCCCGAAAACCACACCGACGAACTCTCTTACGAGCTTTTAAGCGGCAATGAAGTTGCGGATCTTTCGGACGCGACCCTCTCTTTCAGCCGCGCGGGCGAAGCTACGGTCAAGATTTTCTGCACGGCGGAAAATACCGTGACGGCGGAAAAAACCGTCCGCGTGATCTACGCTCCCGCAGGGGCGGGCGAAAAGAAAGTTTCCGTTTCCAACGGACAGACGGAGGACGGAAAACTGCTCCTCACGATGGAGAGCGAAACGGACAGACAGACGGGCGTTCTCTACTATACCGAACCCGCGGGCGCGACGATGGAATACCGCGTTGAAAAGGGCGGGGAAGAAGTTATCTCTCTCGAACAAAAGGACGGCGCGCGGCGCATCGTTCCCGAAAAAGGCGGCTTTGCAACGGTGAAGATCACCGTGACTGCCGACGGCTCCGCGGCGCAGACCTACTCCGTCCGCGTATATGTCGACTGCCCCGTGACGGCGGACGATCTCACGGTGGCCCTCGGCGGGACCCCTTGCGCGGAAAACTACGGCACGACCGAAAAAAGCGTGCGCTATTCCGTGACCGTTACGGACGATAACGCCGCAATGGCGGGAAAGAAGCTGTATGTATCCTATCAAAGCGAAAAAGAGGCGGCGGAAGAAAGCGCCTCTTCCCACGCGGGAACGATTGCGTTCGGCGCGGAACTTTCTACCCTCGCCGTGACGTTCGGCGTGGAATACGGGGACGCGGCAAAGCAATTCGGCGCGGATGAAGAGCGCCTTGCCGCCGCCGTGCGGACGGTGACGATCCTGCGCGACGCCGAGAGCGTTTCCCTCTCCTATAACGGAACGGACAGCCCCGCCTCGGTGCTGACCTCGAAAAAGTCGATCACGTTCACCACGGAGCAAGAGAGCGGCGCGTCGCTTATCAACGTAACGGTGAGACCCGCAAACCATACGAATACCATCCGCTATTCCGTTTCGGAAGGCGGAGAAAACGCCTCAATCACGCGGCAGGGCGTACTCACGTTCACAAAGGCGGGCGAGGCCACGGTGAAGATCGAACTCTGCGCGGCGGACGGGCATACTGCGGCGGAAAAAGAAATTCTCGTCGCCTACGCTCCCCTCGGCGCGGCGGAGAAAGAGATCGACGTTTCGGACGCGGAGCCGAACCCGCGCGTTCTTCTCATGATGAGCGGGGCCGAAAAAGATACGGGCGTGATCCGCTTCACCGAACCCGCGGACGCTACGGTGGAATACCGCGTTGAAAAGAGCAGCGAAGACATCGTTTCTCTCGAACAAAAGGAGAGAGTACGGCGCATCGTTCCCCAAAAGGGCGGCTTTGCGACGGTGAAGATCATTGTAACGCCGAATGCGGGCGGAGCGAAAAAAGAGTACACGGTGAGCGTTTACGTCGACCGCGCCGTGGAAGCGGACGATTTTGAGATCGCTTTCTGCGATACCCCCTGCGGGGAGAGCTTCGGCACGACGCTCGAACATGTCCCCTTTACCGCGGAAGTCAACGGCGGAGACGGGTGCATGGCAGGCAAGAAGATCTATGTCTCCTACGGCAACCGCCGCAGCGGCACGCAGGGCGGCGTCTTTTCGGATGAGATCGAATTTTCCAAGTCGCTCGGAAAGCTCACCGTGACGTTCGGCGTGGAATACGATGAGGACGCCGAAGCGTTCGGCGCACAAGACGGGCTTTCCTCCGTCACGCGGACTCTTTTGCGCAACGCCGAAGAGATCGCCGCAACCTACGGCGGGGTGCAGACCGTGAAAATCGTAATACCGTCGAACACGGTCTCCTTTGCCGAGGGGCAGAGCGGCGCGGCGTTCGTTTCCGTTACCGTGTCCCCCGCGGCCCACACGGATACCCTCTCCTACGCTCTCGAAGAGAGCGGAAGCGGGACCGCTACCCTCTCAAACGGCAAACTCACTTTCTCGAAAGCGGGAACCGTTACCGTGCAACTCCTGCTCAAACGGGACGGCGAAATCACCCTGCAAAAGACGGTAACCGTCACCTACGAACCCATCGGACAGAACGAGAAAGCGGCGATCGAAAACGGCCGCACAGAACCTTTGAACGTCATTCTCCCCATGGACGACGAAGCGGGCGGCGAAGCGAAAGAAGGCGTGATCTACTTCACCGAACCCGAGGGAGCGGAGGTGAAATACGAAGTGATCGAGGGCGAAGATACCACCGTCCGCCTTGAAAATAAGAACGGCGTGTGGCACATCGTTCCCGTCGGCGGAGGCTTTGCGACGGTGAAAATCACCGTATCCCCCGCCGCCGCGGCGCGGACCGTGGAGAGCATTGCCGCGGAAAGCAGGACTGTGGAGTACAAAGAATATACGGTGGAGACGTATGTCGATCTTCCCGTGAAAACGAGCGATTTTGCGGTAACGTTCAACGGCGGACCCTGTGCGGACAAATTCCGCACGAGCCTCGGACGCGTGAGCTATTCCGTCACCGTTGCGGACGATAACGGCTCGACAAAGGGCAAAAAGCTGTATGTGACGGCGGGCGGCACAAAGAGCGAAGCGGCAGACGGCGCGTTTACCCATTCGGGAACGATCACGTTCGGGGCCGAAGATTCTGTCACCGTGACGTTCGGCGTGGAATACGGCGAAAAAGCCGCGGCATTCGGCGCGCAGGGCGGGCTGTCCTTTATCACGCGAACGGTCAGTACCTCGCGCGGCGCGCTCGACGAAGCCCCTACGGTGACCTATCCGGGCGGAACTTTGGGGACCGAAAACCCGATCGAATTTGCGGATATCGGAGACGAGATCGAGTTTAAGGTGAAAAAATCGTTCTCCCCCGCCGACTTCGACCTCTCAAAGAACATCCCCTCGATCGCAACGACGGAATACGTGAAAGCGACCGTTTCGGCCGACGGCGAAACAATTACGCTGAAAGCGTTAAAGCCCTGCAAGGGGCAGACGATGTCCCTTGCAATCGGGAGCAAGACGTTCGCCCTCTCCGTAACGGTACACGCCAAAGCAGATCAGATTTTTGTGACGTACGGCGGAAAAACGCTGGACAAATCGCAATACGATACCCTTTTGAGTGCGCTCACGTTCCATGTGACGATCGGGCGCGCGGACGGCCTTGCCGTCGACAACAAGGGGATCCAATACAGCCTTGATAACGGCGCCGTCTGGCAGAATGCGGAAGATGGCAACGTTACGGCGAACCTCTCCGAACTTACGGAAAACGGCTTGCTCCGTTTCCGCTCCGCAGACGAAGGGGCAAATTGCAAGATCACGTTCGAAAAGGTTGCGTTGGAGGAGTTCGGCTTGACGTTCTCCGTGCGCAGTTCGGAGGGCGAGAACGTATTCGGTGAGATCGAAACCGTTTTGGGAGCGGAGGAACTCTCCTTTGCCGTTCCGACCGATATGCAGGGCTTTGTGACGGTAAAAGTGCTTCCCAAACGGACCGATCTTTTGGGCGGTTTCGGCGCCACGGAAGAAGAATTCCGCTCCATCATCTCGGTCGATCTGAGCGGGGCGAAAGACTGGGCGGCGGGATACGTTCCCGAAGCGGGACAGATCGTTCTCAGCAACGTAAGCGGCGAGTTCCGCAAAACGGTAAAAATTACGTGCGGTGAAAAGACGGTGAATGTGGAATTTTCGCGCATCAACCTGGAACGGATCGAATTTACGGGCTTCGACAGCAACAACAAGGTAAACGGCGGCGACGTTTACAAGGGCTACCAGCAGGTGCGCGTGTTCGCAAAGCAGAGCGTTTACGGCGGAACGGACGTTGACTATTTCCGCATGCCCGTGCAGGCATTGAATAAAGTGGTGGAAGAACCCACGGAAGAGGATAAGGTGGCGCTTTCCAAGCTCGTGTGGAAATTCACAAGCTATAACGACAAGGCGAAAACCCATGCGCTCATCACCGAGCAGACGGACAAAACGGTGAAGTATCAGGGCGATGTGTATACCATTGAGGTCGACGGGGCTTCCGTCACGCTCAAAAAGGACGGCACGACGATCGTAGAGAACGGCAAATATGTGCAGGGGCAACCCCGCGTCATTTGGGTAGACCCCTTCTCCGAGGCAGATCAAGGCTATGTCCGCATCTATTTCGGCGGCTTTACGGGGCTTTCCGAGACCGACGTGCAGAACGACTATTTCGGTAACTTCGGCGAAGAAACGGGTTGGAAAATGCCTACCGACGCCGAAATGTACGGCGTCAACGGGGCGAAAATCGAACCCTCCGAAAACGCTTTCTCCTATCTCCGTCTCGACGGCGGCGACGGCGCGAGGAATAGCACAGCAAACGCCCATTTCAACTTCAACATTCTCGAAGGAAGCGACCTTTACAACGTGTTCGACGCAACAGGGTACTATGCGAAGAATAAGGTCGTGTTGCAAGCTGATCTGTACGGCAAAGACGAACTCGGAAATGAAGGTCACCCCACCGAGATTTATACCGAGAAGAAGAATAACGACCAAATTTTGGATCGCGTATTGCCTTCGGAACAATATGTAAGCCGTTCCGCTGTCTTTGTTAAGAATACGATCTACGGCAACGGCTATCAAGTCAATATCAATTCGTTGAACGAAACGATCATTAACGTCAAGGGTCCGAATGGCTTAAACGATAATAAGGGAGACCATTGGGAAAACAACAGTAACTGGTCAGGTTTCTACAATCTCTACAATGTAAAACTGCTGGGTGCCAACCCGCACGAAAAATTGACCCGCGAGTCCTGTGGGATGGATTTCAAGTGCAACAACATCTACTATTCCGACGTGCAATATTACGGAAAAATGGAAAATGCGACAATCAACATCAAGAACTCCTCTTTGAGAAATATCGCAGGGGAAGCATTGGAAGAATGGAGCGGCGGTGACGTTCATACAAAAGCCCAAGATTACCTGGAAAATGTTGTAATGGTCAACGTAACAAAGGGTATCACGATTATTGGTTATTATGGTCATACCTTGCATTTCAAAGGCTTCTTTGACGTGCTGAATTACTATTCCTTTAAGACCTTGAAGAATTTAATCGGAAGCATGGCGTCAGACGACGATATAGTTCGAGTGTTGGCTACATCTCATAAGCATGGTGGCACAGGGGATTATGGAAACAAAAAAGTGAGTCAGTATATGGAATGGTTCGGGAACGATCATTACCTAAGGATGGATGCCTCTACTTGGCCCGATCATCCTGAATATGGATATGGTGCAGATGGTATCCACTATAAAGGTACAGAAAATGTTTTTGTGAACCCGATTATTATAGATAGTTCAGCAGATAATAATCCTATCCCGAATATTAGAGGCGGAATCATCAAAAAATGGGACGAGTCAGCGCAAAATTACGTCCAAATCGGAAAAGATACAAAGGGCTGGAACCTGGTATACCCCTTGAATGGCGGCGATAGTTATTTAATTGACCCAAGTTCCAACGGTATGATAACGGCATACACATACGATTATTCGAATAATATCGATGGCGGAAGCGTAAATGCAACGAATGTATCTGAATTTGACCAAAAATATTTTAGCGAAAGCATGAAAACCTTTAACGCAACCATGACTCGTCCTGAACCGTCGAAGCTGTTCTCAAAAGAACGCTATATCCGCGTTCTTTGCCAATATCTTGATGTTGGAAATGGCGAAGATAAGGCACCTATTTTGAACACCGACCACATCTTGTGGCATATTCAGAAGTGTTACCGTGACCCCAACCTCATTATAGGCAGAATAGAGGACCACGAAAAAGCGCTCATACAGTCGCTCAAAGACGCGAGAGATAGCCACAAGTGGGACGGCGAATGGCCCGACGGTACAACGCTCGACGAAGCGCTTGCGGCAAGCCCCGAAGCCGCGGCGATGACAAAACTCCTCTCCGAAACCGTTGTCCCCTCCAAATATGTCTACTGAGGCCATGCCCCCTTCCCTGCCCTCCCCCCGCGTTGCGGGGGGAGGCTTTTTTCTCCCTCTCTACCGCATTATAATTCACGTCACCCTGAGCGAAACGAAGTGAAGTCGAATGGGTCTCCACCGCATTATAATTCACGTCACCCTGAGCGAAACGAAGTGAAGTCGAATGGGTCTCTACCGCATTATAATTCACGTCACTCTGAGCGAAACGAAGTGAAGTCGAATGGGTCTCCACCGCATTATAATAAGGTGAGATTTCTCCACTCCGCTCACTTCGTTCGCTTCGGTCGAAATGACAAAAAAGACTTCACGGGGGACAGCAAGAAAAAAAGCCCTCTCCTAAGGAGAGGGCCGCGCAAAGCGCGAAACCCGAAAGGTTTACAGATCGAATGCGATGGCGGTGACGTCGTCGTCGAATGCGCCGCAGAAGTCGAGAAGCGCACGTTTCAGCCGCTCGATGAAGCGTTCGGCGCTTTGGCTCCTCTGCAAAACGCTCTCCACCCGCTCCAAACCGAACTGCTCGCCGCGGTCGTTGCGGCTCTCGATCACTCCGTCGGTGAGCATGACGAGAATGTCTCCGCGGCGGTAGGAGATCGTCCTGTCCTCATAGCCGAACCCGGGGATCCAGTTGGAAACGGGCGGCGCGCTCATCACGATCTCGTCGATCCCCGACCCGCTTTTGAGAAGCAACGGGGCGTTGTGGCCCGCCACACAGTAGCGGATCCGCTGTTCTTTCTCCTCCACGCGCACCGCCGCCGCCGTGATATAGGAGCGCTCGTCGAGGTTGAGTTCCTGATACTTGGCGTTCAGGCCGCGGAGCGCCTTTGCGGGGGAGGGTTCGCTGCGGTCCCACCCCGCCTTGACGAAGGCGGAGAGCATGCCCGCCGAGATCCCTTTCCCCGAAACGTCCGCCAAAAGCCCCATTGTGCAACCGTCTTGCAGATACACGTCGGGAAGATCGCCGCCGATCTCGCGGCAGGGTTCGAACATAAAGGAATAAGGCACGCCGCCGAACGCGGTCGCGGGGGGCAACAGCCGCTGCTGGATGTCCTGCGCGGAATACATCTCCCGCGCGATCTCCGTCTCGTAAGAGCTGTCCACCACGCCCAAATACAGCTTGCCGAGGGGGGAAACTTTGACGCGGAGCGGCACATTCTCCCCCTCCGCATTGCGCAAAATAACGGGGCGGAACGCAAGCCCGTTGCCTGCGATCGCCTCGCGGAAGAGCGCGCGCATGGGGCAGAACGAACATTTTTCCCCCTTTCCGCACCCGCACGCCTCGGTACAGCCGATGGCGTCTTTCAGCGTCCCCTTTCCTTTGGACTGCGGGAAATAATCGCGGAAAGCGCGGCTTGCGTAGCGCACTTTGAGATTTTTATCCACAACGATCGCCGCCGTGGGTATGTTGTTGAGTACGTTTTTATACAGGTTCATGTTATCCCCGGAACATTTTCAGTTCCCGATGAATGAGTTTTACTTCGAACGTTTGCGTTTCGTACAGCTCGCCGTCGTATTGGGCGGTAAAGGGCGGAGCAATTTCGAGCCGCGCCTCTTCGCATAAAACGTGGCGGGCAATGGGAAGAGACAAAACCTTGCCCCGCATAAGTTTGATGAGCGGGCCGAGCTTGTGCTTGGGACACTCCACATACACGAGTTCGAGTTTGCCGTCGTCGATGCACGCGGGCGGGCAAATGGGGATCCCCCCGCCGAACTGCCTGCCGTTGCACGCCGCCGCGATGAGATAGTTCCCCTCTTCGGTAACGCCGTTTGCCGTCACTTTCATGTTCAGGCCGCGGTAGTGGCGCAACGAAGCGAGCAGGGAGAGGAAATATTTGCTCTTGGCGTGGAGATGTTTTATCCGCTCGCAACGGAGCAAAATATCCACGTCGATGCCCAGCCCCGCGATGTTGAGACTGCGCAACCCGTTTGAAAAGGCGAGATAGTCGGTATATTTCGGCTCTCCTTTGAGGATCAGATCGAGCGCCCCGATCCCCTGCGGGATATTTGCCGCCGCCGCGAAATCGTTGCCCGTTCCAGCGGGGATGAGTCCGAGCGTGCAAGAGGCGGGATCGCGGAGTCCGTTCAGCACGTCGTTGAGCGAGCCGTCCCCTCCCACCACGACGATCGTGGCGTTCTCCTCCGCGGAAAACTCCGCGGCAAGTTCCTTTCCCTCCCCTTTCCGCGAGGTAACGCAGAAGCGGTACGGGAGTTTTTCGCACTCCATGCGGGCGCGGATCTCTTCGTGCAAGCGTGCTTTTCTCCCCTTTAAGGGTTTTGCGATAAAGTAAAACATTTTTCCCTCTCGAAACGTTTGCGTTCCCATTATACAACATTGCGCGAAGAATTGCAATTTGTTTTTGTTTTTGCTATAATAAATTCGCGCATTTCTTTCCCGCGGGAACGGAACGCGCAAATATAACCTTTGCGGGAACCCCATGAAATCCTATTTACCCCCCGAACTCATCGCTTTGGCACAGGCGTGCGGACGGCCCCTCTATCTCGTAGGCGGGAGCGTGCGCGACTTCCTCTGCGGATATTTTCCCGACGCAAACACCGACTACGACCTCGCCTCTCCCATGTCCGAAGAGGAATTTCTCTCCGCGGCGAAGAGCCTCGGCTTTACGGTGAAGTCCGTTTACCGCAACACGGGGACGGTAAAGCTCTCTTTCCCCGGCGGCGCGGACTACGAATTTACCCGCTTCCGCTCGGATAAGTATGTGCGCGGGATGCACTCCCCCGCCGAGATCGTCTTTACCGAGGACATTGCGACCGACGCGCGGCGGCGGGACTTTTGCGCAAACGCCGTGTATTACGACCCGAAAGCGGGGGAATTTTCCGACCCGCTCGGCGGGATCGCGGACATCCGCAAAAAAATTCTGCGCACCGTAGCGCCCGCTTCGAAAGTGTTCGGGGAGGACGGACTCAGGCTCATGCGGCTCGCCCGCATTGCGGCGCAGACGGGGTTCGTTCCCGACGGAGAATGCCTTGCGGGAGCGAAAGAACACGCGGCGCTCATCCGCGACATCGTCCCCGAAAGAGTTTTCACCGAACTCATGCTTCTGCTTTCCTCGGATGAAAAACACGGCGACAAAACCGCGCCCTACCGCGGGTTGTGCATCCTGCGGGATACGGGCGTTCTCAAAGAGATCCTGCCCGAACTTGCCTTGGGCGAGGGAATGGCGCAACGGCCCGCGTTCCACGACCACGACGTGCTGGAACACTCCCTGCGGTGCGCGATGTACGCCCCGCGCGAAGTCCGCCTCGCGGCTCTCTTGCACGACGTGGGCAAGCCGTTCTGCTTGCTCCGCGACGGAAACTATCACGCCCACGGGGAGGAGGGAGAGCGGATCGCGCGCGAAATTCTTACCCGCTTCAAGGCTCCCAAAAAGCTCACCGAAGAGACCTGCGCCCTCGTGCGCCTGCACATGCGGGACTATAACCTCGAAATGCGGGAGGGAAAGCTCAGGCGGGAATTTGTGGAAAACGCTCCCCTTTTGCCCAAACTTTTTCTCATCAAACAAGCGGACTATTCCGCCTGCAAAGACGACCTTTCCGAGGCCCCCGTCCTCGCAAAATGGCGGGATATTTTGCAAAAGATGCACGCCGAGGGGGTTCCCTTTTCCCTCTCCGCGCTCGCCGTAAAGGGGGACGACCTGCTCCACGCGGGCGTGCCGCCGCAGAAAGTGGGCGAAACGCTCAAAGAGCTGCTCCTCTTTTGCGCGCAGAACGGCGCGCTCAACACGCGGGAAACCCTGTTGAAACATGCTCTGGGCTGACCGCTTTTGTTTGAATTTTTGCGAAAATTTGCTCAAACACGGCAAAACGCGTTGACTTGTCCGCAAAAATAGTGTAAAATTATGGAACAAAACCTTGCGTATCCGCGCGGTACGCCGAATAGACCGGGAGGTAAAAAAT
Organism: uncultured Clostridia bacterium; assembly: GCA_947631905.1. Lineage (GTDB taxonomy): Bacteria > Bacillota > Clostridia > Christensenellales > Borkfalkiaceae > Gallimonas. The sequence goes on along the minus strand of CANRND010000019.1, from coordinate 9,503 downwards.
GCAAAAGTACCAAATGCTCATTCTTCTTAACAGCGAGCTGACGGAAGAAGCGAGGGAGGCGGAACTCGGAAAGTATTCCAAGATCGTCTCCGACATGGGCGGAACGGTGGAATCGTTCGACAAATGGGGCGTGAAAAAGACGACCTATCCCATCCGCTTCAAAACGGACGCTTTTTACGCGCTGATGACATTCGTAGCGGATGGCCCCGTCGTGGCCGAGCTTGACCGTATTGCGGGCATCTCGGGCGACTGCCTTCGCCGCATGATCACGAAAATCGACTGACAGAGGCCATTTATGAACAAGGTGTTTTTGATCGGAAACCTCACGCGCGATCCCGAACTCACCGAAACGGCGGGCGGGGTGAGCGTATGCCACTTTGCGATTGCGGTGAACCGCAACTACACCGGCTCGGACGGCGAACGCCAGACGGACTTTTTCAACGTTACCGCATGGCGCGGGCTTGCCGATACCGTGGCGCGCTACACCAAAAAAGGCAATAAAGTTGCCGTGACGGGGAGCATCCAGATCCGCAACTACGAGGACAACCAGGGCCAGCGCCGCACCGCGGTAGACGTGATCGCGCAGGACATCGAGTTCCTCACCGCGAAAAACAGCAGCTCTGACGGTGATTTTTACGACGCACCCTCTTCGCCCGCGCAAAGCGCGCCCGCGAAGAAAAAACCCGCTTTGCAGTCGTTTGACGACGACGGCGACATTCCGTTTTGACACGGACCCATTTTAAGGAAAAGGAGTATTCATCATGGAAGAAAACGAAACCATCGAGACGGCGGAAGAAGCCGCTCCCGCAGTAGTAGAGACCCCCGTAACGGAGGAAGTTCCCGCAGAGGCCGAGGCGGTTTCCGAAACGTCGGAAGAGAGACAGCCCCGCGAACGCGGCGAACGCCCCGCGAAAAAGGGATTCAAGAAGCAAAACTTCAAAAAGGTTTGCCTCTTCTGCCAGGAAAAGTCGACGAAGATCGACTATAAGGACGTAGGCAAGCTCCGCAAGTACGTTGCCGAGGGCGGCAAGATTTTGCCCCGCAGAATGACAGGTACCTGCGCGAAGCACCAGAGAGAACTTGCGGTCGCCATCAAGCGCGCCCGTATCGCCGCTCTTCTCCCTTTCAAGGCAGACTAAACGAACAACGCAAAGCGCTCCCGAGGGGAGCGCTTTTTGTTGCAGCCGGGACATCTCTGCCTCTCATCTCTACCGCATTCTTCTTTGTTCTCCGCCTCAGACGATCCCGCCGGGAGGCGGGGACTGGCGCGGCGTTTCTTCGGGAAGTTTGTTCTCGCCGAGGAGCGCCGCGGGTTTGATGGCGTCATCGCCGAATTTTTCGCGGATCTTATCGAACGCGCCCTCCGCCTTGCGCTGTTTCTCTCCCGCGCCCCCGAACATCGAGAGCTGGCGCGGCTCGTCCGCGCTCTCCAAATGGATGGCGCTGACGGTGAGCGCGCGGATGGGTCTTTGCCAACCGTACCGCGTTTTCAAAAGCTCTTTCGCTGCTTTTGCAAGGTCGGAAGCGCACTGCGTGGGGCGCTCCGACAGCTGTTGCCACGATTCGAAATGCAGGTCGCTGTCCCGCACCGTCACCTGGATCCCGCGCGCCTGCAAGCCGAGACGGCGGAGCTTCTGCCCGATGTCCTGCGTGAGCGCAAGAAACACCACGTTCGCCTCTTCGAGCGTTTCGAGGTCGGCAACGCAGGTGACGCCGTGGCCCACCGACTTGACGGGTTCCTCTTCCCCCACTTTCGCCACGGAAGAATCGTCCTGCCCGTTCGCATACTTTTGAAGCATTTCGCCGTTTTTGCCGAGCTTGCGCACGATCAGGCTATGCGGGGCGTTTGCAAGCTCCCCGATGGTGAAAATGCCGAGCGTTTTGAGTTTTTCGGTGGTGGCATGCCCGCAGAACAGCAGGTCGGAACAGGGCAATTTCCACACCGTTTGACGAAAACTCTCCCGCGTGATCTCGGTGACCGCGTCGGGTTTTTTCATATCCGAGCCGAGTTTTGCGAACACCTTGTTAAAGCTCACCCCCACGCTCACCGTGATGCCGATCTCTCTTTTGACGGCGGCGCGAAGCTCCTCCGCGATCTCCCGCGGAGACATGCGGCACCCCGTGACGTCCAGCCAGCATTCGTCTAACCCGTAGCCCTCCACGCGGTCGGTATACCGCTCGTAAATTTCATGCAGACGGCGGGAAAATTTGGCGTAAATATCGTGGTGCGGGGGAACGATGACAAGATCGGGGCAAAGTTTTTTCGCCTGCCAATTCGCCATACCCGTTTTGACCCCCATGCGCTTTGCAAGCTCGGATTTCGCCAGCACGATGCCGTGACGGTTCTCCGCCGCTCCGCACACCGCCACCGCCCTTCCTTTCAGCTCGGGGTGCAGCACCGTCTCCACCGAGGCATAAAACGCGTTCGCGTCGCTGTGCAAGATCGCTCTGTCCATATCTCCATTATAAAACAAACGTTTGCGTTTGTCAAGCATAAAAAGCGGCGGCGCGGACAAAATGTCCGCGCCGCCGCAGTATTATAAGAACCCCCACCTGTCATGGCTTATGCCATGCCACCCGCCCCTTAAAAGGGGGCAGGTCTGCCGCTAAAAAATATCTTTTGCCACGGGAGTATAGAACAGCTCTTGTACCTCGTCCCGCTGTTTGGTCTGCGCAAGGATCCACATGAGCTTGGCGACCGCGCTTTCGAGCGTCATGTTGCGCGTTTCAAGGACGCCGCAGTCCATGAGCCGCCGCCCCACTTCATAGTTGAATAGGGCGCTCCCCTCCCGCTCCACCTGCGTGGAGGCCAACACCGTTTTTCCCTTTGCGAGAAAGGCTTTGAGACGGGTAAAAAATTCGTCGTCGCGGTAGTTCGGAAGCCCGCCCGAGCCGAACGTCTCCAAAATCAGCCCGTCGCAGTGATCGGAAAGATAGCCGAGAACGTCCGCGCGCAAACCGGGGAACATTTTCAGCACGAAAATCTCGGGGTCGAGCGCATGGAAAAAGCGGACCGTATGCGGTTTTTCTTCCGAGACATAGTAGACGGGCTTGCCGTCGCGGAGCATGGCGACGTCGGGAAAATCCACGCTGGAAAAGGCGTTGTAGCTGCGGGTGCGCGTCTTTTTGGCGCGGGTCCCCAGAATGACCTTTCCGTCGAACACCACCTTTACCCCCATAGCGCCGCTGTCGACGCAGTAAGAGAATGCGTCGAGGAGATTTCCGCGCGCGTCCGTATCGCGCAGATAGACCGACTTTTGCGAACCCGTGAGAACGATCGGTTTGGGGCTGTCCTGAATGAGATAGCTCAGCGCCGCCGCCGTGTAGGCCATCGTGTCCGTGCCGTGGGTGATCACGAACCCGTCGTATTTTCCGTAATTCTCCTCTATGATACGGGCGATCTCCAACCAATGCCTGTAATATACGTCCGTGCTGTCGAGATTGAACGGTTGGAGTTCGGTCACGTTGCAAACGTCCGCGATCTCGGGGACGCTTGCGAGCAGCTCTTTGGAAGTGAGCGCGGGCGCAAGACCCGCGCCGCTGTTTTTCGAGGCGATGGTGCCGCCTGTTGCGATCATGAGAATATTTTTCAACGCAGTTTCTCCTTGATAAAAAACAGGGTCTCCCCGTCCGTCCCCTCTACCGCAAGGCTTTCGCCCCGCAAAAACGCATACAGGTTGCGGAAAGCCGCCTCTCCATCCTTGCCGACAAGCAACGCCCCGCCCGCGGTGTGGGCGATCTCTTGATAGAGCGCGGGGTCGTCTGCGGGGAGCAAGAGAGTCTTTTCAATGCCGTATGCAGACAGAGTTTCCGTTTCGCTTAGCGGCTCTTTTGCAAGAAAGAGTTTCCCGAACGGGGTATAGCGCTTTTCATCGTAGCGCACCCCGCCGAATTCAAGCAACTCCGCGCCGTCTAAAACGAGCTTGCGCGCGCCGTACTTTGCCGCGACCTTTTTGATGAGCCGCAGATCGTAAGGGGCTTCCTTTTCCTCGGCGGAAAGCGTCTTTTCCACCCGCGCCGCCTGCAACCTGTCGTGCGCGCCGACTGGCGCAAGCACCCGTTCCCCGACGGCAAGCGGGATCTCCGTCAGATACCAGTATACCCGATCCGCAAGGTTGGGATCCTCGGTAAAGCGGAGCGCCGCGAAAGAGCGCTTCACCCGACCGCGACGGACAGCACGTCCGCGATCTGCCGTCGCACGAATTGTTTGTATTGGTTGCTCTTGGACTCGAACAGAATATAAATTCTGCCCCCTTGCTCGAAGATCTCCTCGCTCATGCAGGGCATGTCGAAAGTCGCCGTGAGGTTGTTTTTGCCCAGGATGTAGAGCGGCACGCCGTTCAAGTTCCCCTGCGCCTCCCCGCCGAACGGATTCTCATAGTACCAAAGGCGGGAATCGGGTAGCCCGTACGAGGTGGAGAGCGCAACGCCATTTCCCCACACGGCAAAGCCCTGCACCTGCTCCCGGACGGAGACCGCGTACACGGGCGTTGTACTCTTTACCCCGCCTTGCGCGTTCTCGTCCGCCTCATAGGCGTAAATGATGCCGTAGTTCGTTTCCCCGTCCGCGACGGCGATATGATGGCTCTGGTCCGTCTCATAGTTGCCGGGGCGGTAAAATTCGCCCGCGTACAGCATGCCGCCGTAGAAGTAGCAATAGGCGACGCTGCGGAAGCCTTCGACTTCGAAGCTGTCCTTGACCGTTACCGCGCCGCCGTTTTCGGCCGCGAGCGCGTCGGCCAGGGAAAAGCGCACGAGTTTCTTTCCGCTCGCAACGACGAGATGGTTTTCCGTACAAGTGATCCCGCCGAAGTGGGTGGAAATATCCCCCTTTTCATCTTTAAGGGTGACGTATTTCGGTTCCTTGTCCCCGCCGAAGAGGTAGACGCGCGAGGGCGCGCCCTTGATGTAGCCGCTCATTGCAAAGCGGTAGCCGCTCTCTTGGGGCAGCGGGCAAAGGCCCTGCGGGGAAATGCCGCTTTCAAGCCCCGGAATGGACGCTTCCGCGCGGACCGCCGCATCAAACGCCGAATAGTCCGCGCCGAAAAACCACACACAGAGGAATACCGCGAGCGCCGCAAAGAGCGCAAGAAAAACCGATATGACCGCAATTTTTGCACGATGTTTCATTTTCTACTCCTTTTTCCGAAAAAGAGCCGCGGGGTTCGCCGCGGCGTATGTTGGATCATTTTTGAGTTTCGTTATTATCTCCGTCCGGCGATCCGTCCGCGCTTTTGTCCGTCTGCGGGACTTCTTCCCCGACCAATCTGCGCGATTTCGGGATCTCTACAAGGCAGACCACGAGGCAGGAGAGCAAAAAGCCGATGACCAGTCCGCCCACCGCGGCAAGCGCGAGGCCGATCCCTCCATTCTGCACCGCTTGCGCCGTATCGAAATAGACGCGCGCCTCCTGTTCGCAGAGGGCGTTGCCCACCGCCTGCACCTTGCTGGCCGCGCTTTGCAGGGCGGCATACACTTCGTCGAGCCGCGCGTCAAAGGCCTTGATGTTGTCCTCGGTGAGCGCTTGAAGCTGGCTGTCGATCTGCACGTTGCGCACGAGCAGGGCGGCAAGGGTCTCGGAAAGATCGAGCGGCTTTTGAACCGTGGTAGAGGTCTCGTCGTCCGCCATGAGCGCTAAGGAGGGAGAATCTTTGAGCGCGCCGCGGAGCGCCTCGATCTTCCGTTCGTTCTCCGCCTTTTCCGCTTGAAGCGCCTTTCTCTGCGCATCTAAATACTCCAATAGAACGTAGCCGTTGGTCTCCAACTCCGAAGCAAGAGACGACTGCACCACGTCGCTGAACAAAACGTCCGCTTCCGCGCGGTGATTGGCAAGGGTCTTGCCCGCCGCGGAATAGTTTTCACGGTAGAGTTCGATCCATTCGTCGTACTGCGCCAGAATACTCTCTTTCTGCCGCGCGAGAACTTCGAGCCTGCCCTCGTACCCCGCGCTGTGGAATGCCGCTTCGTCGAGCGTGTAGCTCGCCGACTTGGACTTTTCCACCGCCGTGATAAGGGGCCGCTTTGCAAGATCGCGCAAAAACAGGGTCGCCTCCGTCCTGTTCGAGAAATAGCGGGCTTTCGTCGTGAGCGTATATTTGCCCTCCGTCTCGGACAGTTCAATGGAGATCCCGTCCTTTTCCGAAAGTTTTTCCACATTGATCTTGTCGAACCGCCCGTCGGAAGTCTTGGCCGCGTTCAACGCTTCGAGCGAGATGATCTCCTGGTAGTAAAAGGGAGAACCGTCGGGATATTTCCCCGTATCGCTGCCCGGATATGAGAGCGTGAACGAAAGACTGTATGTGCTTCCGGACGGATTAAAGAGGTACTGCGCCGCAAGCACCGCCAAAACGGCGAGCGCAAGCGTGGCGATCAGTACGATCCAGAGCCGCTTTTTGACGGCTTTGACGATTTCGCCAAACGTTACGCCGGATTGGGTTTCTTCCATCACGAGGACCTCCGCTTCTGTTATGGCAATATTATAGCCGTTCCGAAAAAAATAGTCAAACAATTTTTGTGAAAAACCGATCATCCCCGCCCAAACGGAGAAAACTATCATTGAAATGCTTGACAAGCCCCCCGCGGCATGCTATAATTCCCTATGAATTTAGTAGGAATAAGGAGAGACCATGTTTGTTTATGCGGACAATGCGGCGACGACGAAAGTACGCCCCGCCGCGCTGAAAGCCTTTCTTTCGACGGCGGAGACCTATTTCGGGAACCCCTCTTCCCTGCACTCGGCGGGACAGAGGGCGAAAGAGGAACTCACCCGTTGCCGTGAAAAGGTCGCCGCCGTTTTGGGCGCGAGACCCGAGGAGATCTACTTTACTTCGGGCGGGAGCGAATCGGACAACCAGGCGATTTTGAGCGCCGCAACGTTCGGCGCAAAGAAAGGGAAGAAAAAAATCGTTTCCACGGCGATCGAACACCACGCCGTTCTGCATGCGCTGAAAAAATTGGAGAAAGAGGGCTTCGAGGTCGTGCTTCTTCCCGTCGGAACGGACGGGATCGTAAAAGTTGAGGACGCGGAAAAGGCAATCGACGAAAACACCTGCCTTGTTTCGGTGATGCTAGCCAACAACGAGATCGGCACCCTGCAACCTGTCTCCGAGATCGGCCGAATTTGCCGCGCGAAAAAGATCCCCTTTCACACCGACGCGGTGCAGGCGGTGGGACATATGCCCGTCAACGTGAACGAACTAAATTGCGACTATCTCGCTCTTTCGGGACACAAGTTCGGCGCACCCCGCGGCGTGGGCGCGCTGTATGTGAGAAAGGGAGCGCCCCTTTCTAACCTGATCGAGGGCGGCGCGCAGGAACGTGGAAAGCGCGCGGGGACCGAAAACTTACCCGCCATTGCCGCGATGGCGGCGGCGCTCGAAGAGGCGACGCGCGATCTTCCCGCCTATATGAAAAAAGTTTCTGCTCTGCGCGACGAACTCATCGCAAATTTGAGTAAGATTCCCCACTGCGCGCTCAACGGGGACCCCGTAAAGCGGCTGTGCGGCAACGTGAGTTTCTGTTTCGAGGGCATCGAGGGCGAATCGCTCCTGTTGCTCCTCGACGAAGAGGGCATCTGCGCCTCGTCGGGTTCCGCCTGCACGTCGGGTTCGCTCGACCCCTCGCACGTGTTGCTTGCGATAGGAAGAGTCCACGACGTGGCGCACGGGTCCCTGCGGCTCACCCTTTCCGAAGAGACCACCGAGGAAGAGATCGCATACATGTCCGAAAAGATCCCGCAGGTCGTGGCGTATCTGCGGGGCATGTCTCCCGTTTGGCGGGACCTTCAAGAGGGAAAGAGACAGTATATTTTATAACCGAAAAAAGAGGTAATGTTATGTCGTTATACAGCGAAAAAGTAATGGACCATTTCAAACATCCGCGCAACGTAGGCGTGATCGAGAACGCCGACGGCGTGGGCGAAGTCGGCAATGCCAAGTGCGGCGACATCATGAAGATCTATCTTAAAATCGACGGGGACATCATATCGGACGTGAAATTCGAAACGTTCGGTTGCGGCAGCGCGATTGCGTCGAGTTCGATGGCGACCGAACTCATCAAAGGGAAGCCGCTCTCCGAGGCGCTCACGCTCACCAATAAGGCGGTTGCCGAGGCGCTCGACGGTCTCCCCGCCTATAAAATGCACTGCTCCGTGCTTGCCGAAGAGGCGATCAAGGCGGCGATCCTCGACTATTACACCAAAAACCACATCCCCTACGACGAGAGCCTGTTCCGCGAGACGTCCTGCGCCCACTGCGAGGAGAAGCCCGAATGATCGTCTCCGCAAAGGGAAGATACGCCCTGAGGGTGATGATCGCGCTTGCGGCGCGGGAGAAAAGCGGACCCGTTCCGCTCAAAGAACTTGCGGCGGAAGAGGAGATCCCGCATAAGTTTTTGGAGCAGATCATGACCGAGCTTGCAAAGGCGGGGCTTGTGGAGAGCGCGCGCGGCAAAAACGGCGGGTATTTGCTCACCCGTTCCCCCGAAGAGTGTACTGCGGCGGACATTTTGCGTGTGACGGAGACTTCTCTCGCGGCGGCGGAATGCGCGAAAGACGGCGACTGCCCCCGCGCGGGGACCTGTCCCACGCTCCCCATGTGGCGCGCCCTCGACGAGGCGGTAGACGACTGTCTGAAAAAGTACAGCCTTGCCGAACTGACGCTCCAACGGGTTTGAAAAACACTCAGGCTGACAAGCGGGGCGGATGGCTTTATGTGCATCCGCCCCGTGCTTTTTGTCCCTTCGGGCGCGTTTGCCCGCATTTATAATTGTCATTTCGAGCGCAGGCGTTAGCCGAAGTCGAGAAATCTCAACTGCATTTTCTTAATCACGTCATTTCGCCCCGCCCGCACGCTCTATGTTGTCAAGGGCGGCACGAGGAGCGCCAGTGACGAAGTGGCGTAGTCGAGAAATCTCCACCGCATTTTCTTAATTACGTCATTTCGAGCGCAGGCGTTAGCCGAAGTCGAGAAATCTCAACTTCTTGCTTCCCCCAACTTGTTTGAGGGGAAGTGTACCATGTACCCCCTCCCTACCCCTCCCCCGCGCATGCGCGCGGGGGAGGGCTTCATTGTTGTTGTCGCAAACATACCGCTATGGCTTACTTTGATTTTATCATGATCCGCGTTAAAAATCTCCACTAAGTCCATTTAGACTTGCGTAATTAAAATTAAGGTGGAGATTCTCGACAAGCTCGAAATGACATTTGAGAACAGCATTCTGTCTCCTAAATTGTCATTTCGACCGAAGCCGCAGGCGGAGTGGAGAAATCTCACCTTATTATAATGCGGTGGAGACCCATTCGACTCCACTTCGTTCCGCTCAGGGTGACATTTTAGAAAAGAGAACACAAAAACAAGAAAAGACACCGCGGGTGCGGTGTCTTTTCTTGTTGGAAGGTGGCAACTACCTATCCTCCCGGGGGTAAGACCCAAGTACTTTCGGCGTAAGAGAGCTTAACTTCTGTGTTCGGGATGGGAACAGGTGGATCCTCTCTGCTATCGTCA
>CANRND010000018.1 GCA_947631905.1 uncultured Clostridia bacterium | reverse complement strand
ACGGGAAATGTATTGATCTCCTGCAATTCGCCGTCCTTGACTGCCTGCATACTCAAAACTGTTTCTTCGTAGAAAGATCTGCAATTTTTGAAGCGGAATTGTACTAACATCATCTACCTCCGTATATGACTATATTCTACCACCATTATACCCAAATGTCAATTCTTTAAGACACAATTTTGCGGTTTTTTTGCAAAAACAGCAATTAAGACTTCTTGCTCATGATCGACACAAAGAAGCCTTGAAAAAGACAGATTGGGGAGTAGATTGGGGAGTGATTGGGGAGTAAAAGGGAGAGAATAGGCTGAAAATGGGCATTTTTTGATGATTTTTGCGTGTTTTTGAGCGATTTTTGCCCCGTTGCCACGGACTCTGACTCCGTCATTCGTTGGTTCGAATCCAGCTACCCCAGCCACATTGGGATAATTCGAACTTTTTTGCAATTCGCAAAACGTTCGGATTATCTTTTTTGTCTCTTCTTCGCATCTGTTGGAGCATCTTACTTGCTCATTGAAAAACCCGCCGGTATCTAGGCGGGTCTCCTAAGTTCATAAAATACGCCAAAAATCACCGAGGGTGTTTTGTTCTTTCCCCTCTCCTCTTCTAAGACTTCATAGCCCTGACAGATTGAGTCTGGTTTGTCCCGCACTTCGGATCAAACTTCTTATCCTGACGAATAGCGGGGCATCTTCACAGATGCCCCGCTATTTGTCCGCCTTTTTACGCCTGTTCCGATTGTTATATCCCCGCAAAAGAAAAAACTCGCTATCCAAACGCTGAAATTGTGGGAAAGCCCTTTTACGGTTCCATTCTCATGAAGTCCTTAAATTGCTTTTCGGTCAAAGAATCTTCCATCCCGTTTTGAAGCCGCGTAATGTGCCATTCATCGTCTTTCAGAACGGGCAAATAGAAAATATATCCCGTGAGCAAGGAAGCTTGTTTATAACACCTCTTCAATTCTTCGAGTTTTAATTTATATTCCAAACTGTCAAATGCCGCAGGCGTAGCGTTGGCAATATTGACGCTCTTGACCTCAAAAAGATGGATGCGGTCGAAGCGATCCTGCATAATAAAATCGGGGTATGAGGAATGTACGGCGCCAAGACAATATTCATATTTAATTGCCGAATTATAAGGATAATTTTTACCCCACAAATACTTATTCGCCGTTTCTGATTTTTCGGGTTCTTCCCCAAACAAGGTGACATTGCCTGCTTTCGGGTTTCTTTTTCCGACTTGTATTCTTTTCCCGATCTTCTGACCGTCTGAATCTTCCGAAACCAGATCTTTCATAAGGCTTGCCCATGCCCATTCCGCCTCGCTGTCGAAAGCGAATTTGCTCTGTCCGTCGCATCTGCGCCACACCCAATCGGTTATATTGATGTAATTCCCGTTATCGGTATATTGAGATTCCATGGGGAACGACACGAGCAAATCTTTCCCGTCATCGTCTTTTTCTATCTCCATGCTTTGCGAATAATCGCAAACAAATCTATTGCTTTCGGCTGTTATTCCATCCAAATGCTCTGTAAAATCAAACCACTTTCCAATATTATCGGAATAAGAATAGCACAACTCTTTGATCTCATGGTCGGATTTTTTCAGCTTGCGATACAGCTCAAAGATATTATCATAAGAAGCGACTTTCGGCTGGCCCGATAAATATTCCCCGATGTCAAATCCTTCTTTTTTGTCCAACCGTTTCAGGCGCGTTGTCTTTAATCGCAATACGCCGGTAACGTCCGTCGGCTCATCCCAAAGTTTTACTCGGAACACCTTCTTCCCTCTTTCGGGAATAATACCCCATACCCACGCGGTCATTGCAAGTTCCTGCGCCTCGTCCGAAAGGGTTTCAAAGTCGAGCAAGCGGGGATTCCTCCTGACTCTGCCCATCACCTGTTCGTCAAGCTGCTTGCTTTGGGTATCTCTGATCTGATAGAGCATACAAGCGCGGGGGATGTCCCACCCCTCGGAAATGACCATCTTAAAAATGATAATATCGATGGCGGCAGCGTTATCCTTGGCATAATCTTTCCATTTCGCAACGGGAATTTTTTTCGCCTTGAACACATCGTTCGTTTCACATTTTTTGGGATCGTCTACGATCAGCATCCATTTCAGATCCTGATGCTCGGATTTATTCAATTCGGGCAAAATGGTATTTTTCCACTCAAAGTCGGCTTTATCCTTGTTGGAAATTTGAATGATCAAACAAGGATTTACGCCCAAAAGATTACGGTAGCTTTCCTTGATGCTCTCATATTTCTCAATCGCATCGGCAACCGTGGCGGAATCGTCGCCGAGTTCGATATGCTTGATCAGTTTTGCCTGCACCGCTTCATCGTCGGAAATTTCCACGTCGGGATTTTGCCCGCGCTTTAATTGCGGCGTAGCGGAAAAATTGATGATTTTTGAAAAATATGTTTTGGAAAGATTATCGAGGTTATTTGTGGCAATATGACACTCGTCTTTAATCAAATAAAACGTCTTCCCTTTGCCGCCAAAGGCTTCGGTGAAAGTCATGTTTTGCAGAAAACTTTCCATGGCGCCCTGCATAAGCCTTCCGCCTTGCTTATATAAATCACGGGGAAGAAGGTAAACATTAAAAGCGGTAGGAATAAACAGCCCCTCTTCTCCCGCAATTTCACTTGAAATGAGATAGGGTTTTATATGAGAAAACTCGCCGCCGGCGGCGTATTGACAAAACTTTTCATAATTCTGCCTCGCCAAATCGCCCTTGGAAAGAGAAGATACAAGAAAAACAACGTCTTTTTCTTTTTCCAAAACTCGATCCATCAGATCTGCCATCATATGCGTTTTTCCGCTTCCCGTAGGCGCTCTGAACGTAAGTTCTTCCTTGGCGTTTAATTTTTCGCAAAGCTGATTTACGGCTTTTTCTTGTAATTCGGCTGCCTCTGCGAGCATTACTTATTCTCCTCCAAACGCTTTTGCCATTCGGCGTCGTTTTCGATCATCTTCTGCGCGTCCGAAAAGTTCTCGCACACCCATTCGATCTTTTCTTGGAGCGTGGTGAATTTATCTTTTCCGTAAAGCGTTTCATCAATCACGTCAAAAGGGGTTTTGCCTTTCGTCTTTTCAAAGTTGGCAACCTCACCGATCTCGTAAACATCGAGGCTCCCGCCGAGCGGGGTGTGTTTTTTAAGCCACGCGAAATCATCGGTGCCGTCATAACACTTGCCCGTCATTGTGCGTTTCAGCCGTTTGGCAGTCACGTCATAGGCTATGCCTTTGGGCGTGGTATCCGTTTTTTCATTTGCCTGGCAGAGAATAAATTTGCGTTTGCCATTATCGCTCTTATTAAGCTCCGCAACTGCTTGTCCCGTCGTGCCGGATCCCGCAAAAAAGTCCAAAACAATCGCGTCTTCTTTGCTGCATACCATTTTGATCAGCGCAGAAATAAGTACGCTTGGCTTCGGATTTTTGAATAGGACGCTCCCGTTCTTAAATATGCTGTCTAGCTCCTTTTTCCCGTTATCATTCGAATATGGGTTTTCTATAAAAGAAAGCGATGTATATGCCTTGGTGGGATCGATCCGTTCCAATTCGTTTTTTCCGTTTTTTTTGCGGCAATAGAGATACGACTTTGTATAAATTCTATTATTTTTCACCACAAACATTTTCTCTTTTATTCCCCATTCAACCGCGCTTTTGGACCATCTCCAAACCCAGTCGGTTTTTCCATGCTTCCCCTCCCATCTGCGTTTTTGTTCTTCCTCGCTGCCGCCAGGATAAAATTTCCGCCCTTCCATTTCGATCTCATAATCCATTGTTTTGCTATATTGCAAAGAGCTATAATCCAACGGTTGGGAAAGCGCATATTTACCGCGCGTCGAAACAAACTCGTCTTTATATTTGTACTTGTCTATTGTTTTTTCTTCCTGGCTGAAAAGAATTTCATCAGACAAAGTATAGGCTAAAATATAGTCGCTGTTTTTCGCAATGGTTTGTGTAGATTTACCGCCCTTTTTTGTAATTCTGGCCACACAAAACATAAATCCTTTTTCCCCGAAAATCTCATCAAACAGACATTTAACATATGCTTGATTGCGATCATCGATACTGCAAAAAATAACGCCGGTTTCTCTCGATAATAATTTTGCCGCCAAAACAAGCCGGGGATAGAGCATGGACAATAAATTATCTCTTGTCAGGGCATTGTCGTAATTGGTTTCGGCAAATTCGCCCATACTATCTTTTCCGTAGGGCGGATCGATATAAATTACATCGATTTTTCCTTTGTACTCTATCAAAAGGTTAAGTAGAGCGTCATAATTGTCCCCGATAATCAGTTTATTTGGTACATCTTTGCTCCCATCGGAAAAACTGAGCCGTTTATTCTTCTTGAAATACTTAATTGTGTTGCCTAATTTTTCGAGACGCACATCAAAATGAAATCCTGTGCGCTTATATGTAGTCCCTAATTCGGCAATGGAAATCGCTTCCGTAATCGATTCGGCTTGATTGATGAGTTTGATCAATAAGTCCGCATTGCTTCTTTCGAGGATTTTCTCATCCACGCGATGATTGATTGACTCAATCAAGTCTTTCCGGATCGTTTCTAAATTGCTCATCCTTCTTTCCTCCGAAGAAATTTCTGTTATTATATTTGCATCCATTATAGCACATTCCGCGCCAAAATCGAAACAAAAATCATGGGGGAAATGGAAGTTACGGGAATTTAATCGTCCCCGTCGTCCATGTCCATGAGGATCATATCGTCAAGCTGTGCTTCTTCGACGTCGGTATCGCCGAAGAGCCAATCGAAACTACCCATTTACACTCCCCTCGTTAGGGCAAACGCTATGCTTCGTCTGCCGCGCTTCCTGCTTGATACAATGCTTCGATCTCTGCCATCGCCTTTTCGATCAATGCACGACAATCGGGCAAATTATCATAATACGAGAGCTTGATCTGCAATCTGTCCATCATAGTCGCAATTGTGCAAAAAAACTCGTCGCTTTTAAGTCGGTCCTTTCTGTAAAATTGCAACATTTCGGAATGGGCTTTCAACCAATTCCCATAGTACTTTACGGAGATCTCTCCGCGCAAGACCTTTTGCCCTGCGGCGGTGAGCGCCCCCATATCAAATTCCTTCTCGGTATGTGCAAAATGGTTATTGGCGAACAGCTCCATTTGCCGCTCGTTCAATTCGCAGTGAACCGCTTTCCGATAGATCTCGTTGTTCTCATAGAGCTCCGAATCATCCCGCTCTCCCGCATATCGGGAATATGTCTTTGCGCCATGGCAATAAAACGCGCAAAGGTTCTCTATTTCCACAAATATATCGCCCGTGGAAATGCGCGACATCCACAGATGCCGCTTTCCCTCTTCCTCAAAATCAATGTCAAAGGATATATCCCGCACGTCCTCAAAAACCAACTGTATTTTCTTTCCCGAATATCCTTTGTTCATAAGACGCGCACCGAGGAAGAACCTTGGACAACGGTAATCGTTTTCATTATCTGAGAAACTCGTAAGCATGATCTGCAAGGGCTTTTCAAGCGGTTTTTTTATTTCGTCTTTCAACCCGATCACCAAATCGGAATAATTATTGTCCGTTCGCTTATAGGCATGCGAAGATGTTCCGAAGAGGATCAGGAGATCGCCGTTTCCGTCAAGTTCAGCGGAGGGACAGTTAGATAAATCGACCTCCCCCCCCGAGCTTTCTGCTTTCAAGCGGATCGTAAGGGACGAAAAACAAAATGTCTTTCCCGTCTTTGAATTTGACGTATACCTGACAGATGTCACAATAATCTATCAAACGGTTATAAAGATAAAATACCTCCTCGGGGTCATAGTCAAGCCCTGTCGTTCCATCGGCATATTCCTCTGTCGCCGCACTGCTTAAATTTTTGAACGCGCGCTTTGAAATAACAAGACAACCGTCGTCAACCTCGTTTTCGCCGTTGTATCCCGCTCCCATACGGATCTCGGATGTACGGAAATCGAGAATATCGTCTGCGGCGATCTCAAAGTCCTCGCAGTTTTCGAGTGCCAATGAAACAGATCGGATCTGATCGAGCATGCTTTTATCAAATCTCATAATAATACCTCCGGCGTTCAAATCTTGTTCTATTATAACATACTATATATGACAATAGTAGTCATACTTGCAAAAAATTCGCTCTCTAAAATATGGGGTTTTTCAAGGTAACGATTTTTCTACTGCTCTATCATTCCGACGTGATATTTGTCTCTCGGATTTTTTCATAAATCTCCGCGGAGATTTTGCGGGGCGAGGGGTTGCTGAATACTTCTGCAATCGCCTCTGCGACGCACTCCTGCGGGGAAGCGGTTGCGTATCGGCTGAGTCCCTGTGCGATCTCTTCGGCAGAATATTGCGCCAAAACTGCCGCGCCCTCTTTCGAAAAAGAGAAAGAACACATTTCATCGACCATATGCCCGATCTCGTGACAGACGACCGATTGATCCTCCTTTGGGTCCGATTGCTCACTCATCCCCATCGCCACTTGCATACTTCATAAAAAGAGGATTTTTTAAGCGTTCTTCTTCCAGGAGTTCCTCCTCATATTCGTTCCCGTATTTATCGTCTTCGAGCCATAGCCAGCGGCAACAATATTTTGCGAACCAATCCTGCTTTTTCAGATTGACATACGCAATACAGATCTCCGTGAAATAGTCCTTTCCTTCGATGCCTTTGTATAGAAATGTGGCGCCGTCTACCGTCTTTCTACAAGCTTTGGAAAAGCGTTTATCGACCAAACGTTCTACGGTTTCTAAATTATATCCGTCGCGTTCAAGTTTGGGTACATCAAATTCTATCAACATACTTATCATCGTTTTTAATTCCTCAATTGATAAAGTTTATCCGCATAATCGTCCACAAGATAATCGTTCTACCATAAGACTCATTGTCATTATAGCATGAAGCTACCTATGATTGCAAGATTCTAACAACGCCGAATGGGAAGCTCATATCAATTCTTTTATTGACTTCGGCCATGGCGCCCTCATTTTTTCCCGAAGCGGCGCTTAAATTCGTCAAGGGTGAGCAAAACTTTTCGGCCGCCTTCCGAATAGTTAAACGGAGTGATAAACCCCTCCTTTTCCATCCATTCCAATATCAAGCCGATCATGTTAGGGCCAAAACGAAATTCCGCATGCAGATCAATGATGTTCGCTTTTTTCGATTTGACGACGTATTCGAGCGCCCGGATGTATTCCTCCGGCACGACTTTTTGTTTTTCGGCTTCCCGAGACAAAACGTCCCCGATGTGTAAAACGCGTTCCGTGAGGGCGTAGAGCCGAAACAGGCATGGAAGAGTCCGGTCCGCCGACAGCACCCGGACGCAGAGTTTTTCGTCTATGATCTCGGCCCCGCTTTCTTTTGCGATGCGCTCCGCTTGCGAACGCACTTCATCGTTTAACCCGATCGTTTCCTCTAATTTGCTAAACGTCGCCCTTTGGTCGCACAGATAGACTTTGCCGTCCCGCGGGAACAGCTCGAATTTCGCGTCCGTGTCGCAAAGATCGAGTTCCGGAACGGAGACAACGTATGTTTCGTCCGACTTCTCCACCTCGACGCCCTCCTTGATACTGCAAAGAATACTGCCGCTCAAATCATCTTCATCGGCCTGCGCTTCTTCTTTGCCGTCATCGGGCTGCGCTTTTTCGCCGTCGTCATCTAAGGCGTCCTCATCGGCGTCGTTTCCCATATCGCGCCGCATTTTCCTGATCAGCTCTTGCCGACGGGCTTCGAGGTACGCCTTTCTTCGCAGCAGGAGAGGTTCGTCATCCCCGTCGTCTCCGTCGTCTTCGCAATCATCCTCTTCTTCCTCCCCGTCGCCGCATTCGTCTTCGGGCGATCCCAATTCCGCGCAGAGCGACTTTATCTCCTCTTCCTCTCGGGCGCTGTCGACGGCAACCCACTCGGCATTCAGTAATGCGGAAAGTTTCATCGGCGCTTGTTCGGGTTTGATCTCTTCGCCCGTCTTTCTTTCCGCAAATTCGAGGATGGCTTTCCGCAGAACGGCGACATCGGCAATGATATCGTAAACGTTTTCGCCTCGTTTGCAAATGAATTTTTTTTCTTCGAGGTCTTTCAAGATCTCCGCGGGTTTGGTCGTTTCGAAAGGGCTGTCCGATTCATCGTCGATCATCTCTTCGATTTCTTTCTCGGTAACCGTCTTTTTGCCCGTATTCGATTTTTCGAGCAATCGTTTTAATGCGCTCCATTCGTAATCTGCTTTCATGTTCGGCCTCCTCCTTTATCGGGACAAATTTTTCAGGTCCGTTTGGTCGAGATTGATTTTTTCGAGAAGCGCGTCGGCTACGTTTCTCACCTTTGCGGGATCGGCTTCTATGATGGAACGCGCCCGCATGCTTTGCGCTTTAACGACCTCCGTCACGCGCCGCATGACTTGCGGCGACGACCGCTTGGACGGATCGATATAGATTTGGAAACTTTCATCCATGCCGTAGTCGCAGATCATATTCGTTGCGAGTTCGGTCGCGGATCTCAGATCGCCGCCCGCGCCGGAAGTGACGCCCGCCTCCCCGTAGAAAGAACGCTCCGCTTCCCTACCCGCCATCATGATCGCAATGCGGTTCAGACAATCTTCACGGGAAAGCACGGTCACGCTTTCATCGCCGTAGTATACATACCCGCCATAGCCGCTTCGCGCGCCGATGGTGGCATACGAGGGCATCAGCCCCAGCGCGGCGGCGACAACGGCGTGTCCCGCTTCGTGGATCGCCGTATGCCGCATCTCCCGTTCATCCCGCTGCTTTCCCTCGCCGTCGGCATATTTTTCAAAAGCCTCGTTCAAAAGCGGGTCCGCGATCGGCTTTTCTTCGCCGCCGTACGCTTCGCGGAGTGCATTTTGAACGACATTGTCGAGTTCCCCGAGCGACCATCCGATCGAACGCCTTGCAAGGTTCTCGATCATACGCGCGGAAACTTCGTGACGGTATTGGGAAAGCCGATCGGAAAGGTACTGTTTGCGCGCCTCGCAATCGGGCAAATCGATATGTATTTTGCGGTCAAACCGACGCAAAAACGCGGGATCGAGTAGCGTTTCGCCTTTCTTGAAATTGAAATTCGTCGCCGCGATCAAAAAGACGGGAGTAGCGGAATTGTCCGAAAAGCCGTCCATTTCGGAAAGAAGGGCGTTGAGCGCTTCCGTACTTCCCTCGTTGACGGTTTCCTCTCTCGCTTTGGCGATCGCGTCGATCTCGTCGATAAACACCACGGCGGGCGCATATTTGCGCGCGGCCGAAAACAGCTCCCGTATCAGGCGGGCGCCTTCGCCTTGCCATTTCTGCCTGAATTCGGACGCGTTCTTATGGATAAAAGGAAGCCCAGCTTCGCACGCAAAGGCTTTCGCAAGCATGGTTTTCCCCGTGCCGGGATCGCCTTCCAACAAAATTCCGCGCGGCAACCGAAGCCCTTTCCGCTGATATTTCTTTTGGTTTTTCAAAATATCGAGAAGCCGCAGCATCTCCGTTTTTGCGTCTTTCGCTCCGTAAATGTCGTCGAAGCGGATGTTCGGGATCTCCCGTTTTGCCGCAAACTTTTCGATGTCGCCCGCCTCCTGCGCCAGAATAACATCGATGTGCGTAATGTTCAAAACCGCCGTTTGCGGGGCTTCGAAAGAATACGACGTTTCGAAACCGACGACCTTATTGGCGCGGAACAGCGTCTGCGCAACGTCGGTAAGCGCCGATTCGCTCAGGATCTCTCCCGTCCATTCGGCAAGAGCGCCAAGCCCGCCGCGGAAAACATCGGTCGCTCCATGATCCAGATAGGTCAAAAGCGGCACGTCCGACTTTGCCTTTGTGCTATAAACATATATCGGGATCACTTCCCGTTCGGCCAAAGCCGCGAACAAGTCCTCGGAAACTTCCTCCCCGCAATCCAAAATCGCGGCGGAAATATCCCCGTCTTTCACCGCGTCCGAAAGATCGGCTCCGTCCGCAAAGAAAATTTCGGCCTTGTCCGAATTGTAACGGCGGAAAATTTTTTTGTGCGCCTTGTTGCAACAGACTAAAACGCGCGCCTTGTTGCGGCTATGGAACACTTGCTTCGCCTCGGGAGATTGCGCCGTAAAGTCGAACGCGCACCGTATCGTCGTGAATCCCCTCTTCTCCGCACGGTTCATCTCCGCCATCCGCACGATATTCTTCGCAAAAAATTCTTTCACCGCTTTCAGCGCCGTTCGGACGTCCGCCCGTTCCCCGATCCCGAGGATAATCAGTTCCGCGAGCATGTTTCTGTCTATCCGAAACTCCAAACCGTATTTGTCGCCGTAATAGGTCTCTGCTTTGGCGATCTCTTTTACGGTAATGCGATGCAGGATCTCGGGCCGCAACTTGTTGAAAAGAATGATCTTGCCCGCGGACAGCCGCGAAATGAGCGCGTTCGACAGATAGGGCGCTTCCGTTTGCGGATTTATCTCCGTCTGCAACGCCTTTACGATCGTCAGCTGCGGAATATCCGACAGGTTGTACGTTGTAAGCGACCTATCATAGAGCTGTTTCCCGAGGTTCATGGTTACGATCACGATCACATTGCGGAAACTGACGTTCCGCTCCGTGAACAAGTCCTGCGCTTCTCCGCGATCGAAGATTTGCAAAAAACGGTTCTGCACATTCGGATGCGCCTTTTCAAATTCATCCAGCAGGACGACCGAGACGGGGTTTCTCTCGACGAAAGAAGTAAGGTTTCCTTTTTCGGCGGCTTTATAGGACTTATTTACGCCGAAGAGATCGCAAAGCCCCACCTCATGATCGTTGAATCCGCTCATATCGAGGCGCAGGACGGGACGGTGGAGCGCTTCGGAGATCCGTTCCCCCATCAAGGTCTTGCCTACGGCGGGCGGGCCGATAAAAGTCAGAAGCCCTCCCACCCCGTGCGCGTTTTCGCGGTTGTTGATCCCGAAAAGATACTCTTTGACCGCCTGCACGGCATACGCCTGCCCTTCGACGTCGGCAAGGCGGGAATCCAACTCCTCGATCAAAGAATAGTCCGCAGTCAACTTCGCCTCGGTAAACTCGGGAGACTTTCCGTTTGCGTTCGCGTAAAGAGCGCTGCTTTTGACGATCCTCCTGGATTTGGCGGCCGGTTTTCTTTTCTCCGCTTGGGCGGCGCTCTCTTTTTGCCGCGCGGCGGTTGCCGAAACGCCGCAAGAATTTTGTTCCGCGGCTTTTTTTGCGGCGATCTGCCGCAGGACGGCAATGAGGTCATGGAATACGGTTTTATCATTCATCGTTTCTCCCCCTCTGCGTCTTTTGCAACGCGCTGTAATATTCCGCGAAAATTTCCTCGGAAAGCCTTTGTTCTTGCACTGCGCGGAAAACGCCCTCCTCATCCACGGAGAACACAAGGGCCGCATGAGGGCGCAGACCCTCGACGCATGCGATCGGCCGGAGGATACAATAGAGTTCCTCTCCTCTCTGCATGGCGAAAATCTGCTCGAACTCGATTCTTACGTTCCGATCGTTCTCCAAGATCAACGGTTGTTCTTCGTCGCTGAACAGTGTTTTGTACGCAAACTCATAATTCTTGTTCTTCATGCGTTCCTCCTTTTTTATTCTCTGTTGTTTTTGGTTCCGACGTCGCTCGATCAAGCAATCGGATCTTCCCCTGATATCATACACGCGCATTGCGCCCGTTACGCGCCCACATCTGTGAGGAAACGACAAGTATCCTTTCTTTTTGAACGAGGTGTTGTAAAAAATATGAGATTTTTATCTCCCGCTTTCTCATGCCTTTTTATAAAGGAGATCAAGCAACCTCCCCACGTTTTGCGCAATCGGACGGGGGTCCGGACCGCACATAAGTTCCGCAAGGGCTTCGGCAATAAACTCTGCGGGCGATTTGAGCGCGTATTCGGACAGTCCATCCCGTATTTCATCCGCAGTCAAACTCTTATAGTAAGAAGTGAATTCATCGTCGTTCCCGAGGCCGCACATATGATCGAGAAGATGCCCAAGCTCATGATAGACGATCGACTCGGGGACATGGCAACCTTTCGGGTGAAAACCGGCCGTTTCGTCTTTCCCGAGCTGAGAGACGAGCTGTATGTAAGCATATCCCTCATAGTCGTTTTTATCAAACAGCACCGAATCGAGCAAACCGAAAGCCGACATCGCGGTTGCAATGTATCGCTCGTGGTCTCGGATCAGCGCGGCCAGCATATTGCGGAGCAATCCGCCCAGCTTTCCGGCATTCTCGCCCGTAGCGATATACTGCAACCGAAAGTGGTTTATAACTTCTTCATCTCCCTCTTCAAGCTTAATGAGGAGGTTTTCGAGACCGTGGTGCGTTCCGATATAACACAGCCGGCTCCGAAGTTTGGGATATTTGTATAAAACCCGTACGATTGCCTTTAAGATCTTTTTGGCCCCGTAGAAGTTGATAGCGGACAAGTCGCAGACGTCGCACAGATAATATTGCGCCGCAAGCTCATTAAGTTCGGCGCAAGACGGGGCATTATCGATCTCTTGTAGAATCTTTTCCATTGGACAACGGACAAAGAAAGCGCGACGGGTCCTCGATTTCAGCAAGGCGAATTGACTTTCGTTCAGTTCAAGCACAACCTTCCTTTCGTCTGTGCCGCAAAGGGTGAGACGGTACGTCTCACCCTCGCTTTCGGTATTGTCATGATGCAGCACAACTAACTTCAAGTATTTCTTCATTTGATCAAACTCGTATAAGCGGCCTCCAACGCAGAAAGCTGTTCCTGAAAGGCCTCTATGGCGGGATCGGGATCGCTTTTCAGACGGTAATACGTTCGCAACAGCTCCAACTTCGTTGAATTATACTGACTGTCTATCAGAGACGTTTTATCGTAGTTGGCGGCAAGCGCTTTAACGATACCGGCAACAATGACCGGCTTTTGTTCCGTCAGGTTGTGCAGTATCCTGTCGCGTTTGGCATTAGCGGCCGCAAGGAGCAATGTCTCGTCGCTGATATCAAAGCCGAACGCATGCCGCATTTTCGGCGCGAGCAAAATGTCCGTCAAGCATTCGTCGCGCTTGAACCGTTCAAGGAGAGTCGTCCATAAATGCGCATATCTATCGACAAGCCGGGAGATGTAAATATATTCCAGCGCGTCGTCGGCTAATTGTTTATCGTCCCTACGGGCCAAATCTTTTTCCTCCCGGGAAAGCATAGTGTTACCCCGTTCGTCCCTGCCAATGAGTTCGATATCCATGCAATGCCACACATGAAGAACGTCCGCCGCATTCCTGCATTCTTCCCGGTCTTCCCCTTTGCGCAGATAATCAAGGCGCTTGCGACAATACTCGATTCTTGCTTGAATAAGCGTGCGAATATCTTTCCGCCTTTTGGCAAGCCCGGCCTCATGGAACGCCCAATCCTTGCTTGTTCTCAAACCGGAAGCCAGTCTCTTTGCCGTTTGCTTGAAATCATCGTATAAAGATCTCAGCGATTTTAACGATTTCAGCTTTTTATCGTTGAACCTGCTTGCGGGGATGGGCAAAATTTCGCTATTCACAAACTCCGGGTGTGCTCGGACGTATTGGTCCAATTCCGCAAAAGCGCGCGCACGGTTATTTTTTCTTGCGTCTTCCGCTTCGGCAACGCAACTTTTACGAGCGTTTTCGATAACCTTGCGGATGTCGGGCGTAACCGCTATATCATGGCTCTGTTTCTCCGCCGCCTCGATCAAAATCGGGATGATATGCTCGTATCTGTCTCCCGTGCGGGCGTAAACATAATGCGCGGCCTCTTCCTCAGACAAATTCATGACTTCCAACGCCGAGTGCTTTTCGCTGTGTTGTTGACGGATCGCCGTAATGAGATCCGCGCGTTTTTTGAATGTGCTTTGCATTCCTGCAAAGCCGACTAACCCAAACGGAACGAAAGCCATTGTCGCATCGTCCCCATGTACGCCGTCGTAAAACCGTTTGAGCGAATCACATGCTTGCTGCGCGGCGGCGTTTTCTTCGATCGCCGAAAGCACCGTGCATTCTACGCCCAAATGATCGTGCGGATCGAAAGGATCGAACACTCCGTCGCTGACTGCCATGAGCGCGCAAGGCTTTGCAAGCTCATGCCGCAAGTAATTCAACCGTACCTTTTCGTTGTCGGCGTAAAACAGATTGGTGATCGAGCCGGATTCGTCCTCGTCGTCCACCGAGAGAAGTTTCATCCCATCGGCGGTAAGCGCGTAGAGACGGGAATCGCCCGCCCAAACCGCCTCTGCAACGACGGAGTTCTCCTGTTCGGTGTAACGGACGAACGCTAACGTTGTGGGCAAAAGTAACTGCCCGTCATATTTGCCCTTTTGCAAGTTGAATGCTGCGACAGTTTCATGTAAGCCTTTCGCAATAAATTCCGCAAGTCTTTCTCTCACGCTCTCATCGCTCAAAACTGCATTTTTGAACGCACCTGCCGTGAGCGCATAGACGCAGCGGGCGATGACGATTCTCGAAGCCCAAAGAGCGGATGTATCATCCTTGCCGTCGGACATGGGTCCCAACAGTTCATTGATGTATTGTTCCAACTCGCCCGCGGGTAGTTGCATATCCCCGAAAGCGCAAGACAGGATCTCCCGGCGCATGTCGGGATGTTTCGCGCGGTCGATGGCGTGAACCGCCGAGCCGGAGCCGCCCAAACCGTCGGCAACGGCCAGGAGATTGCCGCCGATATAAGGGACTGCGTCTTCGTCTTTCAAGACAGAATAAAATTTGAATGCCAAATTTTTCATTTTATGAACCCCATCAGTTTGAGATTATTCGCGGGTACGCGTTCATTGATCTTGTTCTTGCCTCCCGCAACTTCGTTGTAAACGATCCTGTAACGGTGTTCGCCACCGACTTCCATCCTGGAAATACTTTTGACCCCGAGGCGGGCCATGTTTTCCGCACAGTATGCCTTGCCGTGTTCGGGCCACGGCGTATCGGCGTCAACTGCTACCGTTCTCGGATGAGCTAGCCCTTCGGCAACCAACCACTCGTAACCCTTATCGATTTCACGGCCGGATGCGGTCGTGATGAGGTAACATTTCCGAAAAGAAAGCTGTGCCCTGCAAATTTTGGCATAGCCCTTTTGGGCGATGACTTCGGCAGGCTCGAATTCGATCATATGCTCTTCCCAAGCGTCTTCTACCGCGGCTCCTTTGCTTTCGGCATATCCGGCTTCACACAGTTGTCCAACCGTGAGGGTGTTCTCCGTTCCGTCTTTCAGGACGACGCGGTACTTCAAGCTCATGCTACCGCCGCCCTCATTGATGCGTTTCAGAGATCTGACCCCCTTATTTTTGAGTTCGCTTGCCGGCAACAGCTCTGCGATCAACTTATGCGCGTCCCACAGCGCGTCGTCGAAAGGCTTGTCGTCATCGCCTTTCCGGAATGCTTCGGGAATTTCCAACTTGTCCGCGAGGACTTCCGCCACCTGCCGCGCCGTGGGCCTGTCGGACGGAACTTTCGCAAACATCCAATGGATGAGCGAGGTGAGCGTTGCGCCGCAGTTTTTGCCGATGCGGACGTTGAACTTTTTATTGATCGTAACAGTCTTATCCAAATAAACGGCCGCGCCGACCGAACCGCGTTCCAGATCCATCCCGGGGAAAGAGCCTGTCCACCACTTATGGAAGACAACGCCCAGCGAAAAGACATCCGTTGCGGGGGTGATTGTATCGCCGGAAGACGCACCTTCTTCGGAAGCGTACAGCACGATTTCGGGGCTCTGATAGCCTTCGGAACCGCCGATGCTCTCCCAATCGGGAATGGCGTCCGCGGGATAGGACGAATCGAAGTCGATGAGGTACGGCGTATAAACGCCGCCCTCGTTCGACACGATGATGTTTTTGCCTTTGAGGTCTCCGTGGATTACTCCGCGTTCGTGGATTTTGCACAGTGCTTCGGCAGTCTGCCGCGCCAATTCAAGAAACTTTTCAAGGGGCAATGCCGCATAATCGAAGGTATCGGGCAACACGTCGGAAATACAAGCCGTGACTGTAACAAACATCCTCTCGCTGTCCCAAAAATTTTCCTCTTCAACTACGATGTGGTCGTTCGTCCGATCCAGTCCTTTCATCAACAGGCGTAGCCGTTCCTGCTTTTTTTGCAACGCGTTCGCTTCGGCTTTGTACTTATTATACACGGCTTTCGGCTCGTCCCTTGCGGGAAAGCGGGCGTGCATATTGCGTTTTACGAAGTATTTCTTCCCGCCTTTTGTTGCGATGATATATTCGCCATTGCCCGTGTTTTTCCACAGGATCGTGCTTCCATTCAAAAAGGCGGGATCCACTTCAAAAACTCCATTGTATTTCATGTTTTTCCTCCTTGTTATGAAACCGAGCTTGCCGAAGCGGCAATGATTTTGATGATGTCCGCAAAGGACACGTCGTCCAAACCGCTATGAATCTCAACGGGAGTAAAAATGCTCCTGTTGTAGCGTTGCTTCATCTCCTCATAACACGAACCTTTCGGCGCAAACATTACAAGCCTCTTGTTGCGCTCGCGCAGTTTAGAGGGATGGCTCTGCGTACACATCCACGTTTCCAGCAAACCTTTGTCGTCTACCATGTCCTTCGGGTATCCCGCGCAGTTCCTGCGCTTGCCGAGCGGGATACCCGTTGTGTCTGCGAAAAGAACGATCACCTGCCTGTCCTTCGCCCCGATCGTAAAATCCGACTTCATGGCACGATAGAAGGCTTCAAGCCCGTTTGCATCCTCTCCGCATCCCCCCGTTGCATGGACGCTGTCAAGGTAGGCGGAAAACTCCGCTTCTTCGGCGGGAAGCTCGAAAAACGCGCTCTCCGCCATTGAGTTTTGTCCGTCGCATTTGTAATCACGGAACACGATGATCTTGATGCGCATCATATCGATCTCGCTTCCCATTTCCGTCATCGCACCTGCGAAATCGGCATAGAAGCGTCTGGCATTGTTCTTGACATTCTCGATACAAGGCGTCATGCTGCCCGTTCCGTCAATACAGAACACAATGTCAATGTTGCGTTTTGCAGAAAGAAAATTCTGTGAAATCATAATGTCCTCCGATGCTTGTTCTTCTTTGTTTCCGTTAAACGCTGCTTGCGGAAGCGGCAATGATCTTGATGATCTCTTTGAAATCGATGTCGCCGAGGCCGTCCGCCATGTTCACGGGCTCAAATACGCTACGGTTCAACTTGGATTTAAGGGCCTTGTACTTCGTCCCATCGGGGGCAAACATTACAAGCCTCTTGTTGCGTTCGCGCAGTTTATAGCTCGCGTCCTGTGCCGTACATGCCCACATCTCGATCAAACCGGATTCGTCTACCATCTCGGCGGGATACCCGGGTTCGCTTGCCCTTTCTCTGAGATCGAGAGCCTCTGCGTCGGTAAACAGCACAATAACTTGTCTGTCTTTTGCCGCCGCCGTGAAGTCGGACTTCATAGCATAATAGAGAGCTTCGAGGCCGTTCTCCGGACCGTCGCCGCCGCCGTTTGCAGATACGTCGGAAAGATACTTCTCGAAATCCGCGGAGTCTGTGGGAAGTTCGTAGAAAGGACTCTCCACCATCGCCTGCTCTCCGTCGTCATGATAATCGCGGAATACGATCACCTTGACGCGCATGGAATCGATTTCGCTGCCGAGATCGGTCATAGCGCTGACAAATTCCACGTGGAATCTGCGTGCGTTTGCTTTCACGCGCTCGATGCAGGGGGCCATGCTACCCGTTCCGTCGATACAGAACACGACGTCAATATTGCGCTTTGTTCCAAAAGTGTTATCAGCCATAATTTTTTACCTCCTGGCTATTTGTGCGTTTCCCGCACTTGTTACATTTATATTTTAAACGCTGGAAACCACGGCGTCAAAAAATTATCACGGCGCTTCGGATAGGTTTTCTTGCAAAAAGAAAAGAACCTTGTATTTTCTACAAGGTTCTGCAAACACCAGGCTGATTGGCGGCTATTTATTCGTGAAACGCAAGAATATCGTCCAATGTCACCTGCGCGATCTGGCAATAAAACAGAAGATCCTCCACGCCGATGTGCGATTTCGCGGTTTCCCAGTTGTTGATTACCGTTTCGCTCACGCCGAAAATCTGTGCGAGTTCGGGGCGGCTGATATTTCTATCGATATACCTATCGTCGCAGGATTCGCACTCCGCGGACTTGTTGTTGCACCGATCGGTACCTTTTTTGAGCTTACTGCAAACGTATCGTCTCAAAGCGATGTTTTCATTGCGCAACCGAAACAAATTATAACCGGTCGCTTCCCAATCTATAAATTTACGTACGATTTTCATGAGTATTATTATAGCATAATATGCAAAGCCGCGCAAGTGTTTTAACGCAACCGCCCTTTCTCAAAAGATACGTTAAGCGGAGGCGTGAAAATCGCCTCCGCTTGCCTTTTACTGAATTATTTTATTTGGAGAATAGCTTTGGCATATGGATTGATTTTAGTTGAATCTGACTCCTGCAATTTTTCTTCAATATGCCCGAACACATGCCTGTTGAAGTAGCAATCAAATGCACTTGGTCTTTCCAAACTGCCCTCAACAAAGGCAGCCGCATTGCAACCGGAATGACACTTTGCAAGCCACTTACATTTCGCGCAGCCCTCTGCTCTTTTTTCGTTCTTTTTCAGAAGATTAAGATAATTTGGAGATAAGAAAACTTCCCTGATATCATCTTCCAAATCGTGAACATTCCCCAACTTAAATTCTTCGTTCATCATCCGCCCGCACGGATACAAATTCCCATACGCGTCGATGGCGAGATAGCTGAACATACAAATACCCAAACAAGTTACGTTACCCTTCCCCAATGCCCGCCGCAAAGCGATTTCGCAAGATTGAAAATAAATATTGCAATCTTCATCATGAAACCAATAATCGAACAACTCGATAAACTTCTCCGCCCATTCCTCTTTTGTGATTGCAATTTCACGATGAAGAGACGCCGCTCCGTCTATGTAGACGGGGTTGATCTTGACGGAAATTTCTTTTTCCTTGAAATACTCGTAAAGCTCGATCAAGTGGTTTACGGAAGCCGAGGAAATGACCGATAGGCACGAAAAATCTGCCTCTCTTTCTTTTAGCAAAGCAATCGCCGCTTCCGTTTTTCCAGTCTCTTGGCGCAAAAAATCATTGTACTGTCCGTCGTAAGAAATGGAAACAGACGTGTGATTTTCTGAGAAGATTTCGAGATATTCTTCGTCGAGCAGAGTCCCGTTTGTTTGTAAGGAAAAACCGAAATCCGTTCCAAACCGTCGAGACGCGCTCCGAAACCGCTCATGGGCTTCCCTATAAAATGTATGCCCCATGAGAAGCGGCTCGCCCCCGTGCCATATGATTTTCACATGACGAAAGTGCGGCGCGCATTTTTCAATGAATGCGTCCAGCGTTTCGAGGGACATCTTATGAACGTCATACTCCGTCTTTGCCTGGTAGCAATGCCGACACCGCAAATTACAAGCAACAGTCGGTTGAAAAATAACGGTTAGGCTGCTCTCAAACAAATTATTTATTGCTTTTTTTGGCATCGATTCGCTTTGGATTTACAATGCAATTTGAATGATCGTCATAACCTGCACTGCTTGAAAATATAAATTCATTTGATACGCTTTTAAGCCTTAATTTTTTACAATAGGCTTGTCGATGTAAATTTACCAATAAAATTTTTTCTTCTTTCATAAAAAACCTCCTACTTTTTTATTTTAATTTTTTCATCAGAATAGAGATAATGGAAAAACGAGGTAGCATAATAGACATATTTTTTATTTCCATCATCTCTATTTCCATCATACTCATCACGAGAAAAAATGTTTTGATTTACTATGATTTTAGCTAACTGATTCTTGCCCTCGGGACTTTGCATGATTTTGGGTAATTTTTTTATCAGATTCCTTTTTACTAGCCTATCTTTCATCAATACTTCGCCATCCAATATATCTTCCGCTTTGCTACTTTTCATCTTTTTTTTGTATCGTTTGTCATAAATTTCTAATAAACCCTCTACATTCTTTTGAATCTGTTGGTTTGTTGTTCCCCATGCCCCCTCTAACGCTTCGCATAATTCTTTTTGTGGCTGGGCGTATGAATCACATAAGGTAACCATTTCCCCAATATACAAAGGCAATGCCCGCAAATAGTCTTGTAACAAAGAACGCTCGCCTCGACTTCTGCCCGTATTTTTATAATAATGTTTCAATTTCTTGTCCCAATTGGCACAGGGGCTCTTACCGTCAGATGTCGGTTTTACCGCGTGATGAAGAGACAGGCAAAAGAGCCATGGGCCATCTTTTGCTATTTTCAACAGTTTTTTTATCGGTTCGTCAATAACTCCCGGTGATCGTGACAAATTGGTTTTAGCTTCTTTCATATAAAAGGCACATTTATTACACTCTACAGCTTGCCTGTTGTGTTGGAAGTTTTTATCCCCTACTTTTCCGTTTAAATACTTTCTTATTTCACAAAAGTATCCTCCACTGTATGCGGCAATATTATCTCTCCATATTGATGAAACGCGATTCCTTCCCCAAGGGTCCCCTTCCTTTTTCGTAGTTGAAAACTCACCGAATATGGCCTCCAAAGAAGTTTGGACCGTTGCTATACAATGTATTCCATCATCGTTCAGTTTAATGATTGCACGACACCAAAATTCTCTTAATTTAAATATATTGCACAAGGAAAAATCATTGGTTTCCGGCTTACCGCTTGCACTTTGAAGTTTTATTCTCTCTTCGAACTGCTCAATAAAAAACCGATCCATGTGGTCGAGTAAGACAACCTTTTTTCCATTTGGATTACCTTTCAACTCATCTTGAAAGGCCTGCTTTATATAATCATACACCTCATTCAATTTAGGTTCTTTCGTGACAAGATCTTTCGTGACAAGATCTTCCCCATTAGTCATTTTCTGAAGAAGATGCTCATTAAGGGCTTGAAAAGAGGTTTTATATCCCCCCACGCAATCCAGTAGCGCGGCATTCATCCCCCGCCTCTCACAAGCGGTTTTGACCTTGCCTAAAAATGCTGATACGCCTTGCGCATAGTTAGCATGGTAAAAAATACGGCTTCGTCTATCAGGAGCATTGACCTCTGATATTTCCTTGATAATGTCGTTGATCAGCGTTTCTCCCAGGCTATCAACCATGATTAATTTAAATGTTTTGAAGTACTCATCATGGTTCTTTTTAAGATAATCAAAAAAACATCGATATGTTCTAAAAAAGCATTCTCCCCTCTGGATGCCCACAACATTAGTTTGCCCGGTGCTCACGACATTAGATAGCTTGTTGCTCTCCGATCTATTTTTCATGTGTTTTATTCTCTCTGTTCTAATTTTCGGTTCCTTTTCTCTTACCATATGTGGTAAGATTTTGAAAGTCTTTTATGTGATTTTCTACTATATCCTTAAACCTTATTAGAGGTTCATACATCAAGCGCACGCCACCTGCTTCCTTAATTTCTGTTACATCCGCATAAATATTTCGCAGCGTATCCTCTACTGGAAAATTTTTTGAGGACACGAATGCTAAAACTGCGCTATTCTCATAGTCTTCAAGAATATCTTCGAGCACATGGCTTTCGATATTCGGAAGTGATATATAATTATAACAACATATATCATTCAGCAAATCTACTAACTGCTCAAATAAATCAGAAGTCGCAATTTCTTTTCCGGATAATTTCTTTATCTTCTTCTTAACTTGTTCTTTATATGGTTGTTTGTCTATCTCTTCAATTATGTCTGGCGTATTTTCAATATCGTCTAAAATGTTATTGTATCGGATAGATTCGTTGGCATTGTATTTTTGAAAGAGATTAAAACAAAGCTCTTCAAACACTTCATCGAAATTCTCCCCTTCTAAACATATTGGTTTTAATCTCTGTTTAAACTTTTCAATCGCTTTGTTGATGTCCGTTTCTATTTTATTATAGTTGTTTGTGATTTCCTTAAATTCCGCATTCAATGGCGACAACATAGACTTATACTGATGAAGCATTTTGATTTTATCGATAAACCTAAAATCCAAAATAAAACCAATTAAGATACCTGCCATCCCCCCTAAAAAATCAGGCAATAAATTTAACCCGCTAAATATTTCATGCTCCCCATCTCCTTCATGAGCAAACCAATTTTCAAACTTCACTATCTCTGTCGGTACATCATCTTTCCAAATCCATTGAGACAATTCGCCATCAAAAATGCATAAAATGCATCGAAGTAAAAGCGGTACAATCACCACAAGCGCAAGTGCAATTATAGCCATTGCGCACCATCTCCAGAAACACCTCCACCGAACGCTCCTTTTAAAACACAAATATATGTTTCGCCCACGATTTTTCATATTCAGCCTTTAGTGCCTTATAACGCCCTTGCAATAAATTGACTTTACCATATTTTACCATATTTTGCCAATGATGTCAAGCAGTATTTTTGATCATATGTATACACCATGTCGAATATAAAGGCCTTGCTTGCCGCCATAAACATCGTGTTTTTATTGAGCGTAAGGTTTTTGAAATAAACGCCCTGCCCGCAAGCGGGCAGGGCGTTGTTTTTAATGAAGTTTGACGAGGGCGCCGCCTTTGAGGCGGGACTCCTCGGCGCCGATGGCCATGAGATGGCTCTCGACGGACGCCGTAAGCGTCGTCGCGCTCCCCCCTTCTCCCGAAACAAGCCCGTAGAGCGCGTTAATAAGGCCGATCTCCCCGCCGCCGTGTCCGAAACTGCTCTTGTTCAGGCCCGAGATGGAGATCTCCTCACTTCCGCCGCCGAACCGCTTCAAAATGAGCGCGTCCCGCGATTCGTCGAGAACAAGGTCGCCCCGCGTTCCGAAGAAGCGGATGATCCGCGCGCAATCGTAGGTAAACGCCGTCATGGTGAGGGTCGCTTTTACCCCGTTGGCAAAGGTAAATTCCGCGATCTGGTGGTCTACCACGTCGTTATCGCAGAAAAAGACGCATCTGCCGTAATCTCCCGTTTCGATGGCTTTCGTGAGCGCCTCCTCCGTGAGGGGATACTCGCCCGTGAGCTGCATATAGGGGAAGTCCCGCGCGGGGCTGCCCGCTTTTTTCCAGCCGTCGATATAGATCGCTTTTGCGCTGTACGCGCAGGTCTCCGCAAGCGGACAGACGACGCACCGTTTTGCCGCTTCCGCGGGGGCGCACTTTGGTTTGAAGAAAGTGAGGTCCCCCACCGAGGAGACGCTCTCGCAACGCGCGCCCGCGTAGTATTGCAAAAGATCGAGGTCGTGGCAGCACTTTGCGAGAAGCATGGGAACAGTCTCTTCGCGGCTCCGCCAATTTCCGCGCACATAGCTGTGGGCATGGTGCCAATAGGCGACCTCTTCGAGCGCGTCGATATGGACGAGCCGCCCGATCTTTCCGCTTTGGATGATCTCGGCGGCTTTGAGATAGGCGGGTACATAGCGAAGCACATGGCAAACGAGGACTTTGCCGCCGTACTGTTTCTGCGCGGCGACGAGCGAGGCGAGTTCCTCGCGGGAGTCCGTGATGGGTTTTTCGAGAAGCACGTCGTAGCCGAGTTCGAGCGCGCGCACGCACTGGCGGACGTGGTCGCGGTCCATCGTGGCGATGACGAGGACGTCCGCGCGTTTCGCTTGAAAAAATTCCTCTTCGGAGGTAAAGCGCTCCGTCACATGGAAGAGTTCGCCGTAGCCGTTAAGACGCGCCTCAAAGGGATCGCAGAGCGCCGCGATCTTGAAGCGTTTATCGTCCATGAAGAGCCGTCCGTAGCTCTCTGCGCCACGGTTCCCGCAACCCAGGATTGCAACGGTAAATACTTTCATTTCCGCTCCTTTCCCATAAAGACGGGATTTTCGAGAAAGACCTGTACAAAGTGGCTCGTGATGTTCTGCGGCCGCGTGATGGCCCCGCCGATGATCACGCGTTCGACCCCCACGTCGAGAACGCGCTTTAAGTCCATGAAAGAGGACACGCCCCCCTCTGCGATGACCGTGGACTGTTTGATGTCCTCCACGAGCCGTTTGCAGAAATCGAAGTCGGGGATATGGATGTCTTTCGTCTCCTCGGTGTAACTGCGCATCGTCGTGGAGACGTAATCGAAGCCCAGCTTTTCGGCGTTTGCGGCCTCCTCATAGGTTGCGATGTCCGCCATGATCGCCTTATCCGTATGCGCGCGGAGATATTCCACGAGTTCTTCGAGCGTTACCCCGTTGGGACGGGGACGGAGGGTGGCGTCGAGCGCGATGACGTCGCACGCGGAACGGATGAGCGCCCGTACTTCTTTGAACGTGGGCGTGATGTATACGGGCGAGTCCGCATAATTTCTTTTGATGAGGCCGATGATGGGGAGCTTGCCCCCGAGGCGCTTTGCGATGGCGTTGACGTCGCGGACGGTGTTGGCGCGGATGCCGACCGCCCCGCCCTGCCGCGCCGCTTCTGCCATTTTAGGGATGGTGTCGCCGCCGTAGAGCGGCTCCTCTTTGAGCGCTTGACAGGATACGATGAGTCCCGCCGGGAGAATGTCTTTCATGGAAACGGCTCCTTATTGTCGTTTTCGGGATGTCCCGTGGTTCAACCGATCGTGATCTCGGTGAGATTGCTGTATAGGCCGAATTTGACCTTCGCGTCGTCGCGCGTGTTCTGCGTGAGATAGAAAAGGACTTTTGCCTTATTGCCGTCGCGCGAGACGACGATCACATCGCACTCCTTTTCGAGCTTCCAGCCGTTGTACGTGGTACACGGCACCGTGACTTTCCCCGCCGCAAGGTCCGCTTCGGTGAGGGAGGCGGGCGCGCCGATCTCTTTCACGAGCATGGCGCAATCCTCCGCCGCATTGCTCGTGGCGATGTTGCACCTGGTGGAGAAGTGGACAAGGTTTTCGAACGTCCAGGTGTTGAGCGCATAGCCGCGCGCGATCCAGTCCGTCCACACCTTGTTGTTGACGCCCGCGTTGACGTGCGAGACGTTGTCGTAGTCCATCTCGTCGATGGAGACGTTATACTTGCGGCAGATCATCTGCATGCAGCGGGAAACGTTGGAACGGGTGGTGTTTGCGCCGCCCCATGCGGGTTTCCCCTCCGCTTTCTCCTTTTCCGACAGACCGCCGCCGAGATAGCCCACGGGAATCTCGGGGCAGACCTCTTTCATCTTCTCCGCGTAGGGGCCGTAGAACGTGATGGCGATCCAGCGGCCTTTCATTTCGGGATGGCTGTCCATGACCTCTTTGAGGGTCTCGATGGCTTGGAGTTCGTCAACAGCGAGCGCGGAAGCGGCGTCAAGTTTGAGTTCGATGATGAGAATGACGTCGGAATCGGCAAGCAGATCGATGGCCTCTTCGAGGGTCGGGAAAGTCTCTTGGTACTTTCTGCTGTAATCGCTGAGCGTAAAGCGCTTGATCGCCGCCGCGGGGGAGACGGCAAACCGCGCCGTACCCGTGGAGGTGTAGTTGGTCTCGGAGTTGTGGCAGATGAAGATCTGCCCGTCTTTCGAGATCTGGATATCGAGTTCGATATGCGTCGCGCCCTCGTTGGCAGAGGCGGCGATCGCCGTCGGGGACTGCTCGTTGCAATACCCCGTGATGCCGCGGTGCGCCGCTACGAACTGCGCGCGGGCAAATCCCGGCTTGGAGAATACGTCGAGCGCCTCCCCCATTTCGGCGTAACTGCCGGAGACGATGCCGTAGCAACCCGCCGCGAGCGCGGAAACGGCCTCCTCCTTGTTTTCCGTTACCGCCCAGCAGACTTTCGCCATCGCCTCCACATACTCCGCCGCAACGGGAAGATTTTGCTCCGATCCGTCGTACATAAGGATGTTACAGCCCGCCTTATTCGCCTCGGCGATGTGGTCCCATTCGCCGTAGCGGTCCTCCCCGATCGTGGCGTCCGTGAGGTCGTACACGGTGTTGACGAGATAGGCCGTGCTGTCGGCGTAGAGCTTTGCGATCACGGAGATTTCCGAAGAGACTGCCATGATGTCGCTGATCGTATAGGTGGTCTTTAACCATGTGATGAACGGGTCTACCGTCGTCGCGTCGAGCCGCACGACGGGGATGAAGCTACCTTTGAGATAGGTATCGAAGACGCTCGCAAGCGAATTGACCGTTCCGCCGAGGGTAACGTTCATCTCCTCATCGGGGGTGACGATGACGGAAGCGGGCTTCTTTTCGGCGCTCTTTGCCCCGCCGATCTCGGCAAAAGACGCGGGTTCATAGACGAGCGTGGGTTCCAGAAAGAGTTCCGTTCCCGTGGATTTCACGGTGTTGTAGTTGGAATACGTTTTTGCCGCGGAGGCGGGAAGCCCGGCCGCGGACGCATGCGAGACGAGCGCGGTTCCCGCGAGCAGAGCCGCCACGGCGGCGCATGTAATAGGAAATATCTTTTTCATTCTGTTTTTGTCCTCCCGAGTTCCTTAACCCTTGACAGAGCCGAGCTGCAACCCGCCGCGGATATACTTGACCACAAACGGATAGACGCAGAGAATGGGAATGATGCTTGCAAGCATGGCCGCCGCCTCGATGTTGTCGATATTTGCCGACACCCACGGATCGGTGATCGTGTCTGCCTGCGAGTTCTGCGCGATCATGAGATAGATGTAGTAAGCGAGCGGAGAGACCGCCTTGCCTTGCTCGGACTGGTCGATGTAGATCATGGCTCCGCCGTAGCCGTTCCAGCAACCGACGAGGGTGAAGAAGCAACAGGTGCCGATGATGGGAAGCGACATGGGTACGACGATGTAAAAAAAGAGTTGCAGATCGTTCGCACCGTCGAGGATGGCCGCCTCCTCTACGTCCGAGGGAATGCCCTCGAAGAACGTCTTATAGTAGAGCATATTGCCCGCGTTGAACATGCCCGTGAGAATGATCGACCAGAGCGTATTGAGAAGCCCCAGCGATTTTACGAGCAGGTAGATGGGCATGATGCCCGCACCGAAGAGCATCGTAAAGATGAAGAACATCAGAACGGCTCCGCGGAACGGAAAGTCCTTTTTGGAGAGCGGGTAGGCCGCAAGCGCCGTGAAGAGGTTCTGGAAGATGGTGACAAGCGCCGTGTAAACCACGGAGTTGCCGAACGATCTCCAAAATTCCGCCGCCCCGCTCGTGACAAGGACATATTCCATCGGCTTCAACGAGAAGTCCGCGGGGAACAGGATGACGTCGAGGTTGCGGTTCCCGTTGTTGAACGCAAGCGAGAAATAGTTGAGCAACGGGAAACAGATGAGGAGCATGCCCGCGGCGAGGATAACGATATTGGCGATGTTGAGCGCTTTATCGAGAACGCTCTCGCGGATGCGGTTGGGGTGTCTCCCCGAGCGGCGGCGGCGCTCCGTGCGCCTGTCGGAAGCGGCCGCGCGGGTCTGTTCCAGAACGGAAAAACGCGTGCGCGCAATGGCTTCGAGTTCGTTCACACCCGCATTGCCTCTGCCGAGTTCCCATGCGTTATAGTAGCAAAAGCTGTGGAACGAGATGATGTTTATGATCCCCGCCATGAGCGAAAGCGCAACGATGACGGCTCCCAGCCACCAGATCGAAAAGATCCACACGACGGCCCCGAGGCCCACGCCGACGGTAAGGAAAGCGAGGGAGGCGATCACTTTTTTCAGGCCGCTCTTAAAGACGAGCGAAGAATTTTCCCGCCAATACTTGAAGCGCCCCGGTGCGTAGTTGGCGAAGAAGCGGAGAAAAACGTTGTTACGGCTCAGATCCTGTTCCATGTTCTCCTCCTTACCAAAGCCCGCGCTTTAAGGTTTTGGACGTGATGTAGTTGCCCGTCAGCATGAGCGTGAGGCCGATAATGCCGTTAAAGACGCCGAGCGCCGTTGCAAACGGGATGTCCTCGCCGTGCGTGATGGAAACGTCGTAGATGTAAGTATCGAGTACCTGCTGGCTGAGCAGAAGTTCGCCCGGGTTGATCTTCATCATCGTGTAGATCTGCTCGAAGCCGACCGCCATCATGCCCGCAATGTTGAGAACGAGCGTCAGCGCGATCGTAGGCAGAATGGACGGAATGGTGAGATACCAGATCTTTTGGAGGCGGTTGGCCCCTTCGAGCGTCGCCGATTCGTAGTAGGTCTTATCGATCGCAACGATGGCGGAGTAGTAGAGAATACACCCCCACCCCGCGCCTTTCCATGCGGAGAGGAACACGACGAGCGGCTTGAACCATTGGTTCTGCCCCATGATAAAGCCCGTAAATCTTCCGAGGACGCCGTAGTCGGGGTGCAGCACGCCCGACCAAATACCGATGACGATGACCCACGAGAGGAAGTTCGGAATACTCAGAATGATCAGAATGACCTTTGCCGCATTCTGGCTTTTGAGTTCGGAGAGCTGTACCGCCACGAGAATGGAGAGCGGGAAGCAGATCGCCAGACGGATGACATTGATGATGAGCGTGTTCGCAACGGCGGGGAAAAATTCTTCGTTCTCGTAAAAGATGTCGAGAAAATTGTTGAACGTCCAGCCGCCGTGCGTGACGTTCCAGAGAATGTCCCCCTGGTTGAGGTTGATCGTTTCCTTGAATGCGAACACGATGCCGAGCATCGGGATATAGCTGAAAAGAATGGTGAAGAACGCCGCGGGGACGAGAAAGACGATGAGCCGCCTGTGTTTGACGACGCGGCGCATCTCCGTTCTCCAAAAGGATCTCCCCTCCGGTCTCTTGCGCGTACGGGCTTCTTCGGAGGGAGCCGAAGCTCCCCCCGCGGCCGTTTCGCCCGTTTGAAGGTATTCTTTCATAAAATCACCTCGCGTGGAAGTAAGGCCGCGCGTTGCGGCCGGCCTGCCGTTATTTCTTGTTGGCAGGATTGTTCTTGGACTGCAAATACCACTCCGTCATCTGATCGGAGATGGCGTCGGACCAGTAATAATACTTCACGCCGTCCTTTTTGGCGAACTGCGTCTTTGCGCTGCTCCGCGAAAGGTTGAACGCTTTCAAGATCTCCTCCCGCGAGAGTTCTTTGCCGTTGGCTTTCGTGTTGATAGAACCCTCTTCGCCCGTGACAAGGCGGGAACGCGTCGTGATGTTGACGGGCGCCCAGAGCGGCACGAAAGGCGCGAGATACATGGGATCGCTGATCCACGCCTCTTCATCGGGGAAGTTGTCGCAATACATCCACGACTGGAACGCGATCTCATGGACATGGACGAACGCTTTCGCCTCGATTGCCTGCGTCCCCGTGCAATAGAGGGAATTGTTGGCAATCTGGTCGACGCAACGCTTGGTGAGTTTGGTCCAGAAGCCGCCGCCTTGTACCGTGACCTCCGTCTCGCTCCCGTCCTTGCTGTGTCCGCCGACTTCCTCCGTGCGGGTATCCGTGTAGGAGTACGAATACGGGCGGATAAAGCAATACATCTCGTCGATATGCGCCTCTTCGAACGCCGTAAACTGCGCGTCCGTTTCTGCGCTGTACGTGGAAGCCGCGGGCGCGCCCTCGGGCGTTTCCACCTCATACCAGTGAGTGTCCGCAGGGAACTTCGCGGGATCGCCTCCGTATTGCGCCTGCTCTTCGAGCATGAGGCCGTTTCCGCCGAAGAATTTGCTGAATGCCTCCATCTTTTTGGCAAAGTAGTCGATGACGTACATGCCCTCCGAAGCCATGTACTTCGGAATACAGTTATAAAACACCACCGAGCCGGGATCGCCGCGGAGTTTGGCTTTCGTCTGCTCTACCGAGCCGTCGGTGCCGTCGCCGCGGAGTTTGAGCGTCCACGAAATGGCGTTGCGGTAGATGCTCCAATAGTCGTTTTCGATGCCCATTGAGGCTGCGATCGCCTCCTGGTCGACGACAGCGTTGACGAGGGAAGTGACGTAATAATAGGACGTGTAGATGACCGAGTAGTTCTCTTTTGCAAACTGCTGGTTGAGTTCATTTGCGTCCGCCCCGCTCCACGCGGAAGAGAGCGCGCCGCTGTTGTAGAACTTGTTCATGTACACGACGTAATTATCGTAGTTGGGGTGATAATATTTGATCTGGATCTTGTTGTTTTCGTCGAGATAGAAGTTATAGGGAAGCTCGAAAGCGCCTGCAAGCGGTTCGAGTTCGAGGCTTCCCGATCCGGGAATGCCGAGCGCGTGATAATCTTTCTTGCCGCCGAACGTGGATTGGAGCTTGTTGATCGCCCAGGTAAATTCCCCCACCGTCTCGGGCTTATCGTGTCCGTACTCCTCTTTGAAGCCGATCTTATCGAGGTGGTCCATGTTCCAGACGAAGCCCGAATTGATCATGTGGACGTACCCGAAGTCGGGGATGCCGTAGATGTGTTTCTGCCCGTTCTCGTCGGTGGTCGTCACGGCGTCCCAGCCCCTGTCCATGAGGTCGATGAGCTGGTAAAGGACCTTGCCCTGCGGCGTGTTCATGAGCGCGTCGGTGAGGTCGCAGAAAGAGCCGTCGTTGATGTGGGGGGAGAAACAGGCGTCGTTGAGTTTCATGAAGTTGTAGGGTTCCTTACTGCCGAGTTTTCTCCCGACGTCGCCTTCGAGGCCGCCCGCGGGACCCTGGATATATTCGAGCTTATAGCCCGTCTCTCTTTCGATGATCTTGGCGGTATCGTCCTTGCCGAAATCTCCGCCCTGCCCGGGGAAATACCCTTTGAGCGTAATGGGTTGGGTGAGATCGACGTTTGTATCGATATCGCTGTAATGATATTCTTCTCCGCAACCCGCGAACACGGCGGCCACCGAGATCGCCAGCGTGCCTGCAAGTACAAAGCTCAAAAACTTTTTCATGCTCTTTTCTCCTAAAAAATGAATTTCAAATAACCGGTCGCAAATTCCCGTACAAAATGGATCTCCGTCCGCACCCCGTGCGGGTGCGGACGGTTTGATGTTACTTCTTCCTTTCGGGGAGGGCGGCCTCCACCGCCGCGGCGGGCGCGGGAACGGTCTCTTTCAAGACCAGCGGGGAACTCGCGGAATCGGTGAGAGGAAGCATCTTGTCTTTCCCTACGAGGGGAACGATGTACTCCTCCATGAGCTGGCTCCACGTTTTGGTATCGGGGAGGTTGAGCGCGAAGTAATGATGATAGCCGCAAGAGACGTTTTCGCTGAGCGCACCGTATTGGAGGTATGCCTTGCTGAGCGCGGGGGTCTGAAAGGCATTGTTCGTGCCGTATTTCCCGTCCGCCGCAACGTACTTGCTGAGGACATTCGCAAGCTCGGCGTCGAGCTTATCTACACCCTTTTCCATAACGCGGACGATCTGCCCGCCCATGTCGCAGAGATATTCCCAGTCTTTCATGACTTTCGCGCCGTATGCGTCTTTCTTGATGAGGTCCATGACTTCATTGAGAAAGTCGAGCTGGCCCTGCTGTTTACTCAGTTCCCAAAGATAGAGACCGCGGAGAGAATCGCGCATGCGGAGATCGTCCTCCATGCAGAGGAACTTGCCGCAACCTGCCGCGTGGTCGGTCTCGCCCACATACTTGAACACCTGGTTAAAGACTGCGCGGAGGGTATTCAAAGGGGTGGAATGATAAAACCCCTCGGGATTTGGCGTCCCCGAGATCGCGCCGCCGGGGACGACGGGAACTGTTTTTTCAACGTCGTTTTCGAGCGCTTCGAGAGCCGCCCACTGCGTGGAGAGTTTCACCCAGTCGTTCCAAACCGACTCGCCGACGCCTTTGACGACTTTCTGTTGGTCTTCGGGTCCAAAGGTCTCGAATTTTAAGTAGATCTTGCGGAACTCTGCAATCTCCCACGACACCCAGCCGTGGTTCTGCGTCTCGGCATTCATCGACCAGCCGCCGAGCCAGCCGTCGAGGGAATGAAGACTATTGAAACCGACGGAGTTGAACGTTCCGATCAGGTTTTCGGGGGTGAGCTGAACGCCCTCGGGAGCCTCGGCAAGCGCCGTGACCGCGCTCGGCACGTAGCATTCCACCGCGCCGGGTTCGCCGCCCGGATAGGAGGGAAGTTCAACGCCGCCGCCGTCGCGTACAAGGATGGGTTGGAGATATTCTTGAAGAAGTTCTCCCCACTTCATCTTGGTTCCCGTGAGGGTGGGATCGATGAGATTATAGCACTCGTTCGTCCCATAGAACAAGGTCGTAAAGTGATAGGTATGCGCGCTGTTCCACGCGTAGTTCCATGCGCTCTGCGGCGTGAACTTGAAGCCGACCATGTAGTCATTGATGGTATCGGCAAGCTCTTTGTCGAGATAGAAGCACTCCTCGCGGATGATGCGGCCGAGCTGGCGGCCGACATGCCAAAGATAAGCGAAGTCCTCGATGGTCCCCGCGCTGATCGCATTCCCGGAGGGGACGGTGGAGTCGCCGCTGCCGAGCAGGTCCACAAAGGTATCGATATAATCGATTTTAACGCCGTCCACTTCGGGAAGCTGGTTTGCAAGCGAGAGAATGCGGAACGTCTGCTTGAAACAGATAGGAGACTGTGTGCAGAGGAGTCCCTGCCCTCTCCAGTCGCCCCAGTCCTGTGTCTTTCCGTCTACGACCGACTTTCCGTCCGCCGTGCTGCCGCGCGAGGGATCGTCGCGGAGGGTCCATGCGTCCATGGCCGCACCGAAGAACACATCGAGCGCTTCCGCTACGGAGACCTCCTCGGATTTGAGCATATCGAAGTCCCAGATGACGACGTTATTCGTCTTTTTAACGGCCGCGGTATATTGCGTATAGAACGTCGCCCAGGTATCCCACGTTTTGGCATTCCTTTTGAGGATGGGCTGTTCCGCCTCGGGAAGCGCGTTGAACTCTTCGAGCATCGGACCGAACTTCTGCAATTCGTTGTAGAGATAGCCCGTTGTATCCGCGGTCCCTTCGGGGGCTTTCCACCCCTTCCAACCCGTGAGGGAATCGATCGCCGTAAGGGTCTCGTATTCTTTCAGGAGCTTCTCGCCCGCTTCGCTGAGTTTGAGCGCGTTCTTATAGACCTGCTCTGCGTCGAGAAGGGGCTGCCAGTCGAGCATAAAGTAGATATAAGCCTTATCTTTGAGGTCCGCACCCGCGTCGGCAATGGCGCCCGTGGGGCCGTAGACTTCGCGGAGCGCTTCAAGTTCCGCTTCAAACGTATCCGCGTTTTCCGCGTTGATCGCTTTGAGTTTGTTGATACGGTCCTGATAAGTTTTGAGTTCGCCGCCCAGCGCGTCTTTGGGAGCCGTAAGATCGGGAATGAAGCTGAACGTGTAGACGTCGGCCTCATCCATGTTTTGCTCGTAGTCGATAAAGGCGCTGTTCTGGGCGATCGTATAGTTGTACTTTGCGAGGGTGTTGCCGTCGAGATATTCAAACGTCTCGGGATAGGTCGGCCAGTATTTGCCTTCTCCGTCCTCTCCGCGGAGTTCCGCCTCGATTGCCGAACCCCACTCCTCGTCGCTGATCTCGTCGTAGCCGGGGAAGTAGATCTCCGCCTTTTCGACGACGAAATTCTCGAAAGACGCGCCTACCGTGTAGTCAACTGCGGCGACGGGGTCGCCGATCTCCGCATCGGGCGCCACAAGATCGAGGCCCGCCGTGAAGTAGAAGGAAGCCTGCATCTTATAGGCAGTGCCGCCGCCGTATTCTACGACCTCTTCGTCCTGGATGCGGACGACCGTCGTCTTTCCGTCGATAACGGCTTTGAATTCGTCGAAGAACACTTTGTCGCCCACGTCGTCCTCTTCGCTCCTGATGTGCATGTCGAGTTCAAGCTCGGTGCAGTCGGGGGTGAAGTAGCCGCCCTCTTTATCGTCGTGCCACGTGGAGGTCATGAGCCGTTCGCCCACGTTGTATTCGTTCTTGACGTCTGTCGTTAAGCCCGAAGCGTGGCCCCAGAATTGGTACCAGTCGCCCGTTTCGGTATCGCAGGCGATGCCGACTTCGAGGCGGGCGGAACCGTCGCCCATGTAGTAACCCATAAAGGCGAACGCCTTATCCTCAACGCCCTTGTAGGGGGGACGGATCTTGGTGTTGGAAAGGTCGATGGTATAGCGCGCGCCCGTTGCGCCCGAGAAGCCGCCGCCGCCGACGCAGCGGATGAGCGCGTCGCTTGCGGGGTTGAGTTCCCAGTTACGCTGGGAGATGTCGCAGGTGCCGGGGCTTTCGGGCTTGTTGCCCGCATGGTCGCCCTGCTCGATGACGTTGCCCTGCCCGTCGTAGAGTGTGACGCCCGCAAGAGCCGCCTCCACTCTGTCGCCGTAGCTCATGAGCGCGTAGGCGTCCTGGTTCTGGAAACGCTTGATGGGACTCACGCCGATCTCGTCCCCGAGCAGTGCGCCGTTCTTATCGTAAGACCAGAAAGAATAGCCCTGTTCGAGGTCGCCGTTTTTATAACCGTAGCTGTTTTCGAAGACTTTCGTCGGATCGCCTTTCCGCGTGACGTAGCTCCCCTTTTGACCGAGTTCGACATCCTCCGCCTCGAACGTATCGAGATCGTTTTCCACGGCCGCATTGACGGCGGCGGCGAGGGAAACGTGCTTGCTGACGAGGGTGCCGTCGGGCGAATGCATCTCGAAAGCCTCTTGATCGCGCGGGTCGTCCCTGCGGACAGCCTTGGTTTCTTCTCCGCCGGGGTTGGGACCGGGGCCGGGACCGTCGTCCTCACGGCAAGCCGCAAGACCCGCGGCCGCGGAAAGGATCATGACAGATCCCATAAGAACGGCTAACAGTTTTTTCATAAAATTTCCTCCTCATATTTCCTGCTCGGTATAAGATTTCAAGATAGTTGCATTATAAACCCGCATAGGTTTTTTGTCAATGGGAATTTGAAAAAAATTTTTATTTTTTTATAGTTTTTTTCTTTTTTGAAGTGCCATAGTACAGATTTTTGATTGTTTTATGAGATTTCCGCCATTTATTGAAAATAAGCCGTCAAAAGTTGAAAAAAATTTTTTGCAACTTTTGACGGGCGTCCTCCCCCTTTCCGCGCCGAAAAAAGCCCCTTTCCGGCGGGAGCGGGCGGGCGGTATACGAAAGCGCGCCGCCGTTCCGAAACGGAACGGCGGCGCGCCGGAAGTTCATTTGGTTTGAGGGCGGACGCGCGCTCAGTGGCGGATACGGCGGATCGCGCGCTCATAGGACTCCGTGAGCAACATCATGCCCACGTCATTGGGGTGGATGCCGTCGAGCGTGTACTCGGTGTAGTTGCCGCGGAACGTCTTTGTGGGTTCGGTAAAGAGCTTCCCGCCGTCTACAAAGTGGATGTCGTAGCCTTTCCGCGCGTATTTTTTCACCTCGTCCCGCAAAAAATCGCGGTAGTATGCCGCAATGGCGCGGTGGCGGGCAGAGTAGAGGTCGATCGCAAAGAGGATACGCGAATAGACGACGACGGGGGTCTCGGGACTGCGTTCAAAATATGCGTCGAAGAAAGGTTCAAAGTTGTCCCGCATGACGGATTCGACGCCCGCGTTGGGTTCCACGTCGACGATGAGAAAATCGAGCTTTCTGTCCCCGAGGACCTCCCCCATCT
The DNA here is from genome assembly GCA_947631905.1 of uncultured Clostridia bacterium. Classification (GTDB taxonomy): domain Bacteria; phylum Bacillota; class Clostridia; order Christensenellales; family Borkfalkiaceae; genus Gallimonas. Next base: position 13,621 of record CANRND010000018.1, on the reverse strand, counting down.
CTTTCTCCATCATAGCGCACCCCGAATAGCCGAAGTTGTACACCTCCGCATCGAGACGGCGGGAAAGGACGTTGGCGGGTGAAAGACCGGGGCGGGAGGCCCCGCAACCCTGCACGATGCTCGTGCCGTAGATGCCGATGCGTGCCTTGTCGCCGTAGGGAACGGCGCGGACCTCCGCGTCCTTGTCGAGGCCGATTTGGAGTTCGTCCACGGCCATGTAGAGGGGAAGATTCAAAATATACTTGCGCAATTTGCGGGGATGGGTATCGAATCTGCCGAGGGAGAGTTCGTATTCCGTGGCGTCGATGGGATAGTAACGCGCCACCTCGATGAGGCCGTAGTCTTTGAGGCCCTCGTCATAGACGTAGAGGTCGAGGCCGCACTCCCCGATCTGGGTCATGTTGGTCATGTCGAACTTACTGCGGAGCTTCACGCGGACGAAAATCTGCGCCGAATTTGTTTCAAAGCGCAGCTGGATGCCCGTGGACTGTTCGGCAAGCCACGCCTCGCCCTCGTTGACTTTGCGGATATAGTCCCGCTCGGCTTTGGTCATGCGGGTGTAGCCCGGCTCCTGCAGCGCGTCCGAACCGCACGGCCCGAACACGGGGTCCTTGCCGTCCCGCCAGAGAAGATCGTGCGCGGGCGGCGCTTTGATGGCAAGATTTTTGTCGAAATCGAAAACGTTTTTCATCCTGTTTCTCCCTTGCTCAAAATGATCGCTCCGCGTCGGCCCGCGGACTCCCCGCCGCTTTTGCGGTTCGGGACGGCTCGGATACGTTGCCCGTATTATAATCCCTCCCGCCCGTTTTGTCAATGCTTTGGGAAAAAATTCCTTGCGCAAAAGAAAAAAATTTCTTTCTTTTTTCCCAACATTGCCCCTGTTTTCGTGTAAAAATGCCACAGAAAAAGAAAAAATTTTTTATAATTACTTGACAAACGCCCGTGCGTGTGTATAATAAAAAATGAAAATCCGGAAAGGAGGACAGCCCGTGACGCCCGTTTCCGCGGCGGATCCCGCCCAGTTTTCGGCACTTCCCATCCTTGCTTTCGGCTCCGTATGCGCTGTGGAGCGCGGCCCCGCCGCGCGCTTTAAGATGCGCGTTGCAAGAGCGGACTTTTACGAGATCCGCTTCTCCTTTGCGGAGGTACGCCGCATTTCCCTCTTCCGTGAGGACGGCGCGCCGCTGTATTCCTCGGAATTGAGCTTTACGGCAGACCTGAAAGAGGGCGTCGTTCTCCTCGAAATCGCCCCCAAGAGCGAACGGTTCTCTCTTTTGGCGATCCCACAGAGCGGACTGCCCCTCCCGTTCGGGATGCCTGCGTTTCCCGACCCCGCGTCTTTCGAAACCGATTCCGCGGACCCGTCCGATCCGCTTACCCCCGCGAAGATCGCCTACGAAAAGCGCAAAAATACCCTCTACGTCTATTCCAACGCCCCCGAAACGCTCACGCCCGAGGCCGTAAACAAGTGCCTCACGCGGCAGGATGTATCCGATAAGAGCGTTTTCTTTACCTTTGAACACCAGAGCTCCCAGCTCGTCAAGCAAGGGATGAAGAGCAACGGCGTTTACTATGGCTACCGCGTTACCAACACGGGTAAGGAGGACGCATACATCACCGTGAAGAACGTCGGCTTGCAGATGACGGGCAAGGGCGACTATCTCGGCGAAAAGGAATGGGTGGACTTCTACAACGTCCCGTTCCGCATTCCCTCCCTTGACGGGCTTTCCGCCGAACAGAAGCGGCTGTTTATCGGCTACTACAATTTCTCCTGCGGCTATCCCCTCCCCACCTTCACGCCGACGACCTACCGCGTCCCCGCGGGGGAGTTTATCTACGTCATCGGCGGGACCACGCGGGACGCTTTCGCAAATTTCGGCGTCTCCGATACGGCGGACCGTCTCTCCGGGACGAGCGCATGTGCGAACGGCGCGGTCCTCTTCGACGTTGCGGGAAGCGCGGAGGGCGCTTTCTATGTCTATAACGACGTCGCCGCCGTAAACAAGGGCGGCGCGGGCTACGATACCCATGTTGGCGTGGGGAGCCTTTCTTCCCCCGCGGGTTCCGTGGGCGAGGAGGAGGGATACGTCGTCGACAGCAGCGCGGCGTGGGTCTTTAACGACGCGACAAAGCCCCAAAAGCTCCCCGTTACCTTTGAAAATTACTACAACGCTCCCCTCCTCGAACGCCTTAAAACGCTGTCCGACGGCACGCCCGAGGCCCTTGCAAAGTTCCGCGAGGCGCTGAAAGAATTTTTCGGCATGGAGATCGTTCCCTGCGCGCCCATTCCGGACGGAAAGGACCCGCACGTGCAGACCGTGACCGATTGGGCGACCCACTCCGACGCACAGCACTATCCCAACGCCGTCGGAACGGACATCACCGTGTTCCACACCGTGAGTTCCGAGGGTACGGGCCGCCCCGTGAAAGAAATCGCCTACGGTCTCTATAATTTCAGCACGCAGGGCATCGTCCTCGAAATGGGCAACTGGATGAAAGATTACATCGACCGCTTTACGTTCGTCAACCGCGGCGACAGGCAGAGAAAGGTGCGCGTCAACCTCACGCCAAACGGCGCGCTCACCGTGCTTTTCCGCCGCCCCGACGGATCGGTCATGGACGTTCCCCCCATTTTCGCGCTCCAACATGCCGACGCTCCCCTCGACGGGAAGACGCTCGCGGGGTTCGACCTTTCATGCAGGCAGGAATTTATGGTTCCCCCTCACAGCGTTGTGCAGATCGCCGTGGAATACAACCTTATGGCAAATTCCTGCGGACATGTGAAGCACAGCGTCGAACTCGAATGACCTTTTCCCCCTCGGCTCCGCACCGCAGAAATGCGCGGAATTATAAAATCGAAACAATGTCAGGAGGTTACTATGAAACATAAGTGGATCGCGCTTGCGCTTTCGGCGCTCTTTGCAATGGCGACGTTCACCGCCTGCGACACGGGCGAAAACAAACCGCCCGTCGGAGGCAACGAGGGCGGCGGAGGAGACGAAAACAGCGCGAACGTTGCGCTCTTCGACGGTCTTCCCGAGATCCCGTTCGCTTCTTTCTTTTCGCTCGAAGATTCGGGGCAGACCCGCCTTAAAATGAAAGCGAAATGGACGGACTCTTACAACGTCAATTTCTCCAAGAAAGTCCTTTCCAAAGTGAAGCTCTACGACGAGACGGGAAAGGTACTCATGGACAGCGCCGACTCGTTTGACATCGACCTCACCGCGGGACAGGTGGTGTATGCCGAACTCGTACCCGTAAACCAAAATGTGCGTATCAACGTTACGGCTCAGGAGAACAAGTCTCCCCAGCCTTTCGAGATCGCCGAAGCGCCCGATCCCGACTCTTTCGAGACGACCTCCGCCGACCCCACCAAAGACCCGCTCCAAGCCGCGGAACTCACCTATGTAAAGCGTCCCGATACGCTCTACGTCTATTCCAACGCTCCCGAGACGCTCACGCCCGAGGCCGTGAACAAGTGCATCACGCGGCAGGACGTCTCCAACCAAAGCGTTTACTTCACCTATGAACACCAGAGCATGAAGATCGTCAACGAGGGCGTAACAAAGGGCGTTTACTATGGCTACCGCGTCACCAACACGGGAAGCGACGATATGTACGTCACCGTAAAGAACGTCGGTTTGCAGACGGCGGGGCAGGGCGCTTTCCTCGGTGAACAGGAATGGGTAAACTTCTACAACACCAACCTTCCCGTCCGCGGCATGGAGGATTTCACACCCGCCCAGAAAGCGAACTTTGACGCTTACTTCAATTTTTCGGGCAAATACATCCATCACAACTTCCAGCCCACCACCTACCGCGTTCCCGCGGGCGAATTCATCTACGTCATCGGCGGCACCACGAAAGATGCTTACGGCAATTACAGCGTGGCGGGGACGGCCGACCAGATCTCCACGTTCAGCGAGGTCACCAACGGGGCGGTCCTCTTTGACGTCGTGGGAACGGCCGAAGGCGCGTTCTATATCTATGACGATATTGACGCCGTAAACGAGGGCGGCGCGGGCTACGATACCCACGTGGGCGTGGCGGATATGGCCAACCCGCGCGGCTCCGTCGGCATGGAAGAGGGCTACGTCGTAGACGGCAGCGCGACGTGGATCTTCAACGACGCCACCAAACCGCAAAGTTTACCCGTCAACTTCACCAACTACTACAACGCCTCACTCATGGGCGCGATCAGAGGCGTGGACGACAACGCGGAAGCCATCAAGGCCATGCAGAAGAATATCGCGGACTATCTCCGCAAAAATTATCCCGATTCCGTCTCCACGAACATCGCCGAAGACGGCAGCATCATCCCCTGCTCCCCCATCCCCGACGGTAAAAACGAACACAGACAGTTGGGTTTGAGAGAATGGGCGACCCACTCCGACGCACAGCACTATGCCGACGCGGTTGGGACCGACATCACCATCTTCAACACCGTCTATTCGGGCGGCACGGACAAACCGCTCAAAGACATCAGCTTCGGTCTCTATAATTTCAGCACGCAGGGCATTGTCCTCGAAATGGGCAACTGGATGAAAGACTACCAAGACCTGTTCACGTTCGTCAACCAGGGCGACAAACCGAGAACGGTGCGCATCCATCTCCGTCCCAACGGCGGGCTTGCGGCTTTCTTCCGCGATATGAACGGAAAAGTCATCCCCGGCACCGAGAAGTCCGCGCTCTACCGCGGCGGCGGGGCCAATCCTTTCGACGGTCCCATCAAGATGCTCGAAGCGTTCGACATCGCCGTGCATCAGGAGTTTACGATTCCCGCGCACTCCGTGTTCCAGGTCGTTGCGGAATATAACCTCATGGCAAACTCGTGCGGCAACGTAAGGCACTGGGTCGAACTTGTGTAACAAGACAAAATTTTCGGGCGCGCCCCATAGGGACGCGCCCGTTTTTTTGCGCGGCGGAAAGCCGTGCGACTATTTCTCGGAAAACTTTACACGTTAAAACAGCTTCCGCCGATAAATTCTCTTAAAAGAGAGTTGCAGGGGATGATCGAATCGTCGTCGATCTCGCGGAAATATTTCAGCGTCTTGATCAGGCGGTTCGCAACGAGATACTGCGGGTCGTAGGCGGTGATCTGCGTCAGCGCTTCCATCGCCTGTTTTTTGAGGACGCACAGCTCGTAGCCGAGGCTCGAATTGAACACGTAGTCGGCGTTCTCCTGGTTGGGATAGATCCAGCGGAACTCTCCGTTGCGCACCGATTGCCACATGTCGATCGTCTCCGCGGCGGGACAGCCCCTGAATTTCATATCCCGCACGATGCGGCGGATGAGCCGCGCGTTGGTGACGGACAGCGGGGAGTGATCGTCAATGTTCAGTTGCGCGTGCGGCGCGATGTAGATCTTGAATTTGCGGTGTTTGGGAATGGACTTCGTGAGCTTTTCGTTGAGCGCGTGGATGCCCTCGATGATAATGGGAACGTTTTGCCCGAGCTTGATCGTCTTGCCCTTTTCCCGCCTGTCCGCCACAAAGTTGAAGCGGGGCAGGGTAACGGTTTCGCCGTTGATGAGGTCGAAAAGGTCCTTGTTGAAAAGCTCTATGTCGAGGCAGTCGATATGTTCGAGATCGAGCTTGCCGACGGGTTTGCCTTGAAGTTCGCTGATCTTTCCCTTATCGAAGTAATAATCGTCCAGCGAAATGGTAACGGGGTCGATCCCGCGGGACAAAAGCTCGATGCGGAGCCTGTTGCAGAACGTGGTCTTTCCGCTCGAACTGGGACCCGCGATCGCAACGAGCCGCACGTTCTCGATCTCCTTTTCGATCGCCTCGCCGAGTTCCGCGAGCTGGCGGTTGTGGTACGCTTCGCACATCTGCACAAATTCAAGCCCCTCGCCGCGGTCAATCTTGCGGTTGATCTCGGTAACGGTCTGCACCCTTGCCTTTTCCGCCCACGAGTACGCCCTTTGCAACGTTTTACAGTAAGTTGCCTCTTCTTCAAATTCGGGGATGTTTGCGTCGAGGTCGTGGCGGGGATATTGGATGATGATGCCGGGGCTGTACGGCGTGATCGTATAGTTATGGATGCACCCCGTGGACGGAACCATATAATTGTGCAAATAGTTATAATAATCCCCGCACTTATACAGATGCACCGTTTTTTCGGGACGGTACTGCAAAATATCGATTTTGTCGTCGAGGTGGAATTTTTTGTAAATTTCCGTCGCCTCTTCGATCGTGACCGTCACGCGCTCGATGGGCAGATCTTCCGCGATGATCCGCTCCACCTCCCGGCGGATCTCTCCGACCGCCCGCGACATGTTGAAGTTGTTCGTGATCGCCTGGCAGGAGATGGACCGCGAAATGTTGTACGAAAAGCGGATCTTCACATCGGGATAGATGTGATAGAACGCCATTGCGACGATATAGCGGAGGCTTGCGCTGTACGCCCTTCCCGCCTCGGCGTTGTTCAGATTGAGCAGATGGATGGTTAATCCGTTGTCCTTTGCGGAGAGCTTGTAATGAAGTTCCTTAACCTGCGCGCCGACCTGGCAGACGACGAGGTTTTTCCGCTCTTTCGGCTCGATGAGTTCGAGGACGCGCGTCCCCTCTTCTACCGTGAGCGGCTTGTTGTTAAAGTTGACTTTGATCATGGTTTTTCCTCCCCCCGATCTTCGTTTGGTGTTTTATTATACACCCTAATTAAATTTTTTGCAATCGTTTTTGATAAAATTTTTCCATTTTTGTGAATTGAAATCATAGTTTCACACGATCGTTGCGCTTCCGTAAAAAAATACGGCGGGTACCATGTACCCGCCGTCCGCGTTGAAACGCCGTTATTCTTCCGCCGCGCCGATCTCACCGCTGTATGCCGTAAAGGAGAGATCCCCGCCCGATTTCAGCACGCTGTGGCTCACAAACAGGTTGCGCACTTCCAAAGAGGCGGTCAAAGCGACGTCGCTCGACATGGAGTATTCCTGAAAAAGCCCGTCCTTGCCGAACGCAAGTCTGATATTGAAAACCGTCCTCTCGTAGCCGAAATCGGCGCGCGGGAGATATGTAAGCCAATCGGAGGGAAGCAGCTCTTCCAGCATATCGTTGAGAAGATCGGTATAAAAGCCCGCGTTCGCTTTCAGGGACACGGCCACGCCGTCCGAGTCGTCGATCTCCGCCGTAAACCCGAGCGCGATGAGCTTTTCCACGGCGAGCCGCAGCGAAACGCCCTTGCTCAGTTCTTCGGGAATGACCGCAAACGCGTCCCCCATCCGCCCGAACGTCTCCGTCATCGCCGCCGCCCCGAGCTTTTCTTTCAATTCGGTGAGGGAGATTTTGGACTCGTTCTCCCCCTCTCCCGCATACCAAATGAGGTCGCCGTCGTGGCGGAAACCGGCTTCGAAGTTTTTGAGCAGGGGATCGGAATCCCGATCGGGGCCGCGGTAGTGCAACGCAAGGCTCGCCTTTCCGCCGCCGAACAGGTTGAACCCGAACGCATTGTTCTCGTTGGAACGAAGCCCGAAGAGGTCTTCTATCCCGACTTCGATGCCGCATTCCGTATTCAATTTTTCCCTGCCGCTGATCTGAGAAGTGAGATCGAACCCGTAAGAGGCGTTCAGTCCCCCCTCCGCTTTCAGGCCAAAGGACCACCCTTCCGCCTCTCTGTCCCCGAACGCCGCGGAAACGTCCACGGCGTCGAGAAGCGCGAGCGGAGAAACCGCGGGTTTTTGCGGTTCTTCGCGGCCGCTTTCCCCCTGACCGCCGTTCTCCTCCTGACCGCCTTCCTCTTCGCGGGGAGCCTCTTCTTCGGAGCCGCCTTCGGACGGAAGTTCCTCGGATACGGAAGGGAGCGTAGCGGAGGGCGTTTTTGCCGTTTCGTCTTGTCCCACCGTAAAGTCGCATCCCGCAAGGGAAAACAGACCGAACATGAGCGCAAGCCCGATACATACACCAAACTTTTTCATATTCTTCCTCCTTCTGTGTTTGGGAGACCGTAAATATTATATCACTCCTCCCTCTTATTTTGTCAACCCCCCGAAGCGGTTTCAAACATTTTTTATCGATTTTTTTCCGAAAAAGGCAGGGCCGTACCCGCATTTTTCTTTCCGCCGAGCCTCTTTGCGAGCATTTTTTATGCGAAAATTGCGAATATATAAGGAAATATACTACATTATATAAATATTATAAATAAAACTTATCCTTTTTTCCTTGACAAGGCGCAAAGCGCCATGCTATTATGGGATATATCACATATTTTTAGGAGAACGATATGAAAAAGTACAACTTTTTGCGCGGGATCATGCTTGTCGTGCTGGCATTGTGCCTGTTCGGCGCCGTGGCGTGCGGCAAGACGTCCTATACGGTCACGCTCGCATACGACGCCACGCAGGGCAGCGTAGCGCTTTCGCCCGCGGAGACGGACGGCAAATATACCGAGGGAACGGAGGTGACCGTTACCGTAACGCCCAAGAGCGGCTACGAAGTAAACACTTTCTCGGTGACGGGAGCGGCGGACGCGGCGCTCGACAATGACGGGAAATACGCCTTTACGGTCTCTGCCGATACAACGGTTTCCGTCACGTTCCGCGAAGTGCTTTCCCCCGTTTATGCCGTGACCCTCTCTTACGACGAGGAGAAAGGTTCGGTCTCGCTGTTGCCACAGGCTGCCGACAACCAATATAAAGAGGGATCGGAAGTAACGGTGCAAGTTGTCCCCGAAGACGGATACGAAGTGGATACGTTTTCGGTAAGCGGGGATGAGGACGCGGCGCTCGACAATGACGGGAAATACGCCCTTACGGTCTCTGCGGATACGACAATTACCGTCACGTTCCGTTTGGCAGGCCCGAACGCGCAAACGCTGAGTACGTTGCAAGGTTCGGTATTTTTCGACGGCAAGATGATCAACCACGATTACGCCTTTGAAGAGGAGATCGAAATGGATCTTACCGTCTTGTTCGACGCTCCCCAAAAGGCGATCTGGCAGACCGAAAAGTTCGTCGGCGGCGACTATTATTTCAACGCCGTATTTGTGGAAAAACAGGGAAAGATCGCGCTCGTCACGCACGATGAAGAGGGTAAACTTTCCTTGCAGGATTCGGAAGACGACTTTGCCGACTTCTTTAACCCCTTTGCCCTGCTGACTCCCGACGATTTCACGTTGGCGGAAAAGAACGTTTGGGAGCTTTCTCCCGAAAAGGCAGCCGCGGCGGCCGCGGCGATCACGGGATATGAGGAAGACATCGCCTCGTTCCGCCTCTTCCTCGAAAACGGCGTGTTTGTGAAATTGCAGATCATGACGGAGCGCGTGACGAACCTCGAAAATTACATCGACTCCGAATACGAATACACGTACGAGATCAAGGACCTCGGCACGGCGGCCGTTCCGCAGGAATGGCTCACGGACTACACGATGACCCCGCAGCACGAGACCTTGAAACAGGCGCTCACCGCGGCGGCAAGTGCGGAGAGCTATACGGTTACCCTAAAACGCGTCGAAGAGGGTGAGGACGATGTGAACGGAAAGATCTATGTAACAAAAGACGCGATCTACGAAGATACCGAGGGTTGGGAGAGCGGTTACACCGTGTTCGACGGTACGGTATATCCCTTTGACTACGACCCGTCTACGCAAACCGCGACGTTTGGGGAAGCGTACTCGGAAATGATTACCATCGACGATCTGAAAGCGGCGTTCGTCTTCGATCCTCTTCCCTACTCGCTGGTAGGATATGACGGCAACGAACAGTATTCCGTCCGCATCCCCGATCTCTTTATCATGGATGACTACGGCGGACTCGCGGGCGCCATTGCCCAACTGTTTGCGATCGGCGCAGATCAGATCGAATATTATGCCTATGCCCTCGATTGCACCATCATTTTAAAAGACGGCGTGCTGTATCAGGTGCATTTTACCTACGATTATAGGGGCTACATCAGAGAAGATGTGACGCTCACGTTCTCCGATTTCGGCAGCACCGTGCTTCCGATCGAGATCGGCGAACCAGAACCCGAGGCCGCGCCGTCCACCGATATTCCTTTCAAATTCGTCGGAACATTTAAGGGGGCGGCCTCGGACGGCACAGCCTATGAGATCGAGATCACTGCGGACGCTATCACCGTAAAGATCGGAACAAACAGCTACACGGCAGAGATCGTGGAATATGACGACTACTATGGTTTTACACTCACGGTGAACGGGGTAACTTATTATTTGATGTCTTATGGCTATGGGGACACGATAGACCAGATCATGTTCATGTCCGCCGACGACGATTCCGTGGAGGTTACGCTCGACAGAGAAGGCGGCGGGGAACCCGGTCCCGCACCGTCCACGGGCATCCCCTCCGAATTTGTCGGAACGTTTAAGGGGTTACCCGCGGGGAGCTATTTTACAGACGGCACCGATTATGAGATCGAAATCACCGCAGACGCTATCACCGTAAAAATAGGAGGAACGAGCTACACGGCCGGGATCGACGATTACGACGACTATGAGGGCTTTACCCTCACGGTAAACGGTGCGACTTATTATCTGTCGTCTATGGGCAGTGATGATACGGTAGACCAAATCATGTTCATGTCCGAAGACTATTCCGTAATGATCAAGCTCGAACGCGTCAAGGAACCCGGTCCCGGTCCCGCACCGTCCACCAAAATTCCCTCTCAGTTCGTCGGAACGTTTCAGGGAACGGCCTCGGACGGCACGGCCTATGAGATCGTGATCACCGCGGACACTATCACCGTAAAGATCGGGGCAAACAGCTATACGGCCGAGATCGAAGATTACGACGACTCCGAGGGCTTTACCCTCACGGTAAACGGGGCGACCTATTATTTGATGTCCATGACATATGACGGAAAAGCGGATAAACTCCTCTTCATGTCCGCCGACAATCCCCTTAGCGTTACGCTCAACAGGAGCTGAGGGTAAACGAGAAAACAAGACGAAAGCCCCGACGGGAAATATCCTGCCGGGGCTTTTTCGGTGCAAAACTATTGACGGTCCGTAAAAACGAGGATGTACTCCGCGTCCCCCTCCGCTTCGGCCTCCGTCCCCGCGGAGAGAAACGCCGTTTCTCCCTTTGAAAGCGTTGTTCCCTCCATGCGGAGCGTTCCGTCGAGGACCGTGACGGAAACATAGCTATCTTCGCGGCCGATCTTCCCGCTTCCCCGCTTCGAATAAGCGGAAAAATACGGGCAGGAGCCGAGCAGATCGCCGCGGCGGGAATCCCGCACTTCGAGGCGGCTGTAATTCAATACTTCGAGCGCTTTTTCCACATGGAGCGCCCGCGGGTTTCCCGTTGCGTCCACCCGCCCGTAGTCGTATACCCGATAGGTGAGCGAACTGTTCTCCTGGATCTCGAAGAGGGTCACCCCGCGGCCCACGGCGTGCAACGTTCCGCTCGGGATGAAGTACGTTTCGCCCGCATGCACGGGAATTTTGTTGAGAAGCCCGCACACGGCGTTTTGCGCCACGGCGGCGGCAAAGCGCTCCCGCGTGACGTCCTCTTTCAGCCCGAGGTAGATGCACGCCCCCTCCTCCGCGCCGAGAATGTGCCACATCTCCGTTTTGCCGTACTGCCCCTCATGAAGCAGGGCGTACCCGTCGGACGGATGCACCTGGATGGACAGCGGGGAAGCCGCGTCGATGAACTTTGTAAGCACGGGGAAAAACGCAAAACGTGCGCAATTTCTGCCCCACGTCTCCGCCCGCGCAACGCTCCTCAGTTCCCGTCCGCGATATTCTCCCTCCGCGATCAAGGCGGGGCCGTCGGGGTGGAAAGAAAGTTCCCACGCCTCGGCAATGTCCTCCCCGGGCGTACCCTTTCCCCATTCCCGCGCAAGCCGTTTGCCTGCCCAGATATAATTTTTCAATGCAGGTTTGAGTTTTACAAGCATAGTTTTTTCGTTTGTTTTATTCCCCGCGCTGCTGTGCGGGAGTTTGGCGCACCAGCTCCACGATCTTCGAGACCGCCGCGTTTACGTCGTTCCCCACGTTGATCTCCACGTCGCACACCTCGCTGTTGCGGTATTCGAAATCGAGCGACATGATCCGCCGCGTTTTGTCTTCGAGATCGATGTCCCTGCTGATAATGCTCTTGATGGCTTCGGCGCGGTCCCTGCGGGTAAACACCAGCATCGCGCGTTGGCGGTAGAGGTTTTTCAAAGTGATCGCCCCGCAGATGTCGATGGGAAGCACGGCGACGTGTCCCCGCTTTACGATGGGCGCGATGTCCTTTTCCGACGTTCCGAAGTGATACCCGCTGTATACGGTGGTCTCGATGTAACTGCCCGCATTCATCTCGCGGATGAACTGCGCCTCGGAGATAAAGCGGTACGATTCCGCGCCCTCCGTCTTGCGGCGTGGGCGGGTGGTGGAAGTGAGCGGCTTTTCAAACCCTTCGAGCTGCGTAAGCCCGTTTGCGATCTCCGTTTTGAACGAACCCGAGGGACCCACAAGGCACAAAACGCCCCCCTCTCCGAGGGTGGGAAAGGTCTCGGAAAAGGAACTTCTCACCATCTCGCAGAAGTGCAAAAAATCGTCGTAGCTGTTCACGGAGAGCAGGCCCGAAAGCCCCGCGTTCCACGGTTTGCGGAAGAGGACGGGATAAGCCGCGCGAGAGCTGGAAATATTGTGCGCCCCGTCGTCGAGCATGATGTCGAGCGAAAGCACGTCTTTCCGCGTGCCGATCATGATGTTTTGGGGCGGGATCTCGGGGAAGTCTTTCACGAGCCGCTCGGCGCGCGCACTCATACAGGGCGCGGGAACGGCGGTCACAAAGAACACGTCCGCGATCTCCGAAAGTTTTTTCACAAATTCCTGCGCGCCCTCGGTGATCGGCTGGGTGCGGACAAACTCGGGATCGGAATAGAGCGCGATGCGCTCGTCGCCGTGCCGCTCCGCGCCGCCCCAGCTCCTGATCTCCTCGATCCGGAGCGGTTCCTCGTCGGGGTGGCGGCGGTTGATGATGGACACCGCATAGGAATTGCATTCGTAGAGAGTATCGTCCACGTCGAGGCCGACGCGGATCCTGTATTTTTTCATAAACAGACCTCGCTTATGTACTATTATTATACTTTCTCTTTCAAGGCTTGTCAAGCGGAACGGGAACAGGTTGACAGATCGGAAGAGATATGATATAATATATCTTCAAAGCAAAAAACAAAAGGAAGGAACGCGATGTTCAAAGAAGCGCTCAGATTGATCAAAAAGTACGATACGGTCATCATCCACCGCCACTCGTACCCCGACGGCGACGCGTTGGGCAGCCAGATGGGGCTTGCCCAACTCATCAAGGACAATTTTCCCAAAAAGAAAGTTTATATGGTGGGCGACGTCGCCACCCGCCTCCCCTTTGTAAAGGTCACGTTCGACGAGATCCCCGACGAGACCTACCGCGGCGCGCTCGCCGTGATCCTCGACTGCGGCTCCTCCCGTCTCATCTGCGACGACCGCTACAAGACCGCCGAAAAGACCTTGCGGTTCGACCATCACATCTACTGCGAGAAGATCGCCGACGTAGACGTGGTGGACAGCACGTACGAGAGCGCATGCGGCCTCGTGACGATGTTTGCAAAGGCGTGCAAGCTCAAGCTCTCCCTTTCTTCTGCGACCTCGCTCTACATGGGCATGGACGGACAGCGGCAGGTTTGTGTTCGATTCC
>CANRND010000017.1 GCA_947631905.1 uncultured Clostridia bacterium | reverse complement strand
GCGACTCAATTTGGCAAACCCTTTTGCCTTATTGTCCGATGAAACGAACGAGAGGACAACTAAGTTAAGGTATTAAAAGTAAGTTTCCTCACGGAAAAAGATTTTGCGAAGCAAAAGATTTTTCGTGAACCTATTTCTTCTGCCCATAGTAAGCGTTCTTACCGTGTTTGCGGAGATAATGTTTATCCATCATAAAACGGTCGGCGCGCTGCACGGTGGGATTGATCTGCTCGGTGAGAAAGGCCATTTTTGCGACCTCCTCGATGACCGTAGCATTATATACGGATCCGTCTCCGTCCTTGCCGAACGCAAACACGCCGTGGCTCTTGATGAGTACACCCGGCACTTCAAGCGGATCGAGCCGATCTTCCGTAAACTTCTCGATGATGGCAAGCCCCGTGTTCTTTTCGTACTCCCCCTCGATCTCCTCTTTGGTGAGAGAGCGCGCGCAGGGAATATCGCCGTAGAAATAATCCGCATGGGTCGTGCCGTAGAAAGGGATGCTCCTCCCCGCCTGCGCCCAGGCTGTGGCAAAGGTGGAGTGCGTGTGGGTGACGCCGCCGATCTTCGGGAACGCTTTGTAAAACTCGATATGCGTGGGCGTATCGGACGAGGGGCGGAGCGAACCGTCCACCACGTTTCCGTTGAGGTCTACGACCACCATATCCTCGGCTCTCATCTCGTCGTAGCTCACCCCGGAGGGCTTGATGACGATCAGTCCGCTCTTTCTGTCGATCTCGGAGACATTGCCCCATGTAAACAGCACCAACTTGTGCTTAACGAGATCGAGATTTGCCTTTAAGACCTTTTCTTTCAATGCTTCTAACATGTTTTCACCTATTATTTGAGAGAATATACCGCTTCACGCACGATGGGAAGCCCCTCTACGTAGCGGTCCGCAAATTGTTCGAAGCCCGCCATGTCCGCGGGATCGGGCGCAACGGTCACGCCCTCCTGCCCCGCAAATACGCGGTTTTCGAGATACTCTTCGAGCGTTTCGCCCTTGCGCTTTGTGAGCATATAGTTGGCAAGCACCGCCATGCCCCATGCGCCGCCCTCGCCCGCCGTCTTCATAACGGTAACGGGCGCGCCGATCGCCGCCGCAAGAAAACTTTGCGCCACTTTCTCGGTCTTGAAAATGCCGCCGTGGCCCGTAATGCGGTCGAGCTTTACGCCCTCCTCTTTGAGCATGATGTCGCACCCCGTTTTCAAGGTGCCGAACGCGGAATAGAGGTGGCAGCGCATGAAGTTCGCAAGGTTGAATTTGCTGTCCGCCTTGCGCACGAAAAGCGGCCTGCCGTGATCCACTTTGGCGATGTTTTCGTTGGAGATAAAGTTGTAAGACAGAAGCCCGCCGCAGTCCTTGTCCCCGTCGAGCGACTTGTTGTAAAGAGCGTCGAAGAGTTTCGGGCGGGAGATCTCCACGCCGAGCAGATCGGCAAATTCGCCGAACAGGTTCACCCAGCCGTTGAGGTCGGACGTGCAGTTGTTGCAATGCACCATGCCGACAAGGTCGCCCACGGGAGTTGTCACGAGGTCGATTTCGGGATAGGCTTTCGAGAGTTCCTTTTCGAGTACGATCATCGCAAAGACGGAAGTCCCCGCGGAGACGTTGCCCGTGCGCTTTTTTACGGAGTTGGTGGCGACCATGCCCGTACCCGCGTCGCCCTCGGGCGGACAGAGCGGGATCCCGTACCTGAGATTGCCCGTGGGATCGAGGAATTTCGCGCCCTCTTCGGTGAGGCGGCCCGCTTCTTCGCCCGCAAGCAAAATTTCGGGCAGAATATCCTCGACCTTGAAAGGAAGATTTTTGTCTTTCACAAGGTCGTTGAACTTTGCGAGCATAACGGGATCATACTGTTTCGTGACGGGATCGACGGGGAACATGCCCGAAGCCTCGCCCACGCCGAGGACCTTTCTGCCCGTCAGTTTCCAATGGATGTACCCTTCGAGGGTCGTCTGGAATTTGATTTTGGGAACATGTTCCTCGCCGTCGATGATCGCTTGATAGAGATGCGCGATCGACCAACGCGCGGGGATATGATAGCCGAACAGTTCGGTGAGCCTCTCCCCCGCATATGCCGCCGTGTTGTTCCGCCAGGTGCGGAACGGCACGAGCAGTTCGTCGTTTTCCCCGAACACCATGTATCCGTGCATCATTGCCGAAAAGCCGATCGCACCGATCACGGTGAGCGTTTCGCCGTATTTTTCTTTGACGTCCCGCGCCATTGATGCGTAGGCGTCCTGCACGCCCGTATGAATATCTTCGAGCGAGTACGACCAAATATTGCCGATATGACGGTTTTCCCATTCGTGGCTGCCCGAAGCGATCACGTTGTTTTCGTCGTCCACGAGTACCGCCTTGATACGCGTGGAGCCGAACTCGATCCCGAGCGCTGTTTTCCCGCATGCGACGGCGTGTTTTGCAGATTGATCCATTCCACTTTCCCCCTTTTTTTATGCGCAAACCGCACGGCAACATTATAAGATATAATCGCGGAAATTTCAAGAGGATAGCGGAAAATATTTCCGAAAAATTTCATTGCATTTTTCCGCCTCCGCATGTATCGAAACGGATCGCTCAACGGATGAGCGGCAAGCAGAACGCCTTCATCGGCGGGACAAATGAAAGACGCATTCCCAAATACGTCATCCCGAGCGTAGCCGCCCCGCGCGCCGTTCTGATTCTCTAAGCGCGGCACGAGAAGCGTCCGCGACGAAGTAGGGATCTCTACCTTAATTTTAGAAAACAAAAAGCGGGGCAAAATAACGATAGAAAGCACACAAAAAAACGCGGGACACCCCGCGCCTTTTTTGATACTAAAATTACTTCTTTTCCTCTTCGTGCAAAACGATCTGCGGGAAAGGTACGCAAATGCCGTTTTCCTCAAACACCGTCTTGATCGCACCGCGCATCTGGCGTTGCGCCGCAAAGAAGTCGCCCTCCTTGCACTTTGCGCCGAAGTGCAGGTTCACGCTCGAATCGGCAAGCTCCTCCACGCCGTTAAAATCAATGTCGCTCAAAAGGCAAGGACACATCTCCTTGATCTTTTCTTTGTTCGTCTCAAACACTTCTTTGACGTGTTGCAGGTTCTC
The DNA here is from genome assembly GCA_947631905.1 of uncultured Clostridia bacterium. Lineage (GTDB taxonomy): Bacteria > Bacillota > Clostridia > Christensenellales > Borkfalkiaceae > Gallimonas. The sequence continues at coordinate 46,197 of CANRND010000017.1, read as the reverse complement.
CTCGTAAGGAATGCCGACAATGACGGTGGGATAGGAATCCTCGCGGCTTTGGTTGATGAACACCTTTATGGTGCTGTTGTTGGCAACGCGGATGTCGCCGCTGTAATTGATGAGCTTCGTGTTGCGGATGCCGATCTCCTGCACGGTGCCGCGCCAGCCGTCGATCGTAACAATGTCGCCCACTTGAAGGGTCCCGTCGCACACAAGGAAGATGCCTGCAACAACGTCGGCGATGAGGCTCTGCATGCCAAGGCCTATGATGAGCGTAAGAACGCCCGCGCTTGCGATGAGTGCGCCCACGTTAAAGCCCCACACCGCGAGGACTGCAATGACGCACGCGACCCAAATAACGACCTTTACGATGCTGTTGACCAACTTCCCGATCGTGATCCTTCTCGGCGTGTTTTTGAACACCTTTGCGATGATAAAGCACACGACATAGAGTACCAACAAGGTAACGAAAAGCACCTGCGCCGTATTGATGAGCTTCGGCGCGATGGAATAGACAAAATTCAAAATCGCGCTGTTCTCTTCCGAGATCACGAACCATCCGTTCACAGGATCATTGATCTGGTTGTAAAAGACAAAGCTCAGAACGGTGACCGCCGCAAACACGAGGAGCAGAACAAGTCCCGTATAAGTTAACCCTTTTTTCCCTTTTTTTACCGTATCTGCCATAAGATACCTCCTTTCGGCGGTATTATATCATCGTGCGGATACATTGTCAAGCGCTTGACGAAAAATAAGGTAAGCACAACTTGAATGGCGCCGCGCGGCAAAAGCCGCGCGGCGCCGCTCAAAGCGCTAAGTTTTTATAACAGAATACAGATCACGCCGCCCTTGCCCTCGTTGACGATCCGTGTGACCGTCTTGCGCATTTTCTTTTGCAGTTTCTCCTCCATAGAGCGGTTTTTGTGGTAGAGTTCTTCGCCGAGCGTCTCTTTGAGCGTCCTGCCGAACATGTTGGTATTCCACGCTTTCTCCGGCTCCTGCGTCATGCCCTCGGACAGCTCTTTCACAAACGCCTCGCTCTGTTCCAGATTTCCGAGCGCGGGGCTGACCTCTCCCGACACGTCCACTCTTATGATGTGGTAGCTCGGCGCGGCGGCATGCAGGTTCACTCCCACCCGTCCGCTCTTTTTTACCACTTTCGGCTCGTCGAGGCTCATTTCCCCGCCGTCGGGCGGTACGATGCCGTATCCGTTCTCCTCGGCTTCGGCAAAGGCTTTCCCGACGCGGTCGTAAAGTTTTTTCGCCTTGCCGAGAGACGCCACATAACTCATGAGCGCGAAATCGTTTCCGATTTCCACGCCGCACTGTTCGCCCAAAATGCGGTAGAACGCGCCGTCCTTTGCCGCGAGCCGCACCGTTGCCTTGCCCGTTGCGGGTTCGAGTTTCATCGAAACGGGCGGCAGGAGCAGTTCGCTCTCGGCATACAGTCCGTCGAGCAGGGCGCAATCGCTCATTTTGTTGATCTTCGGCGCGACCGTTCTCAACCCCGAAAGCACCTCGGAGATGAGCGCGCTGTCCGCTTCGAGGACCCGCGCCCAATCGGGCAGGTCCACGTCGATAGAAAGCACGGGGAACTCATAGAGTACCCTTTCGAGCATGCCGCCGATCTCCTCCGCCGTGAGCTTTTCCGCATTCGCGGCAACGACGGGAACGCCGTATTTCGCTTCGAGCGAAGCGCGAAGTTCTTCCGCGCCGTTCGGCTCGATGCAGTTGAGGAGAATGGCGAACGGCTTTCCGATCGCTTTGAGTTCCTCTGCGGCGAGTTCCTCCGCATTTTCGTAAGACGCGCGGGGGATCCCCGTAACGGAACCGTCCGTGGTGACGAGTATGCCGATGGTGGAATGGTCGCGGATGACTTTGCGCGTCCCCTCCGCCGCGGCGGTTTCAAAGGGAACGGGAGTTTCGCTCCACGGCGTCTTGACGAGGCGGGGACTCCCCTCTTCGTCGAAGCCCGCCGCACCCTCCACGGGGAAGCCGACGCAATCGATGAGCCGCACTTTCGCGGTCGCCTGTTTGAACGTGATCTCCGCCGCTTCTTCGGGAACGAACTTCGGCTCGGTCGTCATTACCGTCTTGCCCGAACCCGATTGGGGAAGTTCGTCCGTCATGCGCTGTTTTTTCGCGCCGGAAGCCGCGGGCAGCACAAGCTCTTCCATAAATCTTTTTATAAATGTGGATTTGCCCGTACGCACGGGACCGACTACCCCGAGATAGATCTCTCCGCCGCAACGGGCGGCAATGTCCTCGTAAACGCTGTTGTTTTCCATAAAAATAAACGCCTCCGCCGAAAGTCCTTGCTTGAATAACTTATGGCGTAAGGCGCTCGATTATGACCATTTTTTCAGGAAATCTCTTACTTGCGCTTGACGATTTTCGCGCGGCAGGGGTATTTGGAGTCTTTTAAGACGATTTCGCCGAAACCGTCTGCCGCGATCGTACCCGAGAGCGGGTTTTTCACCGAGAGGATCTCCCCCTTGATGTCGGCTTCCACATCGCTGTATTCGAAAGCCAAATCGCAGTCCTCTGTTGTGCAGTTGACAAGGCGCAGATTTTTGCAATAGCAAAAAGGTTGGGTCCCCTTGATATGGCAACCTATAAGGGTAAGTCCCTCCGAGTACCAGCCGATGTATTCCCCGTCGAGAAGACTGTCGCGCACCGTGACGTTTTTGGAATGCCAAAAAGCGTCTTTCGTCTTGCAAACGGCATTTGCGACCGAGACGTTCTCGGCATACTGAAAGGAATATTTACCCGAGAACTCCGTCCTGTCTAGGATCACGTCCCTGCTCCCGAAAAAGGCGTATTCAGAGGCGATCTTCCCCCCTTTTACAGTAATATGTTCACACCGCCAAGCAAATTCGGGGGAAGCCACGCCGCAATTTTCGACGGTGACGTTTTTGCACTCCCTGACCGCCTTGATCCCGTTCATCGTACACCGTTTGAGGGTGAGGCCGCGGTCGTACCAGAGAGCGGCGCGGCAGTTTGCCGTCATCTCGCAATCTTCCACGGTGAGATCGTCGCAATGCCACATCGGATAGCGCAGGTCCATAAAGCAGTTTTTTACAAGAATGTCCGCACTCTCTTTGAGGAAAGACTCGCCGTCCTCCTCCCCCTCGAAACGACAATTCTCCACTACGGCGCCACGGGTATTGTAGAGCGCCCGTTCCTGCCCGAACCGTTTGTTCTTTATATATTGCATATCAGTCTTTCTTTTCTTCGGGATCAACGGGTATTTGCGATTGTTTCATGATCTCGATATAATACGGATCGTTGGAAAAATCGCGGACGCGGGTATATTCGCCGCCGAGCGCTTCGATGGCGTATTTGAGTTCCTGGTATTCGAGGTAGTTCGTCTCGTCGCGGTCGATAAAGTCGAGCAAAACGGGCAGGGCGCGCTCATCGCCGTAGCTTGCGAGATAGCTCGCGTGCATGGGAAGCTCGTCGGGAGAGGTGCGGAACGCCGTCATGAGAATTTCGTACACGCGGTCGTCCCTCTGTTTACAGCGGGAGAGGATTTCGAGCATATACTCCCGTTCGACATGTTTTTGGTAGAGTTCGATCGCCCGCTCTTTTGCGGCGTCCGCGTCCGCTTTGAGCCGCTCGACGACGGTGTCCTTGACTTCCCCGTCCAAATCGCCCGTCAAAAGGTCGAAATAGACGTCGAACGCTTTCACGCTGTCCCCCGCAAGATTGACGGCAAGGGTAACGAGTTCCTCCTCTCCGCTCTTCATCAAACGGAGTAGCCCGTCGGGACAATCGCGGGACTGCAATTCGTTGCAGAGAAAGTCCGAGACAGGCACCCCCTCGCGGACATGCGCGGCAAGGGCTTCCACAAGCTCCTCGTCCCCCATTTCCGCATAATAGCCTTTGGGCGTGTTGCCCGCGCTCTTCAAATAGGTGTCCCCGAAACTTTTATAAAGTTTCGGGATCAGGCTCTCCCACTGCTTCTCGGTGTATTTGCCGAAATTTTCCTCCATGTATTCGGAAAGTTTTTGATCGAACAGCCCGTCGAAATCAATGAGTTTTTTCATGGTCGCCTCTTATATGATGTAATTGAGAATTTCTTTCACCGTAACGGGATTCGCGTCGAAGCGTTTGGCGATCTCCTCTAAGGAATGCTCGGCGTCTTTGAGGCGCGCTTCGCGGTAGATGACGGCGGACATCGCCTCGCTTTCCTCCGCATAGCCGAGCGCCTCCGCGTCTTCCAGCACGCGGTACACATCCTCCGCCGCGGCAATGATCTTCTCTTCGTTTTCCTCGCAGATAATGGCGTACTTCACATAAACCTCGGTGAAAGCGTCCATAAACGCCGCGCGCTTGCGGTTCCCGATCCGTATCTTGTGCGTAAAAAATTCGCGGTAAAGGCTGCACAGCACCACGCCGTAGGAGTTCTCCTCGTTGCGGCGGACGAGTTCGGACAAAATCGCAAGTTTGATGCTCTCGGAAACATTGTAATCGAGCAAAACTTCGCGGACGGGCGCGTCGCAACGGCACCTGACCGCTACGCTGCCCGCAAGCATCTGCAACTTGTCGTCTCTGCCGTCGAGCTGGTCGAACGCAAGACGGATATATTCTCCGATGGCGGGAAACTCCGCAAACCGCTCGGCTTCCGCGCGGCGCGCCTTGCCTGCCGCCAAAAAAAACGAGACGACGGTGCGGTATTCCTCGTCGGGAAGACGGTAAAAGTAGTTCATCGGGAAAGGTTTTTCGTTTCCGTCGAGAAGTTCCCTGAGCCGCACGAGATAATATTTTGCGACCGCCTTGCGGGGATAGAGCGTTGTGAGCATGTCGAGAGAATCGATTGCCTCCTCCGTTTTGCCCGTGCGGAAAGCGGCAACGGCGTGGAACCAAAGCGTATCGTCGCTGTAAGGCGTCATCGTTTTGAGTTTAGAGAGCTTTTCGTAGGCCTGTTCGTCCAGCCCAGTCTCGCAGAGTGCGGTGGCTACGCGGAAGAGGTCCTCCGCGGAATCCGTCTCGATCTGCGCCAACCGTTTTCCTACTTCTCTTGCCCCCTCGGTGTCCCCTTTCGCCCCCAAAACGGCACAATAGGTAGTGAGCGCATGGATGTTGTCGGGGTGAAACGTGAGGAGTTTCGCGCACTCGTTTGCCGCGCCCTCGGTATCCCCTTCGAGGAGCAGACACATGGCGGTCAGCCCCGAAGCGGAGGGATATTCCTTGCTCTCGGGCGCGATCTCGGAAAGCGCTTCCCGCGCGCCGTTCAGATCGCCCTGTTTGATACAGTCGATGCCGCGCAGAAGAAATTCGGAATCCTCCACCCCGCCGTCCGCGGAGTGGACAAGCCTGAGCGGCGGGCGCGCTTCTTCGGGTTCGGGCATCTCCCCGCCGTAGATATGGCGCAGGTACAGATCGGACTGAAAGGTATCGCCCATGTTCATGAACGCATAGGAAAGCCCCTCGTAGCCCTCCGAAAAATCGGCTTCATTGCAGGTGTCGAAAAAGCGGAACCAGGAGTCCACGCACATCGGCCAAATCCCCAGATCCTCATAGACGGCGGCATAGAGCGCGGAAGCGTCCGCCGACGGATCGTACATTTCGCTCCGTCTGTTGAGCATTTTGAGCGCGCCGAGATAGTCCCCGCTTTCGAAGCGCTTTTCCGCGCTCTCGAACAGAGATTCCTCGTCGAACGTCAGTTGTTGGATCTTCTCGTCTTTCACGCTTCATCCTTACCGCCGAACAGCGCGGCGATATCCTCTTCCCCGAACAGATAGTCGGTATTGCAATCGTGGCAATGGACGGCGATTCCGCCCTCTTCGCGGAGCAGCTTTTCCGCGTCCGCTCTTCCGATGGAAAGCACGGCGGAGGCCGCCTTTTCGCGCGAACAGCGGCAACGGAACACGATCTCCCGCGCCTCCGCGTTCTCCACGGAAAAATATTCTTTCAAAATGCCCTCCGCGCCTTTTTCCGCAATGAGCGCCGAAAGATTGCCGAACCGGGAAATCGCGGTCTCGGCAAAGGACACGGCCTCTTCTCCCGCTCCCGGCATGGGTTGCAGAAACACGCCGCCCGCGCCGAGACATACGCCGTCGGGCGAGACAAGCACCCCGAGCGCGACCGCCGTGGGCCGCTGCTCGCTCGTGAGAAAGTAGGCGGAAAAGTCCTCCGCGATCTCCCCCGTCAGAAGCTCGCTCGTCCCGACAAAAGGAACTCCCTCGCCATCGTCGCGCACTACGGTCAAAGTGCCGTTCTTGCCCACAAAACCGCCCACGTCGAGCTTTCCGTCCGCGCGGAGCGGAAGCGTAAGAGCGGGTTCGGCAACGTTGCCGCGGAGGTGCAGGGCGCCGTCCCCCGAAACGGAGATCTTGCCGCCGGGGCCGTCTCCCGATACGGTGACGTATAAACTGCTTTCGTCGCTTTTGAGCCAACTGCACAGATAGGCGGCGGCAGTCATGGTGCGCCCGAGCGCGGCGGCGGCAACGGGCGAAAGCGCATGGCGCGCGATCGCCTCCCGCACAAGCGCGGTGGTGTCGAGTACGGCAAGGGAAACTTCCCCGCCGCAGACCAAAGTCTTGTAAATTTTACTCACGGTTTCCTGCATATAAAGTTGAGCCTGTCGCTCCCCTCTTTTTTTTCTCCGAGATGCCCCTCGACGGCGACCGTCTCAAACCCCGCCCCCACAAGGGCGGCGGAAACCCTATCCTCTTCATGGATGTATTGCGTGTGCGTCTCGTCGAAACGGTCGAACGCGCCGTCCGCCCTCTTTACAAAGAGAGTAACGTCCATAACGATGCGGTTCCCCTCGCGGCGGTTGAAAGACAGATAGGTGACTTCTTCGCGGTCGTCGGCGGAGATAGTATCTGCAACCTTTTCGCAAAGTTTGTAAGGCGAACTGAGATCGAACCAAAAAATTCCGCTTCGCTTCAAATGCTTTGCGGCATGTTTGAACGCAGAAAGCAGCTTTTCGGGCGGCAGATAGTTGAAAACGTCGTTCGGCGCGAGAATGAAATCGTACTCCCCGGGAACGCGCAGATCGGCGGCGTCCGATTGGTAAAAAGAAAGGCGAAGTCCCTCGTTCCTTGCGAGATTTTCCGCTTTCGCAAGCATTTCGGGGGAATTGTCCGCCCCGCTCATCGAAAAGCCCGCCCGTGCAAGCAAACGGCAAAATGCACCGCTCCCGCACCCGAGTTCCAGCCCTTTTTTGCCGCAACCAAAGTTTTGCAACCCGTCTATGAAATACTGCGACCATTTCGGATAGTCGCAGTCGTCGTTGAGATATTCGAACCATTCGGCAAGATGCCGGTAAGCCTTTGCCATGCCGTTACCGTTTGTTGAGCATCTTCGGGGGACGCTTTTTCTTCTTTTTCTTTTCGTCCTCCACGCGGAGCGCGCGTTCGCGTTCCTCGAATTGGCGGTTATACTCCACGTATTGCGCATCGTTCTTGTGTTCGTCCTCGTATTTCTTCACATCCGCGGCGATCGCGTCCTTGCTCTCTTTGAGCTTTTTGAGGTCCTCGCGGCTGAACGATTCGGGAAGCTGGTAAACGTCCATGTCGTCATCGATGGGCTTGATGGGACGGGAGACGAGTTTGCTCTTCCCCTGCGCAACGATCATGCGGTGATATTCGCGCATTGCGGCGCTGTCCTCCGCGGGCTTGTCCTTTTCGCCGTAGTTGACCGATTTCGTGTCCTTATTGTAGAGACCGCGCCCCGTGGACACGCCCAAATTGGGATTGACGAATTTATCGAACGCCCACTGGCTGTAATCCATCCAGACGAGCATGAAGAACGAAACGCCGATGAGCAGATAAAACACGATCCCGATGGCGGTAAGGAGGGTGATCCCGAAAAAGAAAAAGATCAGAGGCAAGAGGGAGATGACGGCAAAGAACAAGGTTTGGGGGAACGTCCCCACCGTCATGACGAGCGCGTTGCGGAAGAGCGCCCACGGCCCCTGTTTGTAGTTGATCCCGAGAGAGATCATCCACAGGCAGACAAGCACCGCAAGCGCAAGAAAGATATACCCCACCACTTTGGAGGCGATCAGCCACCCCGAGAACCTGCTCCCGAGCGCGACTTCGAGGTCGGCAAGGTTACTGCTTGTCTGCGCGAGGAAAAGGAACAAGACAAGCACAAGCACCGCTTCGAACACGTTCCAATAGTTGCGGCGGATGCCCCGCAAAAAGTCGTTGGCGACGAACACGCCCTCCGTCCAGATGAGGTTGCGGATAATGTACATGCCGCCCGAAAGCCCCAGCGCGGCAATCGCGCCCGCGGGAAACAGCAGGGAGAAAAAGATGAGGTCCTGGTTGAACCGCACGATCTCCATCAGACCCGTTGCGTCGGGAACGGCGGGATAGCCAAAGAGAAAACTCGAATCATAGGGACCCACCATGAGGTCCGAATTGATGGCAAGGTATCTCCAAACAAAAATTGCGATAGCGGGAAGCAAGGAGACGAGGACAAGCAAGTTCACGAGCATGAGCCGTCCGAATCTCCCCTTCAAAATGTCCCAAAAGAGCGAAAAACGATTGGTGGGAAGGGTACTGCGCGCATAATCTTCACTGCGCTCTTTGCCTTCCAGCCAACGGGCCACTAAGCCCTTATGTTCTCTGTCTGCCATAATTTAACTCCGTTTCCTGGTCTTTCGGGAAAAGCTCGAAATACCAAAGATACTGTCATTGTACTACAAAACAAAAAATATTTCAATTAAAAACAAGCAAATTCTTTGACTTTTCCTCTTGCGTATGATAAAATATGCGTGTTATGGGCGGCGACGCGGTCGCGGCCCTTTTTTTCACAAAACATGAGGGAGTTCCTATGAGAAAATACAGGGTCGGCATTGTGGGCGCGACGGGCATGGTGGGCCAGCGGTTTGTGGGACTTTTGTCCCAACACCCCTATTTTACCCCCGCTTTTTTGCTCGCAAGCGCAAAAAGCGCGGGTATGCGCTATGAAGAGGCTGTTGCGGGCAGATGGGCGATGCCGTTCCCCATTCCCGAAACGTTAAAAGACCACGTCGTGCTTGACGCGGAAAAGGACGCGGAAACGCTCGTCGGCAAGGCCGATTTTGTGTTCTGCGCCGTCAATATGAAAAAAGACGAGATCCGCGCGCTCGAAGAAAAATATGCGCGGCTCGAAATTCCCGTCGTCTCCAACAATTCGGCGCACCGCTTCACCCCCGACGTGCCGATGGTGATCCCCGAGATCAACCCCGGGCATCTTTCCGTCATTCCTTACCAGCGCAAGCGCCTCGGCACCAAGCGCGGGTTTATTGCAGTGAAGAGCAACTGCTCCCTGCAATCGTATGTCCCACTTCTGCACCCCTTGCGCGCGTTTGGGCTCAGGAACGTTGCGGTCTGCACCTACCAGGCGATCTCAGGCGCAGGAAAGACCTTTGAACGGATGCCCGAAATTCTCGACAACATCATCCCCTACATCGGCGGCGAGGAGGAAAAGAGCGAAAAAGAGCCGCTCAAAATTTGGGGAGCGCTCAACGGCGGGGAAATTCTTCCCGCAACCGCACCCGCGATCACGGCGCAGTGTCTGCGGGTCCCCGTCTCGGACGGACACACGGCGGCGGTATTCGTCTCCTTTGAACAAAAGCCGAAAAAGGAAGAAATTCTCGAAGCGTGGAAAAATTATCGCGGATTGCCGCAGGAGCTTGCTCTCCCCTCCGCGCCCAAACAGTTCATCCATTACTTTGAAGAGGACGACCGTCCGCAGGCGAGGCTCGACCGCGACCTCGAAAGCGGCATGGCGATCTCGGCGGGGCGGCTCCGCGAGGACAATGTTTTCGACTACCGCTTTATCGGCCTTTCGCACAACACGTTGCGCGGGGCGGCCGGCGGCGCGGTGCTGCTTGCCGAACTCCTCGCGGAAGAGGGATACATGGAATAAGTTTCGATGAATTTCTCGTTCCGAGAAATTCATCGGGTAAACGTGCTTTTACGTCTTAACTTACTCAACCTCTCATTCGTTTCATTTTCCAACGCGCAGTGAATGGGGAAGCATTAGAAACCGTTCTTAAATCACGTCATGTTGAGCGGAACACAGTGGAGTCGCCCCGTGCGAAGTATCCTGAAATGTCATTTCGAGCGGAGGCGTAAGCCGTAGTCGAGAAATCTCATCCGCGTTATAAAGCGAGATTTCTCCACGCGCCGCTTACGTAGGTCGAAATGACAAATGAAACAGCAAGGCCCCCTCACCAACAAAAGCAAACCAACATACAAAGATACAGGGAGAAATTTATGACAGGATTTTTGAAAGGCTCGGCAACGGCGATGATCACCCCCTTTACGGCGGACGGGGTGAATTTCGGCGCATTCGGCAAAATGATCGACTACCAGATCGAAAACGGCACGGACGCGCTCGTCATTTTGGGTACGACGGGCGAACCCGCCACCATGACGGGAGAGGAAAAGATCGCCGTCATGCAATTTGCCGTAAAGCATGCAAAGGGTCGCGCAAAACTCATTTTCGGCACGGGAAGCAACTGCACGGCAAAAGCGGTGGAAGCAAGCAAGCGCGCGGAAGCGCTCGGCGCGGACGGCATTCTCGCCGTCACCCCCTACTATAACAAATGCACGCAGGGCGGGCTTGTCGGCTATTACCGAGAAATCTGTTCCGCCGTACGTCTCCCCGTCATCGCCTACAACGTTCCCGGGCGCACGGGGGTGAACATCCTGCCCGAGACGATGGCAAAGATCGCGGAAATCCCCAACATGGCGGGCATTAAAGAGGCGAGCGGCAACATGGCGCAGGTGATGGAGACAGCGCGCCTCATCCGCGGAAAATGCGACCTCTATTCGGGCGAGGACGCGCTCAATCTGCCCATTCTCGCGGCGGGCGGCACGGCGGTCATCTCCGTCGTCTCCAACCTCGCGCCCAAGCTCGAAAAACAGCTCACGTCCGCGGTTTTGGGCGGAGACCTTGCCGAGGCAAACAAATTAAACGATCGACTTCTTCCCCTCTCCAAGGCATGCTTTGCAGAGGTCAACCCCATCCCCGCAAAAGCTGGCATGAACCTTCTTGGCTTCGAAGCGGGCGTTCCCCGCGCTCCCCTCACTCCTATGGAGGCGGCGCACTTGCCTCAGCTCCGCGCCGCAATGGAACTTTGCGGTTTGGAGGTCAAAGCATGAACATTCTCCTTTGCGGCTGTTGCGGCAGAATGGGACGCATGGTGACGGAACTTGCCGCGGCGCAGGGCGAAAACATCGTCTGCGGCGTGGACGTTGCACCCGCTCCCATGCCCTATCCCGTCCACGATAGCTTTACGAAAGTAAATGAAACCTTTGATGTCATCATTGACTTTTCCTCCGCGCAGGGCCTCGAAGAGCGGCTGGAATTTGCCGAGGAGCGTCGCGTTCCCGTATTGCTTGCGGCGACGGGCTACACGGGCAGCGACCTCGAACTTATTCAAGACTACGCAAAAAAAATTCCCCTTTTCAAAACGGGGAACCTGTCTCTCGGGGTCAATCTTTTGCAACTGCTTGTGGAAAAGGCGGCAAAGGTACTTGGCGACGGGTTCGACGTGGAGATCATCGAGCGGCACCACAACCAAAAGAAAGACGCGCCCTCGGGGACCGCGCTCATGCTTGCTCAGAGCGTGAAAAAGGCGGGCGAAAAGGAGAACGTGTACGGACGGCATGGCATGGTAGGCGCGAGAGGAAAGAGCGAGATCGGCATTCACGCCGTGCGCGGCGGGACGATCGTGGGTGAACATGAAGTGATGTTTGCGGGCGAGGACGAGATCGTGACCCTTTCCCACTCCGCGCGGAGCCGTAAGGTGTTTGCCGCGGGCGCGTTAAAAGCGGCCGCCTGGCTCATCGGCAAGCCCGCGGGCCTCTACGACATGAGCGACATGTTAAAAGGAATTGTTTGAGATTGATGACCCACTCCATATAAGGAAGTAAGAAAGGCGCCTCCTTAGGAGGAGCTGTCGCGCTTGACTGAGGGGTTTTCCGCTTACTTATAGAAACCCTTTCCCCTCTCGCGTTGCTCGGGTACTTTCCCTAAAAGGGACAGCAAGATACAAACGCCATTTCGAAATGACAAATTGAGTAGCGGGCAAGAGGCACTTTTTTGCTCGGCAGTCCGTTCGATTATTTATACGGAAAAAGGGAATGCGTTTGCATTCCCTTTTTCCGTGGAGCTGATGAGCAGACTCGGACTTCGTCGCCGCACGCCTTTTCTCTTCGCTTTTCTTGCAGAAAAGCTCCCCTTTTAGGCGGCGTCTCCTCTTCCCACAAAAATACTTCGTCTTTTTGCGGGAACCCTTTTTCGGTCGGCAGTCCGAGCGACAATTTTATTTCCACGGAAAAAGGGAATGCGTTTGCATTCCCTTTTTCCGTGGAGCTGATGAGCAGACTCGGACTGCCGACCTCGTCCTTACCAAGGACGCGCTCTACCTGCTGAGCTACACCAGCATATGAAATTTGTTTCCCGCGGGGTCGGCCTGCCGACCTCTCTCGGGCGGTCGAACCCACCCTCGGTCACGCGAAAAGCGGCAAATGCTTTTCGCTCAGTTCGCTCCGCGCAAACAGTTCACCGAACTGTTTGCAGAACGCGTCGCTCACCCTTACCAAGGACGCGCTCTACCTGCTGAGCTACACCAGCATATTTTTTATGACATTTGCTGTCGGTAAGGACGCGCTTCTTTCTGCTGAGCTACACCAGCATATAAAATTCGCCGCAGGACGCAATATTCCGCACCAACAACGTTTGTTAGCATAACAAAATATGCGCCAAAAGTCAAGCGATAATCGGAAAAATTTCAAAAATTCCGCAAGAAAATTTCCGCTCGTTACAACAACGCCCGCATAAGGAGCGTTTCCTCTTCGGGCGGCGACAAAAATTTCCGCGGGAACGGCGCGCCGATCGGAAGGTCGAGCGCGATCTTACCATGCTTCAACACAATGGCGCGGTGGGCAAGCAACGCCGCCTCCCGCACGTCGTGCGTGACAAACACCACCGTATTCTTTTTTTCTTCCCACAACTCGTAAACGAGGGAAATGAGCGATCTCTTAATGGCAAGATCGAGCGAGGAAAACGGCTCGTCCATGAGCAGCAGATCGTGCGGGAACAGAAACGCCCGCGCAATGGCGACCCGCTGTTTCTCCCCGCCCGAAAGCTCGTGCGGAAGCGCATTCTCCCGCCCGCCAAGCCCAACGCGGGCAAGCATTCCGCCGATTTTCCCCCACTCCTCTTTCGGCAGAACAAATTTACAGTTCTTTTCCGCCGTGAGGTTGGGGAGCAGCATGCAGTCCTGAAAGAGATAACTGCACCCCTCCCTGCGCATCGGAGTTTGCCCGCTCTTGCCGTCGATCTCCCCGTCGCAGGGAAGAAGTCCTGCCAAAATACGCAAGAGGGTGGTTTTTCCCGCGCCGCTCTCGCCAAGCACCGCCGTGATCTTCCCCTCTTCAAGCGTCAAATCTATCCCGTTCAGCGCAACGGTCTCCCCGTAGCGCTTGCTAACATTTGATAAGATCATGTGCGCCACCTCACGATGAGTTTATAGCCGAGCAGGCACAGCCCTTCGAGCAAAAATCCCAAAAGGATGCTGAAAACGGTGAGCGCCATGAGAGTGGGCATCTGCGTAAACATCTTTGCCTCCTGCATCAGTCCGCCGAGGCTTCGGTAGGTATTTGCAAGCACCTCGCCCGAGATTGTGATCTTCAATCCCAACGAAAAGATCGCTCCCGCCTGTTTGAGGATGGGCGGCGCGACGAGCGGCAGATACATCTCTTTGAGCTTCCTGCCCGCGCCCACGCCGAACGCCCGCGCAAGCTCGCCGTAGCCCGCTTCCACCTCGTCGAGCGCGGCAAGCGTCGCCGCATAAAAGGACGGAAACAGCACCAAAAGAGAGACGATAATGGGCGGAATACTCGGATCCATCGTTAAAACAAGCAAGATCAGGATGATCGCCATCGTCGGCACGGTGCGCAGAACGGACACGATGGGCGCAAAAAACGCCCGCACCGCCCTGTGGAGGTTGGCGAGAAGCGCCAACCCCACGCCGAGCAGGAGCGAAAACACAAAGGCAAGAAAGGTACGAAGAAGCGTGTTTCCGAGCGCGCGCCAAAAGGCGGCGTCTATAAAGAGCCGCCCCATTTCACGGCATGCGTCCCAAAAGGAGGGAAGCAGATATTCGTTGCGCACGACCGCCGCGGCGATCAGCCACGCCGCCCATAAAAAGAGGAGCGCAAGCGCGGAAAACAACAGTTCTTTCTTCAAAATTTAACCCATGTAGAAAAATTCATCCGTAGGCTTTGCCGTGGAATTTGCATTGACGGCGATGAGTTTTTGCAAAAAGCTCACCACTTTGTCTTTGCAGGTTTTGCTCGCCGTAAAGCGCACGGAACAACGGGCAACGACTTCTTTGGTCAGGTTGTTTGCATTGAAAGACGGCGCAAGCCCGTCCTCGCGCTCTTCGGCAAGGAGACGAAGAATTTCCTCTACGCTCGCTTTTTTCAAGAAATTCTCGCTCTGTTCAAGATACCCGAGGAAAGTCTTGATGTGTTCGGGATAGTTTTCGATCGCGCTCTTTTTGGCGACGACCGCGGCCTGCGGGTATCCCCCCTCCTCTCCGTAGAGCGCTTGCAGGTCGCCCGCCATTTTGAACGGCTTTTGCGCAGTCGCGGTACCCTTGATCTTTGCGCTTGCGGCGGGTTCGGGGCAGAGATAGTAATCGCAATTCCCCGCGGGCGTGACGTTTTCGGAGGCAAAAGCAACGAGATTGACTTTTGTCGCGTCCCCCTCCGCCTGCGCGCTTGCAATCGTCTGGTAAGGAACTTCATAGCCCCCCAAAACGACTTGCAACGTAAGCCCGGGGACGTTTTGAAGTTGCACCACGCCAACTTTTTTGCCGACGAGAGCGGTTTTGAGGTTCTCCGCGGTGAGTTCGGGGTTTTCGCCCGTTGTGAGGAAATAGAGATTGCCGTTTGTGACGGTGCCGAGCATCTGATAGACGGAACCCGTGCCGAGTATTTTTGCCGCGGCGTTGACGGGAAGCACGCAGATGTCCGCTTCCGGCTTCGCGCCCGTGACGTAAGTCGTGATGGTCTCTGCATTCACGATGTCGAAGTCGAAGAGTTCGTCTTCTTTTTTGTCCTCTTCCGAGATCGCATAGCAGAGCGAGAGCGCGGGCGCGCCGTCGGGTGAATAGACTTCGAGCGAGTCGCCGTTGCCGTCGCAGGCAGTGACGCCTACCATTGCGCCCGCAAGGAGCGCCGTTGCCAAAATTCCCGCAAATAATTTTTTCATATGGTTTTTCTCCTAAAAAGATTTTTTGTGAGCATAAACTTCCCCCCTCCCCTACCCCTCCCCCGCTAAGCGAGGGCGGGCAAGAATGTTGCCCACCCCCTTATTCCCCCTCCAATGGAGGGGGTTCCGCCTTTTGCCCCCTCCGTGGGAGGGGGGCAGGGGGGTGGGGCGCGTTCTTAAATCGCTGCGCGAGCAAAACCACGCTTTTGCGCTGCGCGACAACAGTTGTTGCATACTTGCAACTTCTTGTCCATCAAGGCGAACGAGAGGTTGAGCGAGTTAAACCGCTAATACACGTTTCCTCACGGAATTTCTTTTCGAAGCCGTAGGCGAGCAAAGAAATTCGTGAATTTAGTATTTGCTAAACAGTGTTTTTGCCGTGACCCCTTCGAGTTGCCCGATCTTGCCCGTGAGCGCGTTGATCGCTCCCGCGGGCGCGTCCATCACCACGCAAATGACGGAGACCGCCTTTTCATGATAAGGTATCCCCATTCTGCCGACGATATATTCTCCGTACTCCGAGAGAAGCGCGTTGAGCCGCGCCGCCTCTTCGCGCTTTTCCAGAATGACGGAAAGCACCGCTATGCGTTTTTCTTCCATAAAAAATCTCCTTTTGCGGCAAGGGCAAAAGGAGAACCGCGCAGACGCGCGCGAACGTTCTTAACTTTTCACCCCTTTGCCGTCAGATCGCTCTTTCCGCTCAGGAACGGAAGTATTATAGCACAGCCCGCAAAAAAAAGCAAGAGAATATTTCCAATATCTTTCCGCATACTGTGGATATGAAAAAGAAAATTTTGACTTTGGTATTATCCCTCTTCTGTCTCTGCGGCGCAGCGGCTTGCAGTAACGGCGGAAGCGCCACTCCGCAGAGCCTGCCCGAACAACGGCAAGCGGAAGAGAACTGCCCGAATGGCGATTGTCCCGACCCGCAGGAACAGGACTGTCCCCACGGTAATTGCCCCGACCCCCGGGAAAACGACTGCCCCGACGGCGACTGTCCCGACCCGCAGGAAAAGAACTGCCCCGACGGCGACTGTCCCGATCAGAATGGGCAAAAAAGCACGGGAGACGGAGAACCCGCGCCTTTGCCCGAACTCCCTCGCCGCCCTGTGCCTCCGAGATTGCGCCCCGAGCCTCCGTTCCCGCCGCGCCTGCCCGTCCGCCCCGTTCCGCGGATCCCCAAACCGAACCTTTGAAAAAACCTCGGAACTCTCCGAGGTTTTTCTTTGACAAACGCAATGTAATATGATAAAATGACAAAAAACAAATGAGGAAAGCCCGTGGAGATCATTGCGCAAAGGGTATTCAACCCGCTCTATATCTATCTCGACATTGTTTTTTTGGCCGCGCTGTGCGTTCTTCTCGCCGTCAAGAAAAAGTATCTTACCCTCCTTTGGGGGATCTTCGGCGGCGTTCTGTATATGGTCGTGGACTACGGTATCTTCCACCTGCTCACCCACTCCCGCTCCATTGAGGGAGGCGATCTTTTTTGGGTGTTGCTTTGGATGAGCATGAGTTACGGCATCACGAACTTCGTTTGGATCTGGCTGTGGTATGCCAAAGATAAGCGCCTCGTAGAGTGGTCTCTTCTGATCGTCGTTTGGTGGATCGCCGCGCCCCTCATCGCAAATACGTTCGGGCAGAACCTTACGCCCATCAAAATACAGCGCACCACGGGTTCCTATCACGGCTACATGGCTCTGATCCTTATCCTGGGCTATGCCGCAGCGATCGTCTATAATCTGTTTCAGAAAGACAAAACAAAGCGTTTTCCCCTGCTTTGGATGCTCACGATCGGCGTACTGGTGCAGTTTTCCTGGGAGTTCTCCCTGCTCATCGGCGGCATCCGCAGCGCGGAGATCGCAGATTGGGGACAGCGGCTTACGACTCTTATCGTAAATTCCCTGCTCGAAACCAACCTCGGGGCGGTCCCCATCTTCTGCATCTATGCGCTCGTCACGGCAAAGTTCACCGAAACGCTCAAACGGCGGGAACTTCCCGTAAAATTTACGGAACGGATCGCCGAGCTGAACGCCCTGCGGGTAAAAGACAACTAATTCCGAATATGAAAACAGCCCGCTTTCCCGCAGGCTGTTTTTCAATAAGAACCTTTCCGGAGTCCACGCTCCCCACAGCGCGACCCCCGTTTACACAAATTCGGTAATTCACATTATAAACGAAACGCGGCGTTTTGTCAAGAGAACGCCGCGTTTTTTCTGCTTTTACATTCAACGCTTTTTCTTTTTTGCGAAGTGGATCGCCAAAAAAGTGACGGCAATGATCGTTCCCGCGACGGCGACATAAATGAGCGCGGCAGATAGGATGACCCCGAGGAGAGCCCCTCCGTACGACGCGCTGTCCCTTTCCGGATGCTCGGACGTAGACATCGTAAACATCAGCTCGCCCGCGGGCAGCCCTTTCTGCGAATAGGTGTAACCTGTTTCCGTCTTTTCGCACGCCAGAGAGCTTTCCGTAATAAAATAAGGCGTTTCGACGTTCAGTTCGAAATTTCCGAAGTCCGCCCAGGTGGAGGCGGGCGAGAGCAGATAGGTGTAGGAATAGATCGGCGGCGTATAGCGGATGTTGATGGCGGGATAGAGCGGCGCGGTGACGGAGTTGACGACGCTCCCCCCCGCGGGAACGGAGAGCTTGTATTCATACCAACGCATGAGCCTCTCCGAAACGTCCAGCTCGTAGGGCGACGATTTCAAGGCAAGCCCCGTTTCGTCCTCCAAAACCGCGTCGAATACGGCGTTGAACCAATCCGTTTCGCTCACGCCGCTTTCCGCGCTGTACTTGCTCAAAAAGAGTTCCCCGAGCGTCGTATTTTCGGTGGGAAGTTTTTCCTGCGGGACCTGCTCGACGTACCCGTCCGTGCGTTTTTTACAGGCGGCGTTTTCATATACGTTCCACTCGGGCATGCGGGAGAGAGGCTCGCCGATCACATAGAGCGCGAAAGGCTTCGGATCGGAGGAAAAGTCCCCCCAAAGCCCGATGCGTTCCTCCTGTTGGTCGTAGCCCGACGCGCGTTCAAGCAATACTTTCGTCTTTGCGCCGTCTCCCAACCCCTTGAAACTTGCCGCGATAAAGGAACTTCTGCTCGTCTGTTCCGTCGTGATCTGGCGGTAATAATAGATCGTCACGGGGGTATCGGAAGAGAAATTTCCGCTCGTTCTGCGCGTTTCCGAGAGACGGGGAATATCTTTGGAGGGATCGCTCGTCCATCTGTCGAGCGTGTAACGGATCTTCTTTTCAAGTTCTTCCCCATCCGCGGTGATGGGACAGCGCGCCGCGTCGTCCACTTCGACGGGGTCCCCCTCTTCGTTATAAAAACCGCAAAGATAATCGGGCTTTCTCCCGAAAGGAAAGACAACTGTCATCTCCACGTCGTAACTTGCGGGATTGAAAAAGGCATATTCCGCCGTGACGTTCGCTTGATAGCTCAGAAACTCCTCTTTGTCCCCGTAATAATTTTGCGGAAAATCGGGAATGCGCAGTGTGAGCTTCTCCCCCGTCACCGTGACGGGGCAGTTTTCTTCCTTGACATACGCGCCGAAAGCGTCGCGTCCGCTCCAAGAACTCTGTGCGGAATTTGCGTGCGCCGTCACCGAGGGCAACGCGCTTGCCGCGATCCCCGCCGCCAGACAGAGCGCGCCTGCCGATATCAGTCTCTTCATACGATCGCCTCCCGTTTATTAGACGAATGAAAGGGACAAAATGACCCCTAATCCCCAAAATTTATTTTCTTTCATCGGGCGGAAGCGGGAAGTTGACCCAAAAACAGCTCCCTTTCCCCTCTTCGGACTGCACGCCGAACGGAATATTGTATTTCAACAGCACACTCTTTACAATGGAGAGTCCCAGCCCCGTTCCCTGCACGGGCCGCTTGTGGGTCTCGGAAGAGCGGTAATAGCGCTCCCAAATGGTATCGATCTCCTCGGGAGGGATCCCCTTGCCGCTGTCCTGCACTTCGAAGCGGGCGCCGTTTTCCCCTTTTTTGAGCCGCACGCTCACCTTTTTATCCTCGCCCGTGTACTGAAAAGCGTTGCCGATGAGGTTATAAAGCACCTGCTCCACGCGCGCCTTGCCGGCATAGGTGTACACGTCGTCGTCAATGTCCGTCTCCAACCGGTAACCCGTCTCGGAAAGGTATTGGAACCGCCCCGCCACCGCGTAGACGTCTTCGCTGAGGTTGAAAACCGTCCGTTCGATCTCATCCATTCCCGCTTGCAGGCGAGAAAGGTCGAGCAGATCGCCCACAAGCGCGGCGAGACGGTCCGCCTCGTCCATAATGATCCTTGTGTGCGCTTTCCGCTTTGCGGGGTCGTCGCCCGAGATCTCGTCGATCATGGCGGCATATGCCTTGATCATCGTGAGCGGGGTCTTGAAATCGTGCGAAACGTTTGCGATCAGCTCCTTTTGCATGCGGTCCGTCTTGCCGATCTCGCTGCTCGCATAATCCAAAGATTTGCTCAGTTCATTGAGTTCCGAACAGAAATAAGTCTTGCCGTTGCTCCCCTCGTAATTGCCCCGCGCAAGCTCTTTCGCCCGCTCGGTGACTTCGGTGACGGGCTTGGTGATGAGCATGGAGACAAACCCGCTCACGACAAACGAGAGCGCCACGGCGAACAGCGCGGTAATGAGGGAGTACCACGTCATATCCGCGGAGAGACGGCGGAGCAGTTCGAGCGAACTCGTCAGATACACAAAATGCTCCTCCCCGCCTAAGGTAGCGAGAAAGGCATATCCCGCGGAATTTTTTTCCGCGATCTTCGCATGGATCTTAGAGGGGTCCACCTCCTCGCCGCTCTCTTTCGCCTCTTGGATAAATTTCTCCACCCCCGAGCGGATGGCGGAGATCGTAGAACGGAAATCTTCCTCCTCTTCGGGAAGGTCGGGGAACACGATCTCTCCGTCCCCGGAGAAGAGATAGACGCTCACGTTGTACTCGTTGGTAACGGAGAGCAAGATCTTGCTCACTTCGGGCATGGGCAACTTGTCGCTTGCTTCGAGCCGCTGTTGCAAGTTCTGCGCCGCCTCTTCGAGATTTTTTTTGATCTGCTCGGAATATCGGCGGTTGAGCTGGAAATTCTGCACGAGCGCGATCAGAATGACCAGCACGATCGCAAAGAGCAGAAAACTCAGCCACAGAATGAGATTGAGATTGAGCGCGCGGACCTTAGGTTCGCGCTTTTTCCTTTCGGTCGGTTGTTTGGCGGATTTTTGCATGATCAGGTTTCGAATTTATAACCGAGTCCCCGCAGGGTGACGATGAATTTGCGGTATTCTTTCAGATTGCCGCGGAGCATTTTTACGTGGGTGTCCACCGTGCGGTCGTCGCCGTAAAAATCGTACCCCCACACCTGGTTGAGCAACCTTTCGCGGGTGAGCGCAACGCCCTCGTTTTCCGCGAAATAAAACAACAGCTCGTATTCTTTGGGGGTCAGTTCGGCGCGTTCGCCGTCCACGTAAACGTTTCTGCCCGCCTTGTCGATCTTCAACCCCTCGAACTCATACACGTCGCGCTCTTTCTTTTCCCCGCCCGCGCGTTTGGTGACGGCATGGATGCGCGCCATCACTTCCTTCGGTGAGAAAGGTTTGGTCACGTAGTCGTCCGAGCCGATCTCGAACCCGAACAGCTTGTCGTATTCCTCTCCCCGCGCCGAAAGCATGATGACGGGCGTATCGCTGAATTTGCGGATCTCTTTCACGGCGGAGAATCCGTCGAGTTTTGGCATCATGACGTCCATCAAAATCACGTCGTAGCGGTTGTCACGGCACTTTTTCACGGCTTCCATACCGTCCTGCGCTTCGTCTGCTTCCCCGCCCTCAAATTCGATGTATTCCTTTAAGACTGCGCGGATCATCTCTTCGTCGTCTACGATCAAAACTTTCATACAGTCCTCCTTGTCTTGATTGTACCGCTTGAATTTCAATATAAGTTCAAGGCTGAGTGAAAATTGGGTGAATTTATTATACCATAGTTCCCGCCGCTTTGCAAGAAAAATTTTTTACAAATACCAAACAAACGTTTGACTTATGCGAACATTTGTGCTATACTTTAAGCATGATCGACGAAAGGCGGCTGAAAATCCTCACCGAGGGCGCAAAATACGACGTTTCCTGCTCCTCTTCGGGGAGCAAGCGGAAAAACGAGGGCGGCATGGGCAACGGGTACGTTGCGGGGTGCTGCCATTCTTTCACGCCCGACGGCAGGTGCGTCTCCCTGTTGAAAATTCTGCTGAGCAACGACTGCGTTTATAATTGCAGGTATTGCCCCAACCGTCTCGACGCAGACGTTCCCCGCGTGAGCGCCACGCCCGAGGAGATCGCCGAACTTACCGTCGATTTTTATAAAAGGAACTATATCGAGGGGCTGTTCCTCTCCTCCGCGGTGGAAAAGAGTCCCGATTATACAATGGAACGGCTTGTCCGCACGGTAAAGCTGTTGCGCACGCAATACCGTTTTCACGGATATATTCATTTGAAAGGGATCCCGCGCGCCGACGAGGCGCTCGTCCGCGAGGCGGCGCAATACGCCGACCGCATGAGCTACAATATCGAACTCCCCTCCGAACAAAGCCTGAAACTTCTCGCCCCGCAAAAGAGCAAAGAGAGCCTGCTTTTGCCCATGAAACAGCTCGCGGGAGAAGCGCTCGTCTTCCGTCGGGAAAAGCGTAAAGGACTGTTTCTTCCCGCGGGACAGACAACGCAGATGATCGTAGGCGCTTCGCCCGAAAAAGACGGACAGATCGTCCGCCTCACCCAGAGCCTGTACCGCAACATGGGACTCAAACGGGTATACTACTCTTCCTATGTCCCCGTGGTGCGCGACAGCCTTTTGCCCGACCTCCCCGCGGGACAGCTCCGCGAGCATCGGCTCTACCAGGCGGACTGGCTCCTGCGCTTTTACGGCTTTACCGCCGAGGAGATCGCCCCCGAAAATGAAAATCTGCCGCTCGACTTAGACCCCAAATGCGCGTGGGCGTTGCGCAATCTGCAACTCTTCCCCGTAGAAGTCAACCGCGCCCCGCTCGAAACGCTCTTGCGCGTGCCGGGCATCGGCGGCAGGAGCGCGCAGAAGATCCTCGAAGCGCGAAAATATACCACGCTCACATTTGAACATCTCAAAAAGATGCGGGTCGTTTTGAAACGGGCGCGGCACTTTATTACGGCAAACGGAAAATTTTACGGAGCGAAAAGCGAAACCGCCGTGCGCGGATTGCTTGCGGCGGGAGAAAACAGTGAAAACGCAATGCAAATGAGCTTATTTGCGGAGCGGGAGACGGCGCTCAGCGCGCTCACGGGGGAACTATGATCTATTTGACGGACGGAACAAAGGAATGTTTTCTCACGGCGTTCCTCTATGCCTATTCGGACGAACATGCCCTGCTCTCCTCGTCGCAAACGCAGCTTGCGCTGGGGCAACAGACGGTTTTCATCGCCGCCGACGCTAAGAAAGCGGCGCGGGCGGAGAAACGTTTGCTCTCTTTCGATAAGGACTGCATGCACGACCTGTTTTTACTGCTCCGCAGCGGGATGAACAACCGAGAGCAGATCGCTTTCCGCTATTTCAAGCTCCTCGCCGCGCAGAAACGGCCCGTGCGGAACATGCTCGCGGAGGACGCGGTGCTTGCAGCGTCCGAGTGCATGCGCAAGGTCACGCTCGAAATCCACCATATGCACGGTTTTGTGCGCTTTCTCGAATGCGAAAGCGGCGCCCTTTACGCTCCCCTCTCGCCCGACAACGACATTGTCGATCTGCTCATCCCGCATTTCCGCGCGCGGCTTCCCGCGTTCCCCTTTGTTCTGCACGACATAAAGCGGAAGAAAGCGGCGGTCTACGACGGCGAAAACGTTTTTTGCGCCCCGCTCGAACGGGCGGAGATCGCGCTTTCGGCAAACGAACAAGATTGGCAGGCGCTTTGGCGGCGGTATTACCGAAGCGTAAATATTCCCCAGCGCGAGCGGCTCAAACAGATGAAAGGCTATATGCCCGTGCGCTATTGGAAGTTTATGCCCGAATTTGGTTCACGTGGGCCTTTCCTTACGTAAAGGCCCACCGTGAGCGAACTGCTTTCCTCTATTGACCACATTCTCTCCGAAAATCGCTTGTCTTGAACAAATAGCCGCAAGTATGCGGCAAATTGTGTCGCGCGGCGCAAAAGCGCGGTTTTGCTTGCGCAAATAATCAAGAAAATCACGCGGGCCTTTCCCGACGTAAAGGCGTTTTCCCGCTTACAGCTTTGCAAGAAGCGCGTTGAATTTTTTCAGATGCTCCTTTTCGTCCTCCAAAATGCGGGAAACGACCGCCGCGACGGCAGCGTTTTTGATGCGGCAGAGAATGGTTTCATAGCAGGAGATCGCGTTTTCCTCCGCACAGATGTCCGCACAGATCATCTGGCGGGGATTTTTCGTATAATTGACGCAGGCGGCGGAATAATATCCCACGGGATAGGGCGGGCATGCGGTAAACACGGGAGGCGCACCGAGCTTTGCGATCATGGTGGCGAGAACTTCGAGGTGGTGCATTTCGTTTACGGCGATCTCAATGAGCGCTCGGGCAAACTCCCCTCTTCCCTCTTCCGAAAAGATGACCGATTGATAGACGTATTGCAAAACAGCCGTGAGTTCCCCGTCTCTGCCCGCATAGGCGGGAGAGAGCAACCGAAGCGCGGCAAAGTCCTCCCCGATTTCCTCCAATGACGGATATTTTTGTTCCCCTACCATTCTTCACCCCCGAAAACCGATTTTTTTCAGCATATGCCGCGGGTGAAAATTGCGTGACGGATTTTTTCAAACGCTTGCGTTCGCGCCGCCGTTATGCTATACTTTAAGAAACGGAGGCGGGCCATATGGACGAAACGACATTCAAAACCTTACTCAAAAACAAGGAACGGATCCCCGATCCTTTGCGCTACAAAAAAGAAACCATGCGCTACCGCCATGCGGGCAAGAGCGGGCTGAAACTGCCCGAAGTTTCTCTCGGGCTTTGGCAGAACTTCGGCACTTTCGACAATTTCGAGGTAATGCGCGATATGATCTTTACCGCTTTCGACAGCGGGATCACCCATTTCGACCTCGCCAACAACTACGGTCCCCGCGGCGGCTCCGCGGAAGAAAACTTCGGGAAAATTCTGCGCGAAAGTTTCCGCGGATACCGCGACGAAATGGTGATCTCCACCAAAGCGGGCTTCCCCATGTGGAAAGGCCCCTACGGGGACGGCGGGAGCAAGAAATATCTCGTGGCGTCGCTCGACCAGAGTCTTTCGCGCATGGGCCTCGACTACGTGGATATCTTCTATCATCACCGCCCCGCCCGCGATACGCCGATCGAAGAGACTTGCTATGCCCTCCACCGCCTTGTGGAGCAGGGCAAAGCGCTGTATGTGGGAATCTCCAACTACAACCGCGAACAGACCGAAGCGGCGGTGAACGTTTTCCGCGAACTCAGGACGCCGTTTATTCTCAACCAGGTGTGCTACAACCTGCTCGACCGCCGCGTAGAGGAGGACGGCCTGAAAGAATACGCCCTGCAACAGGGCTTTGGGCTGATCGTCTATTCTCCCCTCGCGCAGGGGCTGTTGACGGATAAATATAAAGACGGTATCCCCGAGGACAGCCGCATCCGCAAGAGCGGGACGCTGAAAGAAGAGCGGCTCGCGGCGGTGTCGGACAAGCTGAGCGCCCTCCGAAGATTTGCGGCGGAACGCGGGCAGACCCTTTCGGAACTCGCCCTTTCGTGGGTCCTCAAAGATAAGGCGGTCTCTTCCGTCATTATCGGCGCTTCCTCCTCGAAACAGATTTTGGAAAACATCCGCATAAACCCCTCTTTCACGGAGGAGGAGCTATTCAAAATCGAAGAAATTTACAAGGCATAAACGAAAACGCGAAAAGAGCGGGCCGAAAGGTCCGCTCTTTTTTTATCGGTCGTTTGTTCAGTTGTCCCACTCATAGTGGCAGTCCGCATACTGCGTGGGGGGCATGGTTTCGCCCTCGCCGACATAAATCGTGTTCACGACCTTGCCGTCCTCGTTGACTACCTTATAAGAACCGGTCTTGGGACAAACGTCTCCGCAGTTCAATCTCATGATCTTTACCTCCGATACTCTTATTTTGCTTCGGAGGGAAAAATTTATGCGGCCATTAAAGAACTCCTGCGATGTCGAGCCACATCCCGGCGAGCGAAAGCATCACCAGATAGAGGGAAAACCATTTGTAGTCGGCTTTTTTGATGACTTTCAGCATCACTTTCACGGCAAAAAATCCCGCGACCGCCGCAAAGACAACGCCGAAGATCATACCGACGATCTCCGCGCCCCCCATAGCGACCGCCATGCCCTCGTCGGGGAAAATAACGTCTTTCAGCTCCACGGCGACGCTCCCCAAAATCACGGGAATGCTCATCAAAAAGGAAAATTTTGCAACGTCGCCGCGGTCCGCGCCGCTCACCGTTCCCGCAAAAATCGTGGAACCGCTCCTCGAAATACCGGGGAAGAGCGCCACCGCCTGCATGCACCCCATCGTAACGGAGTGCTTCCAGCCGAGCGGAGAAACCCGCTTCCGCCTACACGCAACGTATTCCGTCACGAGGAGTAATAGTGCGGTCAAAGCGAAGCAAAGCGAGAGGTATCCTACCCCGCGGTCCCCCGCGAACAGCGCGTCGATCTTGCTGTTGAACAGCAGCCCGACGACCCCCGCAGGGATGGTGGCAACGATGAGCATCAGGAGCGTTTTGAACGGCTTTTTGAACAGCGCGAGAATGTCTTTGCGGAACACCCACACCACAGGGAGCAAAGTGCCGATATGGAGCATTACGTTGACGAACGTCATACTGCCGCCGCCGACATTATAGTGCAATACCCGTTGCAGCAGGGATAAATGTCCGCTTGAAGAAACGGGCAGGAACTCCGTGAGTCCCTGCACCGTTCCGAGTATGATCGATTTCCAAATCGCCTCAAAATAATTCATTTCCGCTCCTTAGGCGGGTTGGTTTTAAGCCTCGTAGAGATCCTTATAGCGTTCCTCATAGACAGTAACGCAAGTATCGTTGTTGTACTTGTTGAGTACCGTCGTCTGGATCTCGCTCGAATAGGAGGAGAAATTCTCCGCCGTAAGCGCCTCGTAATAGAGGTTGGAGAAAGTGCCCTCCACTTCGATCTCGTCCCAATTAAACGTATAAGGTTCGGTCTTGTCTGCGGAATAAGCGAACGTGCAATACATGATGTGCCAGCCGTAGTCGGAGGGCGCCACCGTGATGGTGCCTGCGCCGCCGCGGACTGCTTCCTGCGCCGCAAACTCAAATTCCTTTACAAAGTCGGTATTATCGGGAGAGACGGCATATCCGAGATAGCTGTTGAGACCCGCCGTATCGGTATTGTATGCGAAAGAAAGCTCGTTGATGACGGAGAACGCGATATTTTCGGACGAACCCTCATGGAAGATTTCGTTCGCGTCGAAGTCCGCGAGTTCGGAGATATTCGCCTTGTAATACAGGAACTTCGGATAGTCTACCTTGCCGTCCTCTTTATAATATGCGGTACGCGCTCTGCCGAAATAAGCGTCCTCTTGCCCGTTGGGATATTCTTCGTTTGCAACGTTCAATCCCGCATGAGAAAGATAACTCTTCATCTCGCCGAGGAAGCCGTCGACCGAGATCTTTTCGGGCTGGAAGATATATTCCTTATCGCCGTCTTCGTCCTCTTTGGTCACGACCTTGCCGTTATAGGTGTACTGTCCGAGATAGTTGGGGATCTTTTCGTATTGGGCGGGAACGCCGTCCGTCCCCTCCGTCTTCTTCATGCTGTCCTCGAAGAAGAGATACTTTCTGTCCGCTTTCCCCGCAGTATATGCATTGTCCTCCGCGACGGCTTCGTAAGAATAGTCGTCATGCCCCGTGAACCACGTGTTGCGCTGGTCGGTTGCGGTAAGACCTTCGAGCAGGGACGCGCGTTTTACGAATTTGTTCCCCTTAACGTCGCCGAAGTCCGCTTCGGAATCGTTGAGTTCCTGCGTCTGTTGGGCGCTGAAAGGAAGCAAGATGTTGATGACGAACCCGTACCCCGCGGGAGCGTAAAGAACGAAGCTCGAATCGCTCACGCCGTCGAGCGCGCTTTCGAGCGCGGACTTATCGGACGCGCCGAACTGTTCTTTCTGGGATGCGAGCGTGGTTTGATATTTCGTCTCGACCCATTCTTTCGTAACCTTTTCTTTTGCCTGCTCTTCGAACACATCTCCGAGCTTGTTGATGAGTTGCGTCTCGCACTGGGATTTGAGTTCGCTGTTGTAGTAGCTCAGTTTGGTAATGTCGCTGGTGTCCTCTTCCCCTCTCGAAATGAGTCCGTAGTAATTCAAATTGGAAAGAAGAGTCTTATACGCTTTCAGTCTCGTCGTGGTCGTAGAGCCGTCCTGCGCCTCATAGGTCCCACAGTCGGAAGCATGGTTGTAACCCGTGTAAACCTTGTACGCTGTGTCGTAGAAGTCCTCGCTCACCGTATCGATGCCCGTGGGCGTGGTGCGCGCGGTGTCGTGGTCGTGAGTATCCTCTTCGGCCTCGATGTATTCGAGTTCCTGCGAGTCGAGGGTGGCGTTAAGGCTTGTCTTGACGTTGTATTCCGCCAGCGCAAATTCATCGTCGTCGAGGAAATATTTGACGGCGGCAACTTCTTTCTGGGACTTGTCGGCGTCGGCGATCGCCTTATCCCACCCCGCTTTGGATTTCGAGCTGTCGTTATCGAGGAAGTACGCCTGCGCATATTGGACATAGATCTGGCGGTTGACGAGCTGGTTTTTCAGCATCTCATACACGTCCGCGGCGGCCATACCGTAAGAATTTACATAGGTACTGCCGACGCTAGCGTAACTTGCCACGAGGTCGCGCTTCAATACGTCGCTCGACGTGATCGTGCCTTTAAGAGAGGCGTAATCTTCGCTGTCCGTGATGTCGACCGTCGCCACGACTTGTTGGAGATCTTTTTTGAGGTTGTTTGTTACGAGCGCGCAACCCGAAAAGCTCCCCGCCGCGAGGAGAGCCGCAAGCGCGAGCGCGGCTGTCTTTGTCTTTTTGAATTTCATAAATTTCTTCACTCCGAACCGTTGTTCTTATTCCGCGGAAACAAGTCTCCGCGTCTCATTCCAAACTATTATAACGCATTTTCAAAATTAGTGCAATTATTTCTCGGTGAAAATCAAGCAAAAGTTGAAGCAAATTTCAGAAATTTCGTCATTTGCACCATCGTTTTGCCGCCGTCCGCCCGCGGAGGAAAGCGGAGCGCGGGCGCGCTGGTCATTTCAAGCCCCACCGCGCCGCGGTATTTCTCCATTGCCGCCTGCAACCTGTCGTCGTCGAGCGCTTTCAGCTCGGCAAATTCGAGGGTGCCGCCTTTGGGACCGACTGCGATCTTTTTCACGCCGAAGCGGGCGGCATAGCTCTTCAACACCGCGATCACGAGCAGGTTGAGGGTCTCGGGCGGGAGCGGCCCGTAGGTCTCCTCCATCGAGAGGCAGACCCGCTTATAATCTTCCGTACTGCGGATCTCGGCAATCTGCTTATAGCAATCGAGCCTGCCCGCGTTGGATTCGATGTAAGTTTCGGGGATGAACGCCGTAGTCTTGATGTCGAGGTCCACCGCGTCCTGCCGCACCCCCGTGAGTTCCTCTTTGAGGATCTTCGCATACAGTTCGTAGCCCACTTTGTCCATATGCCCGTGCTGTTCCGCGCCGAGGACGTTCCCCGCGCCGCGGATCTCGAGATCGCGCATGGCGATCTTGAACCCGCTTCCGAGTTCGGTGAACTGCATGAGCGCTTTGAGCCGCTCGGCGGCGTTCGCGCTCATTACCCGCTCGGGCTTATAGGTGAAATAGGCATGGGCGAGACGGGAACTTCTGCCCACCCTGCCGCGGAGCTGGTAGAGCTGGGAGACCCCGAGCCTGTCGGCGTCGATCACGATAAGGGTATTCGCGTTCGGCAGGTCTACGCCGTTTTCGATGATGGTCGTCGTCACGAGGACGTCGTACTCCCCGCGGTAAAATCCGAACACGTTTTTTTCGAGCGCAGCGCGGTCCATTCTTCCGTGTGCGACGGTGATCCGCGCCTCGGGGAGGATCTCCTGCATGCGCTTTGTGAAGGCATGAATGGTCTCCACGCGGTTATAGAGCAGAAAGATCTGTCCCCCGCGGGCGATCTCCCGCACGCACGCGTCGCGGATGAGCGTCTCCGTCTCCTCTGCAACGTAGGTCTGCACGGGGAGCCGCGCATGCGGCGGAGTTTGTATGGTGGAAATATCGCGGATGCCCGAAAGAGACAAATGCAGAGTGCGCGGGATGGGCGTCGCCGTCATGGTGAGGCAGTCCACATCGCGCTTTACGTTTTTGATCTTCTCCTTGTGTTCCACGCCGAAGCGCTGCTCTTCGTCGAGAATCAACAGCCCCAAATCATGGAATTTCACGTCTTTGGAGAGGAGCCTGTGCGTCCCGATGATGAGATCGATCTCCCCTTTTTGCAGCGCGGAAAGGATCTCGGTCTGTTCCCTTTCAGTGCGGAAGCGGTTCAGACAGGCGACGCGCACCCCAAACCCTTTCATGCGCTCCTCGGCGGTGCGCAAGTGCTGTTCCGAAAGCACGGTGGAAGGACACATCAGCGCGGCTTGCCTGCCGTCGAGAATGCACAGGTATGCGGCGCGGAGGGCGACTTCCGTTTTGCCGAAACCCACGTCGCCGCACAGCAAGCGGTCCATCACTTTCTCCGAACACATGTCCGCCTTGATCTCGTCCGTGGAAGCGGTCTGGTCGGGGGTATCCTCGTAGGGGAAAGCCGCCTCAAACTCTTCCATCTCTTCCCTGTATTCGGGGAAGACGTAACCCTTTCGCTCCTGCCGTTCGGCATAGAGCGCTTTGAGGTCGAACGCCATTTTTCTGAGGGAAGCGCGCACCCGCGCTTTCACCCGCTCGAACTCCCCGCCCCCGATCTTGGAAAGAGACGGGTTGTCTCCGCCCATGTATTTGGACAGAACGTCCATCTGTTCGACGGGGACGTAGAGAGTATCGCCGTCTTTGTATTCGAGCGCGATATACTCTTTGGTCCCGTCGGTCGTTTCGATCTTTTTGGTCCCCGTGATGCGCCCCACGCCGTAGGTCTCATGGACGGCAAAGTCCCCCACCTCGGGCGCGAGGAAGAGATCGCCCCTGCGCTTTTTCACCCGCCTTTCTTTGGGCGTTTTGAGAAACAGGTCGCCCGTTCCGACGACGGCGAGCTTGCACTCGTGCAACAAAAATCCGTCTTGCAGGTTCCCGCCGAGAACGGCAACCCCCGAAAAGCGATCAAGCGTCTCGGGGAGCGGAGATACGGGACAGCCGTTTTCGGAAAGCTCTTGTTTGAGCTTTTCCGCGCGCTCCGCGCCGCCGCACCAGAGCATGACGCGGTAGCCCGTCCTGCGCCACGCGGTCAGGTCGAGCAAAAGTTCGGGAAAAGAATTGAGATATTTGCGCACGGGCGCAGACTTGAAGTTGAAAATTTTGAGCGGCTCGAAGAAAAAAGTCTGCCCCGTAAACGTCTGCAACGCAAGATCGCGGTAATTGCTTACGTTGGAGAGAAAATCCTCCTGCGCGACGTACTGGTTGCGGGAGAAGCGCATGACTTCTCCGCCCTCGTAAAGGCGGGCAAAACGCTCCTCATGCTCTTTGTAAAGCCCGTCGAGCTTGTCGCGGATGAGCTTGCATTCGTCAAAGATCAGAACCGCGTCCTCGCCGATGAGGGAGAAGAGATCACAACTGCTCTCGCAAAGAGGCAATACGAAATCGGTATAGCCGCCCGCAAGGATCTCCTCCGCAATGGCGCTCATGCGCGAATATGCCGCCGCCGAGGGCGCTTTTTTCAGCTCCGCGGAAAAGACGGAAGCGATCTCGCGCTCATCTTCTTTTGTCGGGACAACGTCCGCCGCCGCCACGATTTCAAGCGAAGAAAGCTGCGGGAGCCGCTCCGCCGTGATCTCGTCGTAGGGCTTGACCGCCTCCACTTCGTCTCCGAAAAAATCGACGCGGGCGGGATGTTCGCAGTTGATGGGATAGATGTCGAGGATGTCGCCGCGCAGGGCGAACGTCCCCTTTGCCTCCACCTCGTACTCGCGGGTATAGCCCATTTTGACGAGTTTTTCCAGCAATGCGGAAAGGTCCGTCTCCTTGCCCGTTTCGAGGCGCACGCATTCCACGCGGCGCGGCATGAGCTGGATGGCGGCCTCAATGTCCGTCACGAGAACTTCCGCCCCGCTCTGCCATTCGTAAAGGGCGTTGATACGGCGGAAAAGCGCGTCTTTGCTCCCCGCTTTGCGGTAAGTCAGCACCTCGTCTTTCGCGCCCAAAAGCACGCACTTCTTGCCCGAAAGCGCGGAGATCGCCTCATAGGCGCGCTTTGCCGTGAGCGCGTCCGCCGCGAGATAGACCACGGGACGGGAAAACAGCGAAGCGATGAGATATTTTTGCGCGTCGGAAACGCCGAACGCGGCGGTAGGCAACCCGTTCCCGACGCTCGCGCCGAGAAGCGGATAGTCTCCCCCGATATTTTCAAAGGTAAAGAAGTTCATCCGTTATATCTCGTCATCACAAGTTCGAAGTTTTCCCCTTTTGCAAGAGCGATCGCCGCCTCCGCGGCGCGCTCACAGGCGGACGAAAACAAATCGTAGTCCTCTTTGCGCACTTCCGAAAGAACGTAGTCGATGAGCGGAACGTCCACCTCGGGGTCGCGGATACCGATACGCACCCTTGCGAAATCGGAATACCCGAGTTCGGCGATCACCGAGCGCATGCCGTTGTGCGTCCCCGCGCTGCCGCCCGGACGGATGCGGACGTGTCCTTTTGGAAGATCGTAATCGTCGTAGATGACGACCAGCTTCTCGGGCGGGACCTTGTATTTTGCGACAAGCTGTTTCACCGCCCTGCCCGAGGCGTTCATATAGGTGACGGGACGTGCAAGAATGATCTTTTCGCCGCCGACATACCCCTCCGCAACGCTCGCCTCGCATTCTTTTTTCTTGAACTTTGTGCTTAAAAGCGCGGCGCAGTCGCCCGCGGCAAGAAAGCCCATATTGTGGAACGTCTTTTCGTATTTTTTTTCGGGATTGCCGAGCCCGACGATCAAAAACATAATATTCTCCCTTTCCCGCCGCCTCTTCGGGGACGGTTTTGAAAAGAGCCGCTCTTGTCGGAGCGGCTCTTTGTCAATCGTAAATTTTACTCATCGGCTTATCGAGATAGACGTTTTCGATCGCCGCCGCCCATATGTCCGCCGTGGAGAGGATCTTCATCTTCGGCAGTCTCTTCTCCTCGGGTAGGAGAATGGTATCGAGCATCACGAGTTCGTCGATCGGCGATTTTCCGAGCCGCTCGATCGCAGGCCCCGAGAGGACCGCGTGCGTGCAACACGCCTTAATCTCTTTCGCGCCCGCGCTTACGAGCGCTTCTGCACCCTGTACGATGGTGCCTGCGGTATCAATCATATCGTCTACGAGAAGGCACCGCTTGCCCTCTACGTTACCGATGATATTCATCACTTCCATCACGTTCGCGCGCGGACGGCGTTTGTCGATGATCGCCATCGGGCAACCGAGCCGCTCCGCAACCTTGCGCGAACGGTTGACCGAGCCGATGTCGGGCGAAACGACGATGAAATCGTCCCCGAGCTTGTCCGCATAGTAGTTATAGAGGGTGGGACCGCCGAGCAGGTTGTCCACCGGAATATCGAAGAAACCCTGTATCTGCGCGGCGTGCAGGTCCATTGTGAGGACCCTGTCCGCTCCCGCCGAGGTAAGCAGGTCGGCGACAAGCTTTGCCGTGATGGGATCGCGCGAGCGCGCCTTTCTGTCCTGGCGGGCATAGCCGAAATAAGGCATTACGGCGGTGACGCGTCCTGCGGAAGCGCGCTTTGCGGCGTCGATCATGATGAGCAGTTCCATGAGATTGTCGTTGACGGGAGCGGAAGTCGACTGGATGATGAACAGATCCCTGCCGCGCACCGTTTCGGCAATGTGGACGCTCGTCTCTCCGTCGGAAAATTTGGTCACTTCCACGTCCCCGAGCGCCGTATTCAGCTTCTTTGCAATCGCCTCGGCGAGGGGTCTGTTGGAATTTCCCGCGAACAACTTGATTTCGTTTCCGTGTGTGATCATGAAATTTCCTCGATTGTTTTAGCCTATCATATTGTACCTATTTTTCTTGGGAAAGTCAAATGTTTCATCCGCTTATTTTACCGAGTTTGAAATTTTTTTCACGGGCGGTAAAAAGAGGAGAAAGGTTTTCATAAAATTGTCATTTTTAATCGTAGACTTTATTTTATAAATATGCTATAATGTTTCAGTCGAATATTATACGGAGTAATTATGAAGTTTTCACTCTTGAAATCTGCTGCGGCGCTTCTCCTCGCCTTTTCGGCGGGCGCGTGCCTTTTTTCCTTTTCCCGCGGCGCGGAAATTTCTGCCGAAGCGGACGGCATAGCGCCCGCCCTTACTTCCGCGCAAGAAGACCTCCCGCGCGGGGAAATGGTCTCTTCCACACAAACGAACATGCAGGGCGAAGAAATAACGGTCGATATTCTGCAAGCGGCCGACGGGACGTATTATCTCGCGGACAGCGAGCGGCAAATCTATCTGTACGACATGCGCAACAATACCGATCTTTCGTTCAAAGAGGCCTATTCGAGCGATACGGGCGTTTTCGAAGACGCATACGCCGTGAGCGCTTACGAAAATATCGTCGGGATCTATGATTTCTATGCGGACGCAAACAATCTCGGGGTCTCCCTCCGCGGGATCTCAGGCGAAAACGGACAGGTCCCCTTGCAGATTCTCCTGCATTACGGCTACACGCAGGCCAACGCCCATTACAGCTTTGAAGACGGAGCCGCGGTCATCGAAGTCGGAGACGGAAGCCCGTTCGGTCCCCTCTACCGCACGGCGTTGGCGAAAGACGTTCTTACGCACGAATACCAGCATGCGGTCACCGACTTTTGCGCAGGTCTCGTATATCTGAACGAGTCCGGAGCGATCAGCGAGGCGGTGTCGGACATCATCGGCGCGCTTGCCGAGGGCCACGAGCCGAACGAAGCCGCCTTTTGGCAGACCGGCGAGGACGCCGCGCCCGCGGGCATGGCCCCCATGCGCACGGCGATCATTCCCACAGGCGGCAACCGCATGAACGCAAAGCACATGCAGGCGCTCTGCGGTCTCGACCATGCGCACGAAAACTGCGACAACGGCGGCGTTCATTCCAACGGCACCATTCTCACCCATATGCAATACAATCTATGGCGGAAATTGCCGCAATTCTTCACGCGGGAGCGGATCGGAACGCTGTGGTATTCCACACTGTGCAGGCTCTCCCCCAACGCGACCTTTGCCGAGTTCGCGGCATGTTTCCGCGAGGCCGCAGAAACGCTCGGGTTCGGGGCCGACGCGCTTGCCGCCATCGACGATACGCTGTATTCAAGCGGCCTTACGGCGGGCAGTGAAGCGCACCTCGTCACATTCTTCAATTCCGTTCCCGGCATGGAGAGCGTGGGCTATCCCATCGAGGAGGTCTGCGTACGGCACGGCGGAACGGCGCCTCTTCCCGCTCCCCCCGAAGAGGTTTACGCCGAACGCTATATCTATACCTTTATTTCCTGGCGGGGAGACTATACCAACGTAACGGACGACCGATATATTTTCACCAACTATTCGGAGCGGGACCGCTATTATACCGTGCGTTTCTTAGATGAAACGGGCGACCTTCTCAAAGAGGAAAAACTTCTCTTCGGCGAAGACGCCACGCCGCCCGAAGCTCCTCTGAAAGAAGGAAACGAAAGGTATTTCTATCCTTTCCTCGGTTGGGATGTATCCTATGAAAACGTTTCGGACGATCTCACCGTCCGCGCCCTGTACGGGCAGGAGATCCGCCTCTACGGCGCAACGTTCCGTTCGGGCGATAAAATTTACGCCACTTCCCAAGTCCCTTACGGCGAAACACTCCCGCTTCCCGACCTCTCGGAAAAGACCCGCGATGCCGCGGAAGTGTTTGCGGGATGGTATCTCGACAAGAATTGCACCGTGCCTGCGGGCGAGATCGAAATGACGGAAAACGTCACGCTGTACGCAAAATGGCTTCCGCGCGAACCGTCTGACGGCGGCAACAAAACCGCTCTTTGGGTCGTCTTGTCCGTTGTAGGCGCCGCGGCGGTTGCCGTTGCCGTCGTCTTGCCCTTAAAGAAGAGAAAAGGAAAGAAAAAATGAGAAAAAAAGCGCTCGCCCCTGCCGCCGCTTTGATCGCCGCCTTTTTTGCCGCGACGTCTTTTTCCGTTGCGCTTCCGCCGCAAGAGGAAGATTTTCGGCTCGTGCAGACGGCTGAGGTCGCTTACGGGCAAGTCCGCCGCTATGAAAACGGCCGCGGGGACGGGATCGCCGTCGCCGTGGACAAAGGCGGGCGCGTGCTTTCCTCCACGCCCTACGCTGTTTCCGCAAACGCGGACGGAGGGCTTTCTTCTTATACCGTCGAGACCAAACAGACGGACGTCTACGGCAACGAGGTTTCGGTGGGAGCGGACTTTGACGGCGGCGAATATATCCTTGCCGATCCCCTGCGCAACATCTACGTCTATCATGCAGACAACGGCACGGGCCAAATTTTGCGCAACGACATGCTCTACCGGAGCGAAACGGGGACGTTTGACGACGCGATCGCAATTACCTCCTATCTCAACCTTATCAAGGTCTACGATTTTTATGCCGGCGGCGGAACAGGCGCGCCTCTGCGCGGCGCGGACGGCAGTCACGACGAGATCGCGGGAAACGAGCGGGAAAACAACGAGTCGCGCATCGCATTGCTTGTCCATTACGGTTTGAACGAAGAAAACGCGCAAGCACGGTTCGACAAGAGTTACAACGCAGCGATACTCGGCGTGGGCGACGGCAAGGAGGACGGCTATTTATATCAGCTCGGCCGTGCCGCGGACATCATGGCGCATGAGTACCAGCACACCGTTACCCATTTCCGCGTCAATTTTTCGCTGATGAACGAGTCGGGCGCGATCGACGAGGCGATCTCGGATATGATCGGCGCACTTGCCGAGGGGCATGAACTCACCGACGAACGGTTTTGGACGATGGGCGAGGACGCCGCCGCGAAGAAGGAAGGCGGCGTTCGTTCGATGAAAGAGCCGACGGGGAACTACGCGTCCTCGTTCGACGCGCCTTTCCCCGCTTGCCATGAAAAGCACGACCACACCTTAGCGGGATGCGACTGCGGCGGCGTACATTACAACAGCACCATTCTGACGCATGCGCAGTATCTGATGTGGGAAGAGGCGCCCGAATATTTCACCAAAGAACGCATCGGCGCCCTTTGGTACGCCGTGATCCCCTTGCTCGGCGCTAACGCGACGTTTGAGGACTTCAAGACCGCTTTCGTGCAGACGGCGGAAAATTTGGGCTTCGGGCGGTCCGCCGTCAACGTGATACGGAAACATCTCGGCATGGAACTTTTGCAGGGGGAATTTACCGTCACGTTTGTGAACGCCGACGGCGAAGAACTCTATAAAACTTTCGTCGATAAGGGCGGCACGGCGGTATACTCAGGCGAAACGCCTGCGCTCCCTTCTACCGAGGAATACGACTTTATTTTCGACGGCTGGGACGGCGATCTTGAAAACATCACACAAAACGTCACCCTAAAAGCAAAATACAAGCAGACCTTGCGCACCTATCCCGTGCGGTTTTACTCCAAAGGCCTGCTGTGGGAGGAAGAGGCCATGCCTTACGGCGCGGAAGTCCCTCTCCCCGTTCCGACGCGGGAGGGATACATCTTCGGCGGGTGGTACTTGGACGACGCTTTTACGGAAAAAGCGGAGACCGTTACGCTGCGCGGGGAGATCCACCTCTACGCGAAGTGGGAGAAAAAGCCGCCTCTCGGCACGGGAGCGATCGTCGCGCTTGTCGCGACAGGCGTTGTGGCGCTTGCCGTCCCCACGCTCCTCATTTTGCTCAGACGGTACCGCAAAAAGAAAAAATAACGTCCTTTCGGACGTAAAACGGGGTCGGCGGCAAACTTTGCCGCCGACCCCGTTTCTCATTCTTATTATTCCGCGTCACGGGGATGTTCCGCGCACCCGCGGGAAGTACCGTTCTTTTTCAAAAGATATGTCCCTTTGACGATCATATATGCGCCGAGTGCGAGAATGAGCGCGCCCATTGTTCCGCCGATGCCCGCATTCATCACGCGCGCAAAGAGCATGTCACCCTCGGAGAACGTGTAGAGCATGGCGGACTGCAACGCCACGATGGAAACGAGTCCGTCCGCCACGTTGAAGTTGCGCATCGTCTGCACGGTGTAATCTCCGAATTTTTTATATTTGACCGCGTTGACGATCGCCGAAATCACTTTCCAGAAAGCGTAAAACGCCATTGCATAGATGAAATATCCCCGATACTCATAGTGCAGGCCTTGCACCGTGACGAGGACGATGATCCCCGAATAGAAGAGGGTGAGAAGTTCCAGAAAGGCGCCGCCGAACAGATAGTTGCGCGCGTCGCGGATATGCCGCCGCTCCTCGTTTTCTTTTTTAACGATCCCCATACGGTGGGACAGGAGTACGACGACCCGCGCAAGCGCCAGCCCGTAATAATAGGCGGAAAGCGTGAAGAGCCATGTGGTATTCCCGCCCGCAAAGAGGGCGACAAGCAGCTGATAAGTGGCGATCGCCGCGGTGGCGACCGTCGAAAACAGCGTTTTGATCACCGTCTTAAATTCATAGTCCTGCCGATACCGCAGGAGGAAGCGATTTCCGCTTTCAGACCGCCCCATGCTCTTTTCCACCGTTCATTTCTTTTCCCGCGCCCGCATTTCGGAGAAGAACGAAGTCAAAACCTCGGCGCACTCTTCTTTGAGTACCCCGCCGACCACTTCCGTCTTGTGGTTGAGAAGATTTGCATTCGCCAGCTCGTCCGTGAGGCTCCTGCCCTTTTGCTCGTATGCGCCGAAGTAAACGCGGTCGATCCGCGCGTTCAAAATCGCGCCCATGCACATGGGGCAGGGTTCCAGCGTGACATAAATTTCCGCCTCGGGCAACCGCCACGAATGCAATTTTTTGCACGCCCTGTCGATCGCGCGCATCTCGGCGTGCGCCGTCGCCATTTGGAGCCGCGTGCGGAGATTATACCCCCTGCCGATGATCTTCCCCTGATAGACGACCACCGCGCCGATGGGTACCTCCCCTTTCTTCTTTGCCCTTTTTGCGAGAGCGATCGCCTCGCGCATAAATTTTTCTTCCATCAAAACCTTTCCGTGAGCGCACGGAGCGCCCCGCCGCATTTTTGTATGATCCCGTCCGCCCGCTCTTCTCCGAGCGGATGGCAAAACTCCTCACTCCCGCACTCCACCGTAAAGGCGGGAATTTTCAACTTTTCGATGCACATATCCTTATAGCCGCCCGCGGACCCCTTTGCCTCGCGCAAGGAATAGCCCGTGCTTCTGCTCAAAATTTTTGCAAGCCGTTTGTCCCGCGCGGCGCGGAAGAGCGGCTCATGGAACCGCCAATAAATTTCCTCGCCTTTGGTGTGCCAGCTCACGGTGAAATCGGGGGAACCCTCCTCGGTGAATTGCCACAGCGCGCGGCTTTCAGGCGCGCAAAGCGGCGCTTTGCCGACATAGTTTTCAGTCGCGGGAGCAAATACGTTTTTTGCGCCCGTTCCCCAGCGCGCGTCGAAATTGACGTTGAGATCGACCCCCTCGGCGTTGGCTTTCCAGAGAGAAAAATCGTAGTTCCCGCCGTTTAAGGCAAGGGCGAACGCTCTTCTCT
Source organism: uncultured Clostridia bacterium (assembly GCA_947631905.1). Classification (GTDB taxonomy): domain Bacteria; phylum Bacillota; class Clostridia; order Christensenellales; family Borkfalkiaceae; genus Gallimonas. The sequence continues at coordinate 7,154 of CANRND010000017.1, read as the reverse complement.
CCTGCGAGAGGGTGGAGATCCCGATCTGCGATAAAAGCGCGCCGTCGGGGTTCGTAAGGGGCAACACCCACACGCCGCCGCGGCCGATCCCCCGTTCCAAATGGGCAAACGCCAACAGCGTCGTGACCCACTCTCTTGCGTGGAACGCATATTGCGAAATTCCGACGGGAAACTCATGTCTGCCCAAAAACATCGCAAAGAGCGGCCGCCCCTCCGCGCTCCTGCCGTAAATTCTTTTCTCGCCGCGGTAATTTTTATAAACGGCTTCCGCTTCGTCATAAATATTCATGCCATATTTTATGACCGCCCGCGCGGGAAAGCGACAAGCTCTCTTACGCTTCTCCCCGCTGCGGAGGGCGGGCGTACTCTGAATACGTCATTCCGAGCGCAGTCGAGGAATGTCCTTATTATAATGCTGACACCCTTCGACAAGCTCAGGGTGACGTAATGGAACGCCTCACACAATCCACCAATGCGAACGAAAGGAAAACTTTTCCTCACGAAAAAGATTTTGCGTAAGCAAAAGATTTTTCGTGAATAAATCACTGCGCGGAGCAGGGTTCCCCTGCGGCAGCGCACACAATTTGCCGCATACCTGCGGCTTGTTGTTTAAGCCGAGCGAGTGAGAGGATAACCCCGTTGATGCACGAGGAAGGTTTCCTCGCACAATTCTTTTCCGATGTGCGGTACGCTTAAAACCATGGGGATACACTCCACTCGGCGCAAGCGCCTCGGTCGGTATGACTACGAGGCAAAGAATTGTGCGAAACTAATCTCGTGAACTTATTTGTGGTATTCCCCTCCCCCGTTGATCATAAAGGCGCGGTAGACCTGTTCGAGCAAGATCACGCGCATGAGCTGGTGCGGAAAGGTCATTTCGGAGAAAGACAAAAGCTCGTTTGCCGCGGCTTTTACCGTAGCGTCCAGCCCGCAGGAGGAGCCGATCACAAAAGTGATTTCCTCCCCGCGGTCGCAGAGCGATTGCAATTTTGCGGCAAATTTTTCGGAAGAGCATCCCTTGCCCTCCACCGCAAGCGCGACCGTGTATCCCTTGCAGGCGCGGAGAATGTTTTCGCCCTCCTCTTTGAGGGAACTTTCGGGCAGTTCTCTCACTTCCGCCTTGCAAAAGCGGGAGAGCCGTTTCAGATATTCCGCGCACGCCTCGCGCAGGTACCCCTCTTTGAGTTTCCCGACGCAGACAAAATTGACTTTAAGCATTTATGAACCCCATGACAAGCGCGGCGATCCATTCCACGGCGCAGATCAAGATCCCGCCCCCCGCCGCCACGAAAAACGAGAGCCCGCCTTTTACGCCCCCCTTTTGATTGCCGCGTTTATCGAAAAAGACGAGATAGACGAGTGCGCCCAAAAGGCACAGCGCGGAGGAAATTATGAGGATGAGATATCCCCACAGCGGAAGCGAGGCGTGAAAATTGCCGTAGCCGAACGATTCCAGAATGAGAATGAGCGCGTTGTTGACAAAGTGCGCGAGCATCGTGGGCAAAACGCTCCCCGCGCGCAGGGCGACGAGCGCAAAGCACGCGCCGCAGAGAAATTGATAGACGGTCTGCTCGGGCCGCCCGTGAAAAAGGGAAAAGAGCGCGCCCGAAATCAGCACGGCGGAAGCAAGCCCCCACCCGCCGTCGTGCATTTTGCGCGCGAGAATACCGCGGAAGAGGGTCTCTTCGAAAATCGCGGGAAGAAGCGCGATCACGAAAATCGCTGGAAGCAAATTCCACCCCGATAAAAGGGGTACAGATACCCCGCCCGAAGAATAGCCGAGCTTTTTCAATCCCGAAAGGAACAGCTCGTTCAGTTCGGAAAGGGAGAACAGAAGCCCGAACTCCAACAGCAACGCAATGAGGAAATATTTCGGTTGCGCCTTGCGGAAAGGAGTACGAATAGGCTCGCGGCTCCGAAGAAAATAGACCGCGATCGCGCCGCAAAAGGCGAGTTGCGAACTCAAATAGGCGAGGTAGAGATACCAGTCCTGCGCGGCGTAATCTTTCCCCGCGGCCGCGGAAGAGATTGCCGCAACCAAATAGGCGATGAGGATCGCCGCGACCGCCGCAACGGAATACGCAAGGCCGCTCTCGGTCAGCCCCTTCCTGCGCCATTCCTCTAATTGTTCTGCACCATTCTGCTCCATAGCCCTATTATAGCGGAATTTTTCGGAATTTCCAAATAAAAACTTTGCTTTTTCGGAAATTTGTTCTATAATAAGGGCATGAGGTTAGTAAATACGAGTGAGATAGCCGATTGCGTCTACCGTCTCGCCTTAAAGGCGGGGCGCAGTCTCACAGACGACTGCCGCGCCGCGCTCCGAGCGGCAACGGAGCGGGAACAGGGCGCCGCAAAGTTCGCCCTTTCCGCCGCGCTCGAAAACGAGATCTGCGCAAAACGGGAACAAATACCCGTCTGCCAGGATACGGGCATGGCGGTCGTTCTGCTCGAACTCGGGCAGGAGATCTTTTTGGAGGGCGCTCCCCTTTCGGAAGCCGTAGACGGCGGCGTACGGCGGGCGTATGCGGAGGGATATTTCCGCAAGAGCATCTGCGACCCTCTCACCCGCAAGAATACGGGCGACAACACTCCCGCACATCTCCACACGGAGATCGTGGAGGGAGACAAGATCGCCGTGACCTTTCTTCCGAAAGGCTTCGGAAGCGAAAACATGAGCGCGCTCAAAATGCTCACTCCCGCCGAGGGAACAGAGGGCATTTTGGAATTTATCGTAAACACGGTAAAGGCGGCGGGTTCCCGTCCGTGTCCGCCCGTGTATGTGGGCGTGGGTATCGGCGGCTGTTTTGACAGTTGCGCGTTTCTCGCCAAAAAAGCGCTGACGCGCGAGATCGGGAGCCGCAATCCCCGCGCGGACGTGGCACAAATCGAGGAAGAAGCGCTCAAACGCGTCAATGCGCTCGGGATCGGCGCACAGGGCTTCGGCGGAGCGGTAACGGCGCTCGGCGTGAGTTGCGAAATCGCCCCCACCCACATCGCGGGGCTGCCCGTTGCCGTCAACATCCAGTGCCACTGCGTGCGCTGCGAAAAGGAGATCTTGTGATGAAACGGCTCACGCTTCCCCTCTCCCCCCAAGTCCTCTCCGATCTGCATGCGGGAGAGAGCGTACTGCTCTCGGGAACAATCTACACCGCGCGGGACTGCGCGCATAAGCGGCTCTTCGAACTTTTGGATCGCGGCGAACCGCTCCCCTTTCCGCTTGAAAATGCAATCATTTACTATGCGGGTCCCTGCCCCGCGCCCGCGGGAAAGGTCTGCGGGAGTTGCGGCCCCACAACATCGGCGCGGATGAACGCTTACGCTCCCCGCTTGCTCGATTTAGGACTGGGCGGCATGATCGGCAAGGGCGAAATGAGCGAAGAGACGGGAAAAGCCCTGCAACGGAACGGAAAAGTGTATTTTGCGGCGATCGGCGGCGCGGGCGCGACCTACGGCAACGCCGTAAAGAAAATGCGGTGTATCGCGTTCCCCGATTTGTTGAGCGAAGCGGTATACGAAATGACCGTGGAGGAGTTTCCCCTCGTCGTGGCAATGGACAGCTTCGGAAAAAGCGTTTACGGAAGGAATTGACAAAAGACAAAATTTCTCTTGAAAAACGGTTGACAGAACAAAAAAAAGCATGTAAAATAGAACATGCTTTTGGGAGCATAGCTCAGTTGGTTAGAGCGCACGCTTCACATGCGTGAGGTCACAGGTTCGAGCCCTGTTGTTCCCACCATGGGGATATGGCTCAGTTGGTAGAGCGCTGCGTTCGCAACGCAGAGGCCACGAGTTCGAATCTCGTTATCTCCACCAAAAAAGGCACCCGCAAGGGTGCCTTTTGCGTGGAGATAATAAGCCGCTCGGAATCGTGCCGAGTTCGCCCCGACCGAGGCTTCTTTATTTTTCTAAGGTCGGCACGAGCGCCAACAGCGCGAAGTAATCTCGTTATCTCCACGCAAGGGACGGCTTTGCCGTCCCTTGCGTGGTAGGGTAATCCCTTAACCAAATGACATAACACCTATTTATGCCTTATTAGATTTTGATAAAAATCGGTTTTTTGCACCATATTCCAAAGAGCGGCACTGGTAGGATTTAGCAATCTACAATCATTGATGTTACTGTTCCCGACATTATAATTCCAGAATGATTCGTCTTTCAAATTATCAACCGAAATAAATTGGATAACATTGGAACATTCTTCGTTTTCACGGATCAAATTTATAATTTCCTTATCTTCTATGACGAGCAAAAAGCATAGTTCATGCCTTAAACTCACCAAGCTGAAAGCGCTGCCGATAAACTTAAAGTAGACTTGCTTTCCGCTAAATAATTTATCCACTATTTTATCCGAATATATACTTTCTGCGGAACTCCGTTTTCTTCCCGAAAAATCTTCCTCCCCAAAACATTCTTCTAATAATTCTCTGAGTATCGCCTTTGCAACAGAAAATTCGTCAATCTGAGTATCATAATCGAGACTATTGTTTAACGCGCTAAATCCGCCGGAAGGCACAAACTGCAAAAAACCTGACTTTGCATCCACCTTATCGCTTCTACGTATTCTTAACACATCGTAGCGATTTGTAAAGTTGTTTTTGCAGAAAACCATCGCTTGCACGCCCAAAAGAGCGCTCCGGCCTTCCCCGCTTGTAAAGATACGATCCATTCTGTTTTGAAAGATATTGTGGATATGATTTCTGGTGTTCAGCTCTTTCAGTTTGTCTATATTTGTACTTTTGCCTTTCTTTTCTCTCAGATACAGGTTGTATAATTCATATTCCATTATGTTTGAGGTGCAGACATTCATTTTGTATGTACACGCTCTGGCGGTAAAATGGAAACCGTTTTCAAATGAAATTTTGTTGAGGGCATACCCGATATTGTCGGGAAAACTGATCGTGGGCTTCATAAGTTTATAAAACCTTTTTTGCTCTTTCGTCTTAGGTTTGTATTTTACATATGTTTTGTGAGATAATTTTTTTTTCGACAGCTCACACTTTATCAGTTCCTTCTTATTACTCATTCCCTCAAACGGATAAGGGTACATATTTTCATCAACCTTAAAATACACGGCCTCGTATTGATAGGCGTTATCGGAATTTGGAAAACAAACTGCCCTCTCGCAAGCAGGGACATTGGGACTTTTCCTTGTATTATATTCACGTATAATCGGATCGTATATATCATCAAGTAACTTATTCTGCCATTTCAGATAGCTTTCCGAAGCCACAGTTTCGTTGTATTTTCTTCTTTTGCGCCGTTTATGCGAATCCATTACTTTTTTTACAAAACCCTTGAACTTATGAAACATTTCGCGGATTTCCGAAATATTCTTATAAATAGCGACGATGCCGCTCAAAAAAGCGATCGCGCCGATTATCCAAATCGGAACAGCCATAAATCTGCTCAACCATGAAATAAAATCCATAAAATCCTCACAGTAATACTTGATATAATAAAGCAACCTAACCCGAAAAAATCCGTTTTAGGTTACCGATAGTTGGGCGGTATTGCCTAAAACGAATTTATGCGAAATAAGAAACCGTTCCGCCGGTTACTGCAATGGAATCATATTTTGTATTCCAAGCAACCGACAGGTTCATATCAAATAAAGAAACCGAAAAACTCACTTGTACTCCCTCTTTGACATTCCCCAACTGTTTTACGATAGAATCAAGCAAATTTTCATTTTTGTCTAAAAAATTCAGCGTGATCTCCAAGCCGTCAATATCAACATTGGGCGTAATAGTACATTTTTCACCGAGGCTGGACAAGTCCAAATCCAAGCTATATGTAATATCATTTATGTTTGCAGAACGACGAAAAAGCTGTTTGTCTCCGCTGTGATTTCCTTGCGTCGTACCGCCCTTGTCAATTTGTTGTTTTGAATTTTGATAATCCACAAATTTGACGACAGCAAAGACGCAAACAAAAATTATTAAAAATATAATTAAGAATTTTAGGATTGGATGTCCTTTCTTTGGTTGAGTATTCGACATATTTTTCTCCGATAAGTAAAGAGGCGCCCCTCGTGGAACTGTACAAAAAACGCCCCTCTTAATATTGCGACATATTTTCCTATTTTAAGGTGAAAGAAAGAGTATTTCCTTAAAATAGAATATTAAAAATGCGTCGCACAATCAATATAGCATAGAAATCAAAAAATGTCAATAAGCACAAAAGAAAAACGCAAAACCTACCATAAAAGTGGTTCGTTCTAGGTAAACATTGCCCCACCACGCAAAAAGGACAGCTTTGCCGTCCCCTTGCGTGGTGGGCGTGAGTACTTCGCGCTCCGCACTCGTGCCGCCCTTAGTCAACATAGAATGAGCGGGCGGGGCGAACACGTGAATGCACGTTTCTCTTCTGCGCTATCTCCACCACGCAAAAAGGACGGCTTTGCCGTCCCTTGCGTGGTAGGGCGTGTGTACTTCGCGCTCCGCGCTCGTGCCGCGCTTAGAGAAACAGAACTTCGCGCGGGGCGAACACGTGAATGCACGTTTCTCTTCTGCGCTATCTCCACCACGCAAAAAGGACGGCCTTGCCGTCCCTTGCGTGGTGGAGATAGCGTGAGTCGAACACGTGACCTCTTGAATGCCATTCAAGCGCTCTACCAACTGAGCTATACCCCCATATAAAATTGTTGCCTCATCCCTGCACAATTCGCCCGCAAACCGCTCGCTCTCGCTCGCACCTCCACCCTCAACTCGCGCAGAAATTCGTCGATCACAAAATGCGAACGAGGGCTATGCCCTGTTGGGGTTCCCAAAAAAGATTGCGAAGCAAGATTTTTTGGGAAGAGGAGCGGCAAGCGGACAAAAGATGCGAAACACCGTGAGGTGGTTCGCTCAAAACTCCGCTTTGCCGCGACGTGGTGGACCTGCGCAGAGTTGCGCCTTTGGCGGCGCGCCCCGGTTGACAATTATCAATTGTCAAGTTTGCGGCAAGCTCAGCTGTTATCCTGCAATTCGCCCGCAAACCGCTCGCTCTCGCTCGCGCCTCCACCCTCAACTCGCGCAGAAATTCGTCGATCACAAAATGCGAACGAGGGCTATGCCCTGTTCTCATTTTGTATGGTGGAGTTGCTCCATCCAAATCCGAACTCAATTCTTCTTCCAATTCTTTTAAGGTCAGCTCTCGTGTGCCGTCCT